>CAJUSF010000070.1 GCA_910588945.1 uncultured Eggerthellaceae bacterium | reverse complement strand
ATTGAACATCGTCTTGCCGTGATCGATGGTAAAGCCATCCACGCAAACTTCATTATTCTTATGAACATACCTCTGAAGCAAGATCTTCGGACTTCTGATCGTCTCGAAGGCTTTCACCAATTCCGTCTCTGAGTTGCAGATATGCACATCAGATTTCCAGCCGCCATCATTTGGGGAAATAGCCTTCGTGATGATCGGGTACCGTATATCATCAGGAATCTCGCCATTAACGACGACCCAGGTATCCAAGACCTTCAAGCCATGCTTTTGCGCTATATCCAAGATCGTCTTCTTATTCATGAATTCAGTTGTTCGGCCAGAAACGCCGCTATTGAACATGACGAACGCATCCTTCAACTCGTCATAATGAAGGTCCAATAGGCTTTGAATGTCATCGTCGGTTGTTATCACGACAGGAGGGTCGTCGTATCTTCCTGCATATTCGGACAACAGCACCCGATAGGCATCTTCGATATCATCAACATGATGCACGTAGTTGACGAATTTGCTTTTTGAGACAACTTCGCTCTTGTGCTTTATGGCAATATAGTCAGGCTTGACGCCGCTTCTCCCAAGCGTACGCACTAATCCTAGCGGATTGTAGTGCTCCATGCCTATGACTATGATCTTCCGACCCTTCAGAACGTCCAAATTAGCCCCTATCAAAGATCACGCAATATCATCCTCAGCAATAAGGCTATCGGGCAGAATGTCACAAGCCGCCCTTTTCCCCAAAACGCTTTCAAAAGCCTTGGGGGGCAATCCTGTCCCCGGCCTCCTCAAGCCTATATTGTCCAAAGTGAATGCTTCGCCCTTTTCGATCGACCTCAAAGCCACGATGCTCTTACGAGCTATATCGCGCATTTCCATTTCAGTATCAGTAGGCTGTAAGCTGCTCGAGCCCAGCATCATATAAGCATTACGTATACCTTGCACCCATTCTGCTAGCTCGTCAGGCTCGGAAGAAAACCACTGATCAGGGCCTGGCATGTCATGATCCAATGTGAAATGCTTCTCAAAGACTCGGGCACCTAAGCCAATGGACAATATGGCTGCCGTGCTTCCTTGAGTATGATCGGACAAGCCGACAACCACCCCAGGAAACAGCTCTTGCATCTCAAGAAGCTTCAATGCATTTACATCTTCAGGAGGTGTAGGATACTGCGATGTGCACAAGAAGATGCATATATCATGATTCTCGGAATCCACCGCTTCAAGCATGTCCTGGATCTCATCCGCGCTTCCCATGCCGCACGAAACAAGCAACGGCAAGTTGAAGCTCGCATATTCTCTGAGCTGCGGTAGATTTGTGAGCTCGTCAGATGACACCTTGATCGCCACTGAGCCGATCTCCACCAAGAACTCTGTGCCAGCCGTTGAGGCTGGAGTGGAAAGAAAATCCACCCCGCACTCGTCGCAACATGCTTTCAGTTCGCGCCATTCCTCGTCCGTCAATTCGGTTCTCTTGAACATATCGAACATGGACTCGGTGATCTCTTCACCTTGAGACCGGTATGTATAAGGAACCGATCTATCTGTTAAGAATTCCTCGGTTTTGAAGGTCTGGAATTTGACTGCATCGACACCCGCTAGAGCCGCTACCCGGATCATCTCTTTCGCAACCGCAGCATCTCCGTTATGGTTTATTCCTGCTTCGGCGATGATGTACGGAGCGTGGTCAACGCCTACCGGTCTGCCACCGAT
>CAJUSF010000069.1 GCA_910588945.1 uncultured Eggerthellaceae bacterium | reverse complement strand
GCTTGTTGTGTGTGTCCGCTTGCATCTACTCCGCTGATTCTGCAGAACAAGAAATCTGTGATATAAGCCATCACAGATTTTGAAGTTTGAAGCCAAAGCGGAGAGATGTAAGCGGACGTAAAGCGACTAAGTATCTCGGCAATCATTTCATCCGAACACTAAAACGTGCGCATGAAGGACACATGCGCACCTACGAAGTTCGCGTTTCCTGTTAAATACAGACCATGAAGCATCATACGATCTGCCTGCAGGGTTGATACCCGATTCGAGAGGACAAGAAAGATCGTGGTATAAAACACCACGATCTTCGCAGTCCGAAAGCCTAGGGTGAAACCTTGCAGGCAGATCGGCCTATCGTGCGCATGAAGGACGCATGCGCACCTACAGTCGGCCGGTAACGTTTCCTTTGCGCACTACGAACTGCGAACCGTATCAATCGCTTCCTGCACCTCAGGCGCAATCCCCTCACGCGCTCCATCGGCAACGCTTCCGGGCACGGGACCCCCGGCGGCAACCTGCGCAGCCACCTCGGCCTCAAATTCCCTATCCGATGCCGAAAGACGCGACGGCGGATCGATCTGAAACTCGTCTGCCGGCGTAAACAGACTTACCACCGGAACGATGATCAGCGACACGATCATGCATAGCGCGCCACAGTTGATCGGGCTTGCAATGAGCGGCGTACCCATAAATCCCATTATCATATTCACCGCGGTCAAACCCACACCGAAAATGAACGAGCACCAAACTGCTGCCTTCGACACCTTCTTCTTGTACAAGCCCCAAAGGAACGGACCGAGAAACGCACCGGCCAGTGCACCCCACGAATAACCCATCAGCTGCGCAATGAATACGATCGATGAGTGGTATTGCACCAGCGCGATCACCGCTGAAATAGCAATGAACACGACGAGCAGACCTCGCATACACACGAGCTGCTGTTTCTCCTTCATATTCTTGACGAAGTTGTCCTTGATGAGATCGATCGTGAGCGTGGACGACGACGTGAGCACCAACGACGACAGCGTCGACATACTGGCCGATAAAACGAGCACGATCACAAGGCCGATCAGCACATCCGGAAGCGTAGCAAGCATTGTCGGAATGACCGAGTCGTAGATCGGCGTGCCGTTTGCGGCGTACTCGATCTGGCCCTCATACAGGCGCCCAAAGCCGCCAAGGAAGTACGATCCGCCGGCAACCACAAACGCAAAGATGGTGGAGATGATGGCACCTTGCTTCACCGCAGGGCCGCTTTTGATAGCGTAAAATTTCTGCACCATTTGCGGAAGGCCCCATGTGCCGAGCGAGGTGAGGATCACAACGCCCAGCAGGTTGAACAGGTCGGGTCCGAAGAAGCTGACGAACGCGCCTTCCATCGCTGAGCCTTCTGCCGGCACTTGCGAAAGCTGAATGATGGCCTCAGAAAATCCGCCGTTGCTCAAAAGCACCGCCACGATGACCGCCGTGATACCGAGCAGCATCACGATGCCTTGAATGAAGTCGTTCATGACCGTGGCCATGTAACCGCCGACCACAACGTAGACACACGTGATCACTGCCATGCCGATCACGCAAACATCATACGGCAGATCAAACGCCATTCCAAATAGACGCGACAAGCCGTTATAGACCGACGCGGTATACGGGATCAAAAAGATGAAAATAATGGCCGCGGCCGCGATGCGAAGAGCCTTCGAGTTGTAGCGCTTGCCGAAGAATTCCGGCATGGTCTGCGCGCCAAGGCGATGGGTCATCTCACGCGTGCGCGGGCCTAGCACCCACCAAGCAAGCAAGCTTCCCAAGATCGCATTGCCGATTCCCGCCCAAGTGGCAGCGATTCCGTATTTGAAGCCGAACTGCCCTGCATAGCCAACAAACACAACGGCCGAGAAATAGCTCGTGCCGTACGCGAACGCGCTCATCCACGGGCCGACCTTTCTTCCGCCAAGTACAAAGCCGTCTACGGTGCTGGTGGAGCGCTTGCAGTAAATGCCGACGCCGACAGCCACCGCAACGAATATCAGAACCAGTATTAGTTTTTCGATCATTTTCCTTACCCCTGTTTTCCCTCAACTCCCTTTGATGACTCATCAAATGAGATACGGACTCGCTTCGAATTTATGCGCACACAGCCAAACGCTCGAATTCGGCCATAAAAAAAATGGCCCCGGGTATTCGCCCGTGTGCCATTAATATCGATAGACGTATTGCTCGAAAAGGCTGCGCGTACATTTCTGAGCGAAGTGCTCGCTCATGATCGCGCAATCCGCATCGGAGCTTTTTGCGGCGAAATGCGCAGCGCGAATGGCTCCTTTTTTGGAGTCTGTCAGCTCTGCGAAAGCAAGTGCGGTATTTCCCTTGATGAGATTCATGCAGGCTACTTTATCACAATAAAGTGAATTCGTGAAAAATTTTTGAAGAGCGCTTTGGAGATCCTTAGGCGATCGGACCACGCTATAAGTACGCTCGAAACATTGCGCGTAGGGCCTGCATGGCCCTGCCGCAATGTTTCGATAAGGATGTTTTTTGTTGTTGGTAGCGGGCCTTATTACATCAAGCGATCTGCCTGTAGGGTTGAAACCCGATTCGAGAGGACAAGAAAGATCGTGGTATAAAACACCACGATCTTCGAAGTCCGAAAGCCTAGGGTAAAGCCCTACAGGCAGATCGGCCTATTGTGCGCACAAAATGTGCGCATCAAGGGCGGATGCGCACCTACGAAGTTCGCTCGTATCTTTTTGTCATCCAAGAAATGATTGCCGAGGTGCTTACAAAGCGAGTTCCGCAGGAGCGAAGCGACGAGGACTGTTTGAGCGACTAAGTATCTCGGTAAGCATTTCCATCCAAACCTGCAGATGTGCGCATCAAGATCGGATGCGCACCTACAGTCAACCAGTAGCCCTTCCAAGCAAGCAATCGTGCGGTCAACCTGTGGCATTGTCTTTCAAGTTGATTCAAGCGTGAGTTTAGGAACGTCCCAAACCACACATCAGACTCGCGAACTCACAATATTAGTATCTGGAATCGAAGATACGCTTCGTCTTCTTCTCACTGCGAGGCAACTCACCCATCGGCACACCCTTAGCGATCGGCGTGCATCCACATTTTGCCTTGAAGATGGTCGCGAGCTCAACCTCTGCCTTCTCGATCGCATCGCCTTCAAGCGGCGTCTCAAACAAAACGGTCAGCACATCGTGCCCATCGACATGCTCAATCATCACCTGATATTCGCTCGACGTTCCGTCGGTAATCGCAATAACCTCCTCAACTTGAGCAGGGAAGATATTGCAACCTTTCACCTTAAACATATCGTCTGTGCGACCCACAAGAATGTCAATCCTCGGATGTTTCTCCCCGCAAGAACACTTGCAGTCACCCGGGATAATGCGCGTAAGGTCATGCGTGCGATAACGGATCAGCGGCGCACCCTGTTTACGCAGCGTTGTGATCACAAGCTCGCCGATCTCGCCATCCGGTAACACTTCACCTGTAGCCGGATCGACGATCTCGATGTAACAGAAGTCCTCAAAGACGTGCATCCCGTTATGCTGGTCGCACGAGATGCCAATGCCTGGCCCGTAAATCTCGGTCAGCCCGTAAATGTCGTAGATCTCGATGCCTAATTCGTTTGCGATACGGTTGCGCATCTTCTCGCCCCAGCGCTCGCTGCCGATAACGCCCTTGCGCAGCTTCAGCTTATCACGCAACCCGCGCTTTTCGATCTCTTCGGCAAGCAGCAATGCGTAGGACGACGTGGCACAAAGCACTGTGGATTGCAGATCTTCCATCATGCGAAGCTGCTTTTCGGTATTGCCCGGCCCCATCGGAATAGCCATGGCGCCCAACCGCTCGCAGCCCGCTTGAAAGCCGATGCCTGCGGTCCAAAGACCGTATCCGGGCGTTATGTGCACACGATCGAGCACATTCACGCCAGCAATCTCAAAACAACGCGCGAATTGAATGGCCCAATCGGTAACGTCTTGCGAGGTATAGGGAATGATTACCGGCGTGCCCGTGGTTCCCGATGAAGAGTGTATACGCACGACCTCGGCATCCGGAACCGCCTGCAACCCAAGTGGATAGACCTTGCGAAGATCGTCCTTCTCGGAAAATGGTAGCTTTTCAAAGTCGGCTTGCGAAGATATATCCGCAACGTCGATCCCTTCGAATTTCTTAGCGTAGAATGCCGAACGGTCCTTGATCGTATGAAGCTGCTCGCGAATAAGTTCGAGCTGCTCAGGCTTCATTTGCATTGTTTCTTCCCCCTTCCAGAGCCGCTTCGATGGCTCTGATATTCATCTCGACGAACTGCGGTTTAACACATGCTGATACCGCCGCCGTCAGATCATCAAGCGAAAGCGGCAAAACGTTTTGCGAAACAGCCACGGCCAGCATGATCGAATTGAGCACCTTACGGTTGCCGCCGAGCTTTGCGATAATCGCCGCGTCGTTCACAGGAACTAGGCGCGATTGCAGCTGCTTGCGGGTCTTTCCGCGCGTAATGCTCTTCACCATAGCGTTGTAGAGCGAAAGCTGGATGTTCTCAAGTATCTGTTTTGCATCGTAGGGCACATCACCAATGGCTGCCGAAACGGGCTCGACCGTCGTGGTGGCGGTAACTATGGTGCCAGTCTTGGATAGGTAGGGCAGCACACGTGCCGCCTCACCCGGCTCGAACGCAATTATCAGATCGGCGCTCCCTTGAGTCACGAGCGGCGCATGCACATCCTCTCCCAAGTTTCCAATCCGGACATGCGAGATCACACTGCCGCCGCGCTGCGCCATGCCAATCGTCTCGGCCGTGCGCGCTTTCCAGCCCTTCGTGCTGGCAGCAAGCGCCAATATCTTCGCGGCAAGCACAGTCCCCTGTCCGCCGACGCCTGTTAGAAGTATGTTTATCATCCTCGGCCACCCCATCTCGACTGTTTGACGGAAGGCTTGCCCGAATTGTTTTGCGGCCTGTCCCCTTCTGAAGATATGCCGCCATCCTCATTATGCGAAGCATATTGTGTCGGAGAATAGTGAGCATACTGGGCATACTTCGCGCGCATCTTCTCGCGCTCGGCGCGATCCATCACCGCGCTTGGACGACTCGGCTCCTGCTGTTCCTCTTGAAGATCGGGAGTATCCGCGCCACGAGAATCGCGAGGAAGCGCATCGCGGTCGGCCTGTGCCTTGGAATCACCGATGAGATTCGTTCCGAGCCGGACCGTCTTTGCGGCCTCACGCTTGGCCTCGCGTCTTGCAGCCTCGGCCTCACGCTTAGCGACCTCCGCCGCTCGCTTTGCGGCCTCCTCGCGCGCCACGCGTCGCTGCGCCTTGGCTACCTCCGCTGCGATTCTCGCCTCTTCGCCGTCGTCTACCTCGATGTAGACGCTGCGATTTAGCGCGTCAAACACATCCATCGCATCATCATTGCTGCCCTGATCGGATGCATCATCCAACGACGATACACTTTCGCTCGCACCGTCAGAGGCATTCGCGACACTCTGATCATCCTGCGTCAGATCGATCTCTCCTGTAAGGTGCTCTCTATCGGAAGAGTCGTCCGAAAGGTCGCGATCCGACGCATCGATAGCAGACTCAACAATCAACCCGGAAGCTGATGTTGCCGATCCCTGCCCGGACGCATAGGCCAGCGCCTTTCTTCGGTAGGAAGTGTTTTTCATATAGTAGCGATACGACGGATCATGCTGCGAACCTGCATCCGACTGCGCATCGTCACCCACAAGCCCAACCGCACCACTAGCATCGTCGCCCTCCGACTGTCCGACAGCACTCTGCGTCTCCTGCGATCCTCGAGCAAGCGCATCTTTCGCCGCACTGTATGCCGCCGCAGCGGTCGAGTACTCCTCAAACCCATCGGCCGACATCGTCTCGATCAGATTACCAACCAAGCCGTCAAAATTCTCATCGAGATCCTCGAGCTTAACCTGCTCAACTCTCGACACCGCTTCCTTGTCGGCTCTCCGCGAAACACGTCGCGCTCGGGTAGATCTACTTTGTGATGCAAATCTTTCCTGATCGGCATCGTTTTTCCGCACACGTCGCTTACGCCCGACAGGACGCGCCATTCCATTTCCGACACGAATCGCATCTTCGGGAATATCGTCTTGCGGAATGCTTACATACCCTTCTGAGCTGGGAATCTCCACATCAAGCGTGGCATCAACGAACGAATCGGCATAAAGCGCACCCGATGTTGCACGTGAAACCCGCGGCATCTCGGCGTTCGCAATCTTATCAAGCGAATCTGTGCCGTACATATCAACCAAGTTCAAGGCCCCAGAATCAAGCTCGAAGGCATTCTCGATTTCAAGCATATCCTGCGCGACTTCTTCGGTCGGCTCATCCGTCTCTTCGGCAGAATCCTCATCGCTTCCGATAAGGCCGCGCTGCTTTTCCTCCGTAACAGCCGTTGCGGCCATCGACATCTCGCCCGCAGCGCTTTCGCTTGGGAACAAAGCATCATCGCTTTCACCACCAGCAACACCAGCACCCGCGGAAGTCACCGCACCCGCCGCACTCGCAGCACCCGCACCCGCAGCGCCAGCACTACCACCAGCAAAGCTCACGCTACCCGGAATGCCGGATCCCGAAACGGTAGCCCGCCGCGCACTCTCGAACAACGCCTTTTCTTCCGGAGTGAGTATCTCGATAGCCTTGAACGGACAAACCTGCAAGCACAGTCCGCATCCGTTGCACTGGCTCTCATCGATCACAGCCTGTCCGCGATCTTTGCTCTTCGCGCCTTGGGCCTGCGGATCGAACCCTATTGCCGGACACCCGATCTCGGTGATGCATTTCTTGCAACCCGTGCATGCGTTCACATGCACCTTCGCGGGCGATCCAAACGGACTCAGCCACACGCATGGGCTCTTGAAGATTATGGCCGTGGGCGCCTCTTCGAGAAGCGACTCGATGCATGCCGACTCGGCGGCCGCCTCATCGAGCGGGTCGACCTCCACGATCGATGTCACGCCGAGCGCACGAAGCACACCGGCGATGTCGATCGGCCGACTCTGAGCGCCCATCAAAGTGACGCCCGTTCCCGGGTGTGGCTGCGACCCCGTCATCGCGGTAGTCGAATTATCCAGAATGCAGATCGTTATGTCGTGCTGGTTGTAGACCGCGTTCGCGATTCCCGTCATCCCGCTTGCAAAAAACGTTGAATCCCCGATAAACGCGATCGACTTCTTGTCGTAATTCGTCACGCTGAAACCCTGCGCCATCGTGATGCCCGCGCCCATACAAAGGCAAGTGTCGCATGCATCAAGCGGCATGGCGTTGCCAAGCGTATAACAACCGATATCGCCACAGAAGATCGCATCCTCGCGAGAAATCCGCAGCTTCTTCACGGCACGTTTCATCGCATAGAAACTGCCTCTATGCGGGCAACCTGCACAGAGAACCGGCGCTCGCATCGGCAATTCCTTGCCGTAAGACAACAGCGCCTTTGGCCCTAGGATCCGCTCGACCAACTGCATCAGCGGGATGTGCTGCACCCCGTAGCTTTGTGCCACGCGAATGTCGAGCTTGCTATAACTGTCGAAGAACGCCGCGATACGAAACGCCGTGTCTTCCGTAGAGTTCTCGCCGCGATCGTTCGCTTCGTTCGTGAGTTTGCCATGGATGTTAGGGGAAAGGAAGCTGACACCGGACACCTTCAACAGCTCTTCCTCAATGACCGAATCCAATTCCTCGAACACCAAAACGTCCGACAGGTCCTTCAAGAATCGTCGCGCGATCCTTCCCGGGAAAGGATACGGAGTGCCGATTTGCAAAAACCGATACGACGGCACAAGCGCCCCGACCGCCTCCGCTTCACGCTCGATAAGCTCGATCGCCTCCAGCGCATACTGCCTGGAAACGCCGCCACACACGATGCCCAGCTTCGGGCGCTCGCCTGCGTAATCGGAATCGTAGATATCATCGCCCGACGAGCGACTGCTGCCGAGTTCGGTGGAAAGATCGGGAAGTGGACGCGCCGGCATCCCCGAAATTTTGTCGAAACCGTTGTTGAACCTATTTAAATTCGTGTCGTATGTGAAATCGTACGCAATTGAATTCAGCCGCCTGTTGATATCGCCATGAGCCCTGTACGAACGCTTCGGGAAGATGACCCACTCGCTCGGATCGCGCTTGAATTCGCCTTCCGGAAGGGGGCGGCCGACCGTATACGGCTTCACCTCAAAGAAAGTTGAAGCGTGATCGATACGCGTGGTCGGGCGCACGATAACCGGCGTACTGTAGCGCTCGGAAAGCTTGAAGGCCTCCTTCATCATTAAAAAGCCCTGTTCAGGCGTGGCGGGATCAAGCACTGGTATCTTTGCAAATGCCGCAAACCGACGTGTATCCTGTTCGGTCTGCGACGAGATGGGGCCCGGATCATCAGCTACAAAAATCACTAAACCACCGCGAACGCCCACGTAGTTGAGAGACATCAACGCATCGCTGGCCACATTCAGGCCGACCTGCTTGCAGGTGAAGAGCGCCCTTGCTCCTGACATCGATGCTGCCGCCGCCACCTCGAGCGCCGCTTTCTCGTTGCACGACCACTCGACGTAGATATCTTCGGCCTTACCCGATTCGTAGAGCCTGGCT
The DNA here is from genome assembly GCA_910588945.1 of uncultured Eggerthellaceae bacterium. GTDB lineage: Bacteria > Actinomycetota > Coriobacteriia > Coriobacteriales > Eggerthellaceae > MGBC163016. The sequence continues at coordinate 2,842 of CAJUSF010000069.1, read as the reverse complement.
ACCGTTTCGATGACCTCAGATGAAGGCGTGCCGGGATATCCGGCGACCACGTTCACCCCTGCCTCCAGCGCAGCGTGCGCGAAGGCCTCATTTCCCATCAGCAGCCTTTTTGCCATGCTTTAGGCCTCAGCCATTTCTTCTTTGAGATCGACAACCGCTTTGCGCGCGTGCTTGGCAAAATCGCTTGCGAGCTCGTCGCCCGCCGGAGTGGCACCTGCGCCGATGATCTGCGCAGCCAAAATGGCGGCGTTCTTCGCACCGTTGATAGCCACACATGCAACGGGCACCCCGCTCGGCATCTGAACCATCGAGAGCAGAGAATCAAGGCCGCCGAGATCAGACGTCTTCATCGGAACCGCGATCACCGGAAGCGGCGTGTATGCCGCAACGACTCCACCTAGATGAGCAGCCTTTCCGGCAGCAGCAATGATAACCTGCATCCCTCGCTCAGCAGCACTGCTAGCCCAGTCATGAACCTCGGCCGGTTTGCGATGTGCGCTCGCGATTTTCAGCTCGTAGGGAATGCCCATCGCATCGAGCTGGTCGGTACAGCCCTCCATTACTGGAAGATCCGATTTCGACCCCATGATGACACCCACCAAAGGTGGATTTTGCAGGACACTTTCGCCGCCCTTCGGGTCGGTTGTTTCACTGTTTGTAAGTTGTGAAATTTGATCAGACATGAGACACCTCTCTTGTTTGTTCAATGATATCATCATGCGCCCTGTTTGTGCCCGTCAAAGAGGGGCATCGTTCGCAACAGGGCGACCCGCTAGATGAAGCAATCGATCATTTCGCATTCGCTCTGTGGAGAGAGAAGATCGCGCAGGCCAAAAGCGGCACGCCGTCAAAGATCGGAATGACATAGCGCGCATCGTAAACTGGCGCGATCATACAGAAGGCGAGCAGCACTAAAAACGGCACGAACAGCACCGCCGCCTTCACTTGCCGCCGAGCCATGCAATATAGAAGCAGTGCCGGAAGCCAAAGCGCATACGTCACTATGAGAAGCGGCAGATTCAGTCCCGGAATGCGCGCGATCGCCCCGTATGCATCATCGAGCCCGTTGCGCAATCCGTCGAGTTCATCGGGGTTCCACAGCATATAACGCTTTTCATCGCCGTCGCCCATTTTCGTGTCGACCGTCACCATCCGAATGTTGATGAACGCGGTCGGCGCAACGTAGAACCCGGCCAGCCCCCAGAATGCCGCCGCGTAAGACTCCGGATGCTTCATCCCCTGCTGCACATAGACCTTCAGATACGCGATGATGTCTTCGGTGGTGGCATCGAGCTTAAACCGGTACTTCACCGCGTCCTCAAAATCGAATTGGTAGTCCTCGGCAAGGCGACTATACTCGAGCACGCCGTCGATCGCCTCGCGTTCCTGCTCCGTCACCTCATCTTCGTGATAGGCCACATATCGTGCGGTCTGCTGGAAAAGCGGTCCAAGAACTTCCTGCTTGCCTCCCGGCGCGATGTTTAGCGCGGGAAAGACGACAAGCGGAAGCAGCAGTCCGGCGATCGCCACGCTCACGATGGCCGGTGCAAGGCAGACGATCGGGGACGATCCAGTTGTCGCATCTCGGGTTGTTCTCCGCAGCTTTATCGCTAGAAAGATGGCCGTCGGGATGACCACGAACAGCCCGGTCTTTTTCGTGAGGCAAAGCATAAGCGCGAACAGGCAGAAGAACACAAGATTGCGCTTGCGGCTGAGAAAGGCGCCTTGTGTACGCACCGTTTCGAACAGCGCCATAAAATACCCGATGAAGAAGATCCCGAACAGACTGTCTTTCACCATACAAAGCGACCACGTCGACACGAACGGCATGATCGCAAAAAACGCATACGTGAGAAAAACGACGACTGTCGGACAGCCTACTCGGCGCATATACGCGCATGCGGCCGTAAATGTGAACAGGTAGGCGATGCCTTGGATGCATACAAACGCGAAAACACCGGACATCCAGTTGCCTGTGATCTGGTCGCTCACCCAGCCAAACGCGCCGTAGATCATTGTGGTGAGCACTGGGTGATGATCCACAAGCCACGCATCGGTGAGCGTCTTTTTGTAGACATCCGACCACGGGATGATGGCGATCGGATGATTCTCGGGATAGACCTGGAATATCTGATAGTAAGTGTCCCAATACGTCGATCCAGGGAAATTCGCGACGAACCATGGCAGCCAAAACACGCCCATGGTCGCGGCGAAAACGATAATGCTCTTGCGCGACCAGCTCGGTGTGATGCGGGCGAGAAGGCTTGTTATGCGACTTGTGCTGTCCTCGAGTTTAAGGATGAGTCCGAAGAGGAGGTCGCCCACGATGAACAGGCCTACAAAAACGAACGTGAACAGAAATACGAGCGAGATGGCTGAGGCGAGATCCAGCACCGATTCGCCCGCACCTGCCACGTAGGATGCTCCGAACACCCCGCAAAGCGATAGGATTGCAGACAGCGCAATTGCGAGAATCCAGTCACGACGAACCATTGTATGTACAAGAGATGTAAGCATCTCTGAATTATAAGTGATAGCCACATCCGAGCCACAAGATCACGCGCCTATGAAGGTAATGCGGTAGGTCGAGCGTAGGTGCGCATGCGCTCTCCATGCGCACGTTTTTCATCACGCACCGCTTTTGTCATCCTAGAAATGATTGCCGAGGTGCTTACAAAGCGAGCTCCGCAGGAGCGAAGCGACAAGGACTGTTTGTTGTGCGCGTCCGCTTGCATCTACTCCGCTGATTCTGCAGAACGAAAAATCTGTGATATAAGCCATCACAGATTTTGAAGTTTGAAGCCAAAGCGGAGAGATGTAAGCGGACGTAAAGCAGCGAAGT
>CAJUSF010000068.1 GCA_910588945.1 uncultured Eggerthellaceae bacterium | reverse complement strand
GAGCAGCTATCGCGAGATCGCAGGTGGGAATAGGGTGCTAGAAGGGGAGGGTCTTTGTGATGTTGCTGCTGCCTGTGATCTTTTTGGCAGCATGGACAACTTCATAAGGTTTCATCAGCTCATCAACGAGCAAGACGGGTTTGCTAGGATTGATGGCTATCGACCACGAATATGCGATAGTGATGCTCGAGCGATCGCTCAGAGGTATTTCGGGGCTGAATTTTCCGATTACATTGTAGGGTTGCCGAAAAAAGAGCGAGACAATGCGCTACATCTTCTCAAAGATATCGGTCTATCTATTCGACAGATCGAACGATTGACGGGGATTGGGAGAGGGATCATTACGAAAGCATGAGGGGCTATCTGATGTGATTAGTGCCATTTGATGTGACCCTTTGACATGTGATGTGACCCTTTGACATGCGGGGTTTTGGGTGCTGTGATGACGTCTTCCATACGCATCATCGATTCCTCTCTCTGGCGGAGCAAACCCCCAATCAGGCATTGCCTTCCTCCGCCTTTACTGTATGCGTTCAGAGAGACCAATAGGATTCTCGAACAGGCATCTGCTCATCGTCCTTTTTCATCTTCGCATCTATTCTTCAACCACTTCTCATCTAACGACAACCTGAATTTCAACTCTTAGGCGGATTTCATAGACTGTCAATGACCTTAATATATGAAGCATCGCTGAGCCGGGGTGAGGGCCCCGACATTGCGAAGAGAAGCCTAGGAGAGAGGAACTCACAATGAGCGAGAAGGTTTCCATGTTGGGCGTCCCCAACAACACGGTCGATGAGAACGGCATCCGCTGGCGCAGGACCCGTTGCTTCATGTGCCACATGAACTGCGGTGTCTGGTGCGGTGTCGACACCAAGACCGGCCGCCTGGTAGAGATGCGCCCTAACGAAGAGGAGGGCACTGTTCTCTGCAACCGCCTCGGTAACAAGGGCGAAAAAGCAATCAAGTTCCACTACCATCCCAAGCGCATCAACCACTGCATGAAGCGCGTTGGCGAGAAGGGCGAGGACAAGTGGGAAGAGATCTCCTGGGAACAGGCGATCGACGAGATTTCCACCAAGCTCATGGCACTTAAGGAGAAGTACGGCGCCAAGACCCTGTTCTCCTCCGAGGGCACGTACCGCTCCGATCACCTGTGGGCACGCACGCGCTTCTTCAACCTCTTTGGCAACCCCGGCAACGTTGTTGACCCTGGCACTATCTGCTGGTGCTGGAACTACTCCTTGAACATGGCTATGGTTGGTTGGCCCGTCGAGGCAATCATGCCCGTCTCCCCCTCTTATACCGGCACAATTGTCAACTGGGGCAAGCGCTGGTCTGAAGCCTACGCTCCCGAGGGTCCGCTGTGGCGCACCATGCGCGGCCGCATCGAAGTCAACCAGGACAACCCCGCCCAATACATCAACATCGACACCACCTGCATCGACGGCTCCGCAACTGCAGACATCTGGCTGCAGCCCTATCCCGGCACTGACTGCGCAATCTCCTTCGCATGGCTCAACGTCATCTTCGAGGAGAAGCTGTGGGATGACAAGTTCGTTCGCTACTGGTCCAACGCCCCCTTCCTGGTCCGCAAGGACACTGGCAAGCTTGTGCGCCTCGACGAGTTCAACGGCGGCAAGCACGAGGATTTCCTTGCAATCAACGAGATTAGCGGCCAGCCTGTGACCTGGTGCTCCGACGAGAACCGCTACTACGAGGATTGCGAGGTCACCCCGGCCCTGCAGGGCACCTTCAAGATCAAGATGGCCGACGGCTCCGAGGTCGAGTGCTGGACTGCCTTCGACGCCATCGAGGACCGTTTCAAGGATTGGACACCCGAGCGCGCCTCCAAGATCTCCAACGTCCCCGCTCGTAAGATTCGCGAGGCAGCACGCCTGTACGCAACCAACGGTCCTGCGTTCATCGGCTGGGGCCTGGGCGGCGGCGACCAGCATGGCATCAACGCATCCCAGTTTGGCATTGCCAAGACCATGGCACGCATCCTCACCGGCAACATCGACAACCCCGGTGGCGAGTACGTCGGTCAGCCGGCTGACCCGGACGACAAGGAGAAGCTGTTCCCCGTCCGCGACTCTGAGCTCGAGCTTTCAGATCTCCTCACCCCCGAGATTCAGAAGGACTACATCGGCAACGAGCGGTTCCGCGTCATGTCCTGGCATGGCTTCAAGGCGATCGACAAGTGCTACCGCAAGATGTTCGGCCTGAACCGTCCGATGCTGCACCAGATGCTGTGCAGCCCGTCCCTGATGTGGAAGGCAATTCTGGAGAAGGACCCCTACCCCGCCACCGCCTGCATCTGCTGGTCCTCCAACCCGCTGGCTTGGGCGCCGAACACCAAGCGCGTCTACAAGGCCCTTAAGGCCCTCGAGCTCCTCGTCGTCGTCGACTACTGGAAGACCCCGACTGCAGCTCTCGCCGACTACATCATCCCCGCAGCCGACTGGATGGAGCGCCCCTGCTGCACCACCTCTGAGGACTCCAACGACTTCATCGTTACCGGAGACCGCGGCGTCGAGCCCCTCTACGACCGCCACATGGACTTCGACTTCTTCAGGGCACTCGGCATCGCATGCGGCCAGAAGGAGTACTGGCCCTGGGAGACCTACGAGGACCTCATCGAATACCGCCTCGAGCGCGTGCCCGACATGAATCGCGAGAAAGCGACCAACCTCGGCAACTACTTCCCCTACGGCACGGACTTCTACAAGTACGCAAAGCCCCTTGCCAACGGTCAGCTGCGCGGCTTCGCAACTCCCTCCCGTAAGGCTGAGATCTTCTCCTCCGTCCTCGAGGAGCTCGGCTATGATCCCATTCCTGTCTACACCGAGCCCGAGACTCCGCTGGGCAACCCCGAGCTGGCCAAGGAGTACCCGCTGCGCCTGACCACCTCCGGCCGCATCAGCCCGTTGTACCACTCCGAGATGCGCACGCCCGGTCACGGTACTCGCTCGGTCGTCCCCTGGCCAATGACTTGGATGCACATCAACGATGCTCGTAAGCTGCACATTCGCGAAGGGGACTGGATCTGGATCGAGACGCGCATGGGACGCATCCGCCAGAAGGCTCATGTGGGCTGGGACGTCCCCGAGGGCATGGTTCAGGTTCCGCCTTCATGGTGGTACCCGGAGCTTCCCGCCGAGGAGCCGTGGAGCCAAGGCGTGTTCGATTGCGCCGCAAATGTGCTCATCGACGACGACCCCGAGCTCGCCGACAAGATGACCGCAACTTGGAACGCACGCGGCCTGCTGTGCAAGGTCTACCCCTGCATCGACCCGGCCGATCAGTCTGACGAGAACGTGCCCATCGAGTACTACGACAACCCCGATGCCGAGACCGTCTGGGACCGTGCCTACAAGGAGATCGGCTGCTGGGAGCTCAACGGCAAGTAAGATTCCAACGTTGTAATTGCCAACTTTATCGATTTTCTTTTCCTAGATAAGGCGGCAGAAATTCCGCAAGCAGGAGGGGCAATTGCAGCTGCCCCTCCTCTTTTGCGTTTCAAACTTTTCTCGACTAGCACAGATGGAGGCACCCATGGTCTATGGTCCGCCAGCGGGCTTTGTGAGAAACAAGCCCTCTGTTTACATCGACAGGGACTACTGTATCGGCTGCATGAAGTGCGTGCGCCTTTGCCCGCAAAAGCACGTACTCGAACCCGCCCGCGACGAGCACGGCCCTTACTCGCACGTCACAGACCACATGCTTTGCGCCGGATGCGGACTGTGCCTGCAAAACTGCCCCACCCATGCTGTCCGAATCAAGCTGACGTTGCGAGAATAGCTTCTCAAGAAGCTTGAAAACAAGACTAGCGGAACATGTGTTCGTGATATGATTCTCGCCAAAGCCGCGCTGGAGCTACAGCATGTCTGGTAGCCGCAGATAGGCCGGTTTGCCGAGCATTGGCATAGTGCAACCGGCGACAAGTCATCTAGCCGGCACAAAGAAGCTTCCACACAAGGAGGGGCAATGGAGAGCACTGCAGGTCATCTCACAACAAACAACATCCCCATTGTTGCCAAATCCATGCCACCGGCGCAGCGTCTCTGGGGCAAGCCAAGAGAGCGCATTATGCACCTGCTCGACCGCTCTCGACGCCAACGCTTCACGTTCCTCAACGCTCCTGCAGGCTATGGCAAGACAACCGCTCTCGCGGACTGGTTCTACAGCCTCACAAATGCTGGAGAAAAAGCAGCATGGTTCACCATCGACCGCCGCGATCGCGACTCGAAGTGCTTCTGGCTCAACTTCCACTATGCAATCTGCACAGCCCTGGGTCTCGATTTCGAGAAAAGTCTCGGTGCGGTCCAATCCATGGCAAGAAACGAAGCCATCCTCACAATGGCCAACGAGATGAGTCTCAGCGCACGCAAGTGCGGCGGCTTGTTCATCGTTATAGAAGGGCTTGACGTCATCTACGGCTTCGAGACGCTCGAAGAGCTCCTGACGCTCATGTTGGCGCTCTCTGGAAACGTCCATATCATCCTGTCGTCACGTGTCGCCTTCACCAAGCACAGCTTCCCCGGCTTTACCATCCCAGACGTCTCGATCAACATCGACTACAGCATGCTTGCGCTTACAAAACAAGAGATGCTCGAATACCTTCTTGACGCCGGAGTCGAGCAAGTGGAGGAGCCGGACTTGAGTCTTCTCCATGACAAAACGCAAGGCTGGCCAGCCGGCACGGCTATCGTCATGGACAGCGTCGATACGGGTGTGTCATTCAAAGAGGCTGTCGCCAATTTGTCGGGTACCGATCCCCGCCTCAACGAGTTCTTCGAGTTCGAGGTCTTCTCTGGTTTGTCCCAAGAAGAGAAGGACTTCCTCCTCAAGACGGCATCTCTTGGCATGATCTCCACCAGGGTCGCCGGCTACACGCTTGGGGATGTCGATGTCGACACCGCGATCAGCAGTCTGCACAGGCGCAACGCGTTCTTCTTCCTCATCGACGCAAATTCAGGCGAATATGAGCTCCATCCCCTGTTCTCGCAGTGGGTCATGAAGAAAGCCCAAATCCTCTCCTCGCACGAGCAGCGCCTGCTAAACGCCCGCGCTTCGCGCTGGTGTCTCAGGAATGGACTGGCAACCGCTGCCGCCAAGCATAAGATTCTCGCAAGCGAGCGCGAGGACATCTTCAACCTCGTACGCGTCGCCTACCCAAACATGACAACGGCAGAGCTCATGAGCATAACCATGTTCCGTCGTAATCTCGATATCAAGGAACTCAGCCCCTGTTTTTACCTACTGGCGGCATGGGCCTATGCCTACAGCGCGCAGCTCGACGAGCTCGACTTCTGGCTCAAACCCCTGCACGAGCTTCCCGATGAGCTCGTCGACGAGAGGTTGCGCTTATCGCTCGAGGTCATCAAGGTCAAAGAGCTCTGCCTCGCCAGCAAGTTCGACGACGGCATCGAGAAAGCCCACCAAATGGAGAGCCGCCTTGCAGGCAAGGACTTCATCCCGCTCAAGGTCATACTCGCCAATTGCCGTTCGGAAGCCCTCGACCAGCAGGGCAAATTCCAGGAGAGTCTCGAGTGCCACCTGGAATTCGCCTCGTTGACAAGCGACGGGTCTTTCCCCTTCCTCTCGTCAATCAACAGTTACTCGATGGCGTTCTTGTACTTCGAGCAAGGAAACCTCAAGCACGCCGCTCAAATGTGCCGTCAAATTCAAACGAGCTATGCACCGGATTACGTGACCTGCGGTGCCGCATGCTCGCTCGAAGTCTTGATCGATGTTTTGAGCAACAACAACATGGAGCGCGAGCAACGCCTCGCAAAGGCGATCTCACTCATTTCCAAGCGCAGCAACGTCGATATGTTCCTAGATTGGTGTACTGCCCGAGCCTGGACCTATGTCTCTGTTGGAGACATAGACAAGGCAGACGCCATCCTTAGAGAGAGCATGAGCTTGGTCAAGATGTCATTGAGCTTTATTCCTCGCATGGCTGCTGTGCAGCCCTTCCAAAACCACGCGATGCTCATGTTGCTCGAAGGGCGTGTGCAAGAGGCACTCGCCTCATATAGGGAGTTCGACATGCTGGGTCTTGCGATGACAGCGCAGTCCCGTCTCGTGCGCGAGTTCATAGAGCTTTCCATCGTCGACGAGGAAGAAAGGGAGAAGCACCTGCTCGCCCTACTCGAAACCGCTGACAGCCATGAATACAACCTCATTGCACAGATTCTCATGTTGGAGGTCGCCCTTATCTACTTCGAGCGCGGACAACGCACACGTGCGGTGCGAGAAATCGACCTATGCGTCAGCCGTGCACAGGAAAACGACATCGTCGCTATATTTGGCTGGAAAGCCCGCCAGGTGCGCTCTCTGCTGATGGTCTATCTCACCACCGCCAAACCCAGCTACAAGAATCGTCACTTTGCGCAGTCGTTGCTTAGGCAAGATTTCATGCAATTGCGAGAAGGTGAAGAAGACCAGCTGAGTCAAGCTGTGGAACTCACAAGCAGGGAGCTCGAAGTGATCAAGCTCGCGCTTTCTGGCATGGATCGCAAGGAGATTTCCCAGGAGCTCTGCATAAGCGAGAGCACCGTGAAGTCACATCTCTCACACATGTACCGCAAGTTTGGTGTGAAGCGCTACAGCGAGCTTGTAGCAATTGCAGCGGAACTCGGCATCTCATAGAAAGCAAGCATCTATGAAAAGAGCGCCCCGTCCTTGCAGCAATGCTTTCTTGTAACTCCACCGATCCAAAGGGAAAGCCGATACTCGAAACAAGCCCAACAATTCCAAGGTCCCAGCCACAGCCGCAAGGCAAGCCGCAGGCAAATGGGAATACATTTAGATGTCAAAGGGTCACATCTAATGGCATAATCTAACGATCATATTCTTACGTTAGATAGGTCATTTATGCGTCAACTCCGCTGCGAGCTTTCTTCCGGCTTCGTTCACGTTACTCAACGAGGACTTGGTCGCCAAGCCCTCTTCGAGGATGATGACGACAAAAGACACTATCTGGATACGCTCAAGCGCATGATGGGTGAATATGACGCCCCCATTCTTTTGAACGCTCATGTCAAACCACGTTCATCAGCTCATAAACGAGCAAGATGGGTTCGCTAGGATTGATGGCTATCGACCACGAATATGCGATAGCGATGCTCGAACGATCGCTCAGAGATATTTTGGGACTGACTTTTCCGATTACATTGTAGGGTTGCCGAAACAAGAGCGAGACAAAGCGCTGCGTCTCCTCAAAGACATCGGCCTATCTATTCGACAGATCGAACGATTGACAGGGATCGAGAGAGGGATCATCGCGAAAGCATGAGGGGCGATCCGACGTGATTGGTGTCGTTTCGGTGTGATTGATGCCATTTGATGTGACCCTTTGACATCATGTCCGCAGACGTCAAGAAACCCAGCTAGTGGGGTTAATTCGGTATAATACGATTTATTCAGTTTTGTTGGCTGATTTAGACCCGATTCGGGTGAGTTCAATTCAATCCTATGACCAGAACGACGCAGGTGGATGAGGTAACTTCAGATGGAAAGAGCAGTCTCCTATATACAAAAAAATGGTCTTTCGACTATTGAGTGGGAATAGGGGATACTTATGCCAAAGCATGTTGCACCTAAACGACTTTTGGAAGTGTTCACGTGTCCGTATTGTGATGTGACCGCTACGCAAAGATGGTACGGAAATAGTCACGCGCATTCAGCGCATGAAGAATATGACGTAGAAACAGATGAGAGGTATCTTATGTTTAACGGCCGAAGTATTTCAGATGAGATAATCTCAGAATGGAATTTTTCAAAATGCGAAAACTGTCACCAAATCGCTGTTTGGTATAAGGATGAAATGGTGCATCCTTACTCATGTCCCGTAGACGAGCCAAATTCAGATATGCCTGAAAGCATTCGCGAACGGTATATTGAAGCATCAAAGGTTGTTGGATTATCTCCCATTTCTGCGGCAGCGTTGCTGAGGCTGGCTTTACAGCTTCTACTGAAAGAAGTGTTGCAAGAAGACTCAACTGGTAATATTTATAGAGACATTAACAAGTTAAAGGATCAGTCGATTGATACCAATTTAATAAGAGCTCTAGATATTATTCGGATTAGCGGAAATGAATCGGTTCATCCAGGGACGCTGGATTTGAACGAGAATAGGGACGATGCAATTTATCTTTTCGCTCTTCTTAATATGATTTGCGATCAATTCTTCACGCAACCACGCAAGATGCAAGAGATGTATGAAAGAATGCCTGAGAGTAAGCGTATTGTTTCTGATTAATTCAATCGAATAAGTAGTTAACAATTCACAAATATTGTTTGTGCGCATTAAGCTTATGGATAGGAATGGAAAACATTACGGGCAATGTCGTAACAGAATTATAAAGTTTACTGGTTCACCAAGAGTAACCATGTAATGTACGTGGTCATAGTACATATCTTTGCCGCAGCATTTCTTAAACTTTATTCCACTACCACAAGTGCAGGGACTATTTCTACCTGTCATTATGATGTCGGGATTAATCCTTCGCTCAGTTGTCTTCGATATTGAGAAGCGCTGAAGCCAAGGAAAATTCATATCGAGAAATTCCTTTAACATGTCAAACGACATAGGCTTTCCGTTTAAATTTTCTATTACACACTTTTTATCTTCAGGATTTTCGACTAGACTGACGGCTTGAAATTCTTTGATTTCGTCAACTATTTCAACAGCAACTTCTCCACAATATAGTTGTCCCCTTCGATGAAGGCATTGTGGACTTTGCATGGATTTGCCGCAAATACTGCAATGTGATTTGGCTATTACAAACTCAGAGCTTAAGAAGAGAGAATACGGATACAAACATTCATAATCTTCTAGGAGCTCAATAACGTCAGGGATATCTAAGCGGCGACCTACAGGAGTAAAGCGTCCGACAAATACCGCGTTATTCATGCAGTCCTGTAGTGAATTCCAGGAAGCTCGATAGTCCTTGTTTAAAAGACACTGTTTGAATTTCGCTAGATTGCAAAAAAGACGAAAATAGTCATTGAATACGCGTTGTGAATCAGCCAATGTTGAATCGTTATTGGCTAACGCATAAATCCGAACCTATCTTTAATGCTTTTATATTCGATATAGGGATCATCAACGTCTCCCGATAAAATGCGCTTCTTTAGAGAGATAAGCTTGTCGCAAATCTCTCCTACTTCGGGAATTCTTTGATAGTCTAGGAATGACAGTAACATGACGTTTTATAGTTCATTCAGGTTGACTTTTTCAAATTCTTCCCTAAAAGCATCAGCCGGCCCTTTGTAGTGGAGCATTTTCCTCTCATTATTTCGTTCCACAATAAAGGACAGCTCAACATTTGCATCTTCATGCTCTCGTCCTTTCATTTTGTCATGGATAAAATCGCTGACCAAATTGATTGCAACAGGCAATAGTAATTCTGAAGTAATCCACAAGATGGGCATGAAGATGTCAAAAGAATGAAGCGTGCGGCTCTCAATATCCCCGTCAGCTAGAGTGTCAATTGAAAAATCATCATCTGACTCCCTACAATACTTAATAAAATCGATTGTTTCCTGGGCGTAGTAACATTCTTGTGCGTTGTAGGGTGAAGGCAGCGCAATACAATCATTTTTACCAAAAACCTCTCCAGCTTCATCTATTGAGGAGCCGGCTAACACGCGACTCATCAAATCATTGCATTTAGTGACTTCAACTTTATTCATTTAGTCTCCTCTATGTGCAAATTGTATAAAGCGAATTGCACTTTTGTTAAATGTCTAAACCTTTCGCCTTTCAGACTGTAGCTACGTCAAGTCTCAAGCCAAAAGCTTTCATGACTTTTTGCACCGTGTCAAATGAAGGATTCCCTGTAGGTGAAAGCGCCTTGTAGAGCCCATCGCGAGTGATGCCGGTCTCCTTGGAGAGTTGGGTCATTCCCTTTGCGCGCGCGATGTCGCCGAGGGCGGCGGCGATCACGGCAGTATCGCCATCCTCAAGTGCGGCGTTTAGATAGGCTGCCATATCCTCTTCGGTCTCCAGATATTCTGAGGCATCCCATTGCGTAGCTGTATTCATTTTCCTCTATCCTTCGTATTCCGCATCGAACTTCTTTGCCTTATCGATATCCTTCTCTTGCGAGGACTTGTCCCCGCCGATGAGTAGCAAGACAATCTCCCGTCTGCGTTGGAAGTAGTACACGCGATAGCCGAGTCTGCAGTTGATGCGTAGCTCGTAGACTCCGTCGTCGACGGGCCTCACATCGCCGAAGTTCCCCGTGGGCGAGATCCTGCGGATCCGCACATTGATACGCGCTCTGGCATCGGCGTCCCGAAGCCGCTTCATCCATTTGGTAAATTCATCTGTCTGCAGAATCTCTAATATGGTCATAGTGTATACTTCAATATACACTTGGTCAACACTGATTCAGTTTTGCAGAAGAAACACCAGATCAGACCTACGTGGACAATTTGTCCACGCGATTGGAGTAACAGATGAATGGCTCGAGTCTTCCTGAATACGAGATCAGGAACTTACGGTCAGATGAATATCCTCTGCTGGAAGAATTCCTCTACGAGGCCATCTTCGTGCCTGCGGATTTCGTGGGAGAGGTTCCTCGCTCGATCATTTATGACGATCCAATGTGCAGAGCGGCCTTCGAGGAGTTCGGATCGAGGGAAGACGATATCGCCTCGTTGCGACGCTTGGCGACAACCCCATCGGAGCATGCTGGGTCCGCACGACCAACGAGTATGGGCATATCGACGATCGCACCCCTTCCTTCTCCATTTCGCTTTACGAACCTTATCGAGGAAACGGGATCGGCACGGCGCTGATGACCGCCATGTTGGAGGAGCTCAGGAGCAGGGGGTTCGACAGGGCATCGCTTTCGGTATAGAAGGAAAACCCGGCTGCGAAACTCTATCAGCGCCTGGGGTTTGAGATCATCGGGGATGGAGCCGATGAGACCGAATGGCTGATGCTGAAAGACCTATAGCGCAATCGCAAAAGAGCAGTCGCGAGATGCCTGCTCGTGATGCCGATTTTGATTCGAAATATGTAGTCACTTGTGGTCAGCGTTTTGTGCCTGCCCAGTTCAGAGATTTATCCCCACATGCGATTTTTACTCCTTTCACATTCCCGAGGAGTAAATACCTGCCAACGAGACGGGTCTTGTGCCGGTTCCGCGATGCGCACTCCTATTCTGGGCATAAAATACCTGCTTAGAGCGGGTATTTGGTACGGTATAATTTATTCCCGGATCACGTCATCGTGCGGGTGTTTTTCGGTGACCACAAAGTGATACTGTAACTAGCTGCAAATCTCGGATTGTGCGGTGCGAAATGATAAGAAATGCCTGTATAACACGTATTTTTTGCTTGTCCACTTTGGAGTGGGAGTAGTTTACAAACATGCTGAGTTTTTGATAAAATATCAGCGTGATTGTAAAATGATTACTAGATACGACAAGACACTCGACGCCATCCTCGAAAACAACGCGGGGATCATCACTTCGGCAGAGGCGCAGGAGGCGGGAGCCACGCGGCCTGCCTTCTCAGACTATGTCCGCAGGCGCGGTCTTGAGCGGACGTCGCGCGGGGTCTACATCTACCCGGATGTCTTTCCGGACGAGATGGCGCTCCTCCAGAAGCGCTTCCCGAAGGCCGTATTTTCGCACGGTTCGGCACTCTATCTCCATGACCTGACCGACCGGGAACCGATGCCGATTTCTGTCACCGTGGATTCCAACTACAACGCTGGTTCCTTGAGGGATCAGGGCGTGCGCATCTACTACGTGAAGCCGGAGTGGTATGAGCTCGGGCTCACGGAGGTGGAGACGCCGGGCGGCATCAAGGTGCGGGCATACGACAAGGAGCGCACCATCTGCGACCTCATCCGCAAGCGAGCAACCGTCGACTCTGCGGTATTCAGGCAGGCGATCCGCGACTACACACGTTCCAAGGATAAGGACCTCGCTCGCCTGTCGTCCTACGCTCGTGCGATGAACATGGAGTCTCGTGTCTTTGAGGTTATGGAGGTGGCGCTATGATAACCGGTGCAAGAAGGATCAAGGACCTCATCCGAAACCGCGCCGAGGGCGATAGCGCCAAGTCGCAGATACTGCTCCGGCACTACGCCATGGAGCGCCTGCTTGAGAGGCTGTCCGTCTCTGACTACAGCGACGACTTTATCATCAAGGGCGGCATGCTCGTGTCGTCTCTCATCGGGGTGGACGAGCGCACAACGCGAGACATCGATGCCACGATGCGCAGGCAAGACATGAGCCTGGACAACGTCTCTCGCATCCTTGCCGAGGTCGCCTCTATCGACATCGGCGACGGCTTCGCATTCGAGCTCGGGGAGCCTCAGGAGATCATGGAGGACTCTGAATACGGTGGCGTGCGCGTCAACGTGAGCGCGTCCATCGAGAAGACGAAGACGACCTTCAAGATCGACATCTCCACAGGCGACGCCATCACGCCCGATGCGATCGAGTACGACTACAAGCTGCTGTTCGAGGACAGGAGCATTCCGCTTCGATCGTACAACACCGAGACCGCGCTGGCCGAGAAGCTGGAGACCATCCTCTCGCTCGCGCTCCAGACGACGAGGATGCGCGACTTCTACGACATCTACGCCCTGACGGAATCGAGCCGTGACATCGACTTCGCCCTCCTAGGGGATGCTCTCGATGCGACCATGGCGGTTCGAGAAAGCACGGTGTCGCTTGACCGGAGCGACGAGGTGATCGGCTTGCTTGAGGGAAGCGATATGATGGAGGGGCATTGGAGCCGGTATCAGGCGGCAAATCCTTTCGCTGAGTCCGTCAGTTGGCAAGACGCGCTTGCGTCTCTTCGCGCGATGACCAACGCGGTCAAGGACTCCAAAACTACCGACTAGCCGTTTTCACGAAGAAATACCCGTTCAGAGCTACTGGGCAATTTGTCTCAGCGAAACGAGGAAAGAATAGGATGCCCATCAACGAGTACATTGCCAAGCAGTTCGCCAACCCCCGTGGGATAGGTGGGCGCATCGTGATGGCCGTCATGAACCGTCAGAACGCGCAGATGTACGAAGCGACAGAGAGGCTCCTTCGTCCTCGAAACGACGACACCATACTTGATATAGGCTGTGGCAACGGGATCATGTTAGAGCGGATCGCCCATGCGTGTGATTGCCGTTTGATAGGAACCGACATCTCGGAAGATGCGCTTGAGATCGCGAAACGTCGGCTTGTGGGAACGAACGTGGAGTTCCTTCGCTGCCCGGTTGATGACATGCCGCTCGAAGACGCGACGGTCGACAAGGCGCTGACCATCAACACGCTGTACTTTTGGGAAGATCTGACATCGGGTTTCGAGGAGATCGCTCGCGTGCTCAAACCTGAGGGCATCTTCATCGGCACTCATTACACGAACCGAGCCCTCGAATCCTACTCTCACACCCAGTTCGGCTATAGGATGCGCACAGAACAAGAGGTTGTTTCAGCTGCGGAGATTGCGGGCTTTACAGTTCAGATCCAGCCTGTCATGGGTGGAAGGGCGTATTGTGTTGTAGGCAGGAGGCAAGCATGAGCGAGGATTTGCAATTTGCTGAGAGGAGCGAATTCAGAAAATGGTTGCAAGGCAATGCATCTTCCGACGATGGTGTCTGGCTCATCTTCAGCAAAGCCGGAGGCCCCAAGACCCTCAAAGCCTCCG
Source organism: uncultured Eggerthellaceae bacterium (assembly GCA_910588945.1). Lineage (GTDB taxonomy): Bacteria > Actinomycetota > Coriobacteriia > Coriobacteriales > Eggerthellaceae > MGBC163016. The sequence goes on along the minus strand of CAJUSF010000068.1, from coordinate 146 downwards.
AAGCTCTGGAAGAAGCGCTCTGCTTTGGCTGGATCGACGGGCAGATGCAGAAGATCGACGACGTCTCTTATCGCAAGTACTTCTCTCAACGTAGGCTCAACAGCAAGTGGTCTGAGAAGAACAAGAAGCTCGTAGCCGAGCTTGAG
>CAJUSF010000067.1 GCA_910588945.1 uncultured Eggerthellaceae bacterium | reverse complement strand
GCTCTACGATCAGATTCATGTCGGCGGAGCTTGCGGAAACGCCACAGGTCGTAACATTCATCAGCGCTCGTTGGATGAGGCCACCCGTCTTACCAAGGCGATCAGTGCCATCACTTTGGCTGATTACAGCGTTGACGACGCTCTTCAGGTTTTCGAGGGCAACAAGCAGTTCGGATACAGCGATATCTAAGGCGATATTCAGGCCTGAAGCGTAAAGCCTGAGGTCCAGAGCGATTTCGCGTATCTTTGAAAATGGTTTTACCGGAAGTTGCTCTTCGTTGTCGCGTAGTACGCTGCGCAATGTGGCAACGGGAGCAACTTTTATGTATCTTCACGAACACGACCCAATAGGGCGGCCCCATCGGCCCTGTTGGGTCATTTTAGTGGTAGCATCGATTCGAGCAATCTTTCGGATTTTTCGTACAGAAAAGGACTCCTATGCTCAAGCGTCTTAGGATCAAATTCATTTTGATCAATATGATGATGGCCGTGCTCGTTTTGGCCACCACATTCGGCGTGGTGTGCTACCTGAACTACGCGAGCAGTGTGAATTCCGTATATGGCCAGCTCAACACGGTGCTGGCGCGCGTCGCAAGTTCGATGATCGAGCAGATTGAAGACGTGCGTTCGATCAACCTCCAGACGCCATCTCCGATCGATGATGGTGATGAGGCCGGCTCGGCTGCCAATGCGAACTTGAGCGCGAACTCGAACGCGAATTCGGGCGAAGACGCTGCAACCGCGGCAACCTCGGACAAGACCGCCGATGCCGAAAACGCCAACTCCGGACGTACCACGGCATCGACTTCTGTAGGAGCAATCATTTACGACGAGACAACTTTTACGCCTTCCGCTCCGAACGAGTCCATCGTCCCTGCTCCAAGCATCGGTACGATAGCGGGAGGCGCCACCCAAAGCCCATCACCCACCATTCTCGTGGCGGTCTATCGCATCAGCGATCAAGGCTTCTACACCACCATCCCCGATTTCTCGATTGCCTCGATCAACGAGAGCGTTCTTTTGCGCGCGAACACCATCGTTGAGAAATCCGACAAAAACTACGGCAGCTTGCCCGAATTCGACCTGTGTTATCAGCGCATGCCGATATCAGACGGCCTAATCGTAGCGTACGCCGACGCCAGCAGCACGCATTCATGGAAGGATCTCGCCATGATGCTCACAGGTGTCGGGATCGCTGCGCTCGCGCTATTTTTCCTGATCAACCTCTTCTTCTCGCGCTGGGCGCTCCGCCCCGTGGCGCAAAGCATGAAGCAACAGCAGCAATTCACCGCCGACGCGTCACATGAGCTCAAGACTCCGCTCACGGTGATTTTGGCGAACATGTCAATTCTCGAATCTCAGCCGGAAAGCACGGTCGAGGACCAGATGCAGTGGATCGAGAGCACGCAAACCGAGGCCACACGCATGCAGCTTTTGGTGAACGAGATGCTCAGTTTGGCGCGTCCTAAGGAAGACAAGCCGGTTGAGGTCGCTGCGGAATCGCAAGACCATGTCGATATCGATTTTTCGGACCTTGTCGAAGGCGAGGTGCTACAGTTTGAATCTGTAGCCTTCGAACGCGGGATCGATATGGAAGGCAAAATCGAGCAAGGGCTTCACGTGAACGGGGACGCCGAGCGACTAGGGCGGATGGTCTCAACGCTGATCGACAACGCCTGCAAATACACGCCCGATGACGGATCGGTGACCATCTCGCTCACAACCGCCGCAGCATCGACGCTAAAAGGCTCCGGGTCGTTCGCTTCCAAGGATGCGGCGCCCGGATCGAAATCGCGCACTGGTCGCGCATCGCGCATGGGGCGGCATAGCAAAAACGCTGCTGGTCGTACGAAAAGTGTGTCGAAAAACGAGTGCATCGTGCTCAAGGTGCAAAACGAAGGGGCTCCTATCTCGGAAGAGGATCTTCCGCATCTGTTCGACCGTTTCTATCGTGCGGACAAGGCGCGCACCAGCGGTAAGGGCGGATATGGGCTCGGGCTGGCGATCGGTCGCGAGATCGCGCGCGAACACGACGGCGATATCACGGTAACAAGCACCGAGAAGGAAGGCACCGTTTTCACGGTGGCGCTTCCTCTGCTTAGCAAGTAGGCCGCCCTCCGGCTTCGGATAACGGCTACTTCAGGGCTTGATTTGCAGAATCGCTCCGGCGCTTTGCGGTGCGTTTTCCTTCTTTTATGGAATCGCACTCATAGTGCTTTCACGCGGGCGATTTTTCGCTAAACTGACAGCAAACGTTAGGAGAATCATGCAGATTTTGATCGCGGAAGACGACGAGCGGCTGGCGGCAGCTCTCGAGAAGATCCTGAAGGACAACGACTACGATGTCGACGTGGTTCACGACGGCCAAGAAGGGCTGAATTACGCCACAGTCGGGCGTTATGACGTGATAATCCTCGATGTGATGATGCCGAAGATGAACGGTTTCGAGGTTACGAAAGAGATCCGCCGTGCGGGCATCTCCACGCCGGTCATGCTGCTCACGGCGCGCGATGCAACTGCGGACAAGATCGTCGGATTCGACTCTGGTGCCGACGACTATATGACCAAACCGTTCTCGCCGGCAGAGCTGATGGCGCATCTTCGCGCGCTTACGCGTCGCCAAGGCGAAGTGCAGTTCGAACGCCTGAAAGCGGGCGATCTGGACCTCAATCTCGAGAGTTACGAGCTCACGTGCGGCAAAAAGTCGATTCAGCTCAGCTTCAAGGAGTTCAGCATCTTGAAGATTCTTATGAGCAATCCCGGCGCAGTGGTGTCTAAAGAGACGCTGATTGAGAAGGCGTGGGGGATCTCATCTAGTGCGGGCGACAACAACGTCGAGGCCTACATCTCGTTCCTTCGCAAGAAACTTTCGCATCTCGATTCGAAGTCGAAGATCGAAACGATCCGTCGTGCCGGATATCGTCTCGCTGAGGAAGAGTAGCTTTCAACGCCCGCACTTTGACCTTAAACGAAACTGAAAAGAATCCCAAACTTCAAGTTGTTTCAGGAATATTTAAGGAAGTGCGCGTATTATTCGTGATAGTGTTTCCCAGCACAAGCGCGACGCATAGTTCTTGAAGTGACCGTTTGAGAAATATGCGTCCCGCGAACCTTAACAACTCAGACTAGTCTTAACAACCACCTATCGGCTCGCCGATAAAGACTAAAATCTGAAAGAAGCTTCAAATGATAGACCCCGGCTAATCCTCTCGGGGTCTTTTCTTTTTCTTTAATAAGTAGCGCACGAATGTGCGCAACACCATTGTGTTCTTGCATCCCCGCCGCTACCATCTATCGCTTGCGTCCTTGCACCCGCAAGGACGCTCGAAACCTTGCGTGTAGGGCCTGTGTGCCCTGCCGCAAGGTTTCGATAAGGATGTTTTTTGTTTATTGGGAGCGACCACCAAAGCCCGTAGCATCCCTTTTCGATTTGCTCTGAACAATAACTATTAATAGCTTCCGTAAGGAAGCATATATATAAATGCATGAAGGAGTTGACCGCTGACGCGAAGCGTCAAGGGTAAACGTCAAATACGAAAAGGGATGTAAGGGCTGTGATCTTTTGTTTCATGAAAATGATTGCCGAGGTGCTTACAAAGCGAGTTCCGCAGGAGCGAAGCGACGAGGACTGTTTGAGCGACTAAGTATCTCGGCAATCATTTCGTTAGCGAACAGCCGATTCTTCACGGTCAACTATCCGAAAATCAACGAAAGAGTTTCACCCGCATATTTTTCGACCCAATTCGCAGAGAACCGAATAAGCTAACATACAATGTATTACTAGCCAGAAAATGGCGAATGAACAGACCTACAAGGGAGGTTATCATGAATAAGTTCATGTGGATGATCGTTGGCGGAATCGCTGGAGCTATCGGCGGAATCCTGCTCACCCCGCGCTCAGGCGAGGAGACCCGCAACATTGTGGCCGAGCAGGCCGAGAAGGTTGCGAAGGATGCTCAGGACCTTGGCAGCCAAGCTGTCAGCTCCATTCAGGAAGGCATCAAGCAGGCAACCGATAAGGGTTCTGAGGTTGTCAACAAGGTGCAGGAAGCAGCTGGTAAGGGCGCTGAGGCTGCGGTTGACAAGAACGAAGAGCTTCGCGCAAAGATCGACGCTGCCCGTGAGCGCATCGCTGCTCAGGTGAAGGCCAATGCTGCTGATGCTGCAAGTGCCGCCAAAGAGGAGATTCCTGTGGCTGCAGACGAGGCTGAAAAGGCAGTAGACACCGCAGAGAAGAAGGTGGAGCACGCCACAAAGTAAGCTTTGCTGTATGAGGCCGTTCATATGTCATTTCAAGGGTGGGATTTCGGTCCCACCCTTTGCGTAACTTTTTCAGGAAATAACCGCTGTTAGCGCGTATAATCTACCAATGTATAAAATCAGGCATATAGCGAAATGAAATTTCATACGGAATTGAGAGGGAAGCCATGAAATTTACTAACAAGATCGCAGCAACGATAGCTGCAGGTGTGCTGGCTTTTGGAATGCTCGGTGTTGTTGGATGCTCTTCTCAAGAGGAAACTCCCACCGAACTTACAACAGCTTCGATCAATGCACAGGACATCGAGGTCACAGGCGTTGGGTTCACTGTTTTGGATGACGGCACCGTGAATTATGCCTTCACCGTGAATAACCCTAACGAGGGCTACATCGCCGAAGGCGTTACTTTCACGATCGAGGGCTACGACGCAGACGGATCTATGCTGGTCGGCGGTGGAGAGACGATTCAGACCATATATCCGGGCGTGCAGACTGCAGCGGCTGGAACGGCCTACATTCCCAACGGCGGCAATGCTCTTGCAACTTTCGAGGTCAGCCCGCTGATGGAGCATGTCAATTGGACTAAGACGACCGAAACCCCTGAAGAGGTTGAGAGTCAGTTCACCACTTCCGATGTGCAGGTTGAAAACATCGACGGAACCGAGCAGATCACAGGCAAGATCTCCATCGATTTTGGCAACGATTCCTCTTCGTCTGACAGCGCAGCCAGCATGCTAGACATGCGCGCTACAGCTCGTGTTGTTGTTCTGTTCAAGAACGAGGCTGGCGAGATCATTGGTGGCGGTTCTTCGAATTCGATCATGCTCGATGCATCTATGATCGCTATGGGTACCCCCGCTACTCCGCAGCTTGATGAGGAAGGCAACCCGATCGAGCCTTCTGAGGATCAGGAAGTTTCCGCTGAGGAAGCAGCGGCAGCCGATGCAGCAGCAGCTGAAGCGGCAGCTCAGGCTTCCAATGTTGCAACTTCAACTTGGACGATCGCCGTTCCGGGCAACATGGGCTTTGCTTCTTACGACGTGATCGTTACCCCGGGCAACTAGTTTTCGCACAGCGCAATTCTTACTGAATCTATGTTTGTGACGACCGGGCTGCTTTGGCAGCTCGGTCGTTGTTGTTTCTGTGGCCAAACTGTAAGTCTGCCAACGCGATGAGCCTGAAATGCGGACATCATAGGCGTGTATAGGAGCACTCTGACCTGCGAACTTCGTAGGTGCGCATGGGAAGGCTCTGATCTGCGAACTTCGTAGGTGCGCATCCGCCCTTGATGCGCACGTTTCTTACAACAAGGCACCAGTCTTAAGGTTGCCCTTAGTTTTCTCACTTTCACATTACAACTCCGTAAGTCTTTTGGTCAGCGCTGGCACAGCAGTTCATATCCGCTAAACTTATGACTCATAGAAAACATAGGAATCGATGACGAAACACGGACTTTCTTAGAATGACGACAAACGAAATGTCACATAAATCGTGTGATGAAATGCTTGATACCGCTGATGCAGACAGCAAAGTCGAGGCGCTCGACACGCCTATCACAGGCGCAGATGACGGCATTGTCCACACGAAAGACCTCTACAATCGCAAGATCTGGTTCAGCCGTCCACGCAAAAATGACCCAGATGCAGTAAAAAAACTCGGACGCATCCGCTCATGGGTCTTTCACCCGAAAGACCTTCGGTGCGTGGGATTTCTTGTGAAACGCCCGGATGTTGCATTGATGTTTCATCGACAGGATACTTTCGTAGCTTTCAATGGCTTTGACATCTACGATGGCGATATCGTTGTTAAAGATGAGCCCGGCGCGACCGACCGCAGCGCTTGTAAGGCGCTCGGAATCAATCTCGACGATTGCGTGCTCTGGGTTGGCCTTCCCGTTCTCACGCGCGACGGCACCTCATTTGGTCTTGTCGGAAACGTCAACTACGACGCCGAAACCGGCAAGATCATCTCGCTTGATGTAGATAGCGGTGCCACAGCCAATGCGTTGCTTGGCCATCTCAAAATTCCTGCGAAGGACATCATTGGTTTCCGTCGCGGCAAAGGCGTGCAACTTTACATAACTGACGATGACGACCCTGAATCACTCGGCGCGATCATGGTCAGCGATGCCGTGAAAAACATGACGGTCGAGGGCGGGATCGCTGAAAAGGCTGGTACAGCCACTGCTGTTGTGGCCGACAAGGCGAAAAAGAGCGCCGAAAAGGTAAAGCCGAAAGTGAAACAGGCGACGAAGGCTGCTGGCAAAGCCGTGAATAAAGGAGCCTATGTCACCGGCAGGCAGATTGCTCGCACGCAGGGAATGTTCGGGAAGTTCAAGGATAATTTCAAATCCGCCATGCAAGATCAGGAATCCGATGACTCTTGATCTGCCGCTGATCGCTGTCTTTTCGAATAACCTGCTGTGTTTTGATCGGATACTAAAATAGTTACATGAATAATAAGGATGATCATATGGAGTCGCGCAAAATAGATCAGGCGACGATCTACAAATTCGTCGGTCTCATTGTGTTCTTTGTTCTGATGGGAGTCGTGATCGCGCTGATCTGGCCCTATATCTCGGAAGTTTTCGAGGAAGGCGGTCTTGAGCGTGTCACAACGCGAGTGCGCGATGCCGGCATCGGTGGTGTGTTCATTCTGCTCGCGTTCCAATTTCTGCAGATCGTGGTGGCATTTATCCCGGGCGAGGTGGTGCAGATGGCCGCCGGAATCATCTACGGTCCGTGGTGGGGCGCGCTGATCATTCTTATCGGATGCATAATCTCGAGCGCCTTCGTTTTCATGCTGGTTCACAAACTCGGAGCGCCGTTTGTGCAGGCCATGGTGCCGAAAAAATACATGGATAAGCTGCGCAAATTCGAATCGTCACAGAAATTCAACATCATAGTTTTCGTGCTCTTTCTCATTCCTGGAATGCCGAAAGACGTCTTCACCTACATCACGCCGCTGTCGCATATGCGTCTTGGAACGTTCCTCGCGCTGACGAATACCGCGCGCATTCCGGGGATCGTCGTGTCCACCTACGCTGCAGACGGGCTGGTAGAAGGTCGAATTTGGGAGAGCATTGTCATCTTTTTGATCCTTGCAGCCATCTCAGGACTGGCTCTTTTGTTCTACAACAAGATAATCAACACTATAGAGAAGAAAACCGGGCGCAACCTTCCTTCCCTCGACGATCTTGATCAGAAAGACCCTTGGTAGCGGGAAGATAGCATTTTTCGCGCGGCTATTTGAGATGCGCGACTTAGCCGGCGCCCCAATTCAACTGCAAGCGTTCAAAATGGAAACGCCTGCGTGTCAAACGCGTTGCTTCTCGATCCTTGTTGGTTCGAACAAATATAGTTGAATCAGATTCACGATAATTTGAAAGGATCTGGTGAAAACAATGACTGATCAAAACACCGCTCCACTTGCCGGCATCAAAGTCATCGACTGGACGCAGGTTCAATCCGGCCCTTCATGCACGCAGATGATGGCGTGGATGGGGGCAGAGGTCATCAAGCTCGAGAAGGTCAAGGGCGGCGACCCTACTCGTAATGAGATGAACGACGTTGATGGCTCGTATTCCCTGTACTTTCTTCAGCTTAATGCCAACAAAAAGTCAATCACGCTTGACATGAAGGATCCCGAGGGCGCGAAGATTCTCACGGCGCTTCTCAAAGATGCCGATGTTTTCATCGAGAACATCGGGCCGGGTGATGTTGAGAAGCTCGGTTTCGGTTGGGATGCCGTTCACAAGATCAATCCGAAGTGCATCATGGCGTCGCTGAAGGGCTTCAACCAGGGCAGTCGTTTTGAGCATGTGAAGGCATTCGAGCCGGTTGCGCAGTGCGCAGGAGGCGCAGCGTCAACCACCGGTTGGTATGATGGCGAGAAAAATGTTCCAACCCAGTCTGGCGCGGCACTTGGTGATTCCAACACCGGTATGCATATGCTGATCGGCATTCTCTCGGCGCTCATTCAGCGCGAACATACAGGCGAAGGCTGCTATGTTTATCAGTCCATGCAAAACGCGGTTCTCAATCTTTGCCGCATTAAGCTCCGCGACCAACTTATTCTCGATCATCTCGGGCAGCTGGCGTACTATGACTGCTATCCGGGATACAAGTGGGGAAAGGCAATTCCGCGTGCTGCGAACGCCGAGGGCGGCTTGGTTCTCGGTTGGTGCTATCGTGCGAAGGGCTGGGAGACGGATCCGAACGCGTACGTCTACATCGTTATTCAGCAGTCCGAGCGCGGTTTTGAGCAGTTCTGCAACGCTATGGGTTTCCAAGATTGGCTGACAGACCCGAATTTCAATACAGCGCAGGCTCGCGACGAGCATAAGAAGGAAGTTTACAAGCGCGTCGAAGAGTACACGATGCAATACGATAAATATACGCTGACGAAGGAGCTTGGCGCGAAGGGCGTTCCGGTTGGCCCGGTGCTTGACTGGCACGAGCTTGAGAGCGATCCCGATCTTAACAGCGATGGCACTATTGTTACGATCGACCAGGGAGATGCCCGCGGCGATTTCAAGACAATCGGTATTCCTTGCACATTCAGCAACTTTACGCCTGATTACAAGCGTGCTCCGAAGTTGGGCGAGAATAACGAGGAGATCCTGAAGAGCCTCGGTTACACCGATGACCAGATTGCAGACCTTGCAAAGAAGGGCGTCATTGGATCGAACAACGGCGCTCCGGCTGATCTGAAGCCGGCGAAATAAGTATCGAGCAATACAACTGTTGCATAGTTCAAAAGAAGGCCTCCGGGCCTTCTTTTTGTGCGGTTTGGGACGTTTCTAAGCTCACGCTCAAATCGACTCGAAAGGCAATGATGCAGGTTGACCGTAGGTGCGCATCCGATCTTGATGCGCACAATTGCAGGCATTGATGAAATGATTGCCGAGATACTTAGTCGCTCAAACAGTCCTCGGCTTACGCCTGCGGAACTCGCTTTGTAAGCACCTCGGCAATCATTTCTTGAAACAAAGAGACAGAACAGACGAACTTCATATGTGCGCATGGAAAGCGCATGCGCGCGATAGTCCTCTGAATGACAGAGGATTGAAAACCCAGTTCAATCGTTGCAAGGTCTGTGTCAGATCCATATAAGGTCTATACAAGGTTTTCACTTGAAAATGTGTCATATCTTGTGCGCGAATGCACAAGGTTTTATGTGCAACCATATTGATTTCATGCAAGGTTTATATGTCATCTTATACAAGCTATCTGCAATGTTTCTGTCAGATGGTTGCATCAGACTCTTGTTGTAGAAGGTATATCTGCAACAAAAGGAGCCAACCATGAAAGATGGAATGTTGGAATTCAAAGATGCACCGATGTTCGGGCGAGTGATGAGAAATGAGGAGCTTTGCAAGCAAGTGCTCGAGGTCATCTTGAACATCGAGATAGATCACATCGAATACCTCAACACTGAACAGGAAGTCTCTGCCTACAACGATGCTAGAGGAGTACGCCTTGATGTGTATCTCAAATCATCAGATAAGGTGTTTGATATCGAGATGCAAACGACTGACACTCCTTACGGAAAGCGCATGCGCTACTATCAATCTGCTATAGATTCTTCTCTTCTTAATAAGGGAGAAGACTACACGAAGCTTGTCGAGAGCTACATCATCTTCATCTGCACCAAAGATCCCTTTGATTGTGATATCCCTTTATACACAATAGAGAGACGGTGTATCGAACATGATATTGTGGATAACTTTGATGAGGCTCACTGGCTTATCCTCAATGCTAATGCATGGGCAAAAGACACTGACAAGGCGCGCTCTGCCCTGCTAAAATACATCCAAAGCAGCAAAGTCGGACAAGACTGGCTCACACAGGCTATATCAAGTGAGGTCAAGCGTAGCAATTCCGATTCTAAATGGAGGCGAGACGTCATGGGATTTATGACATATGAAATGCATTACAAAGGACAGATCTCCCATGCAGAGCAAAAAGGTTTCGCTCGTGGTTGTGCTGAAGGGGAGGCTCGCGGTCGCGCCGAAGGCGTCGCTGAAGGCGAAGCCCGTAAAAACGCCCTTATCGACAAACTCCTCGCCGATAACCGCCTAGATGACCTCAAACGCTCCACAACAGATGAGGCCTTCTGCAGCGAACTCTACAAGGAATATGGGTTGTAGGCATAAACGAACGGTACTTCCGATATGGCGTTGCAATAACTCTCTGCCGTTCATGAGTATTAGGTAGGTTTTGCAAGTCGTACAGGCAGGCACCTGATCCAACCGAAACACAAAGTGGTATCGCTGCGTTCGAAAGCTCTCGCTTTCTTCCTTGCTCCTTTCAATGCAACGCTTTCGCGTTTCTTAGAATATGCAATCGTCTCCGTCTCTTCGGGATACAAAACGTGCGCTTGGAGGGCGCATGCGCATCTACGGTTGACCTGTGGCACTGCTTTTGTGGGTACCAAGAAATGAGAACATCGTAGGCGCGCATCCGATCTTGATGCGCGCATCTGCGAGTACGAATGCAAGCTTTCTGCAAGACTCATACAGGATCCGCATCAGCTTTCACTTGAAAATGTGTCATATCTTGTGCACAACAATGTTGAATCTATGCAAGAAATACACCCTATTCCATGCAAGATATCTGCAATGTTTCTGTCAGATGGTTGCATCAGACTCTTGTTGTAGAAGATCCATCTGCAACAAAAGGAGCCAACTATGAAAGATGGGATGTTGGAATTCAAAGATGCGCCGATGTTTGGGCGTGTCATGAGAAATGAGGAGCTTTGCAAGCAAGTGCTTGAGGTCATATTAAACATCGAGATAGACCACATCGAATACTTGAACACTGAGCAAGAGATGAGCGCTTACAACGATGCCAAAGGAGTGCGTCTTGATGTGTATCTCAAGGCCTCTGACAAGGTATTTGACATCGAGATGCAGACCACGATTGAGCCGTTTCTCGGCAAAAGGATACGCTACTATCAATCGAGTTTGGACAGTACTCTTCTTGATCGTGGAGAGACCTACGACATGCTTCTTGAGAGCTATGTAATCTTCATCTGCTCGTATGACCCATATGGTTTCAACATCCCCATCTACACCTTAGAGCGCACCTGTGTGGAAACCCCCGATGTAGTTGTCCACAACGATTCCCACTGGCTTATTCTGAATGCGAAGGCGTGGAATAAAGACACTGACAAAGCGCGCTCCAACTTGCTACAATACATCCAAAGCAGCAAGGTAGGGCAAGATTCGCTAACGCAAGCCATATCAGATGAGGTCGATCGCAACAACTCCGATTCAGAGTGGAGGCGGAATGCTATGGGTTTCATGACAGTAGAACATAGTCACCGTGTCGAACTTCGTGCTGCAAGGCAAGAAGGTATCGAGATCGGTCTTGCCGAAGGTCTGCGTGAAGGCGAAGCCCGCAATAAAGCCCTCATAGACAAGCTCCTTGCCGATGATCGCATCGATGATCTCAAACGCTCCACAACAGATGAGGCCTTCTGTAACCAGCTTTACGAGGAATACGGGTTGTAGGTTACGACTCTTCTAGGTCAGGCAATCGCGGCCATTTCATGATTACCCCTTCGCACAGCTCTCTTTTTCAAGTTGCTTGTGCAACGCCTCGACACCTGTGATTCGCAGTGTGCTTGATATTGTGCGCCGAATCGTCTGTGCAAAACAAAGATGCGTCTCAAGGGAACACGGTTGCACACATCATACATAAAAGAAAGGAATCCTCTCTAGCCACAGCCGGTACGCTTGGCACCATCGTCCTCGGTGCCAACCAGAGTTGTACTAAACTGTCTCCATACAAAAATACCGAAAGGAATAACAATGTACAAAGTTCACTGCTTGAACAACATCTCTGACAAAGGTCTGGCGCTGCTGACCGATGAGTACGAGCTCACAGACAACGTCGAGGAGGCGGATGTCATCCTCGTGCGTTCGGCGAACATGCACGAGATGGACATCCCGGCAAATCTCAAAGCGGTCGCGCGTGCCGGCGCGGGTGTGAACAACATCCCGCTCGAGAAGCTGGCCGAGGCCGACATCGCGGTATTCAACACGCCGGGCGCCAACGCCAACGCGGTCAAGGAACTCGTACTTGCAGGCATGCTTCTTGCATCGCGCGATATCGTCGGCGGCATCGAGTGGGTAAAGAGCAACGCCGATGACGAAAACGTCGGCAAGTCAGCTGAGAAGGCGAAAAAGGCGTTTGCAGGCGGTGAGATCTCGGGTAAAACGCTCGGCGTGATCGGCCTTGGTGCCATCGGTAAGCTTGTCGTGAATGCTGCCGAAGCGCTCGGAATGAGCGTCATCGGCTACGACCCGTTCCTCGATGCTGATCGCGCAGCAGGGATTTCTGCGGACATGAAATTCACCTCTGACCTCGACGAACTTTTCGCGGGAAGCGATTTCATCACCATCCACGTGCCAGCAACCGATTCCACGCGCGGCATGATCGACGCGGCCGCTATCGACAAGATGCGCGATGGCGTTGTGTTCCTGAACTTCTCTCGCGATGTGCTTGTTGACGACGAGGCAATGGCGAAAGCACTTGAGAGCGGCAAGGTGTCCCGTTATGTAACCGATTTCGCAAATCCTGCCGTCGTGAAAATGGAGCGCGCGATCGTCCTTCCGCATCTTGGTGCGTCGACCGCCGAGGCTGAAGACAATTGCGCGATCATGGCGGTGCAGGAGGTCATGGACTACCTTGCGGATGGGACGAAGAACCACTGCGTGAATCTGTAGTTCGGGCCTACAATTTTACCGATTTAGGGCAACCAGCAAAACGCTGATCGGAGCAACAGACCGACAGATCGACGGACCGACAGACCGCTTGAAATGCCGTCGCCCCAGCCGGCGGCGGCTTCTTCACAAACAAACAACAAAATGAACCGGCCCAACTTGCGCCTGATATAATCAGAAAATCTACGATTTAAGAACCCAGATGAATCGGAGGGCGAAAATGCCAAAGATCACAGCTAATGATGTGCGCGTTCCTATGGATGTACCTGCGGATATGCGCGACACTTACGTAGACAACTATCTCAAGGCCACGCGTGACACGGGCCGTTTGATGCTCTTTGCATGCGACCAAAAGGTCGAGCATATGAACAAGGATTTCTATGGCGAGGGAATCGATGAGGCCGACGCGAAGCCGGAGCATCTTTTCCAGATCGGCAAGGAAGGCGTCATCGGCGTTCTTGCAGGTCAGCGCGGACTTGTTGCACAGTATGCAGCCGATTATCCTGACATCAACTATCTCATCAAGATGAACTCGAAGACCAATCTCGTCGGCACCAGCCAGGAGGATCCTTATTCTCCGCAGCTCACCGATCTCGAGGCGGTTCTTCAGCTTCGCGACAACGGCGTGAACGTCGTTGGTCTTGGCTACACTATCTATCTTGGTAGCGAATATGAATCCACCATGATGGCGGAGGCCGGCCAGCTTATCGCGCAGGCTCATGAGCACGGACTGCTTGTGGTGCTGTGGATCTATCCTCGCGGTAAGGCTGTTACAGCCGAGAAGGATCCGGATCTTATTGCGGGTGCCGCAGGTGTGGCGCTTTGTCTCGGTGCGGATTTCGTGAAGGTGAATCCGCCGAAGCCGGAAGACGGCCGCTCTGCCGCCGAGGCGCTGCATGTTGCAAGCGATGCTGCAGGTCGTACAGGCCTTGTTTGTGCCGGTGGGTCAACTGTCGACGCGAAGACGTTCCTCACTCAGCTCTACGATCAGATTCATGTCGGCGGAGCTTGCGGAAACGCCACAGGTCGTAACATTCATCAGCGCTCGTTGGATGAGGCCACCCGTCTTACCAAGGCGATCAGTGCCATCACTTTGGCTGATTACAGCGTTGACGACGC
>CAJUSF010000066.1 GCA_910588945.1 uncultured Eggerthellaceae bacterium | reverse complement strand
GGTCTCAGACGAGGAAGTGGACAAAGCTCAATGGCAACTCAATAATCGCCCGAGGAAAGTTCTAGATTGGAAGTTTCCTTCCGAGGCGATGCAGGAAGTTTTGGCGGAAGGTGCAATGATCGTCTGAAGCCGCCCGGGGATAATGTCATCATATTGTCAAGGCAGCGAACGAAAACGAGCGGAAGGGAAACCATGACAAGAAACGAGCGGAAGGGAAACCATGACAAGAAACAAGCGGGAGGCATCTTCTAGCGATATCTACCATGTTATCGTTCGAGGCGCAGGGCGTCGTCTACTCTTTGAGGACGACGAGGACCGGCGATTCTTCATCGAAAGGCTTTTTGCATGCGTAAGTAGAAAGGAATGGGGAGCCGACTTGCTGGCGTGGTGCCTAATGGAGAACCACGTACACCTGCTACTGCGTGCCCAGCTCGAAGACCTTGAGTCAATGATGCGTTCTCTTAATACGTCCTTCGCGCGCTACTACAATGGACGCCACGGGCATGTGGGTCCGGTGTTCCAGGACAGGTACAAAAGCATTCCTGTAGAAACGGATGTTCAGCTACTCGAGACAGTCCGCTATATCCACCACAATCCTCAGGTAGCCAACGTATGCGGACATCGTGATTACAAGTGGAGCAGCTTTAAGTTCTACCTTGAGGGGCACCCTCATCTGAAGGCGGATGCCGTCCTCGATATGCTTGGCGGCGAGAAGGCGTTCATCGCATTCCACGATGACGTGGCTGATGATCAGAAACTGATGGAGTGTGTGAACTATAGCGGGGTTTTCTCGTCGAGGCGTAGAACAATTTCTGACGGGGATGCGATCGAAATGGTGAAGAAGCTCTGCGGAAACGAATTCGCTAACTCGATTGCGACGGCGCCGAAGGGAGAGCGTGATTCGATGATTGGACGCTTGCGAGGCATGGGATTGTCGGTGCGGCAGATAGAGCGACTCACGGGGATCGGAAGGGGTATCATCCAGAAATGTCCGTCATCTTCCGTTCGTTGATGACGCTATCCCCGTCCTACGTCACCGTGAACGATGACGTTATCCCCGTCCTGCGTCATCATGACCTTATCCCCGTCCTGCGTCATCCGCACTGCACCCAATGTCTCCGTTTGTTGACAACGTTTCTTTTCGCTATGGTCTTTCGCGCATGCGAACATATGCTAGAGTGCAGAAGCGAGCAAACAGCTAATTGGGGCGCCGCTTGCAGACAGAACGTTCTAAGGAAGATCAATGGCTAAGATCAAAGTAACGGTGGATTCTGGAGCGGACATACCGGCCGATCGCGCAAAAGAGCTCGGAATCGAAGTGATTCCGTTTCATATGTCTTTGGGTGATGTGCAGTTCGATGATGGCGAAGTTGCCCCCGACGATATGCTCAAGATCTGCGCTGAAGAAGAGGTTATGCCTAAAACAAGCGCCTGTTCTCCGGCAGATTATGCGGCGGTATTCAACCACTTGCTCGACGAGGATCCCGAAAACGAGATTTTGCATTTGGCACTTTCAAGCGATCTGACAAGGTCGTTTCTCTCGGCGCTTGATGCCTCTGAGACCGAACCGCGTATCACGTGCTTGGACACCCAAACCCTGACCGGAGCATATGGTCTTATTGCGGAAAAAGTCGTTCGCTTTATTGATAATCATCCTGATGCGTCCATGGCTGATGTGCTTGCCTATGCGCATGATCTGATTGATCGAATCCGTCTTGGGTTCATTCCGAATGACCTTGTCTTTCTGAAGGCGGGCGGCCGTTTGGGAAATGCCGGATTCATGGCTGCACAGATTCTCAACATTCGCCCCGTGATCGAGATCGAAGAAGGCAAGCTGGCAGTTAAAGCCAAGCTTCGCGGAAGTCTGAAAAAGATTGTGGGACAGTTTCTCGATGAATTCTTCTCTCGAGAGCCGCGCGATCTTGAGCAGGTAGTGCTGCTGTTTTCGACGGGGCTACCCGAAAAGGTTCGCGAGGTTGCCACAAAGAAGGCCGAAGAGTTTGGCTTTCGTGAAATTCGCTGGCTGCAGGCTGGTTGCGTGATCTCTTCGCATTGTGGCCCCGAGGCCTTTGGCTGCGTCGTGCTCAATCAGCCGAACTAACGTATATGATCCATACGCCTGAGCGAGATCGTTCTGTTTGAGCGAAGTCACCCTGTTTGTGCTCGGTTGAATGCATCCGGCGCGTTTGAATGCTCGAGCCGTCAAGCATGCCTATATCAAGCACGCCTAAAACCACCAAACGAGCCTAAGCACGATTTATATAACGGGCAAGCGCGTGCCAGTCATGCGCTTAGTCGTTCTTGGGCAAATTTCGCACGATGCTTATAAGCTCTTGATGGCTATGAATTTCAAGCTTTTGATAGATATGCTTTACATGGGCTTTAACCGTGTTTCTTGAAATACATAACTTCTGTTCGATGTATGCACCGTTTCTCCCATGTGCCAACAGATCGAATACCTCGCATTCTCTTGTGGTCAGGCTGAATTTCTCTGCAAGTCGTACAACCCGTTCGTCATAGGGGTGTTTTTCGACTGCTTCGGCTTGTGTATCCTCGCGAGCAACTTGCTGTTCGGGCTGTTCTGCGGTCGATTTAGATAAGAGGGTCGAAGTATTATAGGATGCCCCGGTAAATTCTTCTGGCAATTTCAGCGCTTGCTCTATTGGCGAAGTTGATTCTGGCTCAATATCTTTGATTACTTGCTTAAAGCTGTAACCATTAAGCCCTATTGATAGAAATGCGATAAAAAGGGTTATTACTACAAGGAGAGCGACCGTGGCAAAAGAGCTCTCGCCAAACTCCATTTGTCCTATACCCGTTCCTAAAGCAGCGCCTACGGTACTTGATGCTGCATTGATTGCTGTGGAGAGACATATGAAGCAGAGAGCGTTTTCAGGATTTCGAGCAGCAACTTGAGCGACGATGTCCCAGAAAAAGAATTTGAATCCCATGGAAGCGCAACTTAGTACAAAAATTGAAGACAAGGAATATATGCGATTGCTCATATGGCTATCTAATAGTGCCAAGATCATAGCACCGATAATCGCGATGCCCAAAAAACGTATAAACAGATCGGCTCCCTGCATATGTTTGTCGAAGCATACCCAAATAAGTATGATTCCATAGATGACGATAGCCGCCGAAGAAAGCCCGACTCCTCGCTCTTCGCCAAAATGAAGACTAAATCCGAACGCGAGTTGAAAGAAAAAGATTGTCAAAAAGAAGTTGCTAAAAAGCGGCACAAACGATGCTGGCCGGGCGGCTGCTCGATGATACGCTCCCGGATTGGATCGTGTTGTTTCAAGAAGAGACGTACTATCTTTCGCAGCGATAGCAATGATCGCCGGATTGATGAGGAAATAGAGGACTATCTGTATGCCCATCGGTGCTTCTTGTATAAGAAAGCTACCGACACAAGAGACCAGCATCGCCAGCCCAATACAAAATGGAAGGATTCGTGACGGCAACTTGATGAGAAGAAAAAAAGTCATTACGGCGACCCATGGATTGAAAATCATTTTGAAAAGCGCAGCACCGATCAGCATGGCTGGTGAGTCCGTTGCGACTCCTATGCCTCCTACGATGACGCATGCTATCAATGCTGAAAAGATGATAGGTATCATTATGCGGGCGTTGATAAGGCGCGGGCAGAGATAGCCTATGAGGAAGAGGAGGAATCCGGCGGCAATGCCGATTGTTTGACCAATATCTCGCAAGAATGGATCGGTGAGGGCGAGAGTGGAATAGAGTGAATTGTTGAGCAGAAACGTACCCATCTGTGAAATAGTTATACAGATAAAAGCGCGTAGAAAAAGAGGAGATCGACATGACGAGATGATATTTTGAGCGACTGCGAGATGTTCATGCTCGAAACGGGAAGTATCGGGAGCTGTGTAACTCATCAATCCTTGTCCTCTTACTGCTGGGTATTGCTGTCAGTTGATTATCGGATCCTATAATTGTAGTCTCGTTCGAATTCGTGCTCGGTTTGATTATCTTTTAGAGTGTTTAGGGTAGAGGCCGTTTGCCTGATTACTTTGGTGTTCGCCTGGTTTTATGTGCTCAAAAGTCCGTTTGAACTCCGTTTGTTATTTCTTTTGCAACACAACAACCGAAGAGCGGGTGAGGGAGAGGCTCTTCGGTTGTGTTTGTGATCGTTCTATTTCCTTTTCTTCGTTGCTGGGTGCGTCTTGTTGTCTGGTTACATGACTTGCAGACAGACACGCTATCAATCCAGCTACTCTGTTTTCAAATGAGCTGCAAAGAAGTCGGTGATAAGGTCGAGTACTTGGGGTTGATTAAACTTCGGCCCACCATGTCCTGCGCCTTCAATGACATAGCGTGTTGCTTCGACACCGGCATCTTTCAGACGGTTGAACAGAGCCATTGATGCCACCGGAGACACGCTGGTGTCTTTGTCTCCATGGAGAATCAAAAATGGAGGATCTTCGCGTCCGATATAGGTAAAAGGACTTGCAGCTGCCGCTGTTTCAGGCGTGTCCTGTACGCTTCCGCCCGGGTTGAGAGCCATCGCCGACCCATTGACCATGAGAGCCTCTGGTGTTGCAGGAGAGAAGTGGTTGCTTTCGTAACCTTTGCCTTCAGCATTTCGCTCATCAGGGAAGGCATCATCGAGACCTGATCCGATTATGGTGAGATCTGATGGGCCATAGAGATCAACAACCGCCTGGACGCTGCTACTCTCATTAAGATATTCTCCGGTCTCGTACGATTCGATGCCGCCTGTTACGCCGAGCATGGTAGCGAAATAACCGCCAGCTGATGCGCCAATGGCTCCGATGTGATCCTTCTGGATCTTGAGATCGTCTGCATGAGCGCGCAGCCACCGGATACCCTGCTTGAGATCTTCAAGCGGTGCGGGCCATTTGCCGTCAGCAATGCCGATCCGATGACAGATTGTTGCAACAACAAAGCCTTTTCGCGCGATGGCGACCCGCATATTTAGATCCGATGTAAAAGGATCTGATTTGCTGAATCCGCCGCTTGCAACGTATACAACGCATGGATATTTCGCGTCTTTTTCAGCGCCCGGTATGGTTGGAGTGATGACTTGGCAGATCAAGGATTCATGAAGTCCGGTCATGCACTGCTTGAAGACCATAGGATCGGACATACTGACGGTGGTTTCAGTGATCTCTACGTTGAGCTTTGGTCCTTCGGTTGATTCTTCCCAGGTGACACCTGCTACACCGGCTGCAGCGGCAGCAGGGTTATTTGTTGTTTCTGCTTGGGCGCTTTGACAGCCTGCAAGCGTGGCGACTGCGGTTCCGGCAGCAATGAGGGCACCGCCTTTAAGCAAGTCTCGACGACTCATGGTTGCCTCGGATGGGTTGGGATAACTCTCTCTGATGTGTTGTTTGGGATCTGACATGATACCCCCTCTTTGAATAGAGCGACACTCGCTTTGAATGAAGTGGGTTGAGCTATCCGCAAAGAGCTATTCGAAGAGGGTTCGGCTAGGGCGATGCTCTTCAATGTGTTCCGTCGGATGCTTTTGCCACCATGATGTGACTAGATTTGCATGTGCTGTTGTGTGTGTCTATTACCCGACTTGGGTGATTTTCTGATAATGCCTGCTCAGTGGCTTTGTGGCATAGTTGATTTTATGTGAAAAAATGCACATACAGTGCGGGAATGCGTTGCCAAAGCGTTACTTTGCCTTGTATAATACAGACCAAATACCCTCTTGCTTATATGCAGCAGAAATAAGTGAAACCAAAACGCAAGAAGAGGCATAACTACCGTGCTGAAAACAGGTAAAACAATATTACAAAGGAGCGCTCGCACTGCCATTTCCATTGTCGTTGCGGGTACGTTACTCCTGCCGACTGTTCCTTTTGCGGACATTGTTCCTGCCTATGCGGATACGCCAAACACATCAGCGGATGCGTCTGCTTCAAATGAAGGCACCAAACAGGAGGCTGCGTCAACTTCTGCAGGCACCATGGATGCGCACCCGCTCAGCACGGGCGCATCATCCGATGGTACCGACCAAGCGATGACCGACTTTTCTCTGGATGCCCAAAACCGGGTTTCTGCAATTGTTCCGCTTGATGGCAGCGTGGTTGACTCCAACGGTCAAGTTATTTCAAGCGGCGGTGAATCCGGGGTAGTGGATCCTGCTTTGATGGGAGCAGACCAACTTACAGCCCCAAAGACCGAAGCTGAGAAGCAGGCCATTCTTGATCAGTATCTCGCTGACGGAACTATCACTGAAGATGATCTTGCCAACGAGACCCTCATTGAAGGGCTCACGGGCACGTATTCCGAGGGAACAATCCCGAACTCTGCTGGAAACAATGTTGTAAATCAGATACAGGAGACCTGCGGCAACTGTCTCTCCGACAGCGAGCAGCTAGCCGAAGAAGAGAAGCAGCGCGAAGAGGAATCTGCTCGCCAGGCTGAAGAGGCGCTCTCGCAGATCGATCTTTTCACGCCCGAGGAGGTTGAGGAGGCGCAACTTCAGGCAGAAGCCGAAGAAGAGGCAGCTATTGCCTATGACCCGTCGATTACCGATGAAGATATCATCGCCACACAGTCTTATTCGCAGCGGCCCACCGGTGACATTGCGCGTATGATCGCGGAGATGGCAGCTCCGCTTTTTGCTTCGTCACCGGCTACGTCGGTAACACGCACGGTTGCCAGCACCGCGACAGCAGGCGCTAACGCCACCGGAACGGCTGCCTCCGCATCGCAAAGCGCTACCGCATCCGCACCCACATCCGCTGCATCCACGCGAACCGGCGATTATGCGACCGACATTTCCATTAAAGATGTCAAATCGGTTTCTGCTTATGGCACTTCAAACGGGGAAAAGATTTATCGAGTCTGGGTCGGCAATCCTGATAAGCCGCAATGGGGTCTGTTTTTGCCCTCTGCTCAGATAGCTTATGTGGAGTCGTATCGTATGCCAGCCTTTTTCGCGGAAATTGTCGAAGGTTATCAACAGGATGATCGATTCTATTTCAAGATCAAGCTCCCCGGTCTTACTGACGAAGAGCCAAAGTATATGGATGTGTTTTTCGGTATCGTTAAAAATAATTACGCCGAAGCTGGCAGTAGTCAGATAGTCGACGATAATACCTTTATCGCATCCATCTCGAGCGTTCCAGGCTATGATGCTTCGCGCAATCAAGCCTATATCAATGCATACAGAATGGCACCGTTTGCCTCTTATCAAGATATTGTCAAATCGGGAAATCGTATCCCTGCGACCAGTTCTCTTGCAACAAAAACTATAAGCGAAACGTGGCCGATCCATAAAGATGACGGCATGAAAGTCAGCCTGATGGAGGAAGATGCGCCGGATATTGTTCGCGCGTTTGCGTATTACACGGATGGCACTTCAGAGGTGTTCAACCTCGATTACCTCGGATCTTCACAGCTGAGCGCTTCGTATGTTATGAGCGATACAGGCGTTTTATATCAGCCTGATTTCTGGTTGATAGGTGGCGATGCGAAAAAGGGTGTGGAGCGGGTAGCAAACTTCATCCGCTCGAAGACATGGAACAATTTCTTTGGAGCGTACTTCAAATCGAAGACAGCTTCGAAAAGCGTTGAGTTCCATCGCACCGTGCGTGACTACTTTGATACCGACATGCATCAAAATGCTGAAGAGGTGGCAGCCAACCTGCTGACCAATATTCCGCAGTGGAATCCAACCTCGGCCAACACGGCATATTTCTCCAACGTCATGGAAAAGGCTGAGAAGGAATTGCCTGACGAGACTTGGGGTGCCACCGATGTTGAACTTAAAATGTTCAACCTGCTGTTTCTGTATACCATCTACGAACGCTTCCTTGGTTTTGATGCTGGCGGAAGCGAAGAAGTGGGATACCAAAAGAATGCGAACGGTTTTCTTGTCATGGCATTTAGGGGCGATGTCATCAGATCCGGTTTGTCGCTCACTCAGATGACCTACACTGTGCGCCCGACCAGTGCGCTTACCTTCAGTATGGTCGATAAAGTCTCTTCGTCAATTTTTCCGGTGGGAATAACCCCGTTTACCAAGATAGGAAACGCTCCGGCATTCGTCGAGGTGATTGTAAAGCGCACTTCCAACTATGCGGATATGGCAAATTGGTTTAAGGATTACATGTCATCCATTGCGTATTATCACGAATACCAGCCGCCTTCAGTTGAGGGTGTTTCTGATGCTGGTCAGCTGAAATGGCGCGGCTGGGATCAGGCAAAACGCTACCCTGAGCAGTTGCTGCTTTGGCTCACGTTGGAACCAGGATCGCAATACTTTGCTTCCACATCGATGTTGATCGTAACAGGTGCTGCGGGAGTTTACACAACAGATCTGACGCTAAGCGACAAGTGGAAAGCGTTTTTCAAAAAACAACTGGACGACATATTCACCTGCGCGGCGAAGTACGCGAGTACCGTGGCATCTATTGCGGGTATCGACAAGGTAAATGCGGTATGCGTGATGACGCTCGACCAGAAATATTCGCTGCATGATGGCGGAGTTTCATATATGGAGCGCGAAAAGCTCTGGGGAAAGAAGCTGTCGGTAGATCCGTTCCACAAGGGGTTCAGTGATACTGCTCTGCTCTACAACGGATCCGGTCAGGGCGCAGCAGCGATGACGGTCAACCAAGGACTTGCTGTTAAGCGTATCTACTTCTTGGCCTATGCGGGTCTAAGGTGCGGATGGTCGTATTACTGGTCGCATGAGATGGCGCATGCTATTGACAATGATGTGTTCTTGTCGGGAAACCGGCGAGGTGGAAACAACAATGAGGATTACACTGACGGTTTTCTCACCCAAGGGCACGGAGTTTTGTCATATGTGATGAATCTGACGTATGACTATGCTTCAACCGCCGATACCACTTCAAATCTGACGATGGAACGCATCCAATCCAAAGAGAAGCTCGACGACTTCTACAGCAAGCTGTATGGCAGTCTCGACATTCTTGATTACGCTGCGTTGAAGGCGTTTTTGCGACTTGATAAAGACCAGCAGAATGCCGTTGCTTCACAGGCTCATTTTGACGGACAAAATGGTAACAGCCAGCTTGATACAGGCGCTACGGCAACGAGGCTTTGCACGCGCAGTTATATTTTGAGCCAATACGACGGAACGGTGAATACGATGCCAGTGAATGCATCGGTTTTCAACGATGGTTCTCGTAAGTTTGAAACGATGGAAGAGGTCTATGACAATCAGCTGTATTTAAGACCTACCAATAGAGGCAGCGAAACTTGGTTGTGGGCGAATTATGTGGCCGATGACCTGCGCGGTGTGTGGTGGTTCCCTATCCACTGCAACGGCAATCGCCCTGATTCTCGATCGTTTAAGCTTGAGATGTATCGCATGCTTGGCAGCGACGGCTTCGACGATTTCGCTAATTTCTCACGAAGCGGCGGTGGCGATCTTGCCAAGCTCAAAGAGATCACCGGCTGTAATTCTTTTAAAGAATGGCAGATGAAGAAATGGGATACGCTCGAGCAGCGCAAAGATGATCTTTCCTATGTGGATTTCGATGATCTGGTTGATAAGTTTGAAACAGCACTCAAAACCGATGCCGCCAAGGGAGATCTCGCTCTGTCACAGATGAATGCACTGCGTACACGCATGCTGTATATGATGAAGCGCGTCACAAACGACTTCCGCTATGGCATCTATGACAACAAAACGCCGATCACGTATATCCATAATGATGATGAGCTTAGAGCGATCGTGAACAACCCGTTTGGCAATTATGCTTTGGCAAATGATATCGAAGTTACCAGCCTTGATGACGAGTCGCTTACTGCGCTCATTTCAGGTGTGTTTTATGGTAAATTTGACGGTAGAGGGCATAAGATATATACCGACGAAAGCCATATGCTGCCGTATCTGTTTCAAGGTGCGAAACATGCCTATATTAAAGATGTCACGCTGCAAGGTGTTGCGCTGGAAAGTCCTGCAGTTACTCTAAATAACTGTGAAATAGAAAATATTGAATACACCTTATTTGAGCGCCGCGTCTATTCTATGGATGATTTTTTGAAGATCCAAAACGATGCCAAGTTTGGCGTGCGAACCTTCCATATCATGGCTGATCTCGATTTTTCGGACTGGTCTGATGCTAATGAAGCTGCCGATCAGGCTGACAAGAAGACATCGGTTATCTCGCAATTAGTCTACGGTGTTGCGACTGATTACGCGAAGTTCAACGGCAATGGCCACACCTTTACTGGGCTACGGGGCGCATCGCTGTTTGACAAGTTCAGTTTTGTGGACTTCCATGACATCAATTTCAATGATTCAAGCAATATCCAAGATGCTTCAACCTCTCGGTATGTATCTCTAATCGCAAAGCAGAGTTACCATTCCAAATTCTCGGATATTTACTTTAACAACGTCTCTTTGCAGGGTGCCTTCAACGTTGGTTTTGTAGTTGGTGATGACGGATTCATCGGATCCAATGGCGCAGCCAAACGTGAGACAGGATCGCAATTCAGCAGAATTCAGGTGACGAACGGCAGCGTTGTCAACGGGAGCAAGGCTGCTGGGAACAGCAGCTGCTATGCTGGCTTCATTACCGGGCGTGCATACAACAGTGACTTTGAAGATATCTACGTTCAAGGCAGGCTGGCATCATTCCGCACCGCATGTGGCGGTGTGGTCGGTGCTATCACCAGTTCAGCTCGACTGAACCGTTGTATCTCAAATGTTGATGTAATCTGCGGAAATGCTGCCGGTAATAAAAACGCTGTTTTGTTAGGAGACATCGAAGAGGCCGGCTACAATGCGACGAACACGAAGATTTCAAATTGTGTTGCTGTGGGCAAGCCGACAGGGAAAGCGGTAAGTCAAACTGATCCGAACGCGAGCGGGCGCTTTGCCTATATGACGGCAGATGCGGCGGATGCATTTGAAAACTGCTATGAAAATATGGATTGTCGAGCTGGTATCTCGCTCGGTGGAGCGGCGGTGCCGGGGGTTAAAGGCGCTCGCACTTCATGTCAGATATTCGGAACGAATGCCGATGGTGATCTAAAGACAGGCGACGCGGTGTATCTGCGCAACAATCCTGATTTCTTTACGGGTATGGGATTCAGTGAGGATGTGTG
Organism: uncultured Eggerthellaceae bacterium; assembly: GCA_910588945.1. Lineage (GTDB taxonomy): Bacteria > Actinomycetota > Coriobacteriia > Coriobacteriales > Eggerthellaceae > MGBC163016. The sequence continues at coordinate 76,917 of CAJUSF010000066.1, read as the reverse complement.
GGAGTACGATCCGACGATTCAGATCGGCATGCCTGTTCTTCGTTTTGTAGGGGATCGTGATACCTTCTACGACTACGACCTTGGTATTTCGGTTGATTTCGAGAATGAAGCTTTGCGTATTACCGGAGAGGATCGTCTTACCAAAACATTAAGACTTCACAATCTTCCCTACTATATTAGCAAGAGAGAAGCTGATAATTATGGAGAGAAAGAAGGGGCATGGAGTCCGGAATCACTCTCTGGCACCGCTGTTGTGTTAACTTTGATAGCTGAAGACAGAACGAATGTCGATCTGAGTCGGATTATTGAGCAAGGGCCAATAATCGACAGAGATGGCCAGCAGTCTGAAGGCTATATCAATGATGAGGTGAGAAAAAAGGGATCACGTACGGTCACGCTTCTTAAGGAAAGCTCTCAGTCCGGCAAACCCTATAACTTTGAGATGTCGGTGGAAATACCGCCGAGGCTCGAGAATCTGTATGCTGATGGCATCAAGGGAATTGCAGCTACTTCAAGCTCGAAAGATACCGGTTACATTCACGTGGTGGCGCTCGGCACAAGCGAGGTTCCCGCTCTTGAATATCGCGTGAAACAGGATACGGGTGCTGAAGGTGATGGCGCGGAAGGTGCTACGGATTCACAGGCAAATGCTGGAGCCGACCAAGTCGATAGTCCGTGGATTCCGATTACGTCCACCTCGACACCGGTTGCCCCGGGAACCTATGAGGTGCGCATGGCAAGCACGGACAGCTCGTTCGCATCGTATCCCAGTGATGTGGTGGTAAAAGAGTTCGATCCTTCAAGCCTCATGTTCCCGTTGACGCTCGATCCACAAGGTGGCGGTTGGGTAGAGGGCTATCAGGCTCCGGACGAGTACAACACCGAAGAGATTACGCCGCTTCCCACAGCTGACAGCCTTGTTCGTCCGGGCTACATTTTCACGGGATGGTATGCCAGCGCCGACTGCTCCGGTACCTCGGTCACGGAGATCCCGGCAAACAACACTGAGCCCATTGTGCTCTACGCAGGATGGAAGGCTGATTCATATAGCGTGAAGCTTAATACAAACGGTGGCTCGTTTGTGAACCCACAGGATGACATCACGGAATACCTGCATGGGCAGGCAAAGGTGCTTCCTCAGCTTAGCCGCCCAGGATATGACTTCGGTGGTTGGTATGCGTCCGAGAATTTCGCGGGAGCTCCGGTTATTGAAATTGCCGCAAGCGATTCGGGTGCGAAGAGCTATTGGGCGAAATGGATTCCAAAGACCTATCGGGTTACTCTCGATATTAAGGGCGGCGCGTTTATCGAGGCGGAAGACGCACTGGACGTCTTTGACTATACGTGCGGAACAGGCGCTTCACTTCCTGATGCCACGCAGGTTTCGCGCGAAGGATACACCTTCGGCGGCTGGTATGACAACATGGCTTGTACAGGATCGCCGGTTTCATATATCAACGCAAGCGACTATGGTGATAAGCGCTTCTGGGCAAAATGGGATCCTATCACCTATAACGTGGTGCTGGTTAAGAATGAGGGCACGCTCAAAGAGGGCGAACGTGATGTGACAAGCTATCAGCATGGTGCAGGTGCTCGCCTGCCGGAACTTGTGCGTCCTGGGTATGTGTTCGAGGGTTGGTACAGTGTTCCTGATTTTGCGGATATGCCAGTGGCTTCAATTGATGGCGATGATATTGGCGATAAGCAGTTCTGGGCTAAATGGAGAGCACTCACATACACAATAACCTATGATCTTGGCTCCAGTGCCGACGGCGACACTCCTCCGGCTATAGATCTTTCAGCATATGAGACATATACGGGCGGCTCCATGATGAACCTCCCGGGTGCGGATGTCATGGTATGGGCAGGCCACACCTTTGCTGGTTGGTATACAGATCCGCAGTTCAGCGGTGTTCCTCTTACTGCTCTATCCGAAGGTGTCTCTTCCGATCTAACGCTGTATGCCAAGTGGTTAGGCGAGGCGTGTGTTATTTCGTACTACACCAATGGTGGAGTGTTTAGTAAAACTCCCCAGACGGATTACGAGGTTGGGGTCGATGGATTCCAGATGGGTGATTCCATCACGCTCCCTGCTGCGGATACGATCAAGAGGGCGGGGTACGAATTTGAGGGATGGTTCCTTGATGAGGCTCTGGAAGATGCCGCGCCCCATGAGATTGCTCTCGATCAGCCGAATATTTCTATCTATGCCAAGTGGTCGATTCAGGAGTACAAGATCAGCTATGAGCTGAATGGCGGTGCCTGGGTGAGCGGGTATACGCCGACTGAGGTCTACACGGTTGAGTCTGGCGAGGTGGTGCTGCCGATGCCGGATCGTGTGGTTCGTGATGGATATTCATTTACTGGTTGGCATCTGGATTCGTCGCTTAGTGACAACGTTGTCAGTGTGATTGACCGCGATCAAATCGGTGATAAGACGTTCTATGCAAGCTGGAAGAGTGATGACGCTCCAGCACCTGAATTGGATATTATCTCGATTGAGGTTTTCGGTGATGTGTTAAGCTCGGGTGGAATTGCATGGGATGATACGTATTATGCAAAGATTGAGATGCCGCGGTCGAAGGTTCCTACCAAGCCGTCTGACTTTAAGATTAACGTTCCGGCGGGAGTAAGCGTTTCGATTTCGGAGCACAAGCGTGCTGCGACGTTGTGGATTCTCGAAATGCTGATGGCTACTCGCGCTGATAACACCTCTTCGATCTGGGATATCGTGTTGGCAAGTGTCGCTGATCCGTCAATGACGCGCGCGTACACGCTTGAGATCGTGCCGATTGATGATGCACCTAATCCTCCGGATCAGCCCGATCAGCCGGATCAGCCTGATCAACCCGATCAGCCAGATACACCGGATACGCCAAACCCGCCGGATCAACCGAATCCGCCTAATGGTGACGGGGGCAACAGTGGCAATAACAGTAACGGCAACAGCAACGGAAATAACGGTGGTGCAAGCGGCATTCCGAACACGAACACCGTGGTTAATAACACGAACGTTTCGGGTGGAGCGGGTGCATCCGATGATCAGCTGGCCAAGACAGGTGATGAAGGGAACGCGGTGCTCGCGTCGGTTGCTCTCGTGGGAGCGCTTGCGTTGTTGGTGGTGTTGCTTGCACGTCGTCGCATGGTGAGCAGCGATGCCGTGGATCGCGACTCTGCACAATAAGTGAGTACGTGGGCGCGTGGATAAGCTGTGTGCTTCATGTAGGGGATAAGCATGCAAGAGATTGACATGAAGGACATCCGATCACTGAAAGGTGATCGTGATGTCACCGTTTTAGTCATTGAAGATGACGCTTCGATTAGCGAGATTATCTGTACGCGTCTTGCCAAAGAGGGTTACCAAACTGTTCCAGCCTTTTCGGGGACTGAGGCTAAGCTGCTGCTCAGTGCGCCTGATGCACAGGCTTTTGATGTGGTGGTAACCGATTTGATGCTACCCGGTATGACGGGAGACGAGCTTGTTGCATTGATTCGTCGGGCTAATGCTGATATTCCAATAATTGTGGTATCGGCGCGCACCTCACCTAAGGATAAGGTTGACCTGCTGACGATCGGAGCGGACGATTATCTATCTAAACCGTTTGATCTTGAGGAGCTTACTGCGCGGGTGAATGTTCAGTTGCGTAAAGCAGCCGTGCGATTGGCTGGTGAAGTAGGTGATCAAGCTGCTGCTGGAGCGTTGGCGGCGGCATCGGCGGGGGTGCCAGTTGTGTTGGCTGATGTGAATTTGGGTTGTCTCTCCATCGACCCGGCGCAGCGCAGGGTGATGGTTTCAGGCGCGGAGATAGTGCTTACCCGCACGGAGTTCGACATGCTGTACTCTCTGATGCGCCACCCTAAACGGGTGTTTACCAAGCAGGAACTTTATGAGCAGGTATGGAATGAGCCTTATCCCGGCCAAGAAAACTCGGTGAATGCACACATTTCCAATCTCAGATCAAAGCTAAAAGGAACGGATGCTGATGGGTATATCCAAACGGTCTGGGGGATCGGCTTCAAGTTTGATTGCGACGTGTGACGTGTGGTTTGGGACGTTCCTGACGTGTGGTTTGGGACGTTCCTAAGCTCACGCTTGAATCGACTCGAAAGACAATAATGCAGGTCGACAGTAGGTGCGCATGCGTTCTTCATGCGCACGTTTTAGTGTTCGGATGAAATGATTGCCGAGGTACTTAGTCGCTCAAACAGTCCTCGGCTTACGCCTGCGGAACTCGCTTTGTAAGCACCTCGGCAATCATTTCTTGTAACAAAAGAACAGAAGGTTTAAGACCTTAAGAAGTCAACTGTTGATGAGGAATTCTGTAATCAACTCTATACCGAATATGGATTGTAGGGCCATGTCAGGAGACGGGTTGATGACATATTCGTCTACCTTCTCAAGCAGATCGCAGCCCTACAAAATGAGCATCATATTGTGTTTGCATGCTTTTGGAAAAACTTGACTTCCAACCTCTAATCATGCGACAAGCGGATACCAAAGTGGAACTATCAGGATAATAAGTACATACACTATGATTGAAAGAGGCCAGTAGCATCTTACATAATCGGAGAATCGGTATCCTGCTACGATAACCATCCCGACATGTCCATTGGCGAGTGGAGTCAGAAAAACAATGCTTGCACTCATAATGATTCCAATGGAAAAGGCCCACCCGTTATAACCTAATGAACTGCAGAGGGGGAGCGCTGCGGTGAGGAATACCAGCATCGCAGTGGTTGAGGACATAAAGGTCGAGAGTGCCATGGTGATGAAGCACACGATGGCGAAAAGCGCGAAGACATCCAGATGTCCGCAGAACTCCACAAGTGCTTCGGCAATGAGGTCGGCAGCTCCTGCTTCGGTAAGTCCCTTGGCAAGACCGAGGCATCCTGCAAGCCAGACAACGATATTCCAACATGGTTTTGATTGAGCTGCTTTGACAGAGATGCACCGGGTTGCAAGACAGAGCAATGCTGCAGAACATGCGATGATGGCATTTGATGATATCTGAAAAAGAAAAGCTAGTACTGCTGCAACGAATATCCACGCAGAAAGCATCGCTTTTCTTTTATCAATGGCGACTATATTGCTGTCTTCGATTCCTTCTGTAAGGATTTCAGGTAGGGGTCGATCACCCCATATACGTTTTCCCTGCTTATATCCAAAAGTCATGAAGTAGATAAGTGAAACTACAAAGATCGGAGCGGTGATACGAAGAAATTCAAAAAATTCGAATCCTTGTCCATAAAGATCTTTCATAATTCCTTGGGCAACGATTTGCTGCGTTGATCCAACAATGGTGGAAATACCACCGATTACAGCTGATATTGCAATAGGAAGCATGAGATTTCGTATGTTTATCTCTTTCGCAGTGGCGCATACACCTACAACAAGAGCAAGAAACATCGCGATAACCGAGGTGTTTGCCAGAAACATTGAGAGAAGAAACGAGACAACACAGGAAAGTAGCAGGAAGATGCGCTCGTTGTTTTTTGACATAGCAATAACACGCATTCCGATGACTTTAGCGACACCGGTTTCCATGAGGGTTTGTCCTACGATCAACATGCTTCCGAAAAGGATGATGGTCTCCGAGGCGAACCCCGAGAAAGCTGATGAGAAGGAGCATACTCCGAACACGACGAAGGCAATGCATCCTAGCACCGCGGTAACGCATGTGGGAATAGGCTCCCAAGCAAAAAGAACAATGCATACCAATAATATTAAGAGGCTCAATACTGCAGGTGTCATGGCGTATCTCACCAACCTTCGTAGAGACAAGAACGTTGAATAATAATCGCTAAACAACCCAAACAGGAATTTATACAGGAGCTCCTGGAACGGGAGGTGTGGTGTGGTGCTGTGTATCCGTTGAGCTATGTGCTTCCGGGGTTGTTGGAGGCGCTGGTGTTGCTGCAGCTACCTTATCATCTGATGTTGCCGGGCGTGCATCGGAAAGGTCCGCACCGCAAAAGAGACATGTTGTCTGCACGATTCCTCCCATAGATGAAACCTTTTTGCCGCATGCAGGGCAGATGACGGACATATCGACGGATGAAGGTCTGAAACACATGGTGATTCCTTTCAGGTTTTGTGTATCAGCAGTTTGTCAAAACTGCTGATACACTTTTTGAGATTGCTGCTTGAAATCTCCAAGCGAGATCATGTATTGAGGTTGTTTTTGAAAGACATTCGGAGAGCCGCACCTCTCCGAATGTAGCTTTTTGGGTTGTAGCCCCGTCCTTTGCGCAAAGCGAAAAGGACAATCTGCGTTAATACATCCGATGACCACCTTTCCGAGGAGGGAAGCGGAAAGAGCGTTAGTATTGCGTGCGTCGAATCCGCTTCGTGCTTTCAGATGAGTCTGGAGAGATTATTCGCAAGATCCCCCACAGCTCCCGCCACGCAGACGGTCTGATTGGGTTCCATAGTCGTTTTGAAATCCAGGTCCGTTGTCAGGAAACATGAGATATTTTTCATGTATGTTCAGACTCCGGCAGAGGGGGCAAACTGCATCATCGGAGTCTTCAAATCTGCCAACAAGATCGAATTCATGTCCGCAGTCAAGACACTGCTCTTTGAATGTGATATATGTGTCTGACCCGGGAAGGTCTATGTGTACCGTCATGGCGCATCTCCTCTTATCGTTAGGGACACAGAGTATGGCTCTGTAGATTTAGCTGATGAGGCTCTCCGTGTATTTAGGGAATGTATACGGCGGTTTTTGAGCCGATTTCTTTTGCTCGCTCAGTCAATTCGGATATATCGCCAAATTCGATGACTTTAGCGAGGCAGTGATGCACGCATGAGGGATCTTTTCCTTCAGCTAAGCGCTCGGCGCAGAAATCGCATTTTGACAACGGAACAGGGATGTAATCCCATTCCCATTCTCGAGCAAGAGGATCGGGGTTTGTCTCGAGGGGACCGATTTGGGTTAGCTTTATACCGTATTCATCAAAGCTCCATCCATGGGCTTTCTGGCAGGCAACTTCACAGGTGTGACATCCTGTGCAGTATCCAAAGTTGATGAGTAGGCCGTATCTTTTTTCTGCCATGGTTTCCTCCTTTCGTGCGGCTTTTTTATTGATTAGATTGTTGAGAGGTGAGTATCGACTTTGCTTGCGCCTCTGTTTTCCAAGGCTTATCGGGATGGCTTGCCCAATTGTTGTCGGGCACTTTGTATATCTTGCAAATACTGCTTTTAAGTGGAGCTGCAAGTCCGAGCTTGGAAATGTATTCATGGGGAATGAGGCGATTGATATTTGACTTCCATGCGCCGCCCATATTTGGCTCTGAAATATCCTCTTCGGGATACCACCAAGCATGGATGCCGTGTACGACACCAGGTTTGATGGTTGGAACGATGTCGGCTCTAAGCACTGCTTGTCCGAAGTTGTTCTCAACGCATACCCAATCATTTTGCTCGATGCCTTCTTTTGCGGCATCCTGTGGGTTGATTTCTACTGTTGGCCACGGATCTATATGTCGTAGCGTTGGGATCATTTTATGTTCAGAGTGGAACGCGGTAAAACGTCGCGCTCCCGTTGTAAGTACATAGGGATATTCACGACTCAATTCTGGGGTGGATACGGGGCTATATGGAGGCTCTTGGTAGTACGGTAACGCGTTATCACCCCATGCCTCAAACATCGTTGCTCGCAGCTCAACCTTGCCGGTAATCGTCTCAAACCCGATATCGCCATCGGCGCGGAGAAGACCCTTTTCATACTTGCGGTACTCATAAGGAGGTTCATAGACGCCCAGCTCGCGGATGTCTTCAAAAGTCTTGCCGATGAATCCCATAAACTGCTGGCTGAAGAAGTCTTTTGCGTCCTCATAAGGCCATGCATCCGGATTGAGACGCTTGCCAAGCGTGATGCACACTTCGAGATCAGAGCGGCAGTCGCCGACTTCGATAGCCTTGTTCATGGCGCCGATAAAGTTTGTGTTGCGCCCAAAATGCGGCATGACGATGCCATCATGCTCGGGGAAGGTGGAAGTGGGGAGGATAATGTCGCCCACGGCAGCAGCGATCGGAGTCATGAAAAGCTCTTGGACAACTACGAAATCGAGCTTTTTGTATGCATCGTACCAGCGATCGGGTGCTTGGTTGATGCATGAAATGAGCGATGTCGAGTTGATCCATGCCATATGAAGCTTATAAGGCTCCTCCGATTCGAGGACATCAAGAACCATATCGGGTTGATTCAGGGACATGGCGACAGCTGAGCAAGGATATTCGCTTGTGCCGATTCTGATGTTCCAGAGGTCTTCGGAGATCTCGCCGGTCGTTGAGTATCTCCAAGCACCAAGTGCACTGGATACTTTTCCGCAGGTGATTCCACCGGGAACGTCATAGATGCCCGTAATGGCCATCAGGTAGAGAAGCGATTGGACGATCTGCATGCCATTTTGAGCCATAACGGTGGCTACGCCCCATTGGATGGACTTCGAATCAGCGGCGCAGAAATCTCGTGCTGCCGCATAGATCATCTCTGCAGGAACATCGCAGATTTCAGCGCAGCGCTCGGGAGTGTATTCCTGAACGCGCTCTTTGAGATCATCGAACCCCCAACACCATGACTCCACAAATTCTTTGTCGTAAATGTCTTCGTTGATCATGACATTCATGAGCGCCAAAGAAAGAGCGGTGTCGGTTCCTGGGCGGATCTGGAAATGGTACTTAGCATGGGCGGCCAGCCAAGTAACACGAGGATCGGTTACGATGAGTTGGGTTCCCCGCTTCATCATGTCGATGATGGCATGGCCGAAAAAGCCGTCTGCGTTCGATCGGAGTGGTTCTTTGCCCCAAATCCAAACATACTCGGGCAGCTTATATTGAGGATCATCATACCTATTTTCATGAAAATAGCCAGCGTAGTCGATCTCGGGATAGCCGATCCCAACAGCAAATTGTGTTGCGGCGCAGCGTGGGCCATAGCAGGCGTTGCCTGAAAGCGGTACGGAACAGTTGGGTGTTCCCAGTACAGCATAGGCTAAAGGTGCATAGTAGAGGGTGGCTTCTCGACCGGTTCCTCCAAGGACAATCATTGATTGGGCACCATAGTTTTCTTTGAAGAAATTGACCTTTTCTTCAATGATGTCATAGGCTTCATCCCAAGTTATTCGCTGCCACTTATTCTCCCCGCGCTCACCGGCGCGTTTGAGGGGATGGATGATACGTTGCGGATGATAAATATATTCAGGAAGAGTCAAGCATCTGATACAAAGACGTCCTTGGGATATCGGATGCTCGGGATCTCCTTCCACATCAACGAGTTTCCCGTCCTTTACGTGGAGGATCATGCCGCATCCAACCGGATGATCTCCCGGAGGGGACCAACCACACGTTCGGACATAATAGTCGTCGTCGGTTCCCCATTTCCATTCTTTTCTCATACTTCGACCTCCTTTGTCGTGTAAAAATCTGTGTGTATACCTGTGATCCGGGTGCTTCATCACCTTCCTTTTTGCTGTTTGCTTTTAGTTTCATTTCGGTAGAAAAGGCGGGGTAGGCTCCAACTACCAATACGGACGGTATTCGACTTTTGGGGAAAAAGAAATTAGAAAACGAATCTGAATTTTTGGCAGAGCCATTTTCAGGGTATGAGGTGCGGTAAAATGACGCTCAAAAGCTTCATATTCAAATAATGAGTCAACGCCCTGAACAGGCATTTTATGCGCGTACCCAAGCGTATTCTCACCAATAAAAAATGTGCTGAAAAGTAGGTAATTGACTTGAATGAATGAGGGTTTGTTATAGAATAAGAGCCATTCTGATACTGTGTCTCTTCAAGATTTCCTCCTCAAGAGAGTTTCAATGGTTCTTATGGCATTCCGTTGTAAATGTTCTTTATTGCTACGTGCTGAGAAGGGGACACTATGGATATGAGAAGACTGTTCGGTGCTATGCCCGAGCGCGATGCGATTCAACTCGAATGCGGGGGAGTCGAGCTTCGATTGCCGGTCGTTCAACTTATCGGGCTTAGTTGCTTTCTTTCTTGGTTGCTCTTCTTGTTGGCAAGTCCTGCTCTGGATCAGTTGATCGTAGTGAATCTTTCGGCGTTATCGCTGTTGATAAGCGGAAAGACTCTCACGGTGCTTACCTGCGTATTTTTGCTGGTGTTCTGTTATTTTGTTTTGGCGAAGAAGGCGGCGCACTATCTGATTCTGCTGGGCTCAAGTCTCTTTTGCGTAGGTCTGTTGATAATGGGCATTGTTGTCTACTTGCTTATTTTTCCTTGGACGGCGATTTGGTGCGTCTGTTTGGGTGCTGCAACCGGTTTTCTGGGTGTATTGTGGTGCTATTATCTTTCCATTACTCGAACAAGAAATGCTGCGATTTCATACAAGGTGATGGCGCAATCTTCCATGATTGCAGGCATGTTGCTTCTGATAGCCTTTTGTATGGTGTCAACTTATCAATTTCTTTTTGTGATCCTGCTTTTTGTACTTTCGTTGGGAGTTAATGCTCTCTTACTTTTTCTGACGTGCTTCAGTAAGTTGAAGATTCCCGATGCGGCGTCGATGAAAGTTAGCGTTGAATCTTTTGGATCATCGCTGCCTATTAAAGCACTCTCGTATGTTTTTGCGTATGCGTTGTTGCTGTCGTGGGCTTTTTATTACGTTTCCGTATATGGTGCAGATGGTGTTTTTGTTCAAGTTGGAACGGTTGTGGTTGCGGCTTCTGGGGTGGCGCTCTATGTGATATGGAGGCGCAATGGCATACGCAGCTACTTTGAAGAAAGCATCCGTCTATTCCTTCCAGTGGCAGCATTTTCATTTTTGATATATGGGACATTCTTTCCGAATCGAGTCTGCATGGCTGCTGCGCTTCTCTCCATTATTATGTCGCAGCTTTATCTTCAATCAAGGATGGGTTATGCGATCAAAATTGGAAGCCGTAGTACGGGCGAATTTAATCGCACCGTTTTCTGTACTTTTTTGACGTATTGCTATGGCTTGCTAGTAGGTGCACTCATTTTTGATGTGTTTTTTAGAGGCGATGTAGAAAACGGGTATCGAATCGGGGTGCTCATTATGTTGTGCATTGCGATCGTTGTGGTTTTTATGGGAGTCGGTCGCGGCGGGTATAATCTCCAAAGCGATGCCATCCGAAAAAACGAAGATGCCCAGACTTCACATGATCACGATAAGCGTTCGTATGAGGCTGCCTGTGATTTGTTTTCTCAGGAGTATGATCTTACGTCGCGTCAGAAAGAAGTTCTGCTTTACTTAGGGCGTGGCCGCAACGCTCATTATATCCAGGGGAAGCTCGGCGTGTCGGAGCATACCGTTAAGTCGCATATCTACAGCATCTACAAAAAAGCAGATCTGCATTCGCAGCAGGATCTTATGGCGATTCTTGATAGATATTATCCTGATGAGACCCCTTGTGGCCTGTTAGACGAAGAGGAGTTGGGACAGTGATGTATGGAGGCTAGCATAAAGAGAAACAGTGCGACTTACTGTCGCACTGTTTCGGGCTATGCACGCGATAGGCGTGTTTTGGCGTTTTAGGTAAATCGATCTGCCGGTTTTTGTGATAATCAGGAGTGTCTCGCCTGTCAGTTAAGCGGAATCCATTCGATTTCGAACTATGACAGATAACAAACTACGCGGCAGCTTCTTCTTGTTGAGTCTTTTTCACAGCGTCCTCTTCGACTGTTGTCCAATTGGCGCGGAGCTTTCGAGAAGTAATCATTGACACAATGGTGAAGCCGACCATAAGAGCCATCAGCACCATAAATGAAATATACATGACTTGATAGCTTCCACCTGAAGCAGCAAGAATGCCACCGAAGATGATCGACTGCAAAATACCACCGGTTTTGTTGAGCATGGAAGCAACGGACCAAATGCTTTCGTAATCTTTGGTGCCGTAGAGCGAGCGACAGAGTGCAGGAACGAGAACATTGGTCGCGGCAGCGGTTATGCCTACCAAGAATCCGGTTATATAGAAATACACAGCATCGGTGGTGAAAAGCAGATAACCGGCAAGTCCGATGATGCCGCATGCCATGGCAACGCCGTAGGCGACGGTGATGTTTCTATCACCGATCCAGCCAAGAAACACTTTTCCTAGGGTTTGGCCTGCAGAGGCAAAAGACATGACGGTTCCACCAAGAAGCGGCATGACTTCATAGATCGGAAGCGTGGTGATGTATGAAGTTGTCATCTGGTAGCCATACATCAGGCAGGCAGAACCGAAGGCAACAAATCCGAAGCAGTAAAACGAAGGACTCTTGAATGCCTGAATAGCCATAACACCTGCTTTAGGAAGAGTGTCGACACCTTTGGTATCGGATCCAAGCGGCGTAAGTCCTTTGTCTTCTGGGCGACTGCGAAGCAGGAAGAGCGCTGATGGAAGGGCGACAACGAGAATGATGATAGCTTCAACGCGATAGTCAAAAGCAGCTCCATATTCCTTGATGAGGTAGGCAACCATGGGGTTGAAGACGATGCCGCCAACGCCGCTTGCGGCAAATACAATTCCTATCATGGTGCTTGCCGTGCGTGTAAACCAGCGGCTGCATGCAATTGCCGTCATAAGATTCATGAGAATGCCCATGGCGATGCCCACGAGAAATGCGCAGACATAGAACAAGATGATATTGGTTACGAACGAGATGCAGAAGAAAATGAGCGACTGCAAAACGATGGCGCAACTGACGGGTATGCGTATGTCGACTTTCTTAATCCATTGACCTGTGAAGGGCAACGATACAACCGTTCCGATTCCCACAAAAACAGTCCATTGGCTGATCGCGACCTTTTCGGTTCCCATCTGCTCTGCAAGTCCAGGATAGTGGGTTCCCATGGTTGTCATGCCGAAGGTGACGCAGACAAAAACGATGAGAAATAGGCCAGCTACCACAAAGTAGCCATAAAAGATTCCTTTTTTCTTAGTAGATTTTTCCATAATTATCCCCTTATGGTTCATGTTTGATGAAGGCATCGTGAAGACGTATGCATCGGAAGAATGACACACCGCAACGACCTGTCATCAAAGCTCTTCTATGCAGGGAGAGAATGCGCACGTATCATGGGCGTTCTGCCCCTACAATACGATGCGAGCGCTAAGAACCTGGTGCGGCAGATAATTAGAATGCGCGCAATTTGCGACAGTCTTTACTCGATATGTAAGCTGTCGCTTTTTTGAATATAGCACATTTTTTCGGAAGAATTTGAAAAATATTTCTGGTAATTCGAAAGATGATGACGTACCATGAACGGAGGGGTAGGCTCGAACGCCATATTAATCAGGCGCTCGAGAAGGGTTAGTCATGGACTATCAAAAATGGAGCAATACCTCTTTCGCTAATGTACTCGAATACAACATGTTGGCTGCGGAAATGACGGAAGATCTAGCCGTTCAGCTTGCTCAGCATGGTAACCATATCCATCGTTCGGTTCCCAAGAATTATCGTTTCGAGGTCATTGTCACCTCAAATGATGAGTCAAATTTTGTTTCGATTTCCACTAACGACATGCGTACGGATGAAGCATGGTTGAATAACGTGCGTGTTGTTGCACTTGAGGCCGATTATTCTCCAAAGCCGGGTATGGAGCAGATTTGTTCGTGGAAGGATGTCGGTGCTGTGGTAGCGAAGCAGCTTGCATAGCCAACGCACATAACGCTTTGTCGAAAGGACCGCTTGTTCTGGTCGGTTTCATTGGGACTTGTCGACGTTTTCGTTCGGCTTGTGGTTTGACGATGTGATGAATGAAAAGATTCAGTTGCAGTGTCTGGCGAGACCTCATGGAGCAAGCGGTTTTTAGGAATTCCTACTCTGCGTCTTGCTTGGGTATGTACTAAGTAAGCGTAAAATATGGATTGTAGGGCTGATTAAACAAGCAGAAAATCAGCCGATGATTACAAAAGATTAGGTTTGATGCCATCGGTTCGGCCTGATACGTCTCTTTCCGCATTTATGTTTGCCCGCAAGACTTCGAGGTGCGCATGCGTTCTTCATGCGCACATCTGCAGGTCTGGATGGAAATGATTACCGAGATATTTAGTCGCTCAAACAGTCCTCGGCTTACGCCTGCGGAACTCGCTTTGTAAGCACTTCGGCAAGCATTTCTCGGATGACAAAAAGAGGTACGGACGGTCTTTGTAGGTGCGCATGCGTTCTTCATGCGCACGTTTTTGTGTTGCGGGTTCGACAAACGTATGCGAACCTGATAACCATATCCGATAAACCCAAATACGGCTTGTATCCGCACGTGTGATTATGTACGTACCCGCGGGCGCGGGTACGTTTCGGCCTTACGCGCTTTGCGCGAATGGCCTGCGGGACGCTTCGCGCCCCGCGATTGCGCGCATCAAAATCGGATGCGCGCCTACGATGCTTGTCTGCTTGGATTCATCCCCAAACCTGCAAACGTGCGCATCAAACCCGGATGCGCACCTACGCTCAACCTGTGTCATCATATGATTCAAAGCGACGAAACGCAGTAAACAAGAAGCAGGACGGATGGCTCTCGCAGGGATGCAATTCATTACGCACGGTAATTGCAGTCAGTCAAGCATACAATCACCCCGTGCCTAACACTTCCTATCCCGCTGTTGTTATATCTGTTATAGTATAGATATAACAGATAAACACAGCAATGCAATGCACAGGTAAAGCAAAAGGCATCGCAGTTCCTCCGTCGTGCCGATGAGCCATACTTGATCGCCCCAATCGGCTAAAGATTGCGCGCCATATAAAATGGAAAGGATGCTTATGGGCACGCTCACAACAAACACGATTCTCGCCATCAAAAACGTCTCCAAAACGTTCGGTAAAAAACGCGCGCTCGATGATGTTTCGCTCGAGGTTTCTGCTGGTTGCATTTTCGGCTTTGTCGGCCCTAACGGCGCAGGCAAAACAACGCTCATCCGCTCCATCGTTGGCGTTTCGCGGCCCGATTCGGGAGATATCCGAATAGCGGGTCAATCGGTCATCACCGATGCCATCGCCTGCAAGCGCGTTACCGCATACGTTCCCGATAATCCCGATGTTTATGAATTTCTTACCGGCATTCAATATCTGAACTATATCGCTGATATCTTTGGCGTGGATTCCGCCACACGTGCAGAGCGTATTGCGACTTACGCCAAGCGTCTCGGTCTTGAAGGCGATCTTGATGAGCTTATCTCGGCATATTCGCATGGCATGCGTCAAAAACTCGTTCTCATCGGCGCGTTTCTGCACGAACCGCTGCTTCTCGTGCTTGACGAGCCATTTGTCGGTCTTGATCCTGAGGCATCGTTTCACATGAAAGAAATGCTTCGTGAATTGGCTTCGCGTGGGTCAGCTGTCTTTTTCTCAAGTCACGTGCTTGAGGTGGTGGAAAAGCTTTGCGATCAGGTGGCTATTATCAGAGCCGGGCGCATACAGGCGATGGGTGCAACAGAGCAGGTTGTGGGTGACGAGAGTCTTGAAGAGGTGTTTCTTGATATGGTCGCCCAGGAGCGTGAAAGCGGGGAGCAAGGCGGAGGCGATGCGCGATGAGTCAGCTTCGCCTTCTTCTCAAGATCCAGGTTCTTAGCCTGTTCGACATTAACAAGCGCCTGCATAGCGGGAAGCAAGCGATGGCTGGCATCGTTGCTGTCGCACTGGCAGCACTCATACTTGTCGCGCTTGTGGTTGCATACACAGTCACAATCGCTCAAAGTCTGGTTGCTTTCGAGCTTGCGAACTATATTCCGCTGCTCGCATTTGCTCTTGCTGTCACCATCGTCATTTTCCCAACTTTTCTGAAAGCCAACGGGACGCTGTTTGCATTGAAGGACTTCGATCAGATCATATCGATGCCGATTCCGGTGCGCACCGTGGTGCTGTCGCGACTGATTCCGCTATTCGCCATCAATGTGGCCATAAGCGCCGTCATTATCATTCCTATGATGGCGGTCTATTTTATGGAAGGCTTCGCGGGTGCCTCGGGGCTTCCCTTTGAGATCGAAGTAATCATTCTTGCTATCGCAGTTATTCTGATACCGATGATCCCAATGATTCTTGCAACACTTTTTGCTGCAGCTATCGCATTTGTGAGCGCGCGGTTCCGTTATGCGAACCTTGTGATGAGCGGCATTCTTATGCTTGCGTTGGTTGCCCTCGTGATCGCGTCGTTTGGGTTCTCATCCGCGCCCGATGGCGATAATGCTTTACTTATGGTCGATGGACAGATATTCGATGCGCTTGGCGGAATCTATCCGCCAGCCGCATGGGCGGCATCCGGTATTACAGCTGGAGACACATCCGCATTTTTCGCGTTTGTTGTACTATCCGTGTTTCTAGCGATCGTAGCTATTTTCGTGCTCTCGCGTATCTTTGTGCCTGTCAACCAGCGCCTCATGGCGATCAGATCGCGACCGTCATCGGCGACATCGCGTGGTGGAAGAGCTCGGATTGTTAAACAGCGCAGTCCGCTTTACGCTTTTATGGCGAAAGAAATGCGGCTGCTCATTTCGACACCGATATATTTCCTCAATAGCTGCATGGGATACGCTCTTGCACTTGCGATCTGCGCACTTGCGGCTATCGCCACAGTTATGGGATCATCTCCAGCATCAATGCTTCCCGCAGAATTCTCCCCGGTCATTGCGCTGTTCATACCGTGGCTCTTGGCGCTGATCGTGGGGATGACCTCGCCCACATCGGCCTCGGTTTCGCTCGAAGGCAAAGCGCGCTGGTTGATGTTTACCGCTCCAGCCTCCACGCGTGTGACACTCGGTGCAAAACTTGTACTCACGCTCGTTCTCATTGTGCCGACATCCCTTATTTGTGCAACGTTGCTTGCGTTCGCCTTCGGTTTTGGGATTGCAGAAGCACTGATCATCGCACTATGCAGCCTGTCGGCGGGAGGCTTGTCGGCCACACTTGGGCTTGCGCTTGACGCGCATCGACCTAATTTTTCATGGACATCACCGTATGAGCCGGTCAAACGCGGACTTCCGGTCATGGTCTCTATACTTTTGAGTATGATTTTCGTCATTGTCGGTATGGTTGCAACGATCTTTCTTGGTCAGATCGGAGAACTTTTAGTTATTGCGGTGGGGATTGTGGCATCCATTATGCTTTGGCGTGATGTCGCAGCCATGGAGACGATCGCATGATTTTTGGGTATCCACATACGTTTCAACGTACAAGGAGCTTCGCATGATACTAAGCATCGACCAGCGCTCCGATGAGCCGCTGTATCTTCAGATTCGAGATCAGGTGATCGAGGCAATTGCCCGCGGAGAGCTTGTGCCAGGGCAAGCTCTTCCAAGCGTACGCTCTCTCGCAAGCGATTTGGGAATAAATCTTCATACGGTGAACAAGGCGTATTCCGTCCTGCGCGATGAGGGCTATGTTCTTATGCGTGGTCGTTCAGGTGCCTACATTGCCGACCCCTGCGATGGCGATCGCAGGGACACTGCGCAGGCTGCATTGTCGAAGATGGAAGACGAACTTTTCGCGTTAGCGCTGGCGCATCGCGCCCACGGCGGTTCGCGCGGCGTGTTTCTGGAATGCGCTGCTGCGCAGGCCACGCGTGCATACGATATTCTTGACCGTCCAGAAGCTGTCGAGCAAAACGATCTGATGGCGGCAGCGAAGGTCGCCTCTGCCTCCATACTAGGTGTTGCAGGTGACAAGCACGGCCAACAAAATAAACACGGCCAGCAGGGCAAGCGTGGTCAACGAGGCCGGTTTGGCCGAACAGGTACGATTGACCGAACTGGTTTGACCGACACTGCGGAGGCGTAATCGATGGCAGACCCGACACTTCTCATTACCGTCTATGTTTTCCTGATCGGGTTGCTTCTCGCACTTGGAATCCTGCTCGCGTTCATGCCGTATCTGATGCGTCGCCAGGAATGCTTTAGCGTGACCGTGCCAGCCGCTTCTGCAAACGATCCATATCTTCGCAAGCTGAAGCGGCGTTTCGCCACAATAATGTGCGCGCTTACGACAGTCTTGTTCATCGCAGTCAGCATCGTTTTCTATATCGATGCCTCCAAGCAATGGGATACGCTCGATTATTTTCTCGTCGCAGGCGATGTGATTCTGATTGTGGCCTATTACGCTTTAATGCTCGTGTTTCGCAAGAAGGTTCGCGCATACAAAGAGCAACAAGGTTGGTGCGCCGATGCGCAAAGAGCATCCGCTATAATCGGCGAGGAGCCGCCAAGCAAGATTAGCTTCAAGTGGAATCTGATCTATCTGGTGATAATGGCGACAACCGCGATCATCGGCGCAATCGTTTACCCGGCCATTCCAAACGAGATCCCTATGAACATCAATCTCGATGGCGTGGTCACGAATTGGATGCAGAAAAGCCCAGCGGTGGTAGTGTTTCCTGTCATCATCGAAGGTTTTCTTGGAGCCTGTTTTGCGGGTAGCCACGCAGTCATTCTGCGCTCGCGCACATGGTCGGATCCGGGCGCTCCGGCAACGTCGGCTCTGGCATATGGTCTTTATGCCCGCGCGTGGAGTATCTTTTCTCTCGTATTCGGTTCCCTGCTTTCAATTTGTATTGGCGCTCTGTTTTTACTCTCCGCACTTCGGCTGGTTTCGCTTAGCGTTGTATGCATCGTTGTGTTCGTTGTTGTCATTTCGATGATGATAAGCGCGATGGCTCTTTCGGTGGTATACGGACAGGTGGGATCACGCGTATTTAAGCGCATGCAGGATTCAAAAACGATGCCTGAGGACAGCGATGAGCATTGGAAGGCGGGAATCATCTACTTCAATCCTGAAGATGCGAGCGTCTTTTTGCCCGAGCGCTTCGGAATCGGATGGACTTTCAACTGGGCACGTCCAGCATCATGGGTGATTCTTATCGGATTTGCGCTGGTGGTGGTCGTATTCATCGTGGCGGTAAGGGCGATGGTATAGCGCTGGGGAGTTGCAAATCTGCGAGCATACTTACGGGGTGCCGAACCTGTACGCTCTTATCCAGAGTCCGTGCGCGTTCGCGTTAAATCCGCACTCATTCACGCTCATAGCGAAATCTTTAAACTTTCTTTAAACTTCCCCGAATCTTTCTTGAAGACTCATTTCCATACTTAAAGTCATATATTGAAAGAGGAAGGAAAGGGGACAGCGTGTTTGCAGTTGAAACGCGGGCGCTTTGCAAATCGTATGGCGGCCGCCTTGTCGTCAATGATTTCAATATGCACGTGGCGGCAGGCGAGATCTACGGCTTCGTTGGGAAGAACGGCGCGGGTAAATCTACCGTCATGAAGATGATCGATTCGATGGTTACGCCCACATCTGGAGAGGTTCTGCTCTATGGCGATTCGATCGCGCATGAGACGGGCACGAAGATTCAAGCCACAAGGCGTGTGGGGTCACTCATCGAAGATCCCGGAATCTATCCGAATATGAGCGCGCTTGACAACCTGATGTGCAAGGCACTCGCGCTTGGGATCTCGGATGCCAAGGGAAGATGCGTCGACATTCTTCGCACGGTTGGGCTTGATGTGGCGGCCAAAACGCGTGTCAAAAAATTCTCGCTCGGAATGAAGCAGCGCCTCGGTGTAGGGTTGGCGCTTTTATCGTCTCCAGATCTTTTGCTTTTGGATGAGCCGTTCAACGGTCTTGATCCGGAGGCCACACGCGATCTGCGAAGCCTCATTGAGACGATGAACCGAACCAAAGGTGTGACGGTTGTGATCAGCTCGCACGTGCTCGACCAGCTCGACAGGATAGCGACAAGCTACGGCATCATCGCAAGCGGGCACATGGTGCGCGAGCTCAGCGCGGCGCAGGTGGACGAAGAGTGCGGCGACAGCCTGCGCATTAAGGTTGATAGCCCCGAGCGCGCGCTGGTGTTTTTGCAGGAGAAGCTTCCCGATCTCGTCTTTGTGATGGAGCCCGGGAATATCATTCGCGCCAAGGGTGAATCCGACGGCGAGAAGCTTGCGAGAATCCTTCACGAGAAGGACTTTGTCGTGCTCGAGCTTTCCGTTGTCAAGCGCGATATTGAGGAGTACTTTGTCGAGCTTATGGAAGGGGGCACCTCGAATGTGTAATCTTTTCCGCACGGATTTGTTCCGCATGGTGCGCATGCGTTCGTTTTGGGTATGTGTCGCGGTGAGTGTTGCTTTGATGCTGACGGTAGCTGGCTGCTTGAATTGGGTGGCATCGCCGGAGTTCGCCCATATGGTAAACGACTCCATCAGCGAGGAGAGCCTTCAAGGCGTAAGTGAAGCCGATCGTGCGGAGATGCAAGCCGATGTCGATGAGGCGCTGCAGGAGATCGAGCCGCTCAACGATAAAGTGATGGAAAGCCTCACCGATACGTGGGCGTCCACCTTCATGGATGGCGGATTCCTCGCCCTGATAGGCTCCCTTTTCGCAGGCATCTTCCTGATAATGGATTTCAAAGGCGGATTCATCAAGAATCTTCCCTTCGACAGACGCGGGCGTATCAGATACTATGCCGAAAAGCTGATTTTCGTTGCCTTCATCCAGCTCATATTCCTTGTGATCTGCGCCGTATTCTCCACGCTGTTCTTTGGTATCTTCGGGTTTTCCTATGAGATTCAAGATAGCGCTTCAGGCATCGTGCTTTGGTTGCTTTTGGTATGGCTTGTATGTACGGCCTACGCTTTTATCGTCGCGTGTGTCACGTGGGCAATCAGAAGCGAGGCGCTCTCAACGGTTGTGGTCGTTGTGGTTTCCTCCGGCGTTGTTGGAGCGTTCGCCAAGCAGCTGATGTATTATCTGGGAACCATGCTGCCTGTGTTCGCCTACGTTCCGCAATGGATGCTTGTGAGTACGTTTTCCGATTTGCGAGCGGGTGCGCCGGCGCTCATGGATGCAGGTACCGAGGGCGTGGCCTCGATGATGTCGCTTGCCGGGCATGCGGCGCTTGTGGCCTGCATCTATATCGCTGTTGGTGCAGTTGTGGCCTTGGTGTTCTGTCGCAAAAAAGATCTGCGCTGATGGCGCGGATGCCTGTTGATGATGCGGATGCCTGTCGGTGATGTGGTTGTCCGTTGACGGTGCGGTTGTCTGCTGATGGTTTGGTTGCTTGTCGTGCTGGCGGCCCATAAGGAGGCTTGTCGATGATCGGATTGCTTGTCGTTTTGTGTTGCATCGTCATCATGCTTGTGGCGATCGTCATCCTGTACCGCAGTGAGCTTTTGCGGATATCCGGATTCATGGGCAGCCGCCCTCAGACAAGCAATCTTCGACTTGAAAAGGGTGCGCCCCTGCCGGGCGTGATGCCTCTCATCGACGCGGTGAACGACAACATCGATAAAGTCGCGGATCGTGAGCTTGAGATGATGCAGGATGAGACCGACCTGCTCGAGGGGCTTGCGAACCTTTCTCACGATATTCGCACGCCGCTTGCGGGCGCAAAAGGTTATGTGCAGCTTGCATGCGTTGAGGAGGATGCTGTCGAGCGCGAGAGGTTGCTTCACCTAGCCGAAGGGCGGCTCGATGCCATGCGCGGCATGCTCGATCAGCTCTTCGATTACACAAAGGTGCTGTCTGCTACATCCGCGCCTGATAAGGATGCTCTCGAGCGGATCGATGTTGTGGCGCTTTTGTCCTCGGTGATGCTTGGGCATTACCCGTCTTTCGCGAAGGCTAACATTGAGCCTGCCGTGGATCTGGGTGATGGCGATCTTTTCTTGACAGCCGATCCCGCTTCGCTTCGACGTGTGTTCGACAATGCGCTGGGCAACATTCTCGTCCATGGGCAGGGTGATGTGTGTGTAAGGCGCAAGGGGGGTGTGATCTTGTTTTCAAACGCGATGGATGCGAGTGGCAATGTGAATTGCGATTTGGTATTCCGCCGATTCTACCGAGGTGATGCGTCGAGAAGTGCGACGGGGGCAGGCTTGGGGCTTGCCGTTGTGAAAGAACTTTGCGACGAGATGGGAGTGGGGGTATCGGCTTCCGCATCTGATGGTGTGTTCACCCTTGCTCTCGATTTTTTGATTGATCGCTGATGCATTGAGAAAATTCCCAGTTCAGATGCTATGTAAAAGACTTTTGTCAGCGCTTTTTCATCCTCTTGAAGTCCTGATTTTTCTTCGCAATGCTAATATCTGATCGCTTCATTTCGAAGCGAGTTGGAAAAGGTGCGAGTCGATTGCCTGATAGTTTTAAGTCGAGTATTGCTTGAATGGGCATTGCTCGCAAGCTTTTGCTTGGAAGCATTGGAAAAACGACTCGATCGATCGGAAAGGAAAACTATGATATCCGAACACGCAATGTTGATCCTTATACTTTTGCTCGCAGTGGCAGTCGTGCTCCTAGCAGTTGCGATAATGTTCATTTCGGGTAAGATTGACAAGCGTCTTACATCTATCGAGCGACGCATCGATGCGACAGGTGCAACGTCGAGCAAAAAGGATGCTTGATATTTAACTAACGGAGATCGAGCTGATGGAGCTTTCAAGCCAGATCAGATCACAACGACTCGAACATGGCCTTTCCCAAGACGACTTGGCGGAGGTCATTTTTGTGTCACGCCAGACTGTTTCGAACTGGGAGAACGACAAGACATACCCTGATGTTCAAAGCCTTGAACTTCTAAGTCAGCTTTTTGGCATTACGATCGATGAACTCGTGCAGGGTGATGTGGCACGCATGCGTCGCGCTATGGAAGAGGATTCGAAGAGGATGAAACAGCTCAGCCTTGCCTCGGCCGTGCTTTTGGTTCTGTCGGTCGCGTTTTTTGTGATGCTTGTTACCACTTGGCCCGATGCGTTGCCTTTTACTGGACTGACGAAGGGGATCGTTGCCGGGCTTGTTGTGTTCATCCCGCTCTATTCACTGAGCATGTGGCTTGCTTTCAAGATCGAGCGTATCAAATATAACTACGATTTGTTAACATACCGCGAGATCGTTGCGTTCATGAATGGGAACGGATCGGATGTTGAACGTGTAGGTCGGGGTTTCGAGCGAACACACCCGTTGCTTACGCGCGTTGTGAAATTTTTGTTTGCCGCCATAGCTGGAGCTGTGGTTGGATTGGTCATATATAAGCTGTTTTCTTAAAAAATGCCTCTCGTAAGCTAATTCATTTGGCATTCGCAAAGAGAGATTTATGTTTGCGGAGGATGCAGACTGCGATATCCAATCTCGTATCGGTTGTGAAACGGTTCAGTGATGCTGCGGTCGCGGGTCTTTTTTATAGTTAGAATCGCATCCATATAGACGCTCTAGGCGTTCAATAAAATATGCGGGATAGAAAAGAAAGGTGATAGATGATGGATAAGAATTCAACAACGCTTTCCGATAACTCTGATCAAAACAGCGCCTCTCTTAAGTGCAACGGCACGGGAACGCATGACGATATTGTGATGGAGTCCGGTGGAGTGATCAATGAGAGCTGCCCTGACTATATCGAGGAAGACGATGTGAAAGACTCTATTGCCGAGGGCTATTTCTAGTCAGAGTAGAGAAAAGAGCTTCGGTATTTGATCGCGGTTTGTTTCGCGTTTGTAAATTGTAGTCTTTCTGAAAATCAGGGGTTCATTCGCTTCGACAAAAGTGGTAGTCTTTGCATTCATCATTTTTTGGAGCCAACGTAGTATCAAAAGGAAGAAGGGGCAATGATGAATGCGTATTTGATTGCTGCAAAGGCGAATGCTTGGGAGATCAACCAGCATGTCGGTCGTGGCGTGGAGGCTCATCAGCCGGAATACATGACCGAGGCTATCGGTCAAGGCGCAGGGAGCTATAGCGAAGGAGCGGATAGCGCATCTAAGATCCGCGGCTTTTTCAAGGGCTTTTTCAGCGCAAACTAACGTTTTGCGATAACAGGGCTAGGTCGTTTGGGAGTGCGGAAGGTGTCACGCGTGGCATCTGTCTCGCAGTTCCCAGAAGGCCACGGCGCTCGCAGCAGCAACGTTGAGCGAATCGACGTCATGCTTCATGGGTATGCGCGCCACGAAGTCGCACTCTGCGATAGTGCGATCCGATAGCCCTTCGCCCTCTGTCCCCAGCACGATCGCCAACTTGTCGCAGGATTTTAGCGCGGGATCGTCCAGATCGACGCTGTCATCTCTGAGCGCGAGTGCGACCGTTTGAAAGCCAAGCTGCTGCAACTGTTTCATTCCCGTTTCACACCAGCCGCCTGCTCGGGCAACATTGCCATGAGCGGACGCTTCTTTCACATCTTCTCCGATATATGTCCAAGGAATCTTGAGCGCATTTCCCATTGATACTCGCAACGCGCGCCGATAAAGTGGGTCGCAGCATCCCGGAGTCAAGAGCACCGCATCGATGCCGAGGGCTGCCGCAGCGCGAAATATCGAGCCGATGTTCACCGTATTCGTGATGTCCTCAAGCACGGCGATGCGACGTGCGTTCTTGCACACCTGTTCGATCGTAGGCAGAGGTGAGCGCCTAAATGCGGCTAGTGCTCCGCGTGTTACGTCATAGCCGGTGAGACGCTCCATGTCCGTTCGTGCTGCAATGAAAATGGTTACAGATGGGGACGATGGTGCATTTGTTGAGGCGGCTTTTTCTGTGGCATCAGCGATCGCATTCTGCAGCCCGGCAAGCCATTTTTCCTCCATTAAAAAGGAGATAGGCGTGCAACTTGCTGCAAGTGCACGCTTGATGACCTTTTCAGATTCGGCAATGAAGATGCCTTTTTCGGGTTCGAGTCTATTGCGCAACCGCGGATCGGTAAGCCCTGTGAAGACCTCAAGCCGCGGATCGTCGAGTGTATGTATGCGTTCGATCTGCATGATTTCATTAGACCACATTTTGCGACCGAGTCGGGGGAGGGTGGACCCAGTTTCTCTCGACTGACACTCCGGCTAGAATGAGTCAAGAGAGCCGCTCCCCCTGATTCAGTTCTGACTCCTTTAATCTATGGAGCGTCCGAGCTTGTAGGCCTCTTCTAGACCGACGTTCCCTGCAATCGCGCCTTTCTCGTAAACGTTGTTCACCACGACCTCGCCGATCACTTCGCGCTTGCAATAGCTCGCACACTGGCGAAATGTGCCGATAGCGGAATCGGCCGTCGAGATGTCGCTGTCCTCAAAACACAGCAACAGCGCAGTCTGCTTGATGTTGAACGGCTTTCCAATCTGGCAAAATGTGCGATCCTCAAACGCTCTCATTTGCGCAGGGAGGTTGTAGAAGTACATCGGTGTTGCGTAGACAAGCACGTCGACCTCACGAAGTGCTGGGTAGAACTGCTGCATGTCGTCGTCTTGGACGCACTTTCCCTCGTGTGCGATGCAGTATTCGCAAGCCATGCATCCACGGATATTTAGGCGACCCACATCCATTCGAATGACCTCATTGCCGGACTCTTCTGCGCCTCGAATGAACTCGTCGGCCAGCATGCTTGAGTTGCCGCCGGTGCGCGGGCTGCAGTGAACCACTGCGATTTTCTTGGACATTTTCGTCTCCTCTCGATGTTTCTGTTGGATCGATTATAGTGCGACCGAGCGCTGCATCGAAGGCGCGTATGTCAAAATGGGCCGACCCTGCCTTTGCGCGTTTGAGCAAGATTCGATGCCGGATCACAAGCTAGATCACAAAGAAATATATCGAGAAGAATTGCAGGATCGAACCTGCGAGTACGAACAGATGGAAGATCGAGTGCATGAACTTTACCTTTTTGAAGATATAGAACACTGCGCCCACCGTGTAGCTAAGGCCGCCGGATAGCAACAGCCAGAACCCGACGGCGTCCATGTTCGAGAACAGTGCAGGAAGAAACGCCACGATACACCAGCCCATTATCACATAGATTGCAGCTGATACCCATCTCGGGCGGAAAGTCCAAAACGCTTCGCACGCAACGCCGATGAGCGCCATCACCCATATGGCAATAAATAACCAGAAGCCACCACTTGGCTCAAGCGTTATCAGGCAGTAAGGGGTGTATGTGCCTGCGATCAGGAGATAGATGCAGCTGTGATCGAGCACCTTGAACACGCGCTTGGCTCCTTCAGGCGCAAGGGCATGATAAAGCGTCGACATCAGGTATTCGATAAGCAGACAGATCCCGTATATCAAGGCTGCAGCAAGATAGATACCGCCGCCGTCGAATACGGACTTCACGATTAGAAGCACCAAAGCTGCAATCGCCAGGCCAGCTCCGATTCCATGCGTGATTGAGTTGGCAATCTCTTCGCCGAGAGTGTATTCGCGCACATTGCGCTTCTTGGAGGCAACTCCGAGGCCGCCGTCGCTTTGAGCGTTGTCCATATTGGCGCCTATCACTAGAATTTACGCTTTGGGAATCGAGTGCCGATCTTTGAGGTTTCAGATTCTTTGAGCGGCGATCGCAGATCCAAAACGAATTGGATTCATGCATTATATGCTAAGCGTGCTATTCATCCGGCGTGTTTGACAAAAAGCAACCAAATTATCATACGCGTGAAATAAAGGCATGGAAAGGCAATGACCGACGCATGGCTTAACATCACAATACTAAAGAGACACTAATAATGACGCTAAAGTATTAGTTGTCTGTCGGTTTTCTATCGCACAGAAGCTCGAAGTAGAGCCCCTCGTTTCGTTGTGTATAGTCTTGATGAAAAGCAACTGAATGTTGCTTGAATTAGCCGTTGTTGTAGCAGACAATCACTTTTAGTGAAATCAATTCGGGCATTTTGGGCAAGGAGCCAATCATGGCAATGAATGAAACGATCACAAAGATTCGTAAAGAAAAAGGCATTACACAGCAGCAAATGGCAAAGGATCTCTTTGTCACGCGGCAGGCTGTGTCGCGTTGGGAAACGGGTGAGACTTCGCCAAGTATTGATATGGTGAAGCTGATTTGCGTCACATACAGCGTTCCGCTTGAACGTTTTTTTGACATGCCGCTTGATTACTACTGTCAGTGCTGTTCAATGCCAATTCCAGACCCGACTTTACACGGAACAGAGGCGGATGGCTCAACAAGCGAGCACTACTGTAAATGGTGCTATCAGAACGGAGATTTCACTGCCAAAGACGTGGATATGGACGAGTTTATCGAGGCTACGGCCCAGCTTGAGGCAGATGCATTGGGTGTTTCTAGGGAAGAAGCGGTGTCTCTTATGGCGACATTGCTTCCGCATTTGGATAGGTGGAGGGGAGGAGACAAGTCGCACGAAACTAAATAAGCCCTCTCTTCTTGCGAATATCGCGAAGCAAGCGATGTGTGTCATGCGCGCTCTCCATGTGCATGTGGTTTGCGTGGTTTAGGAACGTCCCAAACCACACACCGACAGACAAGCATATGGCCCGATGCATCCCTTTTCGATTTGCTCTGAACACAAACTATTAATAGCTTTCGTAAGGAAGCTTATATAAATGCATGAAGGAGTTGACCGCTGATGCGAAGCATCAAGGGTAAACGTCAAATACGAAAAGGGATGTATCGGGCCGAGTTTATCCGTTTTGATAACGTTATCCCTGTCCTGTGTCATCAAAAAAAGCAGATGTGCACATCAAGAACAGATGCGAACCTACGGTCGACCTGTAGTGAAAGCGATTACGCGCGGAAGCGTTTCAGCAGAAGCGAGTTGCTGACCACCGACACGCTTGAGAGTGCCATGGCGGCGCCAGCCAGCGCTGGTGCCAAGATGCCGACTGCGGCAAGCGGGATCATGATGCAGTTATAGATGAGCGCCCAGAAGAGATTCTGCTTGATCTTGCGCATTGTGGCCTTTGAGAGGCGAAGTGCAACGATAAGGTCGGACAGGTTGTTTCGCATGAGCACGACCGAGCCCGCATCGAGCGCCACATCGGTGCCGGATGCCATCGCAACTCCGATATCAGCTGCGGCAAGCGCCGGCGCATCGTTGATACCATCGCCTACAAACGCTACCGTCGCCCTAGGCTTTTCCTTGCGATCTCCGGCGTGATCCTTCTTGCCTGCAGCGCCTGTAGCTGCGACTTCGGCGCTGCCGTCAACGTTTTGCTCGATCGTTTTCACGCCCTCGGCTGCAACGACATCGCGTACGCGATCGGCTTTTTCGAGCGGCTTTACGCGTGCGAACACATGATCGGGATCGATCCCTACCTCGCGGGCGATGATGCCCGCCGTTGCGGCGTTGTCTCCTGTGACCATATATGAGCTCACGCCGAAATCACGCGCAAGCGTGGAGATCGTCGAGGCAGCATCCGCCTTCGGCTCATCTTTGAATCTAAGCGAGCCTACAAGCGCACCATCGATCTTCACGAACGATCCCGACGCTGTATCCGCACCCGCATCGGCGTCAACGGCCGTGCTTGAGTCTTTCGCGTCGAACGCGCCCACAGCTACATCGCGTCCAGCTACGACCCCGCGGATACCAATGCCCACGATCGCCTCGAAATCGCTCACTTCCGATAGATTCTCGATCCCACGATCGGCAGCATACGCCACAACGGCGCGTGCAAGGGGATGCTCGCTTTTCGCCTCCAGCGCTGCTGCGAGCATGAGCGCCTCGTCGTCGAGATCACATGCGATCACAGTCGGTTTGCCGATCGTCAGCGTGCCTGTCTTATCGAAGACTGTGGCTCTTAGACCGCCCATGGTCTCAAGCACGGTGCCGTCTTTGATCAGTACACCTAGCTGGGCGCCTTTCCCCATGCCGACGGTCAAAGCCGTTGGTGTGGCTAGTCCCAGCGCGCAGGGGCATGCCACGCAGATGACAGCGATCGCAGGCATGAGCGACTGGGTGAGCAGGGTATTTGCGCCCTCCGGCGGCACGAAGAGGAACCATGCGCAAAACGTGATGGCCGCGATGATCAAGATAACCGGAACGAAAATGGCGGCAATGCGATCGGCGATACGCTGAATGGGGGCTTTGGTGCCTTGTGCATTCTCTACGGCACGCACGATGCGAGCGAGTGTAGAGTCGGCGCCTACGCGCAGAGCGCGCACAGTCACCGAGCCTGTTGTGTTCTGCGTTCCGCCTGTTACCGCGTCTCCGACCGCTTTCGCCACGGGAAGCGTCTCTCCTGTGAGCATGGATTCGTCCACTTCGGTAGCGCCTTGTGTGACCACGCCATCGACAGGCATCTTCTCGCCGGGACGCACGATCACGGTATCACCTGTTACAACCTGTGCGAGCGGAACTTCGTGCTCCTGTCCGCCGCGCATCACGCATGCTGTGGGCGGCGTTAGATTCATCAATGATTCGATCGCTTGATTCGTAGCCCCTTTCGCGCGGCTTTCAAGCATTTTGCCGAGCAGGACAAAGGTTATGAGCATCGCGCACGTTTCGAAGTACGGCATACCGTCGTTGATAGCAAGCGATTCGCGGCTCGTCCAGTCGCCACGCACTACAGGCAGGAACGTGATCCACAGCGAAAAGAGAAACGCGATCGTCGTGCCAAGCGCAACGAGTACATCCATATTGGCTGAGCCGCCTTTGAGCGAACCGATAGCGCCTTTGTAAAAGCGGATCCCGCAGCCGAACTGAACCGGGATGGTGAGCGCGAGAAGCAGGATGTTTGCGGCGAACATCGCCTGCACGTGCGTGGGGCCATCCACGAAAAGACCTGCTAGGGCCTCACCTGTGGCCATATGCCAGCCCGGAAGCATTCCGATGCACACGATCAGTACGGTAAGCGCAGCGGAAACGATGAAAACATGCAGGTCATGCTTGGTGCGGGCAGCTTCTTTCGCGCGACGCTTCTCGTCCACAAGAGGAGCGTCCTCTGGGATGATTTCCGCGGAAAACGCGAGATCGTCGAACACGCGCAGCATGTCATCTACACTGGCTTGCGCCGGATCGAAGGTTACCTTGCCTGTGTTGTTCGCAAGGTTGACGGCAACATCTATCACGCCCGGTGTCTTTTTGTAGTGACTCTCGATCGAAGCCGCGCAGTTGGCGCAGTGCATGCCTTCGATCGCAAGGCGGATCGTGGCTTCGGCTGGCACAGAAGCATCCTCGTCGTCGCCGGGATTTTCTGCAATCGTTTCTTCGCCTGCCGTCTCGGTTGCATCTGCGGCTTCCTTTTTCGCAACCGCAGTAGCTTTCTCTGCTTTCTTTTTGGCGTCTTCAGCGATTGCATCTGCAAACGGATGGCGGCCGGATTCGGGCATCGGGGCCACTTTGAAGTTCGTATCATCAAGCGCGTGGAGCAGCATGTCCATCGTCACCTTATCCGGATCGAAGGACACATCCGCCCATTGACCATCCAGATCGACGTGAACCGAGTCCACGCCGTTTATCTCGGCAAAATGCTTCGTTACATTGGCCACGCATTTCTCGCAATGCATGACGGCTATTGCAAGTCTTTCTTTCATCATCTATCCATTTCTATGAGATCACATGAAGCGACGGATGAGCGTCATTGCCTCATCCACGACTTCGTCGTTGCCCTTGCGGATTTCCTCGACCACGCATGTCTGCATATGCTCGGCCAGAAGTATCTCGGAGATGCGGCGCACGGCGCTTTCCGCAGCGGAGAGTTGGGTGAGGACATCGCCGCAATATCGGTTTTCGTCGAGCATTGCTTTTACGCCGTTGAGCTGGCCGATCGCTTTATTGATGCGTTTCTGGACATCGTTTTGAAGCTCGGCGCTTCGAGGAGTTGATTTTTGATGACAACACCCGGCTGTCTGTCGGTTTGACGATGAAGCGTCCACCGCGCTGTCTGAGGTTTCGGTTGTTGGTGCGCTCATGTCCGCCGCTTCGGTATCTGTATTCTTTTTCATGTCTACGCTCCGTTTGCGTTGCTCAGTTTCATTTTCGCGAATATACCCCTAGGGGGTATATCTGTCAAGCCCCTGTCGGGCCCCTGCTGGGCCTCTGCCAGACCTTTGTCAGGTCTTTATCAAGCCTCTGCCAGGCGCTCATCTAAGCCCGCCAGGTATCCCCGTCAGGTGTCGTCCAAGCATCTATCAATTGCTTGCAAGCGCCTCCCAAGACTACGTCTGGCTAACCGCGATTTTGTGGATTGTGCGACATCTGAGTTCGTCGACCTGTTTGTGCAGGCTTGCGTTTGCGTTGTTTGCATGGACTTGCTGAGCGCTTTACGTTCGTATAAATGCGCTTGCGAATGTGAACTCAGCGTTTTTTGTAAGCGTTCTCCTGCAAGCGAAAAAGTGCGATCGAATAGCCTTTACCGAGATGTTTCGCAGCGGCTTGCGCCGTGGGATGGCATACAATGTAGCTATCTGTGAGAAACACACTCAAAAGCGAGGAGCACCATGTCGACCGAATCGAAGAGCGCGAGTGCTAGCACCGATCTTGAAACCAAGTCCGACTGCCCTACGATGGGCGCCGTAGATTCCAAGGATGCCGTCTACGATGCACGCAAGCTCGGCGCACCGAAAATGGCACTTTTCGGGTTGCAGCATATGTTCGCCATGTTCGGGGCAACTATTCTTGTTCCGACGCTCACCGGACTTTCCGTTTCGGCGACGCTTCTTTTCGCTGGACTTGGAACGCTGCTGTTCCATCTGATCACCAAAGGGAAGGTGCCGGCGTTTCTTGGCTCTTCGTTCGCGTTCATCGCGGGATACGCTGCGATCGCTCCGAATGGTGAAGCTGAGCTGCTTCCGTATGCTTGTCTAGGCGTTGCCTGCTCAGGCCTGCTATACCTGCTGCTATCGGCCCTCTTCCGCGTTTTCGGCACCGAACGCGTGATGAGATTCTTCCCGCCTGTGGTTACCGGCCCCATTGTAATTTGCATCGGGCTGATCCTTGCGAGCTCTGCCATCGCCAATTGCGAGACCAACTGGCCGATCGCCATCGTGGCTATCGCGATAATCGTCATCGCGAACATTTGGGGGCGGGGAATGATCCGCATCATCCCGATTTTGCTCGGCGTGATCGGCTCTTACGTGGTCGCCGCTTTTGCCGGAGTCGTTGACTTCGAGCCGGTAGCGCAGGCTGACTGGATCGGTCTTCCCGTCATCTGGTCGGATACCGTGTTTTCTTTATTCGGTCCGGGATTTGACACCGGTCTTGCCATCACGGCGATAATCACGATCATGCCGCTCGCGTTCGCTACTATGATCGAGCACATCGGCGACATTTCCGCTATCAGTTCCACGTGTAACCGCAACTTTTTGGTATCGCCTGGACTGCATCGTACGCTTTTAGGCGACGGCTTCGCCACGATGATCGCGTCGCTTTTTGGCGCGCCCGCCAATACGACGTATGGTGAAAACACAGGCGTTCTTGCTCTGACGCGCGTGTTCGACCCGAGGGTCGTTCGCATTGCGGCGTTGTTCGCCATCGTGTTCTCGTTCTGTCCGAAATTCGCCGCTGTCATTGCTGTCATGCCTGCCTGCGTTATCGGCGGTGTTTCGCTCGTGCTCTACGGAATGATCTCCAGCGTCGGCATCCGCAACCTTGTCGAGAACCACGTCGATTTCATGAAGAGTAGAAACATCCTGATCACGGCGCTCATTCTCGTGCTTTCGCTTGGCATCGCATATAGCACCGCCGGGGCTGTTGTAGTGCCGATCGGTGGCATCAGCATTTCGCTTTCAGGCCTTGCGATCGGCTCGATCGTGGGGATCGTTTTGAATATCGTGTTGCCCGGCTACGAGGATTCTTGGGGGACTACCGCCTCTGATAGTGAGGGTCCGGGCGATCCGCCGCTGCCACTTGAGGCGGAGGTGGAGAACCTGTCGATCGACTAGCAATTCGCCGAGGTTTCGGTCGTTTCTATCCGTATCCGTATGGATATCATGATTGTGCGCGTATGGGCTATAAAAGTGCGTCTCTATCAGGTATAATGCCCCTCAAGAACGAGGCTCGGCAAATATCGCTAGATGGCGAAGACAGCCGAAACGGTATCAAGAGAGATTCTTGCGGAGGTTGATCCTATGAAGAAGGCGATGATCGTTCTTTTGGCTGCGGCTCTAAGCGCAATGGTGTCTGTGCCTGCTTTTGCCAGACCAGCCAACTGCGTCAACGCTATGGGCTGCGAACTCGCTTGCGCTATTTCAGAGCTTATCAATGACTGCTCATCAAGAGTGTACGAGTTCGATTCCGTTGCTCAGCTTCTTGCCGAAAACGCTGCTTCTTCGCAAAACGGCGCTGAAGCCAATGGTAACGCGAGATCCACAACGCCTTATTGCAACTTCGAGGGATGCCCCGGATACTCCGATGCGAATGGTGACGGCATCTGCGATCATTATGTCGATGGCGTGCAGCCCGGAAACGGCCAGGGCTATGGCCAAGGCAATGGCCAGAGTTACGGCCAAGGTGGCGGTCAGGGTACTGGCCAAGGCAATGGCCAAGGCAATGGCCAAGGATATGGACAGGGCTACGGCCATCACGGCTACGGGCAAGGTTACGGACATGGTCATGGTCAGGGTTGCTGGCGCTAGAAGCAACTAGCCTTACTTCGCATCGCGAATCTTAGCGGCGGCTTTTGCGCGTTCACGACAAAGGTCTTCCCACTTCGGCATCTTCTCCAAAGTAGCGGCCAATTTCGCCAGTGTATCGGGGACATCGATCCCTTGCGGACACATTCTTGTGCATGCTCCGCACGCGATGCAATCCGCGGCGCGCTGTCCTTGCGGTACCGCATCCATCTGCATCGAGACCGTGAAACTGGCGTCGAACTGCATGTCGTTGAATGTTGAGAGCATCATGGGGATGTCGATCTTTTGAGGGCACGAATCGATGCAGTACCTGCAGGCTGTGCATGGAACGCCGCTCTTAAGCGATTCGGCCATTTCTCTAAGAGCGCCCTCTTGTGCCTGCGTGAGCGGGTGCTGCTCTTGAAAGATGCGGCAGTTTTCTTCAACCTGACCTACGCTCGACATTCCGCTGAGGATCACTTTCACGCTCTGGATATTCTGTAGCCATCGAAACGACCAATCTGCTGCGCTTAGCTTCGCGTTGGAGTCGCATGCATCATCGAGTATCTTCATCTGCTCTGTGCTGAGATTTGCAAGCTTGCCACCGCGCAGCGGTTCCATGACGATGATCGGGATGCCAGCATCTTCCAAAAGTGTTGTCTTGCTGGCTGCATCTTGCAGCGTCCAGTCCAGATAATTCATCTGGATCTGGCAGAATTCCATGATGTTGTTGCCTGAGAACAAGGCCGCTGCCTCAGGGTCACGCGCCTTAAGTTCGGCATATTTTCGCGCACCGTAGTCAAGATAGGCCGCCAAAGTCTCGGTCCTTCCATGGCAGGAGAATCCGAGATGGTGGATACGCCCGTTCTTTTTCTGCTCGACGAAATAGTCGGCGATTCCCCAATGTTCGTCTGTGTACACATCGATCGATGCTTCGTAGATGTTGTGCAACAAATAGAAGTCGAAATACTCGACGTTGCATTTTTTAAGCTGCTCTTCGAAGATGGGCGCCGGATCATAGGTGTCAGCTATCTGATGTCCCGGATATTTCGTTGCGAGCAGATAGGAATCACGCGGGTAGCGCGAGAGCGACTTACTGAGCGCGATCTCGGACATTCCCCCGTGGTATGGGTAGGCTGTGTCGAAGTAGTTCACGCCGGCAGCTATGGCGGCATCAACCATCTCATCGAGTTGCTTGCGGTCGATCGCTTCCGTGTTGCCATCTATCACCGGAAGGCGCATTGCACCGAATCCAAGGCGTGCGACATCTTCCCCTAGAAAATCGTTTTTAAGCATGAGTCCTCCTCGATGATTCGGCCGCTTAGGTGCGTGAAATCTGTTATGTAGCCGGTCCATGCATTATATCCTTTATACGACAAAGTGTCGCTAACTTTGTGCGTGCTGGATCCCGGGCCAGAGAATTTGGCTCCTGCGGCAGCTCGTAACATTTCAAAAACCTTGCTGAGTGTCCCATATCAGGGGCTGCAAATCTGCCGCACCGCTGTATTCTGTCAAAAACATAAGAACCGAGAGAGATTGCTAGGTGAAGATGAATGAGAAGACAGAGAATCATATTCCGATCGTGGATCGCGGGCCTTCCAAGGTTGTGGGGGACGTGGCGAAGAATTTCGCAGATGAATGCATTGCGGATATCTTTTGCGTTTGGGATTGTTACGAGAAGCGGTGGGTAAAAGACTCACCCGTGCTCATTCGCTTTGAGACGGATGATCTTCTGATCGAAGGCCCGGCGCAGCTATACGAAGGCGCGGTTGATACGACGGTCATATGTGATGTAGGCGGTACGCCATATCGCGGTAACGAATGTTTCTGTTGGCTTCCAACGAACCATTTGAGCGCATATGTTGGCGAAAGCTTCAAGGAGGCGGAACTGGTCAGCATCATAGGCGGTTTCGCAACACAGGTTGCAGACCGATGGCACATCCCTTGAAGATTCGGTCTGTACGCTACTCGTCCAAAAGCTTTTGGAGGTAAGCGCGATATTCCTCCTTGAGACTTTTCGGCTCGGCGATGCGCACGGTGCCACCAAGGCCGGCCACCCATCCGAAGAATGGCTCGGACTTGCGGATCTTCACGACAGCTTTCGCGGTGTCATCGTCTTGAGGGAAGATGTCGGCTCTATCCCCAAAACGGTCCATGATGATCTCCACCTTGTCGCCATCCACAAGAAGCGTTGCGGCAGTCTCATCGCCGCCAAATCGGTTGAAGCTCTCGTATTCATCTGCAGTATAGGTGTGCTCAGAAATCTGTTCGTTCTTGGTCGCTTTTTCGTCGGATACGATCAGCTTTTCCATGCGGTCGATGCGGAACTCGCTCATCGAGTCGTGCTCGTCGTTCCAAGCTGTAAGGTAGTAATACCCGTCTGAAAAAGTGATTCCGACCGGAGTTACCACGTGTGCCTTGCCGCCATGTGTCGCGTATCTCTTGCCGTCGATTCCGTATTTGTAATACTGGAATTCAACCTTGTTACGCCTGCGCATTGCTTCGTGGATGTCGTCGATGCAGCCGAAGACGCTGTCGCTTTTCGATCTGATGCGCC
Source organism: uncultured Eggerthellaceae bacterium (assembly GCA_910588945.1). GTDB lineage: Bacteria > Actinomycetota > Coriobacteriia > Coriobacteriales > Eggerthellaceae > MGBC163016. The sequence continues at coordinate 41,146 of CAJUSF010000066.1, read as the reverse complement.
CACAGACATGGATGTGGCGCTCGAGCAGAGCACGTTCGTGGTCGCTAGCGAGCAGTTTGAGATTCGCTATAAGCGACCCAGCCTGACGTTTCGTAAGGAATTTGCACGACTCGACAGCATCTACCAAAAGCATCAGCTCCGATAGCGAGAAATCACGACTTGCTATGGCGTATTCAACGGGGTTGCGCTGGTAGGTTTGAATGTCGACGCCGAAGTTGCGAAGGGTTTTGATGTCGCGATAGACGCCTTTGCGCTCAGCCGGGATGTCATGATCATTCAGGCGAGATATTAGCTCGTTCATCGTAAGGCCGTGCTCGGAATCTGTCTCTTCTTCAAGGATGCGCTTGATGTAGAGAAGTTTCAGCTTCGATTTGCTGTTGTTGGGCATGACGACCTCCGCTTCGTTTACCTTATAGATGGCATTGTAGCGCATCGCGCGCCTATGGAGGTTAACGGGTGTCCCATAAATGCGACTTCGGCAATAATGTTACATTGCCTATTCCAACCGAAACGCAAAGTAGGCGCGCATCCGATTTTGATGCGCGCAATTTCCGGGTTGGCAATGTGGCATGTACGCATGAAACCCGGACCCGCGATACAAAACGTGCGCATGAAAAACGCATGCGCACCTACGGGTGACTTGTGAGATTGCCATTATTGGTACCAAGAATTGAGAACAACGTAGGCGCGCATCCGATTTTGATGCGCGCAATTGCATGGTTGGGAATGTGACGCGTGCGCATGAAGGGCGCATGCGCACCTACGGTTGACCTGCAGCATTGCCTCGTTTGGTTGATCTGTCTGCAGGGTTTCACGCTAAATTACGCGTCAGTAAAAAAGTGAAAAATCCGGATGCAAAAAGGCTATCATTTCACATAGCGAAAACCAGAGGAGCGAGCAGAGCGAAAAGATGCTAAGGAGGGATGAACGCTTCGGCGCTATGGTGAAATGAGGAACGTCCTTCACATCCTGAAACGTGATATCTTGCGACTGCTCAAAGTGCCGCCGGCTATCGTCGTTGTGGTTGCTCTTTTGATCCTGCCTTCCGTCTACACTTGGTACAACGTCATCGGTTTTTGGAATCCATATCAAAACACGGGCGATTTGCGCGTGGAGGTGGTAAACGATGATAAGGGTGCATCTAGCGAACTTACAGGACAGATCGACGTTGGCGATCTTATAGTGGATGCTCTGAAGGAAAACGACCAGCTCGAGTGGGGTTTTTCCAGCTACGATGACGCGATGTTTCAGCTGGAATCGGGCAATGTCTATGCGGTATTTGTGATCCCTGAGGATTTTACGGAGAAGCTTCTTACTATAACAACGGGAGATTTCCAAAAGCCCGATATCGATTATTACGTGAACGAGAAGGCGGGTCCCGTTGCGCCTAAGATCACCGACTCGGGTGCGACAACCCTTGATGAGACGATCAACTCCACTTTCGTGAAAACGGTGAGCGAAAAGGCGGTTGAGGCGATAGATACCGCAATGGATCAATCGCGTGATCGTAGCGAGGAGCGTCAGTCGCTGGTCGCGGCGCGCCTTGGTGATGCGATAAATCATGTCGATGAAGTTACCTCATCCATGCAGGATCTGCAGGGTGCAGCGGAATCTATGGGCGAAAAGATTGCAGGCGCAAGGAACTCTTTAGGCTCTGCGCAATCTGCCATTGATGAGGCGGCCGATTCGCTTAGCACGATATCCTCGCTGTCTTCGTCGCTTCAATCTGACCTTTCGAAGCTTTCGGGCCAGGCGATGCCGGCTGTGAATCAAAGTATTCAACTCATTTCGCAGACATCCGCAAAAGCGGCCGAGACCGCTGCTGATCTTGCACAGGCGGCAGGGGTAGCGCAAGGCGATATTTCAGCTGCGATAGGTGATGCGAATGCGATCATAAGCGGCAATGAGGCTGCCATAGAATCCTTGCGTCAGATTGCCGGTTCGATCCCCGATGGAACGAATGGCAAGGCGGAGCTTTTGCAGGCGATCCAAACACTTGAAAACGCCAACGATCGCGCAAGCGCAAACCTAGAGATTCTTAAGCAGGCCAACGATCGCGCCGCATCGGTCACGCAATCTGCCCTCGATGACATGAATGCCGTGAATGATGCTGTTCAGAAGGCGGCAAGCGATGCGGCGGGCTATTCAAACACGCTGTTTGGAACCGTGATCCCTTCGATCCAGAACTCGCTCGGCGCGCTGTCGGCTGCATCATCAGCTGCCGGATCATCCATCAACTCCCAAAAGGCGCTTATTGATCAGGCTCGCAATCTAACCTCAGATATGGATGAGACAAACTCGATCACAAAAGAGGCGCTCGCGCAAACGATCGATCTTCTTGGCGGTCTCAAAGCCGAGCTTGAGACAATTCGTACTGATGTGGTTTCGATCGGTGTCTCGGATGCAATCGTCGAACTTTTGGGCGATGATTCCGCAGACGGTTTGGATGCCCAGCGTATCGCCGATTTTATGGGCTCGCCCACAACACTTGTGACTGAGCAGCTCTATACGTTGAACGCCTACGGAGCGGCGATGGCGCCACTGTTCATGAACCTCACGTTCTGGATCGGCGCATTCATGTTAATGGTTATCATGCGTCAAGAGGTTGACGGCAAAGGGATCCGGTGTCTCACGCTTACGCAGCGCTATCTTGGGCGTTTTTTGCTGTTCGCTATCATGGTGATTTTGCAGGCATCGATCTGTTGCGCGGGGTTGCCGATCATCGGGGTGGAGATACAAAGCCTGCCCGCCCTGTTCTTCGCGGCGATTATCTCTTCGCTAGCGTATCTGAGCATCATCTATGCGCTTTCGGTGACGCTTCAGCATATTGGCAAAGGCATCTGCATCGTGCTCGTGTTTGCGCAGATTCCGGGTGCTACAGGTCTTTATCCGATCGAGATGACGGCGCCGTTCTTCCAGGCGGTCTACCCGTTTTTGCCGTTCACGTACGGTATCAGCGCCATGCGTGAATCGATATGCGGCTTTTACGGAATGCACTATTTGAACGACATCTTGATACTTGCGTTATTCTTTGCGATCTTCATGACTTTTGGGATTTTGCTTAGGCCGTTTCTGTCGAACGTCAACAGGATGGTTGCACGCCAGATTCGACAGAGCGGCATCTACAACGGCGAGAATGTGGAGGTTCCGGCGCGGCGATACAGGCTCTCGCAGGTCGTGCGCGCGCTTGCAGACAGGGACGAATACCGTCGCGCGCTCGAGTCGCGCTACGAGAGTTTCAACCGCATCTATCCGAAGCTGATAAAGTGGTGCGCGGTTATCGGAGTCGTGGTTCCGATCGCTTTCACCGTCGTTTTCTCTCTCACCATGAACGAGAAGATCATTCTGCTCAACGCGTGGCTTCTATGGCTTGTTCTGGTGTTTTTGGCGCTTGTTATCATCGAGAGCCTGCGTGCGAGCATCGTGCGTCAGATGCGTCTTGAGGATATGAGCGATGATGAGCTGCGCCATATGTATCTGGAGCGCAATCGTATGGAGCCTGTTGGAGATGCTGTGGTTCCGAGTTTTATGAAAGGGGCGCGGGCAGGCGAGGAGTTGCGTGCGGATCATGAGCGCGTCGATCGGAAGCAAGACGGCGAGTGCGCTGCGTCGGGCGAGAGTGCCGCCTTAGATGCGAAGGAGGGCTCGGACGATGAATAACATCTGGCGACTCTTCCGAAGCGATGTCAGGCACCTGTTCTCTAATGTGGTCAGTTGCATAATAGCGATCGGCCTGATCGTTATGCCGTCGATCTTCGCTTGGTACAACATCATCGCGTGCTGGAATGTTTTCGATAACACTGGAAACATTCGCGTGGCGGTGGCTAATACGGATGAGGGTTTCAAGAGCGACCTTATGCCAATAGAGATCAACGTGGGCGACAAGGTGGTCTCTGCGCTCCGGGCAAATGATCAAATCGACTGGGAGTTTTGTGATGAGCAGGCCGCCATCGACGGTGCTCGTAGCGGACAATATTACGCCGCAATCGTCATCCCTAAGCAGTTCAGCCACGATATGCTCACGTTTTATTCCGATGACATGGAGCACGCCGAGATAATCTATTACTCCAACGAGAAGTCGAACGCGATCTCTCCAAAGGTAACCGATACCGGAGCCGACACCATTTCATACGAGGTCAATTCTGTGTTCGCCAAGACGCTTTCTGAGATTTCGCTTGGGATTGCGGATTCGATCGCCAAATACGCCCAGGAGATGGATGTTGATGGCAGGATCGCGGATGTGGCCGATCACGTGAATGAGATGGCTGACAGTATCGATCGGGTGGCGCAGGTGCTTTCTCTCTACGACAAGCTCGTGGCATCTTCGCAAAAGATTGTGGCCGACTGTGCGGGGCTTGTAGTGTCTGCGGAGTCTGCCGTGAATGACGCGCGCGGAAGTGCCGGCGAGGGGCTTGCAGCGGTCGGCAGCTTGGGCGAGGCGGTGTCATCATCGGCTGATCTTATGGATGGTGCCCTCAATTCGGCTTCCGATTCGTTTGCGCAGATATCCTCGACGATCGACAATGCCTTTGCCACAGCAAGCAGTAACGCCACAGCATCCGCTTCCGATCTGCGCGCGATGGCCGATTCAATGGAGGCGATGAAAAACGACTACAACGCCATGGCGCAATCGCTTGAGGCGCTGGCGACCACGATGCCGCAGTATTCCGCGGAACTCAATGCGGCGGCTCAAAGGATGCGGGCGGCGGCAAATGCGGTGGACGGAATGCAGCGAAGCGTGCGGAATGCGGCCGACGCGCTCGAGAGCGGTGTTGCGGATGCCAATCAGTCCCACGTGGAGGTAAAGGCGCTTGCCGCTGAGGCGAAGGCCAATATCGACAGCGTGCGCAACGAGTTTAATAACACCATACGTCCGGGTTTGCAGGAGCTGGCTGATAACGCCTCCGCATTCGCCGGCAACCTCTCCAAGAGTCTTGACGGACTTGACGGGGCATCCTCCTCGCTTCTTGGTTCGGCATCATCCATCGATTCCGCGCTTGACGATGCATCCGGTAAGATCAATTCGGCGATTGAAACTCTTCACGATGCTTCTGCTAAGGTGCGCGATATAGCATCCGCGATAAACGAGGCGCTTGCCACAGGGGATATTGACAAGCTCAAAGATCTGCTCTCGGCAGATGCTAGCGTGTTGGCATCTGCGCTTTCAGCGCCTATCGGAATCGAACGCCATGCGGTTTTCGCGTCTGTCAATTTTGGCTCTGCGATGGCACCGTTCTATTCGGCTTTGGGAATGTTTATCGGGTCGCTTTTGATTCTCGTCGTCGTGAAACCGAAGGTGTCAAGGACTGCGCAGAAAGTGATGACGAACCCAAAGCCGCGCGAGATGTTTTTCGGGCGTTTCTGCACGATGGGGATGATTTCGCTTTCGCAGACCACGCTTATGGGGTTGGGAAATATCTTCTTTTTGCAGGTCCAAGTGGTCGAGCCAATTTTGCTTATGTTGGTGTTTTGGTTCGGCGGTCTTGTGTTTACCTTCCTGATCGATGCGATGGTGACAGCGTTTGCCAACCTCGGTAAAGCGCTTGCGGTTATTTTGCTCATTATGCAGGTGACAGGTTGTGGAGGTTCGTATCCGCTCCAGATTTTGCCCGGGTTCGTGCAGGCGCTAAGTCCGTGGCTTCCGGCAACTCATGTTGTCAATGCGATGCGCTCAGCGATGTTTGGGGTATTCAACGGGGATTATTGGATTCAGATGGGAGAGCTTGCGCTGTTCATCATTCCGGCGGCGCTTATTGGTCTTGTGCTTCGCAAGACGTTTGAGAAGTTCATGAACTGGTATGTGGGCGAGGTGGAGTCCACGGAAGTGGTCGCATAGCCGCTTTAGCGCGTGCAGCAGACAAGACTCGCTTTGTAAGCACCTCAGCAATCATTTCTCCGATGACAAAAGGATGTGCAAAGGTCCTCGTAGATGCGCATCCGACCTTGATGCGCACGTTTTGTGAGCCTGGATGGAAATGATCACCGAGATACTTAGTCGCTCAAACGGTCCTCGGCTTACGCCTGCGGAACTCGCTTTGTAAGCACCTCGGCAATCATTTCTATAGGTTGAGTTTTGTTGCACCTCGTGTCATTTCAAGCGTAGCCAATACCCCAAGTTGTCTCGCCGTCTTTGGTGATAATACTCTAAGATGACATTCGCTTTGTCATTCTGCTGGTGTATCGCATTTGGGGTCACTCGAAAATACCAAATGAAATGCCTCGAAAATACCAAATGAAATGCCTCGAAAACACCAAATGGAATATAATTGATTTAAATCATCTCCAAGGAGAATCGATGAAATACACCAAAAACAAGCCTGAGGGCTATAAACCGCGCCTTCTTGATAAGGTTATCGAAAACCAGTTGAATGCATTTGGAGCAATCGAGATATGCGGCACTCGATGGTCAGGTAAATCTTGGACAGCTGAGGCATTTTCAAACAGCATTGTTCGTGTGGATGAACAGGTTGATCTATACAACGATGACCCGAATTTGGCGCTGCTTGGAGAGCAGCCTCACGCGATAGATGAGTGGCAGGATGCAACAGGGATATGGAACAAAGTTCGCCACGAGATCGATGACTCTGCCAGTAAACCTGGTCAATTTATCCTGACAGGCTCCTCCACACCTCCATCTAGTGAGACAAGACATAGCGGCGCCGGAAGAATTGCCCGGCTAAGAATGCAAACGATGACACTTTATGAACGAGGCTTGTCAACGGGAAAGGTGCATCTCGAGAAGCTTTTTAATGGAGAATTTACGTCAAGAATCAATACACTGACATTGTCCGATTACGCAACGATCATCTGTAACGGAGGCTGGCCTGCACTTCTAAACGCAGACGAGAATCAAGCTCATTCGATGATATCCCAGTACCTCGAGTCGCTCTTCGATATAAGCATGCGCGAAATGGGGAAGGATCCCCAAGTGTCACGAAAAATAGCCATGTCCCTCGCAAGAAATGTAGGCACCAGTGCAAACCTGAAGACTATCGCTCAAGATGCGTCGGAAATTGACGGCGCAACCTTATCAGAGGAAACCATAAGATCATACCTGTCCGATTTCACTATGAATTATTTCATCTTCGAGCTTCCGGGATGGGATGCTCCTGTGCGCTCGAAATCAAGGGTTCGAACGAAGCCAAAACGTTATCTTGACGACCCTTCTATGGCTACAACATTGCTCAATGTAAATCCAGAGCGGCTATTATCAGACGGCCAGCTCTTAGGAATAATGTTTGAATCCTTGTGCATTCATGATCTTTCGGTCTACGCAAGGCTGCTTCCCAATGTATCATCGACACCACTTAGGTACTATTCAGATAGTGATGGTCTTGAGGTTGATGCGATAATCGAGCTCATAGATGGCCGTTGGGCTGCATTCGAGATAAAGCTGAGCGAATCCAAGGTGGATGAAGCGGCAAAAAACCTCAACCGATTGAAGAAGAAGATCTCTCTGAATCCTGCAGCAAAGAATCGCGAACCAGAATTCATGGCGGTTATCGTTGCAAATGCACCATATGCCAGGCAAAGACCAGAAGACGGGATCTACGTTATTCCTCTTGGGACACTAAGCGCATAGGTGGGGCACTGTAGCGTATTTTGTGATCTAAAAAGTAAATGATCTTGGGTAGATATTTGATTGAAGTATCAGGCTTCACACGGATTGGACTTTTTATGAATAGAACGTGCATAGTGCGCGACGCTACCAAAGCGAGTTCCGCAGACGCAAAACCGAGGGCTGTCTGAGTGATGGGTTGTTTGTCCTGTCATTTCGAGGAGGCTTTAGCCGACGAGAAATCTAGCTGCAGCCCGTTATGCGTCCACCTGCATCCAAATTTCTCACTGCCTTCAAAGGTTAACTCCAGATCGGCAAAGGGTGCCAAAGGGTCGGGCTTAATGTCACCTGGTGCTTGCCGATTTTTTGACATCACCCTTGACAGCAAAGTTAACTATGGCTAACTTAGATTCTGGTTTAAGTTAGATATGGCTAACAATTCTGTAATGCACGCGGATACATTAGCCGAAATAATCGATTTCCAAGGGGATAAGGGGATTCATATGAAGGAGAGAAATCTGCCTTCCAAGCCTCGGTTTTCCATGAACAGGGTAGGGAAGGCAGCGATGTCGTGCTTACTTGCGGCATCCATGGCCCTTCCGACTCTGTTGATGCCTGAGTACGGCTTTGCTCAGGATGAAGGTCGAACCGAAAGCGTTGGAAGCGCCGAAAGTGCCAGCAACGATGAGAGCGCTGATGTCGCTCGGCTTTCATCTGCGCCCAAAGTATCGGCTCTTGCTGAAGGCGCCCAGCAAGCTTCAACAACTGAAACAACTACAGCAGTCGAAACGGCTGCGGAGACTGCGGATGCTTCTACAACCACAGAAGGTGCAGCCACGCAACAATCAGTCCGAAGCGCTACATCAGGCATATCTGCACCCGGCTATAGCTCTGTGCTCTCAAACTGCTCGGTGACATTGTCAAACGATGGACAGCTCACACCGGATGCCTCCTCTATCAACGCAAGAGTCTCACTCGACGCTTCCGTGCCAAGCTGCTATCTGACGATATTTGCCTATGCATCCAATACGTCGTTTGATCCGGATGCATCGCAGAACATCCGCTTGTGGTCGGGAAGGGTGACCGATGGCTTCGATCAGGCTTGTCGGCTTGCCTCGAACGGGCGACTCAAAGCTGGCTACAGCATCATCGGGTGTTTGAACGTTCCTGTGAATGATGACATTTATCGCAACGTCAACTCTGCTCCGATTCCGATCGTTGATGAAGACGGCGGCTCGTTTGTTGACTACGAATATCCCGATGCATCCATCGATGAGAAAAGTATCGATGCTGATGCTGCTTCGCTTCACGTGAGTCTTACTGGCGACGAACGTCTTTTCGAGGCGGCGAAGAAGGGCGAGATATCGATAACCGTATCGGTGGCGCAGTATCCCGCAGATGACGATTTCGACTTCGAGAGCGAAGATCAGATGCAGCTATGTTCGCCCATAAATGCGACCGAGGCGTTTTCCGGAAGAGAGGTGACGCTAAGCGCGCCGCTCAAAGAGGGATATCGTGTGCGCGCGGTAGTATATTGGAGCCAGAACACCGATTTGTTCCTCGTCAAAGGAAATGACTACGAGTCGAAATTCTACAGGCCTGATGACTCGCTTGTCGTTGCCGAAAGCAGCGTCGCGCAAGCCTTCATCATTGGCGCTCTTACCGCAAAAAGCGACACAATCGATATCGAATTGAAGGGAGCCATCCCAGCAGGTAGTGTTGCGCTGGTCAAATCCTATCCTGCAACAGCAACATCGTTTCCGACAAACGGCGGCACCCTTGTAGCGAGCAAGTTCCTAGATACAAACCTGAAGAACCTCTCGGTCGATTGCGCAGGCAAGCTGGTAGCTGGAGAGCAGGTCGTGGTTCACATCCTGTGCGCAGGCGAGCTGGTTGCCTCCAGCGAGCCGTCAATTGTGGCAAACTTCAATCCCTACACTGTGACGCTCAATTCACTTGTGACAGCAGGATCGAGCGAGCTCAAGGTTAATATCACGACGGCGGATCCTGCATACGCATCCAAGCAGATCAACATCGTGCGCTATGCTCCCGTGCTCGCTGATGGCACGATCGATGCGAAGAACTTCAGCAATCCCGCGTCGTTTATGAACGATCTGGGCGAGGTTGTGCTTGATATGTCGCAGGTTTCGCTTCAAGAAGGCGCGGCATTCCATATCTATCTTTATGTAGATGGCGAGGAATTTCTAAGCGACGAGTTCAGGGTTGCCGCCGCGATGGCGGATGACGAAGTCCTCATTGAGGGAACGAGTGTCACGCCGCAGACAACTTCTGTCACGGTTCATGTGAGCGGTTGCGCCGATTTCATTGGTGGTCGACTTTTCATCACGCGAGGAACCTCTGCTACGGACGACGATGCCGACAGCCGTACTCAGATGGCTAGTGTCGTATTTACCGGTGCTGGCACTTACACGCTTAACATCGATCCGTCAAAGCTAAGCGCAGGCCAGACCGTTCTCGCGCATCTCTATAAATACGACGCGGATGCTGATACAACGAAATACTTCTATGGCAATTCACTTCTGTTTGCCACAAGCGTGCTTCCGGTTCTCAAGGAAGCGTCGACGGAGATTGCAACCTCAGCGATTACCGCGGACAGAACCGATGTGTGGGTGAAGACCGATTTCGATAGCTCGCTTTCGGGCACTCTTTCTCTGTATTGCGTGCCTTTGAGTGAGATAGCTGATGCGCTTCCCGGATCAGGCGTGAACGTTTCGGCGGATATCCTTTCCGGAATCGATCCGATCTGCGTGAAGCCAGTGAACCCTTCCGAATACAGCCAGAAAGCGACATTTGCAAGTGGCAGCCTTGTTGCAGGGTGTGCGTTGGTGGCCCAGCTTTCGCTTTCGAATGGCGATGTGGTTACGAGCCCGGCTGCCGAGATCAATGCGGCGCCCGAGAAGCAGAAGCCTTACGCACGTATTATCAATGACAAGGTGAGCGCGGGAATGACGGGCGTGACGGCATCGCTTTCGTTCGATCCCTCGATTTCGCAGGCCACATACAAGCTTTTCCGTTTTGCTGAGGGCGAAGAGATCGACGCAAACAACAGTGTTGCTCTGGCAAGCGGCACGATCTATAGGACCACTTATTCTCAGTCGATCTACATTGGTCCGGGGAAGATGAGCGCAGGTGATAGGCTCGTGATCGAGCTTGAGGCTGGAGGCGTGAAAACACTTTCGGAGCCGGTCGAGGTTCAGCCGTCTCCCGATTGGGGTGAGCCTTATGTGGTGTTTGCACAGGCGGCTGCAGCCCCTAGCGACAGGTCGGTTTCGGTGTCTATTGATTATGCCGATGAGTATCTGGAGATGGGCGATGATTTTTACTGCGATGTGAGCGTATATCAGGTTCCGGCATGGTACACAGACGAGCAGATCGAGGACAACGAGATCTGGGAGAACATGGCAGTCTGCAAGCGCGTCGCGCAGAACAACTCCAACTTTAACGAGATCACACGTGGGAAGTTCGAGCTTTCTTTCCTTGATGGCGTGGAGCTTGAACCTGAGAGCAGGCTTTTTATCAAGCTACGTCTTCCGCATGTTGAGTGGGAAGGCGAAGAGGTCGACTATCTGAGTGCGAGCATTCCGGTCTTGCGGGAGGGCGAGAGTCTGCCGGCAACGAAGGTTTTTCTCTACAACCTTGGAAGCGATACGTCGCGCGGAGCGCATATTCGCGCCATCCTTGCCGATATGGGGATCGACGCGGAAACGGTCGATGCGGCTGATCTCGACCAGCACATCGGTTACCTTGCCGGTCTTGATGGATACGACAAGGTAGAGGGAGTGTCTGGCGGAAGCGTTCCGTCAAGTGAGTTTATGCTTATGTGTGGATTCGGAGAGGCGCTTCTTGATGATTTTCTTGATCGTATGCAGGCCGAATCTATAAGGATCGATCACAAGGCGATTGTTACCGAGTACAACCGCGAATATACGCTTCGCGACCTGATTGGCGACATTGCTTCTGAGCATGAGGTTTTCCAAGCTCTTCTTGAGCTCGACAAGCTTATTGCGGAATGTGAGACGCTTGTTGCCGAGCCGCCTGCGAATGTGTCGCTTGAGGATGTCGACGTGCTCAAAGAGGCTATTGTTGCCGGCGAGGCCGTGCTGTCGTCTTATGAGCCTGAGCTCGGCGATCTTCAACAGGCCGTAGATGCTTTGAAGGCCGCGCGTGATAAGGTGCTAGGCGAGAAGCCGGTTCAGCCGAGTGAGCCTGTCGTGCCTGCGGAGCCCGTTGCGCCGGGCGAGTCCGGCGGATCCGGTAGCGCTGGCGCAGCTGGTGTAGGCTTGGGAGCGTCATCCGCACTTCGTGCCCCGTCGCTTGTCGCTGTTTTCGGTAGCTCGGATTCAGATTCGATCGTTGAGGATGGTGGTGATGCGGCTGAAACGCCAATCGTAAATGGGCTGAATGGTTTCACATCTGCAGACGCTAGCAACGTGGATGCAAGTGAGGTTGCAGACGATGAGACCCCGATGGCATCTCTTGTAGATAAAAATACGGATAGGTCGCTTTATTTGTATGGTGCGGTGGCGATTATTGCTTTTGCGATTGCGCTCGCTGTGCGTAAGCGCCGTGAAAGAGGCGAACGCACAAGCGCATAGCTTTAGTGCTCGAAACCTTGCGCGTAGGGCATGTGTGCCCTGCCGCAAGGTTTCGATAAGGATGTTTTTTTGTTTGTTATGAGAGACCACCTAGGCCCGAGATATCAAGAAATGATTGCCGGGGTGCTTACAAAGCGAGTTCCGCAGGAGCGAAGCGACGAGGACTGTTTGAGCGACTAAGTATCTCGGCAATCATTTCGTTAGTGCACAAGCGGTGCGACAAGCTATACGTCCACTTGTCACACCGAAGGCATTAGGCTTGACGGATCGTCAGGCGTGAGGATTCTTCTGCGCAGTTTGCTAGGCAGGAAAATACGGGCAGGAGTGCCTTTTACACTGAGCATTTCCACTCATGAAAGTGCACGTCACCTTCTCGGGAGTCTCCATCGATATACCCATGGTTTCAGAGATGAAATCCGCTGCCTCCAAGATGGCGGTGAAGGCTGTGCGCTTGCAGCATCTGGGTCCACCAATATCTGCATGCCTTCCGAGAATCCGCGATGTCAGCCGCGCTCCACTTGCCCAAGCGTCCTCAGATAAAGGCGTGGCGTCTGTGATGATCGAGTGGAACTGACCTGCGCTTATTGCTGCTCCGCAGCATCCCCAATATCCGCATGTACCACCCGGGATCTGCATGCTACGATGCCGAAGCTCGTCCAAGGCCTCCACAAGCTCGATTTCTCCGCCTGAATTTTTGTACGCGCAAAGCAAGACCGCGCCTACAAGCGAATGATGCTCGGGTCCGTTGGCATATATCGCATCTGCGCCCATGATCTCACAAGCAAACTCGATCGGATTCGCGCAATCCGAATGAAGGCATCTATCCACTATAAGGTCGACCCCAGCCCTGCGGTGACATTCGTCACAAACGTAATGACCGCCCTCGCAGACACAGTGTCCGCTATCGGGCTTTCCGCAGATCGCGCATATCACATCCAGGGAATCGTTTGAGTATACGAGCGGAAGCCCGCAGATCGCACAATTGGAATGGAGCATTGTCATTTCAACCTCGTATCTGAGCCGATTGAGCGCCCGAGTCGAGCTCCTGCTCTCATGCACCCTGCGTAAGATGCACGAGCGAAGCTCACAAAGGGGGTGCGGATCGAATCGCATTTGACTCCAGTATAAGACTTGATATGTGTCATGACGCGAATCGACCTCTTCAAAATGCTGCTTTTCTTACGGGCTCATTACGGCGGCTAACACTTTTGTCATCTTGCGAAATGCCGCCATTTTTCCTGTTCAGAGGTAATAAACTGGCGCCATGATCAAACGAGCGGTTTGCTGCGACCGAGGCCTTGATGATCTCAGGTTTCGGCGTATCTGAGAAGAGGGAAGGAGACATCATGGGTTTTCTTGGTGGATTCACGGACAGGTTCGTGATCGCATTGGGTGTTTGGCCTTTTGCGTCGATCATGCTAACGCTGCCCATCCTCGCATTTCTCTACAACCGTGATGGCAGGCTGCGCTTCTGGTCGGTTGTCGGGGCCTATTTGAGCGTGCTTTATGCGCTCGGCCTTGTCTTCTTCACGCTATGGCCGCTGCCTTCAGGAGATTCTGGGCTCGGCATCACATATGGAGTTCCGCCACAACTCGACCCGTTCGCATTTATAGGTGATATCAGCAAGGACGGACTTACCGCCGTGTTTCAGATAGTCGCCAACATCGCATTCTTCGTTCCGCTTGGATTCATTTTGCGGCGCGGTCTGCATCGAAGCCTTGAGGCATCAGCGGTTATTTCGTTTGCAACGTCGTTGTTGATAGAGACAGCGCAGCTTACAGGGCTGTTTGGGATATATCCCTACTCATATCGCACATTCGACGTGGACGATCTTATCTGGAATACAGCCGGTGCGCTGGCGGGATGGGCTGTGGCAAAGCTCATTGAACGAATTCTTCCGCAGGCTCAATGTGTAGAGAAGAGCGTTCAAACTCATCCCGGAATAGTGCAGAGAGCTGTTGCATTTTTGCTGGATATGACGATCGTAGGAATCGTGGGCTATCTGTCGATGGCGCTTGTCTCGACCCTTGCTTGCCTTTTGGGATTCGACGGAGGGCTTCATACGGGTATTGCCGGGTCTGCTACGGTTCTAGCATTGTTCGTGGTTTTTATTGTGATCGAGGTGCTGATGCCTTGGGTCAGCGGGGGTCAGACCCCGGGAGGCGCATTTGTACGAATGACGGTGGAGGGGCATCCTCGATCTGAGAGGTATCGTTTGATGTTTTACGGAGCGAGGATGCTCATCATAGTGGGCTGTTTGATCATGCCGCCGATGATTATCGTTGTGGGAATCTACTATCTTGCAAAGCGCCAGATGCCATATGATGCGATTCCCTAAGATGGGTGTAAAGATAAGGCGCTAAGCTAGAAGCCCCCAAGCTTAAGGCGGCGCTTTTTGGATGGACTCAAGTGTGACTTCTTAAGGTGTGAAAACGCGGTGGGGCGTGGCATAATGTCTGTGAAGCCGTCGAAGGGAGCCCTTCATGCATTTCTCCGAGGAGCCGCATAGGCTTGGTTTTGAGCGGGCATCTGCTCTTCTTCAGGTGCAGATTGGGTGCACTTGGGGGAGATGTTTGTATTGCGTGGTTTGTTCAAGGCATTCTGGCCCTTCCGAGGTTACACCCATCGAAGAGGTCGCAGAAGATCTTGACGAGCTTGCACAGAACTGGCGCGCGTATGATCGCGTGTTTCTATACGGTTCGAATCCTTTTGGAATACCTAATGATCAGCTGGTAGAGCGCCTAAAGCTTATTCGCGAGAAGTTGCCAAGCGTGAAGTCGATCGGTGGATTCGCATGTGTGACTGATATCAAAGCGCGATCGGATGCTGAGCTTGAGCAGTGGGCGGCGTTTGGTGTCGACGGACTGTCTTTGGGCGCCGAATCGGGTTATGATCCTGCGCTCAAATTCATGCGCAAGCCTCAAAGGGCGGCTGATATCGAGGAGCAGTGCAAGCGGCTGGATGATGCGGGGATCACTTATACGCTGTTCTATCTGGTCGGCATGGCAGGAGCCGGAAATGGCGCGGAGAATGCAAGGGCCACCGCTGAGGTGTTCAATCGCATCGATCCGTTTCGCATCAACGTGATGACGATGTCGGTATTCAAGGGTACCCCTCTATATGAGATAGTGCAAAACGGCGAGTTCGAACCGGCATCGGAAACGGAGAATTTCTTGGAGATGCGCGATTTCATTGATGGTCTTGTCGATTGCGAGACGTTTATCGATACGGGTCACGATGTTAATCTGGTTCATTTTGATGGCGTGCTGCCGCGAGACCGTGAAGGCATGGTTTCGCTTCTCGAACTTCGTGCCCAAAATGCCAACGAGCGTCTACTGTCGGACTATCGCAAGCGTATGAGAAGTTTCTAGTAAACGAGACATAATTCCGCTACGCCCTCTGATTCGCATGCAGAGAATAGCTCCGTTGCGTCGATACACGTCCTGAAATCACCTTTTTCCTGTCTGGACTGCTCGAGGGGTGCTGTTATAATCCCTTCCCTGATTGTAAAAAACAAGCGAATAAGATACGGAAGTGATGCGTATGGCTCTCGGTGTAAGTAGAAAAGAAATGGTTATGGTAGCAGTGCTCCTTGCCGGAACGCTTCTTGCGGTTCTGAATCAGACGCTGCTTTCCCCGGCTCTGCCGGCTATTATGACCGATCTTGGGGTGGATGCGACCACGGTTCAGTGGCTTACAAGCGGATACTCCCTGGTCGAGGCGGTTGTGATTCCGCTTTCAGCGTTTTTGATCGGACGTTTTTCGACACGACAACTCTTCATAAGTGCGTTCGTGATATTTGCTATTGGGTCTTTGTCGGCCACATTGGCACCTAATTTCTGGGTGCTTTTGCTAGGACGCATTTTGCAAGCGGTCTGCACTGGAATGGCAATGCCGATGGTTTTTACGGTCATTTTGCTCATTTTCCCACGCGAGAAACGCGGAACGGCTATGGGTGTTATCGGTCTCATTATCGGATTTGCTCCCGCGGTGGGACCCTCTGTTGCGGGTCTTCTTGTGGATTCAGTCGGTTGGCGCGCATTGTTTGCGATCGTTAGCGCTCTTACTGTGATTGTTGTTTTGGTGTCGGTCTTCACGTTGAAGAACTACGGCAATTTTGCGCGTACCAAATTCGATTTGCTGTCGGTGGTGCTCTCATCGCTTGGTCTGGTGTGTTTGCTCTACGGACTCTCGACATTTGCCAGTAGCGATAACCTCATTATTACGGGCGCGCTCATGGTGATCGGCGTGATACTTGCAGGCTTTTATGTGCGCAGACAACTCAAGCTGCCCGAGCCGATGCTTAATGTGTCGATTCTGAAGACCCGTAAGTACGCCTTGTCGGTGCTTATCATTGTGATTGTGGAGGCCGCGCTGATGGGCACAGGTGTTATAACGCCGCTATATATACAGGGCGTGCGGGGTTATTCCGCTACGATGTCGGGTGTAGCGATGCTTCCGGGCGCTTTGATCGGCGCATTCCTAGGTCTTATCGCCGGACGTCTTTTTGATAGGTTTGGCGTGCGCAAGGTTATTATCCCCGGCGCTCTGGTGGCACTGCTCGGCGGGTTGGGGCTTGCCGCTCTTGGCATCGACACGGACTTCATATTTATCATGCTTGCATACACAGTTTTGATGGCGGGTCTTCAATTTACGATGACTCCTCTGAACACATGGGGTGTCAATTCGCTGGATAACAGTGTGATCCAGCATGCTCAGGGCCTTTCAAATACCCTGAATCAGGTTGCAGCATCGCTTGGAACTGCGGTTTTGGTTTCGATCTCGGCTCTGGCACCTTTCGTCGTGCCTGATGCGTCGGCTGCCGAGCAATCATATATGGGTAACCACCTCGCTTTCTGCACTACTGCCGCGCTTATGGTGGTGGCCGGGATCATCGTCATCTTTTGCGTGCGCGATGGTGCAAAGCAGAAGGGACAGGCGCTTGTTGGGGCTGAGGTCAAAGGGCAGATCGCTGCAGGAGATGCGCCTGTCGCATACTCGGCGGGCCTTGATGGCGTTACGGTCGATGGTCTTGATGAAGCGATCCAGACCGGGCGTTATGAGAATCTCGAGGTGCGCGATGCTATGACGCGCGAGCCTCTGTGCGCATCGTCGGATGCAACGATGGCCGACATCGTGCGTTTGATGGCGGCAAATGATACGAGCGGGCTTCCCGTGATTGGTAAATCAGGCGAGCTCGTCGGTTTCATATCCGATGGCGATGTGGCATCGTATCTGGGTAGAAACGATATGGCATTCTTCGACACCACCATGAACCTCTATCGCTTCTCCGATGATGCCGATATGCAGGCGCGTCTTGTGGGACTTATGAAACTGAACGTGATGGATATAGCCACAAAGCGCGTGGTTTCGGTACCGGATGTTATGCCGCTCGACAAAGCGCTACATGTGCTTTCCGAAAAAAGGATCAAGAAGGTTCCCGTTGTGGATGAGGACGGCAAGCTTGTGGGAACGCTCAGCCGCCGAAACATCATCAACTCACTTGTATATGTGCTGGCTGAGCTGGAGCAAAACGACGAGTAGGGTTTCGTGTCCCAAAGGAGACGTTTTAGGTTGAGCGTAGGTGCGCATGTGCCCTTCATGCGCACGCTTTCCTTCATGGAGTATCATGTGATATACCTAAATGCGCGCATCAAGACCGGATGCGCGCCTACGGTGTTCTCATTTTCTGTTGCCGCAAAGGCAAAGCCGCAGGTCAAACGTAGGGGCGAGATCTTGATCTCGCCCTGTATCGGCTTTGATATTGAGTTTCCCTATTAGCCTTCGAACGAGCTGATCAGATCGATCAATTCCTGACGCTTGTGGATGTCGAGCTTGTTGTAGATGCGCTTCGAGTGCGTGCGGATAGTGTTTTCCGATACGACGAGCATTTCGGCGATTCTAGCAACGCTATTTCCCCGTGCGATGAGCTCCATTACCTCGGCTTCGCGCGCGGAAAGCCGGAAAGCCTCTCTTACGAGCTGCGATTTCGACGAGATGGGATCGCTCGAGTTCGGATCGGTAGAGGCGGAACCTATAGAGGAGTGCATGCTTGTCTCGTCGATGCGAACAGCCTCATCGCTCGGTTCGAATTCTTCGTATTCGTCTATGTAATAGTTGATCTGTTCAACGAATTCGGCATCTTCGTCATTCGAAGCGTGCCCGCCGGGCCCCACCTTTGGGAACGGGGACATCTCACTTCGGCTGATAGCCATGAGCTCGACACTTTCTACATGTCCCGCTTTACCAATCGCTTCTGCAAGGCCTCCCGATCCGACAAAGTACATAAGCGCAAGTGCGTATACGGAGATGAGCGCGAACACCGATACTGGAGACAGCCCCATGACGCGCACATCTTCAGCAAAAACTCCGCTCAAGAAGCCTAGGTTTTGAAGTGTGTAGACAATAGCCCCGAAAAATGCGTAGACGAAGATCGGATTCAGTCCACGATCGCGCGAAACCTGTGCACAGTGCATCATCATGAGAACGATCGCCACGGTGTAGATCGCATATAGAAGCGCAGCAACCCATCTGATTGTAGGAGGGGGCAAGAATGGAACAACGATGAATGCCGTAATCAGGAAAGGAAACAAAACGCGGTATCCCCCTGCAATATCGATTCGGATGTTTTTGAACATCCATGCTCCTATGAGCAATAGCATTGCAACCAAAACGCATCCCATTGAAAGCATATTGACCAAAGAACCCACGTTTGGATCTGCGATGGCAACCGATCTCATGATGCCGGCGCAAAAACCCACAGCACCGATACAAAGCGCCACTCTCCAGTGGTCCTTCATTACCTGCCTGTAGATATGAGGGTGTTCATATGGAATATCCTCGAACATCGGTTGGTTGCGGTTTGTTTCGCGGCTCTTTAGCTGTGCGGCCAGCCCGAACAGCGGTAAAAACACAAGAGGGATAAGAAATGCGGTTACAGCTTGCGGAATGAGGTGCAGCCCGTAGTAGAAAATGGTGCCGTAAGCGGTTCCGACAAGGATGTCACGATTTCCCGAATCGGCATCTTCTGCTGCAAATAGGCGCTGCCAGATCATGTAGAATCCGACCGATCCCACGCCTAAGAGTACCCCGCCCAAGACGACCAAAATGAGAGCGGCCTCATCAAGATATATAGCTGCGATAAGACATATCCAGCCTAGAAAGTAGGGTGCACCTGCCAGCTTTACTAGAAAGCTTCTCGTGAAACGCGGAAGCTTGTAGACACCTATAAGACTTGCAAAGTATGTGATGGTGCATGCGAGCGATTGGAAAAAATAGAACCAGAAGACTATATCTTTGGTTTGAAACTCCATCGGGAGAAATGGAAACACGCCGCCCCAAATTCCCGCTGCACTTATCGCGAGGAACAAAGCGTAGCCCAAAGAAGTTATATTGGGCTTGAGCATATGTATTATGTATGAAGAATTCATACGGATAAGTATAGTCAAAGCCTTTGCCCAGTGTGTTTGAAAAAAATATCATGTGACAAAATATGAGCTCCTGAGCAGGCATTTCTCAAAAATCACCCATTTTATGTGACAAGGGTTTTCCCTGTTTGGTTATTGTTTTCACATAAAGTCGACAGCCTAGGGAGAGGTTGTCGCGAGAAAGAGCGAAGTTAGCAGCCTAATTGGATGAGAGGACAGTTAGGACGAAGCCAAGCTAAGTCCTCATTCCCTCATCTGTCCTTTTATCCGATTAAGGCGGCCATCTTCGCACTGGAGAGAAAAAGGAGAGGGAGGGATTTTATGTCTGACATCAGTTTAAGTCGGCGTACGTTCCTTAAGGCATCGGGCGCTCTCGGCGCTCTGGCAGCTGCCGGAGGTGGAATCGCAGCAGCCGATTCGATGTTCGGATCCGGAGCTGCTGAGGCTTTCGCCGAGGTCGAGGAGAAAACGACCTGGGGACATTGCGCCATCAACTGCCCGGGACGCTGTGCATTGAAGATGCATGTGAAAGATGACGAGATCGCATGGGTCGATACTCACACCAGCCCCGATGCGACCTTCGATACTCCGCAGGCTCGTGCGTGCCTGCGCGGTCGCACCTATCGTCGTTGGGCGAACAGCCCTGATCGTATCAGTTACCCGATGAAGCGCGTGGAGGGATCGAAGCGTGGAGAGGGTAAGTACGAGCGAATCAGCTGGGACGAGGCTATCGACACAGCTGCCACCAAGCTCAAAGAGGTTATCGAAAAGCACGGAAACGAAGCGGTCTATGTGCCTTACGCCACAGGCGTTTCAGCCACGACATCTCGTCCGTTCAAACGCTTCTTGAATCTCGTCGGCGGATATCTGAACTTCTATAACAGCTACTCCACCGCGCAGATCTCCTGCATCACACCTTATATGTATGGATCTAAGAACAACGGCGGAAGCTCTCTTTCTTCCGGCGAAGATGCAAAGCTTATCCTGTGCTTCGGTTCAAGCCCCACCGAAACCCGCCAAGGTGGCCTTACGACTCATTACGACTGGGTTCATATGCGCGAGCGCACGCCTGCGAAGATCTATATGATCGAGCCTCGTTTCAACGACTCGAACTTCGGGCATTCGGAGGAGTGGCTGCCGATCAACCCTGGAACGGATGCGGCGCTTGTTGCTGCCTTGGGTCACGAGCTCATCAAGAACGGTCAGACCGATGAGGACTTCTTGCACAACTATTGTGTAGGCTACGACGAGGATACGATGCCTGAGGCTTACAAGGGCAAGAATATGTCGTACAAGGACTACATCATGGGAACCGGATACGACAAGGTGGAAAAGACTCCGGAGTGGGCAGAGCCTATCACGGGTATTTCCGCTGATAAGATCCGCGACCTTGCAAATGAGATCGCAACTACAAAACCGGTCTATGTCGTTCAAGGCTGGGGTCCGCAGCGTCGTTCCAATGGCGAGTGGACGTCATGGGCTATCATGGCGCTTCCGTGCCTGATCGGACAGGTAGGACTTCCGGGGACCAGCAATGGAACTCGTGAGGCGAGCAACTCACCGTTGCTGCAGAGCCTTCCTGCTGGCAAAAACCCGATCGAGACTTCAATCCCGTGCTTCCTGTTCACTGATGCGATCGATCATGGCACTGAGATGACTTCAAAGAATGCGGGAGTCAGAAAGGCCGACAAGCTCAAGACGAACATCAAGTACATGATCAACTATGCCGGCAACTGCCTTACAAATCAGCATTCGGACATCAACAAAGCTCACGAGATCCTAGCTGATGAGGATAAGTGCGAGTTCATCCTCGGCATCGACACGGTCATGTGCGACTCGATGAACTATTCCGATATCGTGCTTCCTGACCTTTTCCGTTTCGAGCAGCACTCTCAGATCGCTACAGGCTCCGACTGGGGCTACGTGCTCACAGGAACCCCAGCTACAAGCCCGAAGTTCGAGCGCAAGACGGCCTATGAGATGGCCTCCATGATGGCTGACAAGTTCGGTGTGAAAGACAAGTTCACCGAGGGCAAGACTGAAGAAGAGTGGATTCGCGAGCTCTATGAGAAGTCACGCGAGAAGGATGACAAGCTTCCGCCTTATGATGAGATGCAGAAGATGGGCGTCTACACTCGCGAGTATCCTCACATCGTCTCTATGGAGAAGTTCCGCAACGATCCTGTCGCTAACGCGCTCACCACTCCCTCAGGCAAGATCGAGATCTTCTCTGAAAAGCTTCTGAAAGACACTGATGGCTGGGAGCTTCAGGACGGCGATACCTTGAAGGGTATGGATACCCTGCCTGCGATCCCGGTATATATCCCTGAATGGGAAGGCGTTGAGACCACCACAGATGAGCATCCGCTCGTTCTCTCAGGATTCCATTATCGCGGACGCATCCACTCATCTTGGGGATCGATTCCGGATCTCAAAAAGGTTAACCCGATGGAGGCTTGGATCAATCCAGCCGACGCGGAGCCTCGCGGAATCAAGCACGGCGACAAGGTCCATGTGACCAACGATCGCGGTAAGATCGAGCTTTATGCGAAGGTCACCCCGCGTGTTGTTCCCGGAACGGTCGCGGTGTCGCAGGGCGCTTGGTGGGATGGAGACATCACCAAGGGCAAGGACGGCGTGGACAAGGGCGGCTCCATCAACACGATGACCACCATGCGTCCATCACCTCTGTCCAAGGGCAATCCGCAACACACCAACATTTGTGAAGTCAAGAAAGCTTAACAGCGAGGGGAGGAGAGATAAATGACACAATATGCATTCCATTTCGACGGTACTCGCTGCACAGGCTGCAAGACTTGCGAAATGTCCTGCAAGGACTATAAAGATCTGGCAACCGACATTGCATATCGTAATGTCTATGAGGTCACCCTCGGCGATACCAAAAAAGACGACAAAGGCGCCATCACTACAACGTGCGTGAGCTATCCGCTGTCGATGTCATGCAATCATTGCGATGATCCGTCTTGCACAAAGGTCTGTCCGACCGGTGCAATGCACAAGGATTCTGAGACCGGCTTGGTTTCGGTTGATAAGGACAAGTGTGTAGGTTGCGGATATTGCCACATGGCTTGCCCGTACAACGCGCCTACGGTCGATCGTGAAAAGGGCCATTCTGTAAAGTGTGACGGCTGTGCCGAGCGTATTGCGGCAGGCGAGAAGCCTGTTTGCGTTGAGGCGTGCCCTGCACGTGCGCTGAACTTCGGAGAGGTTTCTGAGATGAGCAAGCTTGGCGAAAAGGCCGACATTGCTCCTTTGCCGAAGCCTTCATATACCGAGCCTAATCTATATATCAAGCCTTCTGAGGATGCGAAGCCTGCTGAGGACGCTTCCGCTAAGGTGGTCAACCCAATGGAGGTGATGTAGCATGGAGTTCGCAATGGCTGAGATGCCTCTGGCACTTTTTAGCACTTTGGCTCCCATGGGGGCAGGCGCGTTCGTTCTCTTGGCGATCGCATTTTTGACCGGCAAATTTGATGGTGATGCAGTGAAGCGCATCGATCGTTTCACCGCCATCCCCGTTGCGTTCGTTATTGTCGGATTCATCGCGGCGTTCTTCCATCTCGCGAACCCGATGAACGCCTTCAATGTGTTTAGCGGTGTGGGAACTTCGCCTCTTTCCAATGAGATTGTAGTTGGTGTTGTGTTTACAGCCATCATGCTCATCTATTGGATCTGGGCTATGACGGGCAAGATGTCTGAAGGCGCACGCAAGGGTCTTGTTGCAGTCACAGCTGTTGCAGGCATCATCTTCGCGATGTTCACAGGCATGGCTTATATGATCGGAACGATCCCTTCATGGGACACATTTGCAGGTCCTATCCAGATTGTTGGATTCGCGCTTATCGGCGGAGCGGCTCTTGGCGTTCTAACCCTCTCTTTGGCCGGGTGCTCAGCTGAGCTCAAAGAGTCGAGCATGCGCAATGCTACGATCGCGGTACTGGTTGTAGGCCTTGTTTTCGGAATCGGCGGAATCGCCATGCAGGCAGGTTCTGCGAGCGGTATGGAAAACGCGCTTTACAGCGGGGCTGATCTTGTAGGAAATGTCATGATGGTTATCGTGTGCGGCGCTATCTGTCTTGTAGGCACAGGCGTTTGCGATTTCTTCGCGGTTCGTGGTGCAGGTGCCGGCGCTGTTGTTGGCGTCAGCGTAGGTGCTGCGGTTCTCGCGGTGGTCGGAATAGTGCTTCTCCGTCTTGCTTTCTATGGCATGCAAGTATCGGTTGGACTGAGTATCCTTTAGAATTATCTCTAGGATACTTATGGGCGGAGCAGACTGCATCGTCTGCTCCGCCTTTTATTAGGGGGAGGAAAAGATGACAGACCGACAGGATCAGGCTGTGGATGGCATAGCTTTCATAGGAAACACGCTAGGTCCACTGTTTTATTACGACCCGCAAGACGATGCAATCGAGGTATCCTATAAGGCTTTTGCTGATCTTGATGCGGATGCTGCTGCCGTTGAGTGGCCTTTCGTTTCAGATGACGATGCGAAAGAAACACTCGAGCTCATGGTCTTTGGAGCGCAAGACTTCCGCTCGGAGGTCGATGATGTAAACAACGATCTTATCTGGGAATACAGGCGCCTTTTTGTTGGACCGGCTGCGAAGGCTGCACCTCCTTGGGGGTCTGTCTATACGGACAGAGAGTGTGTTGTGTTCGGCGAGGCCACGCTTGATCTCAGGCAGTGGATGAGGCAGACCGGCATCGAAAAGCTCAACGACGACAAAGAGCCTGAAGATCACATCGGGTTGATGCTCATGATGATGTCTTGGATCTCTACGAACAAGCCGGAAGCTTTGGATGATTTCTTGCGACTTCATCTACTCACGTGGTCAAGCCATTTTCTTGAAGAGATGGAAGAAGCCACGGATCATCCTTTCTATAAGGGACTTGCACGGATCACGCGTCTTTCGCTCGAGGGCATTCAAGAGGATCGCGAGATCGAAGTGGAATATCCCCGTTTCTATCGTTGATCTGAGATCATGTATTGGTCCGAGTCTTCTTTCTGAATTAGGATGTGACCTGTCAGATGTATGAGGCCTATGCGCTCAGCGGCGCCTTAAGCGAAGCCACGCTCGTTCTGTTCACGACACTTGCCCCTTCGGGCGCGATGGCGTTTGTGCTCATGTCCATTCCTCTTGTTTTCGGCGGCAAACACGTGGACCAATCGATGCAAAGAGGCATCGTCAAATACCTAAGCGTTCCCATCCTTGTAGCCATGGTGGGACTTGTGGCCTCCGCGACCCATCTCGGAAGTCCAGCAAATGCTCTTTATGTCTTGACGGGGTTTGGTCGCAGCCCGCTGTCAAACGAGGTTGTATTCGGGGTTTTGTTTCTAGGCTCCGGAGGAATCTATTGGCTCACATCTTTTGCCGCGCGCGAGAAAAGCGCAACTGCGCGCAGGGTCGTCCTAGTGCTAATATCGACTTTTGGCTTGATGTTCATCACGGCCATATCTCTCGCATATAACGCCAGCACGATAATCACTTGGAGCAGTCCGTTCGCCATAGTTGCCGTATGGTTGAACGCCCTGATAGGAGGGCCGCTTCTGGCGCTTTTTGGATTCAGGTTGGCACGCTTCTATACCGACGGGCATCATCTCGGCAAGGTGCTCTTAGTTGTATCTGCGGTCGCTCTTGTCATCAATATCATCGAGTACGTCTGCTGGGGGCTTAGTCTTCCGAGTTTCGTGAATTCGATGACTTCAGCCGATGCGCTGGCGCCCGCATTTTTTCCGATGATCGCGGCATTTTCGATTCTCTGCGCTTGCGCGATAGCTTTGTCTACCAGAGCTGTCAGAGATAAGGGCGAGACACCTTTATGGGTGCTCGTCTGCTCATGCCTTTTAGCATTCATGGGAATCTATATCATGCGGCTGGCGTTTTATATGATTCATATGACCGTAGGCGTGGGAATTTAGCTGGCACACACAAACTGTCGAGATTCTCTCTATTTTACCCGCTCTAACCCTATTTATCGCTTTTTGGCGTCTTGCTCTGCGTTTCTTTGCTGCCATCCTCGCGGCGCTGCGAGTTTTTTTACCGAGCAACGGCTCGATCTTTCATAATCTCCAGATTTTTCGATTTCTACTTGACAGTGTATATAGGTGTGTATATAGTGTGTATATAGCGTATATACACTATCGCCGTCGCCGGGGACGCTCGGATGTCGGCAAGACGATGGGGCAGACTATTCGCCTCTGAAAGAAGAGAAGATTTGGAGATCATAATATCGAACTCAAGCGCATCTCCTATCTATGAGCAGATAGCGCAGCAGATCAAAAGTGCGATATTGGCCGGAGAGTTTGCAGAGGGTCAGATGCTTCCGAGCATCCGCGCGCTCGCGAACGACCTTCGCATAAGCGTCATCACGACGAAACGCGCCTATGCCGATTTGGAAGAAGCCGGATTCGTGAACACGGTGCAGGGTAAGGGCACTTTCGTATCCGGAGGCAATCTTGAGCTTTTGCGCGAAGAGAGCCTGCGCACGATCGAAGGCAGGCTTGCCAAGATCGTGGTGGATGCTACTGCGGCAGGAATATCGAAGGGCGAGTTGCACGATATGGTCGATCTGTTGATGGAGGACTGATTTCGGAGTGCGCACTTCAGAAAGATGGAACAATGGGTGAATTGATAAAAGTCGAGCATCTAACAAAACGCTACGATGATTTCGCTCTGCGCGATGCCTCGCTCTGTGTCGAGTCGGGGCGCGTGGTCGGCCTTATCGGCTCAAACGGCGCGGGCAAGACAACAATGTTGAAGGCAATCTTGGGTCTGATATCCGTAGATGAAGGAGAGATCTCTCTTTTCGGGATCGATTCAGGGAAATCACGGCATGCTGCTCAATATGATATAGATTCCGTAAAAGAACGTATCGGAGTGGTTTTCGACACGTGTGCCTTTCTCACTACGATGCGCATCAAGGATGTTGAGTTTCTGGGGCGCGCGTCCTATTCCAAATGGGATTCCGCGCTGTTTGAAAGGCTTTGCAAAAAATTCGATCTGGGATTCAAAAAACGGGTGAAGGATCTCTCTCGAGGTATGGGGATGAAGCTCACCTTGGCATTTGCACTTGCGCATCATCCAGACATTCTTATTCTCGATGAGGCCACAGCGGGGCTCGATCCGCTTGCGCGCGATGAGATACTTGATATCCTCCGCGATTTCATGAGCGATGAGAACCATGGCATTTTGATGGCCACCCACATCACGACGGATCTCGAGAAGATCGCCGATGAGGTTGTGTGTATCGACAACGGCCGCATACTCTTTTCGATGCCGAAAGATGCCATCTGCGACGAGGCAGGGATTGTCCATTGCCGCAAAAGCGATATCGATCGGCTGCAAAGCAGTGGATGGACAAACGGGCAATTCAAGATGCTCTCACACGGATACGGCGTTGACGTCTTGGTTCCTGACAGATTGGCATTCGCTTCCAAATTCGACGACATTCCGGTGGAGCGCGTATCCATCGAGGAATATATGGCACTCACTTTGAAAGGAGAATCACTATGAAAGCGATGATCTTCTCCGATCTGATAACCTCTAAGAACTCGTTTGCGCAGCTACTGGGGATGACGCTTTTTGTGGCGATATTTATAGCGGCTGGAACGTCTACGCTCGTGACATCGACCGCCTGCATTGCGGCCATGGTTCCCTTCATGTATCTATTCAGCATTTCCGCATATGATGAACAAAACGGCTGGGAGCGGTTTCGTCTGACGCTTCCTATAAGTCGCCGTCAAGTGGCATATGGGCGCTATGCAAGCATGATGGCCATCGTGCTCATCGCTTTGGTGGTTTCATGGTTGGCTGGTATGGCGATAGGCTTTGTGGCTGAGAATTTCTTTGCCGAAATTGCTCCAAGGGGCTTGTTCCTGTCCGAGTGGAGTCCTCTTGAGCTTTTTGCAGTCGGAGTACTTGCAGAGGCTGTGATCATAATTGCGGCGGCAGTTTCGCTGCCGCTTATCATGAGATTCGGGATGACGAAAGGCTCGCGACTTGTTCCCGTGATCATGGTGTTCGCGATATGCATGGGAGTGGCGTTTTTTAGTTCGGGTGTCGATGCGCTCGATCTCGAGGCACTCATTTCTGGCGAATTTGATCTTATGGTTGCAGTTGCCGTGATACTTTTGGCTGCACTTGCTGCATACGTGATAAGCGCCTGTATATCCGCTCGTCTTTATGAGACTCGCGAGCTTTAGCAAGACGCGCCCCGCGCGCCTGCCGGTTGCGATTGCAGTGGAGGCCGCAGGGGAGGCTGCAGTTGCAGGAGCTGTTGCATTACACCTGCAGCACGCGATCCGCGCCTTGTGTGCTGCAAGATGCAAGAGCGCGCCTTGCGGCTATTCGGCCACCTCGTCGTATTTTGCGTAAAGCTCTGCAAACGTCTTCTTCAAGTTCACAGGCTTGAACGTTTCGCGATCTACGACACACACGGTCACAAGTGCATCGACTAGCGGATGCTCCGTTTCAGGGTCGCTTCCCGTGCGATAGACGCGCTGATGGTACACAGTTCGCATTGGAAGATTCTTTGCGATAGTCGTGCGCACGAAGCCCTCTTCACCATAGCGAAGGGGGCTTTTGTATTGGATTTCGACCGCGTGGATCGGGCTCATGAAGCCAGCACCTTCGATCTGCTCGCTGTATGAAAAATCAAGCGCATCGAGAAAATCGATACGTGCATCCTCAAAGTAGAGAAGATAGTTCGCGTGATAAACCACGCCCATCATGTCTGTTTCGCCATATCTAACTTTGATCGGAGTGTCTACGTGCATAATCCCTCTTTCGCCGCCTTTTCGTAAGAATTATAGGACTTCAGACGGCTTTTTATCGCGTTGATGCTACGAAGCATTTC
This sequence comes from uncultured Eggerthellaceae bacterium, assembly GCA_910588945.1. Lineage (GTDB taxonomy): Bacteria > Actinomycetota > Coriobacteriia > Coriobacteriales > Eggerthellaceae > MGBC163016. Next base: position 12,667 of record CAJUSF010000066.1, on the reverse strand, counting down.
GTGCCGCCCGCGACAACTGTATAAACACCGCGCGATCGCCCCTTAAAAATGGCGAATTGATTTGCTGAAATGCCGCACGCCCCAGCGCTCCTCTAGGGAAAAGAGACTGGGGCGTGAGCAAAAGGTGCGCTATGCACGTGTGTCGTTTTTAGCTTTCAGCGACTTAATGAGCACCGCGCAAACACCGCCGACAATGGCGATGGGAACACAGAATGCAAGAGAGGCCATATTCCAGCCCATGCTTACAGCAAGAGCGCCGAACGCGGCTGATCCGATGCATCCTCCTAGGTTCTGGAAGAAAGCCACGATGGCCATTCCAAGACCAACTTTAGATGGATCTTTTGCATACAGCGGGACGCTTGAGAACACGCCTGTTGAGCAGCATGCGGAACAGAAGCTCATGGCGATGACAAACACCCAAACAAGCGGCATGTTGTCACCGAACGCAAAGGTCAACAGGATGGCTGCACCAAACATGCCGAATACAATGAATCCCTTATGGATGTTAAATTTGTCAGCAATGATTCCCGAAATTGGCCCAAGTGCCAAAACCAAGATGTTGGTGATACTTGAGATTGTGCCCGAGAGTTGCGTATCAAGAGAGTGTACGTCAGCTAGATATGAAGGATAGAAGCCTCCAATTGCGCCGGCGTTGAACACATTCCAGCAGCCAAACGCGATGGCGATCATGACGATGCTGAAAAAGTCCGGCTTGAGCTTCATCGGAGCGCCGTCTGCGGATGCCTCTTCGGAGGCATTCTCTTGCGGAGGCGTAGCATAGACTGCCCACACGAATATAAGAGCCACGGCTGCGAGTATCGCTGAGAGCCACCAATTCGCACGCCATGTTCCGGCAAGTGCGTACACCATAGGCGTTACGTTCATCGCAAGAACAACGCCTGCCGGGAACCACACGCTCCAGATGCCCATTGCCAGACCCTGCTTTTTGGCCGGGATGATCGATGCAACTGCGGCTGGTCCGACAACGGAGACAAGGCCCATGCCGATGCCTTCGATGAATCTGGTTACTAGCATCATCGTCGCGTTGGTTGCAAGAGCTCCTCCTACAGCACCTACGATAAGGCTGATCGCTGTGATGATGAGGCTTTTCTTCGCCCCGAGCTTGGCGAAAATTCCACCTGCGGGAAACGCCAAAACGGCTCCGATGAGCGTGAACATCGACATTACCCAACCGATGCTTGACTCTGTAAATCCAAGCTCCGAGATAAACTCGGTCGTAAACATCGTGGGCGCTTTGAACATCCCAAATGATGTCAGGATGCCCAAGAAAAATACGGAGCAAAAGATCATCCATCTTCTACTCATGGGGAACTGTGTGTCAGAAGAACCAGTCATATTAACCCCTTAAAAACGATTCGCATCAAATAAATGCTGATGAATTCAAAGTAATACTGCTTGTTATCGGGATTTTTAACGAACCTGCCATATGCAGCGATGTGGCGGTATGCATACGGCATCTTTTATGACTTGGCAAAGACGATACTATACAAAACTCCGAAAGAGCGCATCCCAACACAGGACTGAAATCGCACGTTTTGCTGCAAGACTACACGTTATTCGAGTCGTCTTTTCTCGTACCGCAGGACTGAATCGTCGATCGAGAGGCCTCTTCGTCCAGGATATCCAACAAATCCTGCAAAGAATGTATGTCCATCTTTTTATAGATATTGTAGATATGGGTCTTTACTGTGTGATTTGAGATGAAAAGCGCGTTTTGGATGAATTCTGCATTGCGCCCCTTAGACAGAAAGGTGAACACCTCGATCTCGCGAGGGGTGAGAGAGTAGCGCTCGCTTAATAGCATCAGGATATCGGCTTCATTGGGAGTGTCTTCAAAAGGCTCATTGCTCTCGTTGTCGCCTGACATTGCAGGATGCTTATCTGCGATGAGAGCTGGTTTGTAGAAAACGGCTTCCCATGGCGGGCGTTCGTTTGTAAGGAACAGCGCAATAGCGCATAGGACGAAGATAGCCATGAAGGAGACGACGAATGGGAGCAGAGCATCGTTTTCAAAACGCGACCAAAGAAACCTTCCTGCAATTATGCCGACCGCAAACATCACGTATTCAAGCGCTTGATTGAGTCCTACAGTGCGCGTTGTGTCGAGGTCGAAGGTTCGGCACAGATCGATGATGAAGATAAGCGTCAGGATAAAGTAGAAAATGAACCCGGTCATTATCAAAAATGCGGCCAACTGCGAAAGGATGGCTATGTTGAAAGCGAGAAGCATCATTCCTGCCATAAATATCATGAGCGAGAAATTGATGATGAGTCCCAAATTCGGTTGCCTTTTTGATTTTAGATAAGCCAGAAATAAAACAATGCCTGCAAAGGTGGCTCCAAGCACTGTAGACGGATCTGCGGCGGGGAGTAAGGTAGAATCAAGAGAGCTGCACCCTTGAACCACGCCAAAGAACAGAGACATAGCCATAAGCTGCGCGGTTGTTTTCCAGTAAGGTTTTCTGGCAGAGCTCCAGTCGCGGATCCCTGAGCCTTGAGGATCGTTCTTTCTAAGCGGAATGCCCTTTGTTACGTTTATCAGTAAAAGGCCAGATGCGGCAGGCAGGATAATAAGAATGAGTACAGAGATATCAAAGGTGAGATGAAAAGTGAAAAAGCATATAAGAGAACCTAAGACTGCAGATGCGCTCAAGCTAATTCCGGAATAATTGATCGATGCTTCGGTGTAAAAGCGCAGCCAAAACAGCATCAATACAGCCTCAGATGCGCCTATGAGTATGACCGCAAGAACAGACCAAGCGATACCTAGAATTGATCCGGCAAACAGGGCAATACTTCCAATCGTTCCAAAGGCCATTGCAAGATAGGCGATAGTGTGCGATTTTATGCTGTCCCGTTGAGGGAGATTTGACATTAGGCGTCCAAATAATCCGAAGGAAATCCCAAGCGTTGCATTTAGAGCGACCTGTCGTATGAATACGAATTCAGCCGGTAACATGCCGTTGGTCATAGGGAAGGAATAATAAAGTATAAGAAAATGCCACCCGAGAAGAACGCCGAAGCCCGCAAGGCCGATTGTAGGGCTGAAAAACCTTGAGGATTGTTGCTGATCAGTGGTGGTTGCGCCGTTCACTTTCCTACTCCCATCCAATAACGACGTTTGCCAAAGTCTGCGAATTTGCTTCGCATATTGCCTGTTCAAAGAGCTGAAAATTTTTATCTAATACCTAGAGTCTTAGATAAAACGCCCCTGCTCAGACCTCTTTATTCGACAAAATCAGACATCGCACGCGATTGTGATATCACGCTAGACGCTATAGAGTCGAATTAGCTTCGACTTGGCAAGAAGTTAGAGAGCAAATGGGATTATTAACGGAATTTTATCGAAGAGAGCGAGGAATGCAAGCGTTTTGTGGCAACTGGATTGCAAAAGTAGATGAAAAGAGAAAGGGAGTCGGAATGTCAAACGATGTGAAGACAGTCTATAAGTCGCTCGGTTTGTGCGGTTTCGGTCTCGGTTCAAACTCTGCAGCCGTCGATGTCAAGGATGGGAAGATCCTTCGTATCCGTCCGATGCACTATGACGATGCATACGATATCAAGGATATGAATCCTTGGAGGATAGAAGTAAACGGTGTGGTGTTGGAGCCAAAAGACAAAACGATGCCAACACCGCTGCAGTATGCCTACAAAAAGCGTGTGTATTCAAAGAATCGCATCCCATATCCGCTGAAGAGAGTGGACTGGGATCCAAACGGCGAGCGTCATCCAGAGACGCGCGGAACCGCAAAATACGAGCGCATTTCATGGGACGAGGCTACTGACATTATCGCGGCTGAGCTCAAGCGTATCCATAAAGAATATGGACCTCTGGCTGTACTTGCTCAGATCGACGGCCACGGTGAGTCGAAGATTATTCATGCAGCACACGGTTGCCCTGGAAAGCTGCTCGACCTTATGGGTGGATACACTCTGCAAGCCCGTCAGCCTGACAGCTGGGAAGGCTGGACGTGGGGCGCGAAGCACATTTGGGGAATGGATCCTGTCGGCAAGCAAGGTCATGTGCAGAACCTCTTCCAAGATATTGCTGAGAACGGCGATGCTGTTTTGTACTGGGGCGCTGATCCTGAGACTACCCCTTGGGGATGGGGAGGCATGCAGCCGGGTCGTTTGGTGCGCTGGCTTCATGATGTAGGCGTGAAGTCGATCTTCATTTCGCCTGATTTGAACTATACGGGTTGTGCTCATGAGGGTAAGTGGATCCCGATTCTTCCGAACACCGACGCTGCGCTGCATTGCGCCATCGCTTATGTTTGGCTTACCGAGGGAACTTACGATAAAGACTACATTGCTACACATGCAGTTGGCTTTGATGACTTCAAAGACTACATTCTCGGCATTGAGGATGGCGTTGCTAAAACTCCGAAGTGGGCATCTCCAATAACGGGCATTACTGAGCGCCAGATCAAGGCCCTTGCTCGCTACTGGGGCAAGCACGCAGTGTCGATCGCTCACTGCGCAGGTGGTGGCCTTATTCGTGCAGCTTACTCAAGTGAGCCGGCTCGTCTTGAGGTTGCGCTGCTCGCTATGCAGGGTCTCGGCAAGCCGGGTGTTGGTCAGATCAACTTCATGGACTGGGGTTTGTTCGGCATCGATGAGATCTATCCGTTGCCTCGTTCCGCATGTCAGCCCGATCTCTCCTCGATCTACAACGGCTGGGCAATGCTTACCTATCCGGTCAACTTCATCCCGAAGACACTGATCCCGCAAGCTATTATGAATCCACCGGTCAAGTGGCGCGGCGGCCATGTTATCGCAGGTCTGCCGGCTGAAGACCAGGTTGTCGAGTGGGACTTCCCGCATGATGGCGACTATGAGCTGCACATGATCTGGACGGACAGCCCGTGTTGGCAGACGTGCTGGAATCACGGCTACGAGATGCAGCGCGCTTTGCGTCACCCGAACCTCGAGTTCATCCTAGCCCAGCATCCGTGGCTCGAAAACGATTGCCTGTTTGCAGACATTATTCTTCCGACAACCACCAAGCTTGAGGTGCGCGACATCTCTGCTGACCTGTTCAGCGGTCAGTACAACATGCTGATGCACGAGGAGCAGGCGATTCCTCATGTAGGCGAGTCGCTGTCTGACTTCGAGGCGGTTGGTGAGGTAGCCAAGAAGCTCGGGTTGTACGAGCAATATGTCGGCGGCACCGAAGACGAGCTCATTAAGAAGGGCTTTGATAATTCTGGCGTACAAGACATGGTTTCTTACGAGGAGTTTATGGAGAAGGGCTACTTCGTCGTCCCGACAGCCGAGGATTGGGAAGATGATCCGCGCGGCATGCGCCCGTTCTATGAGGATCCTGAGAACAACCCGCTTATCACGCCGACGGGCTTGATTGAATTCCGCTCGTCAATTCTGTCCGAGTTCTTCCCAGATGACGAAGAGCGTCCGCCGGTTCCGCACTTTGTGCCTTATGGCGAGTCTCATTCCGAGAGTCTGCTGCACCCGCGCTCCGAGGAGTACCCGTTCCTGCTCATCACTAACCACCCGCGTTGGCGCGTGCATGCGCAAAACGACGACAACACTTGGTGTCGCGAGATCGAGACCTGCAAGGTCGAAGGTCCTGACGGCTATATGTATGAGCCGATCTGGGTTAATCCGAAAGATGCCGCAGTGCTCGGGTTCAAAAACGGCGACATCGTTAAGCTCTACAACGAGCGCGGCGCTGTCCTTGGTGGAATCCGCCTCTCCGAGCGCGTTATTCCTCAGTCGGTCTATCAGGACCACGGCGTTCGTGTTGACAACATCGTGATCGGTGAGTTTGATCGTGCTGGCGCAAACAACCTGATCTGCCCCGGCAATACGACATCCAAGAATGCTCCTGGCGAGGTTACAAACAGCTTCTTGGTGAACCTTGAGAAGGTTGATGTGTTCGAGTTGGCAAAGCAATACCCCGAGGTGTTCGAGAATCGCGGCTATGAGGCCGAGACCGGACAGATTGCTTTGGACAGGATCGTGGAAGGAGCCTAGGAGCATGAAGACTTTTATTGTTGATCTCGACCGCTGCATTGGCTGTCACAACTGCCAGATCGTCTGCAAGGACGAGCATTGCGACAACGACTGGATGCCCTATGCGGCACCCCAGCCCGATACCGGCCAGTTCTGGATGAAGGTAAACGAGGAGGAGCGTGGTCAGACCCCGAAGGTCAAGGTTGCCTATACTCCAGTGTTCTGCCAGCATTGCGAGGATGCTCCGTGCATGAAGGTTGCTAAAGACGGCGCAGTGTATCGCAGGGATGATGGCCTAATCGTCATCGATCCGGCAAAGGCCAAAGATCAAAAGGCGATTATGGATGCCTGCCCGTATGGCGTGGTGTACTGGAATGAGGCGCTGTCCATTCCGCAGAAGTGCACCGGTTGCGCTCATCTGCTCGATGATGGCTGGACAATTCCGCGTTGCGTGGATGCTTGTGCTCATGATGCGATTTTGTTTGGTGACGAGGAAGATTTCGCTGATATGCTCAAGGATGCCGAGGATCTTCGCCCCGAGCTTGCGACGAAGCCACGCGTGCACTACCTCAACAAGCCAAAGCGCTTCCTAGCTGGCGAGATTGCCGATCTCGAGGAAGAGGAAGTTTTGATTGGCGCGGATATCGTCCTTACCAATTTGGAAACAGGAGAGAAGCTTACCTGCAAATCGGATGAGTTCGGTGACTTCTGGTTCAAGCAGATTGAGGCAGCGGATTATTCCATTGATGTTACCTATGAGGGATATATGCCTCGTCACGTGGTGGATTTCATCTCGACCAAGGACAAGGATCTCAACGTCGGCACCATTGCTATGTCAAAGGCGCTTGCCTAGATATATGGCGAGAGCCGAAAGCAAAAAGGTCCCATCGTAGATAAGACAACGCAGTGTTCCTACCTTTGAAAGGTGATGAGAATATGAGAATTGGATCCCACCATATCGGCGCATATTGCAACGATATAGATGAGTCGATTGACTTCTATACCGACGTGCTCGGATTCAGGCATCTCTTTTCCACCGAAACAATGGAGGGCGACAAGCCCTTGAAGATGGCATGGGTGAAAAGCGATGACGGTGTGATCATTGAGCTGCTCGAGCAGGAGGATAAGTCCACCATCGATGCAGCGGGGAAGTGTCTTAATCATTTCGCTGTGCGTGTTGATGATATGGATGAGATTGTGGCGCGCTTGACCGAGAAGGGTATCGCAATAGAGGCTGGTCCGTTTGATGCGCTTTGTCCGTTCGATCGTCCGCTTGGCGATGCGGATGACGATGTGTTTGTTTCATACGGTTCGGGTGGAGCCAAGCTTAGGATTATGTTCTTCAGAGGTCCAGGCAACGAACGCATTGAAGCTGTCCAAGACAACATCGGTCCGATCGAGTAGCAAACCCCGAGTGAGCCGCCAAATTATGGCGGCTCATTTTTTGTGCGTGCTTTGCTCGCATGCGTCGAGGCGGGGTGCTGGTGCCTGCGTGGGATGCCTACGTGGGGCGCGAGCGCGGGATGCCTACGTGGGATGCGGGCATCGGCGTTGTCATACAGATTGTCAACCGAAGTGTTACGCACTGGAAGCAATGCGTCCGATTACACCTGATTGATCCCGGTATTGGATAGGATGAAGTCAACTTCATTCAAAAAAGGGGTCATTATGAGCAACGTAAAGAAATTCGCCCTAGCGCTCTTATCCGTCACGCTAGTGGTGTCGCTATGTGTTCCAGCCTTCTCGTTTGCAAGCTCGAATGTTGGCAGCGCTTCAAATGCTGCTGAGGTAACACAGGAAGATAAAACCTTAGATGATCCTTTGGTTCCACAGGATATAGCTACTACCTCTGGTGAGCAGGTCTCTACGGCGGCAGATGTGGCTGATAGGACTGAAGCGAGCGGGTCGGCTGCTGCGACAGGTGACACACCCGATGCTCTGCCTGAGGTGACTCCGGCGACTGATTGTATCGCGACAATCAAATACTATGAGAATGTTACCTATGAAGAGCCGGGCATTGCACCGGGAGAGGGCAATCGATATCTGCTAGGCACGCGTACGATTGATGGCCTTACCAAAGGCGATGTTTTGAACGCGTGGGATTATGTTCTTGATCTCGAAGGCTTTTTCTTTTTTGATGGCTGGCCTGCAAATCTGACGGTTAGCACCAATCCGGATGAGAACGTCATCGAGCTTTTTTACGGCCGCATGTGGAATAACTCCTATACCGTCAATTACTACTTGATGGAAGGCGCGGATCTGTCTGCTGATAACTGGGGCGATGCGCTATCGCCAGAAGGGGTGCATTTCACCAAGTTCGCATCGGAGACTTTTGACAATCAGCCTTTTGGTGAATTGGTTGAAGGTGATGCCTATGAGTATAAGATCAATGGCACCTATGCGGTTGACACCTATCCCCCTGAGATTCGCGTAGGATCGGATGCGGATGACAACGTGATCAACGTGCTATACGTACCTGAGTCACCCCGTCTTCCTGATGATGCTGATATCCCTGATGCCGCACCTCCAGCAGATGGCAGTGGCTCGGGCAATGAAGGTGGCATCGATAACGGCGGTAACAACGGCGGTACCGGAAGCGCTGTTCCAGAGCCTCCCGCTGATCAGTCATTTACCAAAGATGATTTTGCTGCGCTGTTGCCTGATTCTATGACCGAGCAAGAAGCGAAAGAGTTGTTCGAGGACTTTATTGGCAGCACCGAGGCAGAAGAGCTATCGCCTGAGGATGAGATCGCTGATGACGCAACAAAGACGGTCGATCCTGAAACCGCTAAGAAGCTGATCGCGGTTTACAATACCGGTTTTGAACACGGAAAGGCCGATCAGCAACCGTGCACCGTCACTTGGCTTGATCACATCATCTGCATCCTGATCATGTTGGTTCTGCTCGTTCTTATGTTGGTATTCCTCTATCTGTATCTGCGTGAGCGCAAGCGCACAAAGCAGTTTGAGGGCGATGAGCGCCAGCGCGATCAGCGGCCCGATGAGATGCAGTCGACAGATCGCGAACGCCCTGATCAGACGTAGCACCTGTTTTCAATCTGCTGCAGTGCCTACTTGCCAATCAGCGTTTCGGAGCCCGTTCAGCGATCAGTCCTTGTCGGTAGGCGTGTATTAGCTCGGTTAGATCATCAACGCGTCGTTGAAGCTGGGTGCCGGTGTCAGTAGCGGCCACGAGGGTTCTCTCCTCGACGGTTTCGACGACGCGGCGCGATGAATGAATGTCCGACTCGTTATCGACGGCGAACTTCGCAGATTCAAGTGGCTCATGTGCTGCGAGAACGAATCCGTAAGAGTTCGAGATAAGCGTGTATCCCGCGATTCCTGTTGTTGGTTGGTATGCTTTGGAGAAGCCTCCGTCGATGGTGAGCACCTTCCCGCTGCATTTGACCGGGTCCTCTCCGTCTTTTGCTTTGACGGGGACATGGCCGCAGATAATGTGTGAGGTATCCGGATCCATGTCGAATTCCTCGAAGATGCGCGCTACGGCCTTCGGATCATGTTGCAGCGTGTAAAACGCGTTCTTCACTTCTTTGCGCGCTTCTTTCTCGGCGATGAGGTAGAGTTCGAAAGTTGCCATTTTGCTTTTTGCGAACAGAGGAGAAGAAGGGCTTAACCACAGCCACCACATCAGATCGCGCCCTTGTTTGCGGTCAATGTCGTCCTCGCTGAAAAAGCCCGCGCGCACGTATCGCTCAAGCACATCGTAGAGCTCGCGCCCGCTATATGTCTCGCCGAATACGTTCGCTTCTTTGAACGATCCGTCATCGTTGAGCGGCACGCAGGCGTGGAAAAGCAGGTTGTTGTTGTGGATCTTATACAGGCTTCCCGATTCCAAGAAGAGCTTCATGTGGCGCTGTAGTTTTTCGCTGCCGATAAAGGCCTGCTCTAGGCGCGCCATCACCGATTCTTCATCGGGGGTCAGGCGATACGGATCGCTCCAGTCGATTGTGGGGAACATCTTATCGGTGAGCTCGTATTCGATATCGTCGACAATAACCGTACCGCGTTCGGGATCGATGCGGTGCAAAAGCTTGCGATCCTCTAAGCCGAAGCACGGGTATTCATCGATAAGTTGGCCTTCGACCTTGAACTGTATGATCGCCATGGCCTTTTGGATCTTGATGCTTACCTCGCGTTGGCGATCCGAAATATCCGGGGTGCCCTTGAGTCCGAATGCGACACACGGGTCGTCCGCGTAGGCCTCCATTGCAAACGAAGCGAGCGGAAGCGTGTTTATGCCGTAAGCGTCCTCTAATATGGACAGATTGCCGTAGCGCGCGCAGTTGCGCACCACGTGCGCGATGCATCCGCGCTGGCCAAGCGATGCGCCCATCCATACGATGTCGTGATTTCCCCATTGGATGTCGAGGCAGTGATAGTTCGCAAGTGTATCCATGATTGCATCTGGTGCTGGACCACGGTCGTAGATGTCGCCGACGATGTGAAGATGGTCGAGCGAGAAGCGTTGGACAAGACAGCATAGCGCTTCGATGAATGCCGGTCCCCGCCCTATGCTGATCGCGGAGTCGATTATGGCGCGGTGGTAGCGCTCGCGGTTGACAGCATGATTGTTCTCGGTCATCAGCTCATCTATGGCATAGGCGAATTCCGCAGGCATGGCTTTACGCACCTTCGATCGCGTGTACTTGCCCGATGCCTGTTTGCACAGCGCAACAAGGCGCTCAATGGTCGTGCGCATCCATGCTTCTTTTTCCTCTTCCGATTCGAACGTCGAAAGGATCATCGACAGCTTCTCGTGCGGGTAATATGCGAGTGTGGCGAGCTCGTTCTTCTCTTGCGTGGTGAGCCCGTCGCCGAACGCATCGTCGATCTTAAGGCGCACCGAACCCGATCCGTTTTTCAGGATATGCGAGAACGCATCGGCTTCGCCATGGATGTCGGATGCGAAGATCTCGGTGCCTTTCGGCAGATTGAGCACGGCGCTCAAGTTGATTATCTCGGCGGATGCATCCGCTATGGTGGGGTAGTTTTCCGAGAGCAATTCGAGGTAACGCAGTTCGCTTCTATCCATTACGAGCTCCTGTGATCGAAGGGGTCACTGCCCGTATTGTATCAAGATACTCGAGAGTGTCAGACGATGAGAGGGGTGGGCGCTTTTCCTTATTCATGTCAGGGGACGGGGATGATGGCATGACGTGGTATCGCTACCGACGCATATACTGAGAAGAAGCAGAACTTGGAGAAGTTGAGACGCACGCTTTTTGCTCTATGAGTACCGAATGAAGTGATATGAGAAAAACGAAGGGGCCATCAAAGCCAAAGCTTTCAAACTGAATGCATTGCAGGCCGAGGTAGAATAGGCGTCATGGAAAACAAGCACGAAATCAGTATTGCTAAGCACGTCAAGCCTAAACTGGCGGTTGACGAGCAGATCGCGCATCTGAAGGACAAGGGCGTGAGGTTTGAGCTGTGCAGTGAGGATGAGGCGAGGTGCATCCTCGAAAGCGAATCCTACTGGTTCAAGATAGCGGCCTATCGTGCACTCTACGACAAGCACGCGGAGGGCCAACACGAGGGAAAATATATCAACCTCGACTTTGCCTATCTGGTCGACCTTGCCACCATAGACAAGCAGCTCAGACGGACACTTCTACCGATGACACTCGACGTGGAACATTATGCGATCTCGGCGGTCGAGAGGGAGATAAGCGAGCGCAGCGATGAGGACGGCTACTCGATTGTGCGAGATTATTGGAACGACCTCACGGATGCGGAGCGAGGCTATCGGAGCGCCGAGATAGGAAGGCTGCGAGACGATTTCTACTGCGGTGCGCTCATCCGAAAGTATCAGGACGATATGCCCGCTTGGGTGTTTATGGAACTCCTCACCTTTGGCGCATTCATCAACTTCTATAAGTACTGTGCCATGCGCTGGGGCGACGAGGAGATGCGCCAGAGTCATTACGTTCTCCGGTCCGTGAAATCGGCTCGCAACGCCTACGCCCACTCTTCCTGTATCGTGAGCAACTTCAGGAGGGAAGACGGTCGCTACCGAACCAATGTGAAGGTGATGCATGCCCTAGAGGATGCCGGGGTGTCGAGGACGGCGCGGGCGAAGCGCATGCGCAACACCGCCCTTCAGCAGATCGCGACACTCATGTTCGCCTACTCCCATTTCGTCACCGGGGACGAGGACAGGAGGCATACCAAGGATGCGCTGGCAGTACTGGCGCAGCGGATTGTTGAGCACAAGGATTATTACGAAGCAAACAATGCCATTGTGTCGGCTTTCGGTTTTCTCGAGAAAACCTTTGACATTCTTTGAGCGATGGTCATAATGGATTTAGACATAAAAACCTTTGAGGTTTTGTAAGGGCTGAGCCTAACGGGTTCAGCCCTAGTTGTTTTAGGACGCATGATGCCAGCAGATAGAAAAATGTTGGCTTATGTCTCAAAAGCGCGTCTGGACTAATTATTTAATCCCGCTAAAACCAACCTGTTCCTTTCGATTTGCTTATCTTCAAGGATGTCAGGGGAGCGAATCATGTCAGGGGACGGGGCGGATTCTAGCGATCATTGCACACATTGGAAGGATGTGGTGCAATGTCTAGATATTCCATAGATGATTGGACGGCGGTCAAAGAGAGGCTTCGACTGGGAGACTCGATAAGGGAATGCGCAAAAAGCACTG
>CAJUSF010000065.1 GCA_910588945.1 uncultured Eggerthellaceae bacterium | reverse complement strand
CCAGCGCGGCAAGCTCGGGGCTTACTTCGCAGCCGTCAGTGATGCGCAACAGCTCGCGATATATGAGCAGCATCCCGTCTTCCAAGCCTTTTTGCATGCGGCTTGAGGGAACGACGTTCATCGTCGTGTCTGACAGCTTGCGGATGATGTAGTCCTGCTTCGTCTGGCCGCTTATTGCGACGAGATTGTCCAGCAGATCAGCTTCTTCGGGCGACATGCGGAAGGAGATGGTCTTGCTCCGCATCCTGCCGTGGGCATCCAGGTTCTTCTCTGACATTTTGTCTCCCTTCTTATGCGTGTTTCATGGGTTGTGCTGCGGTGAACGGCGATCCGGCTTGTCCTCTCTGCACATCGAGGTCGCATGCCATGTCCTCTTGCTTGTTGGGGAAGAGGTGCGCGTATCGCATGGTCACTTCGGTGCTCTCATGTCCCAGCCTGTCGGCAATCGCCAGCGCCGAGTATCCGAGCTCTATCAGGAGCGAAACGTGGCTGTGGCGCAGATCATGGATCCGGATGCGCTTGACCCCTGCCGCTTTCGCCCCACGGTCCATCTCGTGATGGAGAAATGACTTGGTGACGGGAATCAGGCGATCGTCGCTTTGCAGGTCGGGGATACATCTCATGAAGTCAATGACCTCGCCGACTAGGAAGTCCGGCATGACGATCGTTCGCACTGATTTGGGGGGGGGTCTTCGGTGCAGTTATGACGTCATCGCCATGCATGCGCTGGTAGCTCTTGGTGATAGAGAGCCGCTTGTTCTCGAAGTCGAAGTCCGCCGGAATGAGCGCGAGCAGCTCGCCGAGACGAAGGCCGCACCAGTAGAGGATCTCGAATGCGATGAGCGATTGAGGCTTGTCCATCATTGCCCGGCTGAACCGAATGTACTCGTCTTTCGTCCAGAAGCTCATCTCATCTGCCTGCTTGCTGCCGATCTTCCCCACTTTTGCCATGGGGTTCACCGTGAGCCCGTAATATCGGACGGCATGGTTCAGCATGGCCGAGAGTTGGTTGCAGATCGAATGCAGATAGGTCGGTGAGTATTCCAGGCCATTGGACGTGCGCATGGTGATGAACTCGTTTTCCCAATTGAGGATATCGAGCGACGACATCTCGTTGACACGCTTATTGCCGAAAAACGGCAGGATCTTCGTCTCGATCATGTGGGCCTTGCTCTCCCATGTCGTTTGGCGCAGACGAGGCTTCACGTCCTCGGCGTAGACCTGGTAGTACTCAGAGAAGAGCATTGTGGGTGCGCCCTCCATTCGCTTCAGGAACTCGTACTCCCACTTGCGCGCTTCCTTCTCCGTCTTGAATCCGCGCTTTGTCTTCTTCTTGGGTTCTCCCGTCCAGTCCTTGTAGCGACACTGGACGTAAAACGTGCCGCGCTCGAGGTCTTTGCTAACGGACATCGCTCGCACCTTCTCCCGGCATCGGCATTGGTTCACCTGCAAAGTCGCGCTCCTCGAAGTACATCCGGCTCACCTTCCCCTGAACGATCAGGCAGCCTTTCTTCGCCAGTTCCGCATTGAGCTTGCGGATTACCTTGTAGGCGTAAGCTTTGGAGGTGCCCAGCTGCTCAGCGACTTCCGTTGCGCTCATTAGCCTTGTTCCCATAGGGTCTCCTTTCGTCGATTGGCATAACATCACGTTTTTGTGATGTCTTGGATTGACTATAACCTCACGTATTTGTGATGTCAACGGAAATTGAGAAATTTGCTCACATTTACGTGAGGTGGTAATCTGTACCCCTGACAACTTGTCAGGGGTCTACGCCATGAGAAGGGTCTCTGTTTATGAAGAAAAAGGAAGTTCCCAGCCTTGCAAAGAAGCTGAAAAAGCTTAGAGAT
>CAJUSF010000064.1 GCA_910588945.1 uncultured Eggerthellaceae bacterium | reverse complement strand
CCAGCGCGGCAAGCTCGGGGCTTACTTCGCAGCCGTCAGTGATGCGCAACAGCTCGCGATATATGAGCAGCATCCCGTCTTCCAAGCCTTTTTGCATGCGGCTTGAGGGAACGACGTTCATCGTCGTGTCTGACAGCTTGCTGATGATGTAGTCCTGCTTGGTCATTCCGCTGACAGCAACCAGTTGGTCGAGCAGTCGGGCCTCTTCCGGCGACATGCGAAACGCGATGGTCTTGCTACGCTGCCTTCCATAACTATCCAGGTTCTTCTCTGACATCGTGGTCACTTCCTTTCGTCTATTGCTTCATGGGCTTTGTTGCGTCAAGTACCGACATGCCGGTTCCCCGCTGGATCTCCAAGTCATCCGCCATGTCTTCCTGCTTGTTCGGGAAAAGGTGCGCATAGCGCATGGTCACCTCAGTGCTCTCATGGCCGAGCCTGTCTGCAATCGCAAGAGCCGAATAACCAAGCTCGATGAGCAGCGACACATGGCTGTGGCGCAGATCGTGAATGCGAATGCGCTTGACCCCGGCGGCTTTCGATCCGCGATCCATTTCGTGATGGAGGAATGACTTCGTGGCAGGAACGAGCCTGTCGAAATCGCGCAGGTCGGGAATGCACTTCATGAAGTCGATAACCTCGTCGACGAGGAAGCTCGGCATCACGATCGTTCTGACCGACTTCGGGGTCTTAGGTGCGGTGATGACGTCTTCACGATGCATGCGCTGATAGCTCTTGGTCACCGATAGACGCTTGTTCTTGAAGTCGAAGTCAGCGGGAGTGAGAGCTAGCATCTCGCCTAGGCGAAGACCGCACCAATAGAGCAGCTCGAAGGCTATGAATGATTGCGGCTTGTCCATGATCTCGCGACTGAAATGCAGGTATTCTTCCTTCGTCCAGAAGCTCATCTCTTCGGCTTGCTTGCTTCCGATCTTGCCGACCTTCAC
Organism: uncultured Eggerthellaceae bacterium; assembly: GCA_910588945.1. Classification (GTDB taxonomy): domain Bacteria; phylum Actinomycetota; class Coriobacteriia; order Coriobacteriales; family Eggerthellaceae; genus MGBC163016. The sequence continues at coordinate 901 of CAJUSF010000064.1, read as the reverse complement.
CATCGGGTTCGAATCGAGCCCGTAGTAGCGCACTGCATGGTTGAGCATGGCGGAGAGTTGATTGCAAATCGAGTGCAAATAGGTCTGCGAGTATTCAATCCCATTGCTCGTGCGCATGGCCATAAGCTCATTCTCCCAATTAAGGATGTCGAGCGCGGTGATCTCATTCAGGCGCTTATGGCCTAGGAAGGGCAAGATCTTCGACTCGATCATGTTTGCTTTGGTCTCGCGAGTGGTCTGACGAAGGCGCATCTTTGTATCCTCGGCATAGACTTCATAGAGCTCGGAGAACAGCATGGTAGGAGCGCCCTCCATGCGCTTCAGGAACTCGTATTCCCACTTTCGAGCTTCCTTCTCGGTCTTGAACCCGCGCTTGGTCTTCTTCTTGGGCTCTCCTGTCCAGTCCCTGTAGCGACATTGCACATAGTAGGTTCCGCGCTCCGGATCCTTGCTAACGGACATCGTTTCCACCTCGCTCGGGAATAGGCATGGGCTCGCCAGCGAAATAACGTTCCTCGAAGTACATGCGGCTTACCTTTCCCTGAACGATCAGGCAGCCTTTCTTTGCCAGTTCCGCATTGAGTTTGCGGATAACCTTGTAGGCATATGCCTTGGATGTGCCGAGCTGCTCTGCAACTTCAGTTGCATCCATTAGTCTTGTTCCCATCAGAACTCCTTTCGTTGATTGGCATAACATCACGTTTTTGTGATGTCTTGTTTTCGACTATAACCTCACGTATTTGTGATATCAACGGAAATGGAGAAATTTGCTCACATTTACGTGAGGTGGTAATCTGTACCCCTGACAACTTGTCAGGGGTCTACGCCATGAGAAGGGTCTCTGTTTATGAAGAAAAAGGAAGTTCCCAGCCTTGCAAAGAAGCTGAAAAAGCTTAGAGAT
>CAJUSF010000063.1 GCA_910588945.1 uncultured Eggerthellaceae bacterium | reverse complement strand
CAGTGCTTTTTGCGCATTCCCTTATCGAGTCTCCCAGTCGAAGCCTCTCTTTGACCGCCGTCCAATCATCTATGGAATATCTAGACATTGCACCACATCCTTCCAATGTGTGCAATGATCGCTAGAATCCGCCCCGTCCCGCGTCATCCACACCGCCAATGAACCACGTCAGCGCGTCTGCGTGCATCAGACACGCCTGGGGACTTAAGCTTCGTCGAGCGCCCGCACCGAGCGTGGCAGATACATGACCAAGCCCAGAGCTAGGCACGCCAGGCCGTCTACGAGGAAGAACGGCGCGATGCCAATCCATTCAGCCAACACACCGCCGATGGCCACGCCGATGGGGGCTGCTAGACCTATGGTGGCCGTGAGCAGGCCCATGGCACGCCCCATCTTCTCGTCATCCACATGCCGCTGGGTTAGCGTCATGGTAGGGCCGTTGAACCAAGCACAAGCCAGAGCCATGACCGCGACTAGGACCAAGAAGGCGGGGAAGCCATCAGAAGGCAGCAGGCCGCAGGCGGCGGTTGCAATTCCCACGATCACGCAGGCCACAGCGATGAGCCCGGCTAGGCGCTTGCCACCGCCCCAGGCCATGAGGATGCCCGAACCCACGAGCATCCCTACGCCAAAGGCCGCCTCGGCAAGCGATGCCATATAACCGTCGCCGCCGAAGTGGTCGTAGGTCATGAGCGGGAATACCGCCGACATCGGCCCGAAGATCATCATCCCTGCGGTCACGCCACCGATAAGCAGCACTAGGCCGCGGGTCTGCGCGATGGCCCGCCAGCCGTCGCGCAGGTTCGCCAGCACGTGTTGCTTGATGGCCGTGGCATCCACCACCGTAGGAATCTTCGCTAGGGCAAGGCCGCCGATGGCCACGCAGGCACCGGCGAAATCGAGAAACATCACCGAGGAGAACCCGAGGGTGGTGTACAGGAAGATTCCGAATGCCGGCGCCCCGATGGAGGCCACCGAGGCCAGCAGCTGATCAAGGGTGTTGATACGCAGCAGGTGCTTGTCAGGCACAAGCATAGGCATGGCAGCCATCATGGCGGGCCCGTGGAAGGCTTGCCCTACGGCGCGGCCCATGCACACTACCAAAAGCAGCGGGATGGACACGTCGCCGGCCAGAATGAGCAGCGCTGCTGCCAACGAAATCACGCCCACGGCTCCGTCAGCGATGATCATGATGGTCTTGCGGTTGTGCTTGTCGGCCACGATGCCTCCGAAGGGCGACATGAGCCCGATGGGTAGCATTACACAGATGTTCATGATGGCAAGAATAAGCGCGCTGCCGGTGCTTTCAGTAACGTACCACACCACCGCGTAACCGGCGGCATAGCTAGTAATCATAGATACTGCCTGGCCGATCCAGATGAACGCGATGATGGCCAACCAGTTTCTCGACAGCGGCAGGCCGGCTGCACTCAGGGGCACGGTATTGCTAGGGGCGACAGCCTCGGTCGCACCGACATCGGAGGCAGTATCGCCAGTAATCTCGAGAGAATGCGGGAAACGTTCAGTCATAGGAATCTCCTTATCAAAGATAGCACTGAGCGCACCGGAACGGTCCGAGCAGAGCTCAGCATAGGGTTGCGGAAGAGGTTGCGCCACCAACTTCAGGTGGCAAAAGGCATCGCAACGAGAAGTTGCGGAAGGCGAAGCGGTGCCGAGGCGTCGTGCCTCACTGTGCAGAACGCGAAGAGGCGATGCAACAAGACGTTATGCCCCATCACCACGGCTTCACTGCCAAGCTATTAGATTACAAACCTCCCGGCCATCAAAACACCCACTTCGATAGATTCCAAAGTTCGCCAAGTATACGGAAGCGTTTGCTGCCTGTCAAACCGTCTACGGCTAGGATTCCTCACGCTGGCATTCTTGGATGAGCAGCGAAGGACGGGGATAACGTCATCATTTGTCTTGAGCGAACCAATTGCCCATGCCTTGATCGCAGGAGACGGTTCCCTTAACTCATATTGACTCAGAGACAGCACAAGATAGCACAGAGAACCGTCCCTATACCACCTTAACCCAGTCGCGTTAGCTCGTCAGGTTTTCGTAGGCATCGCCCGTGCTGTCTATCACCATATTCTGGAAACGCTCCGACATGAATGCATTGCTGAAATTCTCGTCCACCCATTGCTCGAACGCATTTGCCGGCGGGATCCCCGCATCGCGTTCGGCGCGGCGGTCAAAGCACATGATCGTCATAAAGATGTCGAGAATCAGATAGATTGACAGCAACGTCACGAACACCGCTTTGCGCTTCGTTGTCGGGCGACCGAGCGCCCACAGCAGGTTCGGCATCACAAATTTGTACCATATATAGCCAAGCAGCCCCCAGAAGAACAGAAACGGCACCGCAACCCATTTCGTGATCGCACCCGGCACACCGCCGGCGATGTAGTCCCACGACACCGCGCCCATGAACGTCTCCATTCCCCAGCCGGTGATCTGCTCAAGCAGGCCACCCACCAGCATAGAAACAAGAAACACCACGAATCCGCCTGCATGCGCTTTGCGAAGCTGAAAGGTCACCACCGTAAGAAGCACGGCGCCGACCCCGTAAAGCGGACTGAACGGGCCCCACACCAAGCCGACCCGGCTTTCGGTTATGCCCATGGTGATGAACATCCAGACTTCCTCGAGAATAAGCCCGAGCACTGAGCCCACAAAGAAGATCATAACGATCTGATACCACCCGATTTTGAGATGATCGAGGAAGTCTTTACGAATCTTGCCTTCGGCTTTACGAATCTCGCGAATCTGCTTGCGATTCAGATGTATGACTGGCCCTTGCTGGCCCTTCTCAAGCTTTTGCGCGGCTTTCAACGCTTCAAGCCGGGCCATGGTTTCTTTCACATCTTCTGACACCAGATCCTGATCGCACATGCCCTTCAGGCGCTTCCCGCGACCGAGCCACGCCCAAAACGAGCTAATGCACCAAAAGATGAACACTACGAACAAAACGGTCAGAACAAGACTGAGAATGGAGAAGAGCATAATAGCGTTTCCTTTATTACCGATCCCGTTACGAGCTCAAATGCGGGCTATTATAAAGCATGCCTATCGGCAAAGCCACCCGCGACAGGCCTCATCTGGCAGTCGTCACCTGCTCGCAACGACCTTCGCCTACTTGCAGCACTCCCGATCGCGTTCCTCTTTAAGCAGGCTGCCGTAAAACGACGAACCCCGAGCCGCATACAGCCCTCCAACGCTGTTGTGAAACAGCGCACGATCCTTCACGACAAGCGTGGTCACCGGCGCGGCAGAGTATGCACCAAACAGCATGTCGTGCCCCACGCAAAGACCGATCACCACGTTCGCTTCGGTGTTGGCCTCTTCAAGTAACTGCGCCTGCATTATCGGATTGCACGAAACTGCTCCGAAATCACAGCAGTTCTCGGGCGCATCAAAGCGACTCTTCGGAATGGAGGCCACCTTGCAGCAGACCCCATAAGGCTCAAAGCCCTTTGCGCGCAAAATCTTCGCAAAGATGCCCGCCTCTTCCTTCAGCCCCGCACATGAGGCGATGCCAATCCTCTTCCATCCCATATGCTTGAAAAATGCCAGGCTCTCCTCCACGCGACACCAGCGCTCGGCAAATGCATCGACGCTCACCGCCGAGGCGACCTGCATCACTTTGATTGCGAACGGGTCCTGCTCATACCTCTCAGCACTGGCCTCGACCGCCTCGGCGCTCAGCGCCTCCGTCGGGCAGAAGTTAGGAAATGAACCTTTTCCAGTGGCACACGCCTGCACCTGACAATCGATGCAGCTACGCTCCTCCAAAGTCATCAAGTTCCCCCTTCAAATCAGATCGAACATATAGTAGACTTAATCCACTATATGTTATACACATACAAATAGCGAATTTACCGCCGTCGAAAACAAAGAAACCAGCGAGCACATACACGTTGAAGCCCTCGTCACATAATAAGGCTCTTGCTGAACTCCTGAAAGGGGAAGACCTCTCGCGCGGTCGCATCAATGTGCGCTCGCAGCGATGGCGCAAAGCGATGCGCTCCACCATCTATGTAGTCATCGGCATCGCCATCGTCTTCGCCATCTGGTGGGGATGCGCCGCGTGGTTCAACGCGACAGGCTCCGCGACAATGAGCTTTCCCACCCCTTTCGAGACGTTTCAACGGCTGGGTGAATATCTCTTTGAGGGCCGCTCGCTCTACGGAAAGAGCATCTATGAGCACATAGGGGCTTCGCTTGGACGGCTGCTCGCTGCATTCGCGCTGTCGTTTCTCATCGGGATCGGATTGGGCTGCATCATCGGATCGGCATCCCGGCGCTATTCGATCGGAATGGTTCCCGTCTCCGTTTTTCAGATGATCCCCGGTCTGGCATGGCTTCCGATCGCCATCCTCGTTTTCGGACTTGGCAACGAAGCCGCCATTTTCATCATCTTCGCGGTCTCATCCATGGTGATCGCCGCCGGCGTGGCAAGCGCCATCCGCATGGTGCCACCTGTATTGGTATCGGCTGCGCAGATGATGGGCGCCTCGAAACTGCGGATCTTTTCCACCGTTCTCATTCCGCAAGCATCGGTGACGATCATCAGCTCGCTGCGTCTCGGTATGTCAAGCGCCCTTCGCGTTCTTATCGCGGCGGAAATGGTGGTGGGAACAGGTATCGGCATCGGATACGCGATCGAGCTCACTCGCGACCTGCTTGATTATGTCGGCGCGTTCGCCTGCATTGCGGCGATCTGCCTGATCGGACTTGCAATCGACCGGCTCATTCTGGCACCGATCGAGCATTCTGTGCGCCGCCACCTCGGGCTTGAGGAGGCATAGATGGCACTGATCGAGTTCAACCACGTCACCAAGGCATTTTTCGCCAACCGCAACTGCACCGAAGTGTCGATCGCGCTCAACGAGGTCGATCTTTCCATCGAAGAGGGTGAATTCGTAAGCCTGCTCGGTCCATCCGGTTGCGGGAAGACCGTTTCGCTCGGCCTTATGGCCGGTTTCGATACTCCCACGAGCGGCACCGTATGCTTTAAGGGCGCCCCGATCACCAAACCCGGCCCCGAGCGCGGTGTTGTCTTTCAAGAATACAGCCTTTTTCCGTGGCTTAATGTACGCGATAACATCATCTACGCCCTGAAAGGCAAAGGGCTTTCCAAAACCGAGGAGCGCATTCGCGCCGACGAGGCGCTTGCTCGCGTGGGCATGACTGATTACGCCGACCGACGTCCGAACCTGCTATCAGGCGGCATGAAACAGCGTGTTGCGATCGCGCGGCTTCTGGCCATGGACTCGGATGTCATGCTGATGGACGAACCATTCTCGGCTCTCGATGAGCAAACGCGCATCGCTCTTGACGATGCTATTCGCAATCTGTGGCGCGACAACCACAAAACTATCGTCTTCGTGACGCACTCTATTACGGAGGCTATCGCCATCTCATCCCGAATCGTGCTGTTCTCGGCTAGCCCGGGACGCATTATCAGGCAATGGTGCCTGTCGGATGAAATGGCACGCGACATGGACAATCACGAAGCTCGCGCGCTTCGTGACGAGATTCGGCAAGCCATGGATACGCCGGAGCTCTCATAGAGATTTAGACGGAACATGTCGTGCATTGTCGCGACAAAACACGGAAAGGAATGAAGTAGCGTATGAAGGACATCATGAAAAAGGCGCTGGCACTCTGTGCTGCCGGCGCACTCGGAGCGGCGCTGCTCGCCGGATGCTCGTCGCCTGCATCGTCAAGTTCGGCCGATGAGGGTGCCAAAGATCTTGCTCCTCTGTCACTTGCCTACCTCAACAAGGCGGGTTACGAGACCGTTATCACCGCCGATAATCAGGGCTTCTTCAAAGACTGCGGCGTAGATATCGAGCTGCAGCCAGTCAGTGGATCAGGCCAGCAATCGGTTGAGGCGCTGCTTGCAGGTTCGGCAGACATCGCCGCCACTGGCCAAGGCCCCGTTGCAAACGCCATCGGTCAGCATGGTGAAGACATTGTCGTTTTATGCGGCACCAACTGCAACACAGATTCCCAGATCATTGTTGCTGGTCCGGCAATGACCGGCGATATGCAGATTGTCGCCTATGACAAAGATGCCAAGAACGAAGCTGATGTCAAGGTCAGCTTCGAAGCTGCCGCCGTGGCTCTTCAGCATCCCATTCGTCTGGGAGTTCAGCAGGGTGCTACTACCGAGTCAGCACTGCGCTCATGGCTGAAGAAGATGGATATTTCCGTCAATGAATTCGGCGCGGAAGGCGATGGGACTGTCACATTGGTCGACGTGAAGGCAAACACGCTGCCGACCGTTTTGGCGACTGGCACCGACATCGACATGATGGCTGCAAGCCAGCCCTACCCCGACACAGCGATCGCCAGTGTAGAGGGAGCATATCGCGTGGGCTCGAACGCTGATACCAACTCCTATGACGTTGCCTGCTATATCACCACAAAGGAGATCTTCGCGGAGAAGGAAGATTCCATCAAAGCATTTATCGAGGGACTGAAAGCAACCACCGATTATCTGTCCGATGAGGCGAATACCGATGCTGCGATCGATGCCTGCGCAGAGTCAATGGGCGCTGATCGCGAAACCGTTGTTGCTGCATTTAAGGTTGCAGACTGGAAAACCACCATGTCGGACACCATGATCACTTCGATCACCAAGGCTGCTGCCAAGAACTATCCTGATGTTACCGAGGAGACCGTTCGCGCTTGCTGTCCACTGATCGATTGGCTCAACGAGCTCAACGGCTAGGAGCCGATCACGACCTCTTTCCTTTCCGGAGGTTCTGAGGTTCTGAACAGAACGAGAAGAGGCTGGAAGAGGCTGCACTGCGTGCGGCCTCTTTGCTGACATTATGACATTAGGATGACATCAGAACACATCTAATGTAATCATGTCATCTACCATACATAAGAGCATCTGCCGATTGAAAGGCATAAGCCAATGAGAACAGAATCCGATCTCACCAATGATCGACCGAGATCCAGCGGATTGAGCGTTAGCATGTCCACGCTCATGTACGCTATCGACAGCGAGTCAGAATACGACGAGTATGGTTATTTTCTTGATCCCAAAACGGGCAAGACGCACCTACTCTGGGATATGCGCGTAGATGAGATAGATGATATAGAACTCTTTGAGCAGTTCTCCGCACGAATCGATGAGTTTATCAAGCTGCCCGACCGATCCATGACCGACTGCTACGCTCGCGCAGAGCAGTTCAGCGATGAAGTCGATATCGATGAAACGATGCGCAAACGACTTAAAAAGGCCTGCAAAAAGTCTCGCCGCACCAGCAACATTACTCTCTTTCTCAAAGAAGCCCACGCGCTCGGACTCTACCGTGAGCAAGTTGCATTCTGGAATCAACTTGATGAAGCGTTCGTGCGACAATGGTGCGCAGAACAAGGAATTAGCATCATTGAATAGCGGCTGGCTGGCACAGCGGCCACTGGTGCAGGATCGGCTGGTGCAGGGGCCACTGGTGCAGGCCGGCTATGCGTTTCACTTTGTGCAATACATCACTAAGAAGCCCACCGCTTCGTTCGATTTGTAAAACGAAACGCATAACGAGAAAGCCTACCGCTTCATACGGTTTGTAAAGCAGAGCCGAAACCGACCCCTAAAACGCTAGCTTCCTTATGCGTTTGACTCATAATGATCCGTATAGAAACACGTTCTACGTCACCTGCGTCCTGTGCATCATCTGCGTCACACTTTGCTCCAATAGAAAATCTTTCAAAATCGTTAGATATGCGTAAGGCAAATCGATGGCGCAAGCAAAGCCTTCTCTTTTAAGCTGGTTTCAATCTTAGATTGGAGTCGCCCGTGCATTTGCCTATGTTTTTGAAGCTTGCCGTGCGCAACGTGGTGCGTTCGGCACATGACTACTCGGTGTACTTTGCCACGTTAGCATTCGCGGCCTGCCTGTTATATTCATTCACGGCCTCAAGCGACTATCTTTTATCACTCGACCTTACCGCCGAGCAACGCGATATGTATCAATCCGCCTCTATGATCACCCAAGCGTTTTCGGTATTCTCGGCGCTCGTCTTCGCGTTCCTGATAACCTATGCCAACCGTTTCATCCTTCGCCGTCGCTCCAGAGAATTTGCCATCTACGGAATTATGGGGATGGAACCGGCAACCATGGCGCGCGTTTTGGTCTACGAGGGATGCGTTGCCGCCGTGGCTGCGCTTGCGGTTGGTATGCTTGTCGGGGTAATAGCCTCTCCTCTATTCGGGGCTGTTGCCGCTTTCATCTTCGATGTCCCCTGGCAACTCCTGTTCGTTTTCTCGGCCAATGCTGCCCTCTGGACTGCGGAATGTTTCATCGGAATCATGGTGCTCGCCCTCGCTCTGAGTGTCCGAAGCCTGCGCAAGCACTCGCTTCTCAAATTGTTGGAAGCCGACAGCGCACCCGAGCAGCCGAAGGGAGCCGCTCGACTTTCCGTGAGCCTTCAAACTTTGCTGGCAGCGGTATTGCTCGCTATCGTATGGGGTTCATGCTTATTCCAGCCGGTACAGTTTGTCATATGGATTCTTCCCATGGGCATCGCTGCCGTGATGGCCACCGGAATGCTTTTCCGCGTATGGGCTGTTAGGCGACCGGAACGGGCGCACCGTCATCCCGATCGACTTCTGGTGGGTTTACGCATCTTCAAACTGCGGCAATTGCAAGCCCGTATGTCCCTCAATGCAAATGCGATGGCATGCACCTGCGTCCTCATCGCCGCAGCGATCTGCATGATGGTTGCTGGCCTCGCATTCAGTGTCGGCATGCGAAGCGGCTCTGAACAACTGAGCAGCCAAGCGTTAGCACCCATCGGCTATGTCGGCATCTTCTACGGGGCCACGTTCCTAATTGCGGCCGCAGCCGTACTGGCCCTGCAGCAACTAGCAAGTGCAGCTGACGACAGACAGGCCTACCGCATGCTTGAAAACCTAGGATGTGATGTACCCATGATGCGAAAGAGCATCCGTTCCCAAGTCGGCACCTGCTTCGCGCTACCGCTGGCCTTCGCTCTTGTCCATGACGTCTTCGGTTTGGTATTGGTCGCATTTCTGGCCTATGTAGTGGGCAGCTCGCAACTACCTGTCATCATAGCGGGAGTTGTAGGCATCACGGTAGCGTTGCTGGGTGTGTACTATCTCATCACATGCAGGGAGTGCAGCCGCGTGCTCCTGTCGAAAGAAAGCGAGTGAATCAACTGGGCCTTCTTCATCGGCAGGATGGGAATCAAGATGACGTTATCCCCGTCCTGCGTCAGCTATCCCGCGTCGGCTAGCAGCTAGCGCAACGCGTTGACGATGAGCGTGAGAACGAATGCGATGATCAATCCGATTCCTGCGCCGCAGATAAGTTTCGTAAGGTTGGATATCCATGGGTTGCGTCGCGAAAGGGCTTCGCCGTCCTCCGGCATATCTTCTCCGTCCATGAACGCGCTGATTTCGCGATATGTCACTAGGTTATGACTCTTCTTTATCCGTTCGATTCTCACCGAAAGAACAAGCGAGGGGATCCAGAAGGCGACCATGGCGGCTATCCCCGCAAGAGAGCCCGTTGACATAAACGGTATGGGCGAAGGATCCTGCCAAATGGCGTTAAGCCCAACCATGCAGGCAATGCCCATAAGTATGAGCACAACCGATCCGACGGCCATCCGTTCCATTACCATTGCGTCTTTGTTGATCATGTTCTTCATTGAAACCACGTCTCCTTTCACAAGTTCATCTATAGAGACACCGAAGAGCTGACTGAGCAGGAGCAGGCTTTGCACGTCGGGGTAGGTCTTGCCGTTTTCCCAGCTAGACATCGTTTGCCGCGACACGAAGATCGCGTGCGCGACATCTTCCTGAGATAGACCAAGCCGCTCGCGGTTCGCCTTCAAGTGTTCAGGTAGTTTCATCGGTACCTCCTTTCCGAGACGAGGTTCTCATTCGACATTCAAAGATACCACCAAGATAGCTTTACATTGACGTTTTGAGGGTCGCCCGAGATGTCAAAAGGTCTTTACATGAGCCTCTGAACTGGGCACATGGCAATAGTATTCGCTCCCTGTTGCCCTTCTTAGGATTCCTAGCCACGCAAGATGCAGAATACCTAGACGCAGGAAAGCCAGATATCTCAATTATCATTGAGAGCCTAAAACGATGTCTGGATTACCTGTTGTAACCAGAAAGCAAGTATTCCCATCCAGACGAGAACCATAAAGATAGCAGTTCCGCAGAGAAACGGGCGTGTCGCCTTACGGCTAATGCCATGAACAAAGCCAAGGTCGTATAGCTTGTTGCTGAATACATAGCTAAGTGCAAGCAATACGTTGCAGCCACTCATTATGAGCGAGATTGGAAACATTTCCCATGGTGTGCCATAGCGGTCGACTTCACCGTGCGCATTCTAGTGCATGGGGATTTCGACATTCGGCTGAAATTGTGCAATGGCAATGAGAGAAGCGCCCACGGGCATCGCTATGGCGACAATCCAGAAAAGGATTATGAGAAGTTTTTTAGGGACATCGCTTATGGCTTTCGTTTGGTGGAGCTGACAGTATTAAGAATAAAAGGGGTTAAAGGAGAACTATTCTAGATGTTTTATATATGCTTTGCGCCCCAGTCGCACATGGCGTCAAGCACGGGATAGAGCGTCTCGCCTTCAGGCGTGAGGGAGTATTCGGTCTTTGGAGGAACAACGGGATAGACTACGCGCTTGATGAGACCATCCCGTTCCAGCTCGCGGAGCTGCTGGGCAAGCATTTTGTCGGTTGCCTTGGGGATTAGGCGGTGCAATTCGCTGTAACGAAGCACCCTACCCTTCAGATGCCAAAGAATCACGGCTTTGTACTTTCCGCCGATGAGCGAGATGGTTGCATCCACCGGGCAATTGAACTCCCGCTTCGCATGAACACCCATTCATCCTCCTAACTTTCCATTTGGGAAGTATATACCTAAATAGTGCATTCTTCTCAATATGAAATCAGTGTGTACGCTTGGATGTAGAAGCTCTACGTAGAAAGGAGACAAGAATGGATTTCTTAGAGTTGGCTAAGAAGCGGTATTCAGTACGATCGTATACAGATGCGCCTGTGGAAAAGGAGAAGGTGGATTGCATCCTAGAAGCTGCACGGGTGGCTCCATCGGCTGCCAACCTGCAACCAGTGCGTCTTGTGGTGATCGACGACGAGAAAGGGATGAAAAAGCTCGGGATGGCAGCGAATACATACAGCGCGCCGTGTGCAATCATCGTGTGCGCGGATCACGTACGAGCCTGGAAGCGGCCGACCGATGGCAAGAGCACTGCTGACATCGATGCGTCAATCGTCGCCGACCACATGATGATGGAGGCAACGAGTCTCGGACTCGGGAGTGTTTGGATCTGCTGGTTCGACCCCGACACCATTACCCGTGAGTTCGGCCTTTCAGAATCGCTTGAACCTGTGAACATCCTGGCGGTCGGTTACAGCGACGAGCCTGACAAGTCCCCTGAGCGATTTTTAGATGAGAGAATCTCACTCAGTGAATTGACAGATACGCGAGCTTCATAAGAGTGACGCGGGACGGGGATAATGTCATCAAGTGCCGCTTTGGCTAGATGACATTATCCCCGTTTTTTCTTAGCCTTCTCCGGAGTGGTACAGAGGTCGATTCCGCGTTCCACTTTGTGTAATACACAACCGAAGAAGACCACCACTTCATCCGATTTGCGCAGGATGACGTTATCCCCGTCCTGAGTCATGTACTGAGTCATGTGCGAAACCAGCCCCGGTACCATCCTCCGTCTCACGGAGCGATGACCTAGCGATTCTCCTCCTCAATGCGCTCGTAAGGCTTTGTTCCCGCGTAGATCTCGTCCTTGAGCGGGTTGAGCTTGAGCTTTCTCACGCGATAGAACTGATAGACGGCCAGCGCCACGTTAGAGGCAAGTGCCAACAGGCTGACTACGAAGAAAGCCGTGGGGTTATGCGTAGTAGGGATAGGCGCCAGAACGTCAGCAAACTGTGGCACCGTCATGACGAACATGATCCACAAAGCCAAGGTTTGAGCGCGGTGTTGAAGCCATGCGCCTCGCTTGATAAAGAACGTCGGTATGGTGCAAGCGAGCAGCAGAGCCAAGCCACAGTAGGCCGAATGATCGGAAATGCAGTTGTAGGTATAGGCGAAATTCCATAGATCGTAAGCGATGATCCAAGCCCAGATCATGTCAGGCCATATCATGTCCTTGGAAGAATCCTTCGAAATGAATATTCCAAACCAGCCGCAGATGGTGACGATGTTCAAGATGCCCGCTATTCCATTCATGATGTTCCAAGGTCCCGATATCGTCCAAAGATTCTCGACGATGCCGCCCTCCCAAAGAGCAAAGCTAAATACTTGGAAGTCACGTATCACGGCCTCGGCAATGTTGATTGCCAAGATCAGCGGCGGAAAACATAGAGCCCACTTCTTCTCGTAAAGATAATGCGTCTTGCCGTCTTTTCCTTGCCACTTCACGTAACGCAGCGCCATGAATCCGAGACATCCCGCAAGAGCCGAGTAGGTCTTGACCCAATTGAACCAAGTGCCGGTACCATATTCGTTACCCGGAGCAGCGGTTTCGGGCCATACGAAAATGGTCAGGGCAATGGGCACCACAGCAAACAGCGCCAATCCGCACCAAGCCTTGACGCGGCCCAATTCGTTGAATGCCATAAGAGCGAAGAGGACGAACAGCCAGACAGCCCAGTAAATAGGTTCTGCAGCTTGATAGAGGATTCCCATGATGCGTCCTTTCTCTTGACTCCGATATCCGGATGGATCTTGTGCATCTCTCCTTGAGGTTGTTTCAGAAATTTGGGCACAGTCTAGCATTCATCCTCGTGATAAGATTTAACATAAGCGCATCATTTGTAAAAGACAGCATATCGATTTTGAGCGTTAAGAATACATCCTCTTCACCAGCAATAACGAGAGCGTCGCATATGGAATCCACAGACCCAACACTCATTTATGGAGAGCACTCACCATATGAAGCGGCATCGCGTTTGCGATCGCCGCGAAAAAGCCTGTCCGAAACGCGCCGGCTGCAAGGGACCCGCGGAGTTATCGTCACAACAGCTCGACGACTCTTTGAGCGGCAAGGAGTACGCGGGACCACGATGGCCGCCATTGCGCAAGAAGCCACTGTAACCCGAGAGTTGATCTACTACCACTTCGGCAACAAAAATGGTGTTATAGAGGCCGTAATAGACGATTACGTAGAGGACTTAGTGGAAAGCATCATCGTCTGGAACGAATCCCGAATCTTCGGTGATACGGAAGGCTCGCTCAGAAAATGCATCCATTCTTTTCGCTATGCGCTCTACGATGCCGAAGGACGCCCTCGACCCATGATCGGCGTGCTGGAGGAGCTTGGGGTGCGCGATGCTTTCGATGTGCGCGCCACAAAAGAGGCAGTCGATTGCATTTGCGGCCCGATTGTGGAGGAATACGCAGCCTACCACCAGATAGAGATCAGTCTGGTGTACGAGATGTTCTGCTTGGTCATATTCGGCATGGTCGGGCTGCTGAAAGTGCGACCAAACATCAGCGATGAGGACCTCATGAAAGTAGTGGAGCAAACGTTGCGCTTGGACATGAAGCCGTTGAAGACGCCCGGGTAGGCGCTAGCGGTATAGAGGTCGAGTTTGCGGAGAAGTTCATTAAATGGCGCTCATTATCGCAGGCATCGCTGCAGGAATCGTTTTGTTGCTCATCCCCTACTTCGCCATAAATACGATCTTTGTGCGGCGAGGCGATGTTTGCCACATGCGTCAAACGCTAATTGCACTGTTGCATGAGCACGTCGCGCCAAGGCTTTAGCTCCTCGCCCATTTGCCATCTAGCGGCTGCTACTTTTTCTTGCGGGGCTTGCGTTCCGGAAGCTCGGGATACATAGCCTGTAGAAGCTGCGCCATGAGCTCTCGGTTCTCGATGGCATCCACAAGTAGCATCTCTTTCGCGACCTCGTAGGGAATTTGATATTCCGCGCCCGCAAGCAACGATACGGCTGCAGGCGTGGGCTTAACGAGAAAGCGATCATCGTAGATCCCGCCGATGACCTTGTCGCGGAAGTAGACCACATATTCGCCCATCATCGCTCTGGACGAGACTTCTCCGGCATCCGAGAGCTGCTCTAGCACGTATTCAGCATATTCCTTGGATGAAGACACCTGGCCTCCTTTCTGCGCACTCGAGCAACATTTCCTACCCTGCATCATATCTCAATGCTGAATGCGACAAGTGGACGTATAGCTTATTACATCCGATTGTTATGTTTTTCGCCCTGACGCGCCAGCCTGCCGCATCGTCCTGCGTCATTTTCTTTTTGGAGGAGAACCCAGATTGGAACGTGCAGGGTTGCCGCACATAATCGAGATCTGCTTGGATACATCATCGCGCACAGCATGGCGAAACGGACAACAGCACGAGCAGCTTACACACTCGCCCAGCGCGGGCGCATCATCAGATCGATTCGCATGCTCTTTGCGGTCCATATCGATCCCCTGAAGTCGCTTAATGTTGCCACAGAGTTTAGCACAGCGCCTTAGAGTCAGGAGAGCCAACTGTTCCAAGGGCACAGGGGTCCAGCCGCGTCGGCGTTATGCCTTCATCATCCTATAACCAATAAGCTGCACACTCAGAAAATGATGCAGCGACTCTTCATAAGATGGAACCGGATAGCCCGTCTCCTCACAAGCGGCGCACTGGATGGGAAGCGGATGGGTCGCAGGATAGAGCCCAGAAACGTAGTTCGACAGGTCCAAGAGAAACCTAGTCGAGATATCCGCATTGTCGAACAGGCCGTATTCGACGAGCAGGCTCGACCCTTCGCCTATCATGGCGATTGTCTCGCGCTTGCACGCAACGAGGCACTCCAATCGCACATTGGTCTCGATTATGCTCGCCAAAAGCGCTCCGAGCCTTCCGAAGTCTCGATGCGAAGATAGCACTGATGTCAAAATACCCGCGGCCGCTTCAATGCCTTCCACGCAGGACACATCCAAAGACCTTGGATCAATCCTCTTCATATCTTCTAAGATTCCACGCAATGATCGGATATACAAAAGCAGAAGAATCTCCTCTTTCGAGCCAACATAGTGCGATAAGTTGGCGCGCGAATACCCTACCCGCTCAGCTATGGCACTCAACGTAACATCGTGGTACGAACCCTCGTCCAAGATGGATTTCGTCGCATCCAAGATGTCATCGAGCCGCTGATTTTTCTGCTCCTGCGTTCGCGCGCGTTGATACGTCTGATCTTCTTCGGTCACCTTGACCCCGTTACCTTCTTGACAGATTGCACACCGCAACTTATATTTTAGTTACATCATGCAACTTATTTTACGCAAGGAGCCTTCGCGATGCAATTCAGAACGGATTCTAAGAACGCAAACGAGCTGTCGGCGCTGGGCTTCGGCTGCATGAGATTTCCTTCAAGCGGAGGTCGCATCGACATCGACGCATCGGAGCGCCTCATCGTCGAGGCTGTCGATCGGGGAATCAACTACCTCGACACAGCGTATTTGTACAACGGAAACGAGGCGGCCCTCGGCGAAATATTTACCCGCAATCCCGGATTGAGGCAGAAGGTTTATATCGCCACCAAGCTGCCGGTGGCTCGCTGCGAAGCGACCGCTGATTTCGACAAGTATCTGGGGCGCTCACTTGAGAGGCTCCGCACTGATCATGTCGACTATTACCTCGTTCACAACGTGACGAGTACGACGGCATGGAATCGCTTGCGCTCCTTGGGATTCGAACAATGGGTCAGCGAACAGAAAGAAGCGGGGCGCATCGGCCATATAGGCTTCTCGTATCACGGGCCCAAAGGCGATTTCCCCGTGCTGCTTGACTCCTTCGATTGGGACTTCTGCCAAATTCAGTACAACTATATGAACGAGGACTACCAAGCGGGCATGGCAGGCCTCATGGCAGCAGCAGAGCGCGGTCTGCCCGTCATCGTCATGGAACCCCTTCTTGGTGGTAAGCTGGCAAGCGATCTTCCGAAGGAAGCGCGCGCCGCGCTTTCCGACGCCGGCATCAGCGACGACCCGGTGAGGCTGGCGCTTCGCTGGATATGGAATCATCCCGAGGTTACCGTGGTGCTGTCGGGAATGAACACGCAGGAGCAGTTGTTGCAGAACATCGAGACAGCCGACACAGCGCTTCCCGGATCGCTCGAAGATGCCGAGATAGCAGCGGTAAGACTAGCGCGTGAGCATATCGCGCAAAGCTACAAGATCCCCTGCACGGGATGCGGGTATTGCCTGCCTTGCCCGAAAGAGGTAAACATCCCCATGTGTTTCGCCGCCTACAATACATCTTTCGCTCACGGTTGGTACCAAGGCATGCATCAGTACATCACGGCATCAGGAGCCATGGTCGGAGAAGCTCGCTTCGCAGGCGATTGTGTCAAGTGCGGCGCTTGCGTTGCGAAATGCCCCCAACATATCCAAATTCCAGATGAGCTAGCATCGGTGAAGCGTCGTCTTCAGATCCCTAGTCTGCCAGCGCTGGTCAAGCTTGGGGTCAAGGTGTTAAGCCGCTAGAGCGAAATGCGTGTAGGAAAAAACATCACATAGCGAAGGGACGGGGGAAACACTAATCAATGCGTCCTTTACGCCGTTTTTGTCATCGTATGCGAAAAAGGATGGGCACCTGAACGCACCAACCTGCCCTCTGTGTTTTACCTCAAAGGAGAATCAGGCCAGTCGAGTCTTTTTAGTGACCGGACACACGATAACGCCGCCCCTCTTTGCGAAATGAACCAGAAAACCGATCCCCGCGAGCGATAGCGCAATGCCGAGCCCCGTGTAGAAAAAAGCCACAAACCAAGCAGGCACTAGCCCGAACGATCTCAGCGCGATCCCTCCGCCCATCATTATGGCCATGATGATATAGCCTTTGATGTCGAAGAATTTAAGAACGTGCATCTTTTCTTCGCCGTACCCGCGAATTCGATCGCTATGTTTGCCGACGAGCCGGCTGAACATAATATGGAACATAATAAAAACAAGCGGAATGCCGACGAGCAAAATCCACGGAGCAGTGGCCGATTCCGCGGCGGAGATCACTCCCAAACGCGCAATATTAACACCCGCTGCAAGCCAGACAGCAGCGGCGATCAGCAACAGATATTTCGCTCGAACCTTGAACATAAGACCTCGATCCGATCTCGATCCGTGGCGTCCACGCCCTCCGGTTCATCGAGCGTGAGCGATATCACCAGCTTTGCATTTCAGCGCCTTGTTTCAGCGCCTGCCCGTATAGTACTACTTTTGGCGTGCCCGAGAAAAGATGTTGACAAATGATTGAGCGAAAGATGATACAGGGGTCGGCTACGCGCTCCACTTGTCATCTCGCCTGCGGGTCATCACCCGTGAGTGCCCCAACCATCACCGCTATCTTCCCGTGACCACCTCAGTCCAGAAATGAGGCGAGAGGAAAAGCTGTTCTGGATGTGCAACCTCCATGCCACCGAGATACACCTTGCCGTCAGAGAAATTCGAGCTCAGGAAAACTCGCCAATCAAGCCCCGACGCCAAAAACCCGAATAGAACGCACACGAAGCCAGCAGCAGCCAATATCCAGCAAATGCGGAAGAACAGCGTGTAAGACCTAGCGTGCGCATCGGCGCTCGAAACATCGGCGCTATCGCCATCAAGGCTCTCCGCCAATACCGCATCCATCAAAGCGCCCTCATCGCCTTCCTTAGAAGCTCCGTCTGCGCTGCGCGTTTGCTCTGCGACGTTCGGCGCGTCGACAAGGTCAGCCTCTTCAGCGAACTTGTTGCCCCGCTTCGGGAATTGCACAACCACAACAACCACGTTCTTTTTCTGCCAACGCAAAAAGGCGCGCGTAACCGCAAGCGCGGCCTTCAGGATCCACATTCCGCCGCCGAACAGAACTAGGCTGTAGCCAATATTCACCATAGAGTAGGGCAGATTTCCCGTCTGCAACCCCCATACAGCAAAGACCAAGGCAACCGGCGAGGAAATAACGAAAGCACCTCCGATGATCCATATACAAGCGATCAGCGCCCAAGCGCATATATACAGCGCCAGCGCAATCGCAGCGATGCTTATGACGAGAGCCAGAACACAGGCGGCCGCAGCAATGACAAGCGCGAGCCACAACGGCGATGTCACGATAAGCGCAACCCATTCAAGCGGCGTGAATCTGCGCTTTTTCGCTCGAGCGAAAAAACCTTCAGAGGATGTCGAGGCTTCCTCGCCCTGCTCGTCCTCCCCGCTCTCTTCGACATAAACGCTCTCAACTCTTTCAATGCCCGTGACCTCCTCAGAAAAGTCAGGAGCCCCATCGCCGGCGCTTATCTCGAATGAGACCAGCGTCTTTTTCTTTTCGCCCGCCTCAGCGATAATGGCCTCCGCTGCTTGACCGGGAGATGCGATCGAGGCGACCGCTTCCTCCTCGGACATGCCCTCGTCAATGCGATCTGCGATAGATTCCATGTAAAACGAAACAGCTTCTTCGCGTTCCTCTGCCGGAAGCGAACGAAGCAGTGCGGTCAGGTGCGATTTGTATTCCTTGATGTTCATGAAACGATCCTTACTATCGTTCTTTTGTCATGCTTGCTCTGTATGCTGTGTCGCAGAACAGGCAGGCGCAGATACGCCGGCGGCATGTTCCACATAAACGAGCACGTCGGTGATCTCCTGCTTGCTCTGCAAGAAATCCTCCAAGGCGCCACGGCCTTTTTTAGTCAGTGAATAGTATTTCCTCAGACGCCCATTGTGCTCTGCCTTGCGCACTTTTATGAGCCCTTTCGACTCAAGGCGCTTAAGCAGCGGGTAGAGCGTCGATTCGCTCATGCCGAGCGATGGGGGCATATCTTTGATGATCTGATAGCCATAAGATTCGCCTTGTGCCATTGTTGCCAGCACGCACGCATCCAGAAAGCCTCGCTTCAATTGTGTATCCATCATACCTCCTGATGCATAATACTATATGACACATAGTAATATGTCAAAGGGAAGATACTCCGATCATGAACAGGGGGATATCAAGAAAGTCGCTTGGATGTTCGGGACAATAGTGAAAAACTGGGAAACGATGAACTACTCCTCCGTTGCGTTCGATGCGCTCGGTTCGCTCGGTTCACCTGCCGCCCTTGTTGCCTCATCCGCATCTGACGCATCTGACGCATCTGACGCTCCACGCTTTGCAGGAGCCATGCATTTCGGGATGGGGATGATCGAGCCAATAGATGCCGCCACCAGTAGCACCGGCGCTCCCGCCAAGGGAAACACGAGAAACAGCAGCACCATCGTCATCACAGGTTGGCGCATGACGGCGCCGACGAGCGCCCCGGTTACTGCACAAAGCGCGAAAGTCGGATCGATGCCGGTAAGAGCCGCCATTCCGTAGCCGATGGAAATGCCTGCGAAGATGATCGGGAAGAAATGGCCGCCGCGCCATCCCAGATTGAGACAGACCTGCGTAGCAAGCACTTTGCAAAACCCCGTCAGAATAAGGACCACAGCACTGATACCCATCCAACTTTCCGCAAGTTGTTCGGTCTGCGACTCCCCTGCGAACATGGTATAGGGCAGCAACACGCCGAAGATTCCGAGCAGCGCCCCCGCGATGACAGGTTTCACGATGATGTGATCTCCCAGAACTTCAGATGCCTTCTTCGCAAGCATTCCAAAAGGGAAGAAGAGCCACCCGGCCAGCGCCCCCAGCGCGATGAGCGGCAGCGCCCAGAGCAGTTCGGGCAGGCCGCAGGAGATCTGAGTAAAACGCGGAAGGCCTCCGTTTGCGCCGAAAATACTTCCCAGCAATCCCATAGCACCGAGCGCACCGGCCACAGCAAGCACGTATATAGCAACCTTCATGGGCTTGCCGACATCCAAGCGCACTTCGTACACAGAACGCGCACCGTTCGATTCGTCCGCAGCGCCTACGAGGGGCACCGCTAAACCGAACAAAGGCGTGGAGAAAATGGCAGATATCACCGCAGCTGTGCCGGCTTCTGCAAGCTCGCGCATCTCTGAGCCGACGAAGCGCAACCGATCACCAACCCAAGTGCAGAGCCCCGCGATCACCCCGGTGAGCCCCGCTTCGGGACCGATAGAGCCACCGAAAAGCAGCGGTAGAAGCGCGCCGAAAAAAGAAGGCCCGATCGTGTCGTAATCGTAGCGTCCGGTCTCCTTCACCTTTGCCATCACGGTGTTCATGTCATCAGGATAAGGACCAAAGCGCTTGGCGAACAGGCCTATGATGAGGCCGCCTATGGTGCAGAATATGATGGGATAGAAGAATGCGGGCAGTCCCGCCTGAGCGAGCCAAGAAGGAAACACATCCCATAACAGATGGATGCCTTGATTCATCAGGAAGAAAAACGCCCACGCGAACACGCCGGCAAAGGCGCCGAAGGCGATCGTGAGCACTATGAACAGCAGACGCTTTCCCATAGATGCAGTTCCTTTCAAAAGCTCGGTCGGTGCGCGCTGCGGCCTCTCACCACTGCGGCATGATGCCGTCACGCTACCACGCTATCAAGCTATCACATCATCTCGCCGCCGCAGCAGCATTGCCCTATCACAGCGGAAGCTCGAACAAAAAGCGATACCGCAACGACGGACGTCGCCACGCAGGAGCACTTCTCCACAGATCCGCCTCGATACGGAAAATGATATCCTCCACCAAACGAGCCTCGTGCGGATTCAACGCCACTCCCCCGAAGCGCTCGCGCTCGATCAGCTCCACAGCGCGACGATACTCCGCAGCACTAGTGGCAACCGCCCACAGCCCGATCGAATCTCCGTACGCTGCGGGGTCATCCGCATCAAAGGGCACCGAAGCATTCTTCATGGCGGCTTTCATCCGCGCAAACAGCAACGCAGAAACCTGCGTGTCGCCCACTTCGGTCAAACCAAGCGGCCTCTTCTCCAACTCATCCATCTCGCGACATGCCTGCTCAAGCGTACCAGCGAGCCTCCTTCGTCGCAAACGAATCCGCACATATCGCTGCGCCTCGAGCAATCCGAATACAGCAAAGGCAATCATCACTAACAGCAACACAAGCCCGATCCACGCAAACGGTCGCAACTCCTCAGGGATCCAATCATCCCAAGATCGATCCAGAGTGCCAGAAATATCGCTATCGCTTCCGTCACCAGCCACTTCCTTCGAGATCTCGATCGTCTGCTCGGCGGCATAGTTCTTGTCATAGAATCCCGGAGTCATCTCCAAAGGAGTCCAACCCACGCCATCAATGTAGACCTCCACCCATGCATGGGCCTCTTGCGCCGTCAATAGCGCGGTCGGCTGATTCGCCTCGCGCAGCGCATCCACATTCGCCTGGCTAAGCAGATAGCCCTCAACATAACGCGCCGGCACTCCCGCCTCGCGAAACGCCAGAACCGCAGCTGCTGCAAACGCCGAGGAATTGCCCTGCTTCTCCCGGTTCAAAAACCAACTCACGTAATCGGTTTCGCCGGATGCGGAAAAACCTGATGGTTCCAATGTGAACGCGCAATGCGATTCGAGCATGCTCCGAATGCGCGTCGCGATGCTATATAGCTCCTTCGTGGAAGGATCCCAACCCTCGCCCGAGAAAAAGAAGTCGCGAATCACCTCGTCAGTGCCCTCGCGCCCTTCGAGATAGGTGTCGTAGACAAACGAACGATACGCTCGCTCCGCCTGCAAGAACTGCCCCACATCACCTTGCACCTCATCAGGAGAAGCCGACACCCAAGGCGCTGGCGAGAACAGCTCTGTAGCTTGAGATCCGGGCACCACCGACAACGTCGCCTTATCAAGACCGAAAAAGCCGTTCGGCTGCAGGGAAAGATCCAACAGCGGGGTGGCATCGCTTTCAGCGATCGTCTGATACGGCGCATAACCGTAGCGCCTGTTCGCCTGATCGACCTCGATCGTCAGACGAGACGAATCCGGCTGCTGCCCTGCAAGAGCGCTGTTCACTTGAGCATACTGGGCGCTTTGCAGCATCGGATCGAGCCCGGCATTCTCGATCCAATCGAAAAGACCGTTCCATTGACCGTCGTATGCTACAAAAGAAGCCCGATCGAAGGCGTATCCCTCATAATTCGCACCAACAAAACCCCTGAAATAGAACTCCTCAAAATCATCGGCCGCATCGACCGAGATCTCCAAGCGCGATGCCGGCGCGTTCTCGTCAACTTGGTTCATGCGATAGGCCTTCGCAAAATTTCCCTCCGGAAGCGTATCGGTGCCGAACCGCATCTCATTCCAAGATTGCAAAGCATGCGCTCGCATAGATGACGCCTGGGACCAATCGCCTATCGAATATGCGACCCCGCAAGCCAAACCGAGCGTCAGCAACAAAACTCCCATAAGATTCACAGCTACCGACGACATGCCGCCGCCACCGATTTTGGCGGATACCACGATGCGTTTCTTGCCTATCGCTAACAGCGCGGCCACGAACAGTCCGCTTGCCAAAACGAATCCGACCGAAACGATCGTTGCCGTACCGCAGAAAATAGCCATCGCAACGATCAGCACCGTGCATCCGATAGCCAGTGCACTATTTCGAATGCGGAGCAAGAGCCCGACCAGCAAAGATGCTGCTGCCGCAAAGCATAGCGCGACAGCTATCACATCCGGCACGGAGAAACCCTCAGCCAAACGAAGCGGCAGCACATAGCCATCAGTCGTCGCATCCCAAGTTATGATGAAGCTGTTGATCACCGAGGCCCATGCGCTCAAAACTCCCTGCACGCTTATGAGAAAAGAAAGCGCCAAGGCCCCCAGCAGCCCGATGAACACACGCTGACCGCCGTCGTCGTTTCCCCATGTCGTGCCCACAACGGTGCCGCCCAAAACGCCAAGCCCGACAGATGCCATCATGACCTCGAACGACCCCCCGAACAGGCCGAGCTGAACACAGATCGCCGCGGAAAACAGAGCGCAAGCGCCGATGACGATACCACGTCCGTGGCTCGATGCTTCGGCTTGCCTTACAGCTTCTTCCCTATAAGGAGATGCAGCGCTCATGACCCTCCGTATCCTCGACGTCCACCACCACAAGATCGTAGTTTCCACCGATCTGCTGCACGCCCGATCCGGCAGTAACGAGCACGACGCTCAGATCCAGCTCGAACGACAGCTGCGCCCACAGGTGCTCGTCGAACACCGGGGTCACCAACACGCATTTCGTGAAGCGGGTCGAAACCTCCGAAGACATCAGACAGGCCACCGATTCCGCATAGCGCTTCGACAAAGGAGCATCCAGCAAAAGCTCCGAGACCTCATCCATCGCCTCCACGCCGTCAACCATCACGCTAACAAGCTCCCCATTAACCGGCAGCGCATAATTGTGTGAAAATCCCTGCTGCACGAAATCCGACGAGATCGCCTCGCTGACCGCTGCCACCCCGTTGAGCAAAGGCGGCTCCAGCGCAGAGCCTGATGCATCGCTAAGTGCGGCCACGCTAGCCACAATAAGCTCGAAATCCACCGGATGAGAAAACTGGCGCGACATCATCACATCAAACTTTGAAGAGAGTTTCCAATGCACCGAGGCCAAATGATCCCCCGCCTGAAACTCGCGCACATCGAAGACCTCATCGACATCGGAGCCGCTTCGCGATTCGTCATAGGTCTCACCAAAAGCGCGGGAGAGCGGCACGTGCTTCACGTTGGTCGCCAGCGTCATCGCAGCAGGATACACCACGCAGCTCTGATGCATCGACAACGCAAGACTGCATCGGAACAGACCGAGTGGATCTTCGCACCAACAACGATCCATCGTCACCTCGGTGCGGCCATAGTAGTCGGCATTGAGCGGAATACGGATCTCTGCGTTGTGCCTCGTGTTCATTGCGATCGAAGCCACATGCCGCTCCACCGAGCGAAAAGTGGCACTGGTACTGGCAATATCGAAGGTGATGAGCGCCGCGCTGACCGGCAGGCCCCGTCGCAAGCGAAGCACGATGAAGGCATCTCCTCCTACCGTACAAGACGCCGGTACGCTGATGTCGATCTCGGTAAGCCAGCGCGTAGCCAAAACGCCAAGCGCCAAAAACAGCATCAACCCACCGAGAAACAACGCACCAACAAGAGCCAATAGCGACCCTGTCCAGAAATAGAGCATGACAGCCAGCACGATGGATACGATGAAGAGGATGCGGTTCGACTTCATGGTCGTCTCTAATAAATGCTATGCGCGCAATCAGCGACGGACGACGCGGCGATCCAATGCGGGAGACGGCACCGATGCAAGGATCTCGTCCAAGATCTCTTCGGCGCTTACCCCTTCGATCCTCGCCTGCGAGCGCAGGATCAAACGGTGCGCGCAAACATCCTTATACACATCGCGAATGTCTTCAGGGATCACATAGTCGCGCTCTCCCAAAATAGCGGAAGCGCGCGCCATACGTACCAAAGCCAACACGCCGCGCGGACTAACGCCCAGCTGAACGAGCGATGCTGTACGCGTCGCCTCGCACAGAGATGCGGCGTAACTCATAAGCTCCTCAGAAATGCGGATGTTGGAAAGGTGTCGCTGGATCGTGACGATATCCTCACGTGTGGCGACCTCGCGAACGCTGTCCAGAGGCTTCGCCTCCAACGACTCGCGAATCATTGCGACCTGCAGATCGTGAGAGGGGTAGCCGATGGAAAGCCTCACGATGAAGCGGTCGAGCTGCGAATCGGGAAGCTGTTGCGTGCCGACAGAACCGAGCGGATTCTGCGTTGCGATAACGATGAACGGCTCGGGCAGCGCATGGGTAACGCCGTCAACAGTAACCGATCGCTCCTCCATAACCTCAAGCAGGGCGGCCTGAGTCTTAGCCGAAGTACGGTTGATCTCATCTCCGAGCAAAAGATTGCAATTGACGGCCCCAGGGTGATATTCGAACGTCCCTGTCTGTTTGTTGTACATACTGAAACCGGTAATGTCGGCCGGCATGGTATCAGGCGTGAACTGGATACGACGATACTCGAAGCCCAACGCTCTTGAAAATGCAAGCGCAAGTGTGGTTTTTCCCACGCCCGGAGAATCCTCGAGCAGCACATGGCCGTTCGCGTAGATCGCCATCAGCACCTTGCGGATGATCTCATCCTTACCGATGATAGCCTTGCCGACTTCTTGAATTATCTGGTCGCTCTTCCTGATTATCATGCTCGTCCTTTTTCCGACGACACATCGGAGGTTGCCCTGTTGGGAGTGCAACGCGCTACGTCATGTGCCGTGTTCAATGTTTCATTATCGCCGAGCGATCCGGTACGAGCGCCGCCGTCAGGGGTTTCGGCCGCATCGATCGGGGTGGAGATGCCAGAATCGGAGGGATCAGGTGTCTGGCCTGTAGCATCTGTGCCTGTGTCGGTGCCACCGCCTGCGCCATCGTTCGCAGCGCCCACGTCAGTGCCATCGTTCGCGCCATCATCGGTGGCAGAGCCAGCTTCCTCGGAAGACTCGCCCGTTGCGCCAGGCGCATCCGCATCCGACGCATCCGGCGCATCAGACTCTTCGTCGGCTGCCGCATCTTCATCAGCCGCAGCGGTCGTATCCGGCGTGAACACCAGATACGAACTCGATCCGGATGTGGAACCTACTTGCAGCTCCATCCCATAATCCACACGCAACTGCAGAGAAAGCGCATCGATGAAATCTTGGGCAAATTCAGATGGAACACGAACGCGGATACCTCCGTTAGCATCGACGTTATCTCCGAAGACCTTCGAGCCGAGAGCGATCTTCAAACCGTTTTCAGGAATCTCCTTCACCTTTGTGAAATCGAGTGTAAATGCTCCCGCGCCCGTACCGTCGAACGCACGATCCCCGATCGCGGTGCACTTTTCGCCCGTTATAAATGCCTTGACATGGCTTTGCCCTGCGAGCGCCCGCGCGTTGACGGCTGTCGTATGCAAGTTTCCGCTGCTATACGCACTCACAGTACCCGATGCGCTTGCACGCTTCGTCGTGGCGACAAAGGAGAGATCGCCCTCCGTGCCTGAAACATAGCGCGTCTCCGCATAGATGTTTCCGCTTACCGATCGGTAGGTGGCGCTCACTTCATCAAGAGTCATCGGCGGCACACTAAAACTCTGCTGCCAAGCATCTTTCGTGCCCAGCGGAACAAACACGCGGGCGCGCCCGATGATCTCGTCGAGTCCGGTACCTGTCAAAGACAAGGGCGTCGCCCCATTGAATGCAACAACATCAACATCGGTGCATCCGGAAAATGCACCCGATCCGATTGACGTCATCGCTGCCGGCAGCGTGATCAGCGAAAGATTCGTACATCCGGCATACGCATCATTGCCGATAGAGCGCAGATTCACAAACGATGTAAGCGATGCGCCAGCCGTCGTCATGGAGACACATCCCTTGAAGCAGTTATCGCCGAACGACTGCACGCTTGCGATGGAACTGGAAGCCGCAGTCAGATAGCCCAACTTCGTGCAGCCTTCCAAGAAGCCCTCCGGAATGGATGCGACCGGCCCTTGAATACTGAGATATGTAAGCGAGGTGCAACCCTTGAACACACGCGGCCCGAACGAGCTCACCGACCGGGGAACAATGGGAACCTTGTTTCCATTCGACACCATCAAGCTCTTCAGATTGGTGCATCCCTCAAAGGCCGATTCTCCCAATCCGGTCAGATTGCTCTGCAACGGGCCGAGATCCGCATGGGTAAGCGAAGTGCAGTCCTTGAAGGCACGCCGGCCCACCGTTGAACAGTATCCACCGAGATATATCTCTTGCAACCCTGTGCATTTCTCAGCCGCTCCATCGGCGATGTAGTCAGTCGCCGCCGTAAGGCTGATCGATCCGCTAAACGACCGGGGAACCTTGAATAGCACCTCCAGCGCAGAGGGAGCCGCGGCATTATACGAGGTGAACAGCAGACCTCCATCCTGCAAAGCAAAGGTGCTGCCACCGGTAACAATCCGATACTGCTCAAGCTGCGGCACGCTGCCATACCAGTTAGTAGAACCGGAAGGAACGTAAAGCTTGAAGCCGTTATGAGGCGATCCGGATCCGAACAGCGCTCCTCCAAAGGCGGCAGGCCGATCGTCCTCGAACGCAAGAATCTCCAAATTCGTGCAGCCCTCAAACGCCCCTGATGCTATGCTCTTCACCGAAGCGGGGATCTTGATGGATACGATCGATGAGCATCCTTTGAATGCGCCCGCCTCGATCATCGTAGCCTGCGATGTCGGAGTGAACACCGTCGTCACCATGGAGGGGTTCACCTCAACAAGCGACAGTCCGCTACCAGTACGGCGATAGCTCGCCCCCTCATAGACCACCATGTCGGGATCTGCCGCGGTGATGCTGTTCTCGTCAAAGAAACCCGAATCATCCGCAAGCGCCTTGTTCCACGCAGGGTCGTCTCGGTAGGAATTCAAAACCGCATCGTTGTTCGACTGCGGAACCTGAACACAGAGAAGCGCCTTGTCGCAACCCTTGAATGTATCGGCGCCCACCGACGGGGGAAGCTCCGACAGCAAGCTCAACGTGGACAAAGCGCTGCACCCCGCAAACGCCAGCTCGCCGAGCGCGGTAAGACTCTTCGGCAAGGTGACCAGATTCAAAGAGGTGCAGCCGCTAAAAGCCGAGGCGCCGATGATCGCGATCTTAGTGGATGAGAGATCCATTGCGTTGAGATCGGTGCATCCCGCAAATGCTTCATTTCCCAATATCGTCCATGCAGAGGCTCCGCTTCCACGCAAAACAAAGCTCGCCAGCGCAGAGCAGTTCTTAAAGGCGGCGTTATTCAGAGTGGTCATCGACTTGGGCAATGTTACTCGCTGCAAGCTCGCGCAGCCTTCGAACGCGCTTGTTCCGACTACCATCGGGGCCGCGCTTACGCCCATATCGACTTGGCGCAAGCTCGAACATCCAGCAAACGCCTTCGTATCGATAAGCGCGAGTTTCGCATTGCTTCCGCTTATATCGACAGTCTGCAAAGCGGCCTGATTGCCGAATGCATACGATCCGATTGTTTCAAGCGATGCCGGCAACGTTACGCGCGTAATGAGAAGAGATGACGCCGCGACCGGCGATGATCCGCTGCGCGATGTAACCGCATCGATATACATGAACCGCGAACCCACCGATTTGAGTGCGGAAAGGCCGCTCAAGGTAAACCCGTTCAGCGCCACGCAGCTGCGGAATGCTTCATCCTCTATCACGGAAAGGCTCGTCTTGCATGCTCCGATGAAGCTGACCGTGCTCAGCGAAGAACATTCCGCAAACGCCCCGACGCCTATGCGGCGCAAGGCTCCCGAAATGGACACCGTGCTAAGCGAGGCGCACCCTTTGAAAGTCTCGTTGCCTGTTGTGGCAATGGTGGTCGAAGCGTCTCCCAGTTCAACCCTTTGCAGGTACGAACAGTCCTTGAAAGTTCGCGTTCCGAGCGTACTCACCGACCCGCGCACCAGAACTTCACGCAAGCGCTGACATTGGGCGAAGGCCTCCTCGCCTACCGCAAGGTTCACGCCACTAAGCGTTATCGAACCCGAAAGGCCCGATCCTGCGAAGCATCTTCTCTCGAGCGCGACGATCGAAGAGAACCCGTCCACCGAGCGAAGATTCTCGCACCCCGCAAATGCCTCGACTCCCACCGTTGTAACCGATGAGAATGCCGTTAGAGACTCTAGTGCCTTGCGCCCTGATGCCGCATGCGCCGCAACAGAGACGGTGCGAGGCAAAAGCTCTAGGTTTCCGGTTATATCGAAGACCACGTAGGCGAGTTCCAGATCAGACGAAGCCTCCCGAGCAAGCGATCGATAGACCGCTGCTTTTCCGTCGCTGGTATAGGCCGCCGAACTTTCTAGCAGCGCCATTGAGTTGCAACCGGCCACAGCACTCAAACCAACCTGTGCTGCCCACGCATCAGGCGTATCGCCTTGAAGGGCAGCCTCGGAATACAAAACGGCCTCCAATGAGGAGCAGCCTGCAAAAGCATCCGCGCCCACCTGGGTCACCGTTGTGGGCAGCTCCACCACTTTCAGCTTCGCGCAGTCTTTAAAGGCGGACCCCAAAACCGCGGTCGTGTCCTCTTTGATCTGGATCTGTTCCGCAGAAGAGGGAACCGAGCACAGCGTCAGTCGATTGCCGTCACGTGTGTAAACACTTCCGGTCTGCGCATCTGTTTCCACTTCGCCGGGGTCATTGCCCAAGCAAAGCAGCGCCGCCTGTGCCCGAGCGCTATCGCCCCATGACAGCGTGAGCTGATCGAGCCAGCGGTTATACCCTTCGCTTCCACGCTCGCAAGCTAGCAGGATGACGAAATTGCTCGGATAGGCAGATCTGGCACCGAATGCGGCCATCCCTGCGTCAAACGAAATCGTTTCCGGGGACGATACGGCAATACTGTTCAAGCCAGCACCGGCAAGGGATTGCGTCTCAAAGAAATCCATATAATCGTGCAGCACAACGGTAGCTATCGCATCGCAATCGATAAACGCCGTGGCTGTGATCCCCGACACATCGGCAGGAACATCATAGGAACCCGCAACATTTGACGGCACGTAAGCCAGCAGGTTCTTTCCATCGTCTTGGCGAAAACGCACCACTCCATCGGCGCCTGCCTCATAGATGCCGCCATGTCGCATCACACCGGAAAACGGAGTAGACACCTGCAAGCCCGGTCGATGCAAGGCAACAGCGGAGAGATACCGGCAATAAGCCCGGTCGTACGGCGAATTGACCGGCGTAGACAGAACAGTCTTATCAGGGATAGAATCCCATTGCTCGAAGCGAACCTCTTCGCTCTCAAAGTTCAAGACGATCGGCGATATACCCGCAAACGCATCAAAGGCATCCTTGCTGAAGGCAACCACGTATTCTTCCACATTGATGCCGCCAGAAATATTGATCGACGGCGGTATCGACTCAAGCGAGAACCGATCCGGAAGAACACCGGAGGCATCGGAGGCGGCATTGGCGTCTAGCTTTTTGAGAAGATAGCCATCGATCGTTGCCGCATAACGCGGATTGTCCGGCGAGACCGACCACTCCTTCAACTGAGGGCACGCCTGCACGACCGAAGCCACATCAACATCTCTTATAGTGGCCGGAAGCTCGATCTTTTCAATGGCGGGATACGACGCAGCGCTGTCAAAGACAAGCGCATTCACGCCTTCGGGAACATGCAGCACACCTGCAGACAGCGCGGTCGGATCGCTTACCGAAACAAGCACCTGCTTACCATCTTGCGCCTCAACGCGCAGATGAGCGTAGCCACTGTCGCCCAGATTCAACAGAGGCTGAGCAACCAAGGATATCGTCTGTATCCTGCTAGGAGCAATGAGCTTATCCACGACGAGCTCGCCCGACAGTTGCGGCGATGTCCACCCTCTGAAAAGCTGCTCGAGCGATCCATCGGTCGCACGCGGGAGATCGGCAAGCACCGCATTCCAGATATCAGACGAAACGGAGAGTTCATCTCCCTTAAAAAAGCGCACCGCACCTTCACCGTGTTCCTGTGGAATATCGAAAACGGCAACATGATCGTAGACATCGCAGGTTACGGTGACCACACCACTCCCGTAGGCTGAATCGATATACGAAAGGCGGACGCTGGCTTCCGCATCGCTCGCACTCGGCCTTGTGTAGGAGTACTCTTTGAGCAGCGCTTTGTTGAGCGGCAAACGCTCGATCGCGCCAGTAGCGCCTCTGCGCACCTCGATGTATCCGTCGACATAAGGCCGTATGAACCGGGCAACATCCATGGGCTGATCGGCCAAGACCCGGCCTCTTCCATTAACCACGATATTCGCAAGTTCATCTTTGACCGCCGCGCCGATGTTGTCTTCGTAGGGATTTTGAACTTCCTCGAACCTATTGGGGTCGCCGATGATATCCGGCTCCCAATCAGGATCATCAGGCGGAATGATCCATCCCGGATCTTGACCGGGATCGGAGCCCGGTTCAGAATTGTTTCCTCCTGAAGGCCCTTCACCTTGTGAAGGATTGCCGCCCTGGGCGGTTCCGCCGCTTCCGATCACGACCTCGTCCTCTGAAGGAACCGTCGTTCCGGAAAGCGACGAGGTGTTGTCGGAATAGCCGTCGGCGGAATGACTCGTGTCATCGAGCTGCGCTTCGGCCTGCTCTTCCTGAGCGATCGGGTTATCCGAATCGGAATCCTCTTCAACTTGGAAGGCCGTCGAATCATAGGCCTGCTCTACCGCATAGGAGCTGTTGGCCCATGAGAAATCGTTGCCGAAATGCGAGCCGCCCTGCCACGTTGCAACCATAACGCCGATGACGGCGACGCAGAGCCCAACCGAGAGAACTTTACCCCAAGCGGCAGTTTGAAGGATCGACGTGAACGCATTCTTCATCATTGAGCCCCCGTTCCGAGAGAGGCCAACTCCTCACGTATTTGCGCCTCGAGCGTCTCGTAGACGATCGGCTTCGAGATATGTCCGTTCATGCCGGCCTTACGTGATGCTCGCTTGTCCTCGACATAGGCGTCAGCGGAAAGCGCGATGATCGGAATGGTGGCGGCATCGGGGTGGTCCATGGCGCGGATCGTGCGCGCCGCTTGCCGCCCATCCATGTTGGGCATCTGGATATCCATGAGAATGATCGAGTATGTCCCCGATTCGCTTGCGGCGAACAGATCGCAGGCAACTTGGCCGTCACAGGCATGATCTACCACGGCAGCGCCCATTTCGAGCAGCATCTCCTCGGCGATGCTCGCGTTCATAAGATTGTCTTCCGCCATCAAAATCGTGCTGCCGGACAAGCTGAAGAGGTCTTCAACGGCATCGGCGAGCGAGGATTCAGACGATGCCGAGCCTTGCTGCTCAAGGCGGTATTCGGCGATCTGCTCGTCGTTTGCGATCGGCAATCCCAGATACACCTCAAACGTGGTGCCCTTACCAACCTCGGAATCGACCACGATGTATCCGCCCATCAGACGCACTATCTGATCTGAAATAGCCATGCCGAGACCCGTTCCTCCGAACTGCCGTGAAGTGCTCGACGATTCCTGCGAGAAGGGGTCGAAGATGGTCTTCAGGAATTCCTTGTCCATGCCTTTGCCCGTATCGGAAACGCGAATGACAAAGTGGAGGTGGTCATCGGTGGATTGCACATGCAGCATATTTACCGTGATATTCCCGCCCGCTGGGGTGAATTTTTGCGCGTTGGAGACAAGATTGGTGACCACCTGAGCCAAACGAAGCTCGTCGCCCACCACATAGGGCTGCTCAAGCGTATCGCCCTTGACCACATAGTCGATGCCCTTAGTTTTGGTCGACTCGGAGAACAGCCCGCGCTCACGTGCGAGCAGGTCGTTCAAGCTGAAGCAGCGATTCTCGAGTTCCATCTTGCCGTTCTCGATCTTGGAGATATCGAGAACGTTGTTGATGATGGAGAGCAGATATTTCGTGAGGTCGTCGGCCTGATGGAGATATTCGCGCGTCTGGTCGGGGTCGTCCACATGCAGATCGGCCAGCGCAAGCGTACCCATTATGCCGTTCATTGGAGTGCGGATCTCGTGGCTCATATCGGAGAGGAATCGCAGTTTCGCCTTTTCACTCGCCTCGGCGCTTTGCGCTTTTTGCTCAAGATCGATGATCGCGTTGTGCACCTCGGTCACATCGCGCAACTCCATGATCCAAAGAGCCGATGCGGCGTCCGGCCACACTTTGACCGAACACCGGCGGGTCGTCTTCGTTGCGATGTTTTCCACGTCGCACTGCACATCAAGCATGCTCGCCCGATCCCAAGCATCGAACGCCTCCATGAGATCCCTGCGCGCATCCTTGCTCAAGCAGTTTTCCAAAAGGTACGAATCGGAGAGAATCTGCTGTCGCGGAATTCCCGTAAGGTCGGTGAAAGCTCCAGAAACCGCACGTACGCTGCGCAACTTCGGATCGATGACGAGCATGGCTGCAAACGGAGCAGCATCAAAGGCGCGAAAGGCCGAAGATCGCATCGAAGGCGCAACGGATCGCTGGGGCTGCAAGCGCTTTGCGCGGCGCAACACCGAAAGAGAGGCGATCAGGATGCAAAGAGCCACCAGTACGCAAAGAAGAGCGCACACGACCAAGGCATTATCCTCAAGCAGCTCCAGCATGCTCCCCCTTGTCTTCGAGATCGACAGCACCGGCTGGCAGCGTCCGCAACTCTGTAAATGGCTGCGGGTGTTCGCTTCATTATCCCAGTTCAGAAAAGATTTTTGTAGGGAATAAACAAAAATAACATCTCATGTCAGGGGACGGGGTTGATGGCATATCCGACACCATTGCCCCCCCCGATTTCATGTCATCATCCCCGTCCCCTGACATGGAAAAACGCTAAATTCCTGATAAAGCTATTTACGACTGAAGCTTCTTAACTCTTTGTATGAACTCTGCGAGAGAAATAACGCTCTCAAAATCTGTTTTTGGATAAAAGCCATGATAAGCCGCAGGAACAACTAAGGTCAGGTGTTCGGCGTGCATTTCTTCAAGCTGATTAGGAGAAACGCCCTGCTGCAAAGTGAACAAATACTTATCCTTAATCCTATCCGCCTCACTAAGAACCTGCCTCCACCGGTCTTTGCATGTGGTCTTTGATCCCAAGAAAACCAATTCTTCTTCCGGAAATGAGCTGTCTTGATACGCCTCCTCAGAAGGAAAAATAAAATCGGGCTTCTTTTTCAACTCGGTCTTTGCTTGAGCGCTGTAATCCAATTCATAGATATCAAATAGCGCAGCTAGATGATGTTCCAGCGATTTTCCAGCTCTAGCCTTCCTCCTGTTCGTTATTTCGAGACCTGTTTGCACGAAGTCATCGAGACTTTTCGCAGGCTCTTCAACAACGAAACAATAGTGCCTTTTCTCAATATACTTAAACAGCGCGTATTCTGTCTCTATCCATCTAAGTAGCAAATCATCAGGACTTAAATCGATATCACCGCAATTCAATATCTTGTCTATCTCTTGAGCCGAAACGGCCATTATCAGCGTAGACGGAAAATCGCTGCCGAATCGAATGTAGTAATCCTCGTAAATACCTTCTTCTGTATGATTCGCATAAGTCGCCTCGTCTTTAACTATGCCGCCAAGCGAAGTAATCGGAATAGATAGAAAGTCAAGAAATCCTTGGATCTCATCATCGGTAGAAAGAACATACGCATAGTATTGCTCGTCTGTATTCTTACAAATAACTACGACATCGCCGGTATGATTTGGCTTAAGCAAATCAAAACCGCGACCGAATCGGGTAATTCGATACTCATTCCTTGTTCCAACTCCGTAATAGATGAACCTGCTATCCGTTGTTAGTTCATCGTTCCAAGTTATTTGGGCAAACCTTTCGTGATTTGAACCACGCTCAAAAGGCTCGGCAAAAATCAATTTGACGCTTTGTTTCGGGATATATATACCGCACTGATGGCCGCCGGTGAGGCCGGTGTCGTTTGGGGAAAGCGATTTTGCAAATACAAGCGACGACTCACTAACCCGACTAAGGGTCTTTTCAAGCAAATCGCTCATTTCGCTGCTTCCAGCTCCTTAATTTTTTTATTGATCAATTTTGCAACCTGCGTCATCAAGGGCACTACAACAGAATTCCCAAACTGCTTGTAGGCCTGCGTATCCGAAACCACAATTCTGTACTCATCCGGGTAACCCTGCAATCGAGCGCATTCACGCGGTGAGAGTTTTCTTGGGTTCTTTCCGTCTTGGCGGATTAAAATCTCCGATCCGTCTTTATAATAACGAGCGCTCAACGTACGCGAACTGCCCTCTAAATCCGGCATCCCAAAACCAAAACCGTTCCCTCTAGCCTTGTGCTTTGCTGCATAGTTTTGAAGATACGACCAAAGCTTGTCTGACAATGTGTACCTATCGATATTCTCAGTTTCAAGGATATCCTTTAGCGCTGCTCTTTTTCTCGGATACTTAATATCAAAATCAAATGAAACGCCCGGTCCATAGCGCTCATTGTCGAACCCGACAATCACAATTCTCTCCCTATGCTGAGGAACAAAGCCGTCGCCATCAAGGACCTTATAAAAAATCGTGTAGTTCAAATCGCTTTCCAAGGTGCCTTTTATTATTTCCCATGTCTTTCCGTCATCATGGCTTAATAGATTCTTGACGTTCTCCAGCATGAAAGCTTTGGGTCTTTTGGCGCGAATTATCCTAGCGACATCAAAAAATAATGTGCCTTGGGATTTGTCCAAAAAACCCGTTGCGCGACCAAGGCTTTTTTTCTTTGAAACACCCGCTATTGAAAAGGGCTGACACGGGAATCCCGCCACCAAAACATCATGATCCGGTATCTCAGATGATTCGATCTGCGTAATGTCACCATATGGAACCATCCCGAAATTCTGGCTGTATTGTATTTGGCAATACTTGTCCCATTCCGATGCAAATAAACATTTGCCCTTTGCGCCCGAGAAAGCTAGATGAAACCCGCCAATCCCAGCAAACAAATCAATATAGGAAAAATCAAATGAGGCCTTGTCTTTTTGTGAATATGGAGGCTTGGGGTCTATCCTCATAATTGCATCTATTATGACTTGAGTTTGCGCGGGTTCACTCTCACCGGCCTCCCAACGCCGAATGGTTCGCTCGCCGCTCTTGCCAAGTTTTAAAACTTGCGCAAATTGACGCTGCGTTAAATTCAATGCAGTTCTCTTATCTTTAACCAGTGTAGAAAACCTCAAATTACCCTCCTTTGGCACTGGGAATATTTTAGGACATTATGTCCTCAGTTAAAACCGCAAAACTAGACAGAATCGGCGAGGGCGCGATCGGTTTAGTCTGAGAATTTTATGAGTACATCATCCGCCAATTATTCGATCTAGGAATCCCGTTTTGAGTACACCAAGAGATGTTTTTTAAATAAGGAGGACGAACTCATGTCGAGGGGCGGGGATGATGGCATGCTCGTCGAATTAGCGCTAAGAACGATCCTCTTTACTCAAGAGATCCGCACAGTTTTGCCATTGCCCCGACATAAACACAAACTGAAATAACAAAGCGGATAAAAACCACAACAGCTACCGGTGCGATAACGCTAATCATCGAGACGCTTCAAGCTCAACTCGATCACATCACCGAAAGCCTTCGGATCATCGAGACTTACACCAATAGCCCGAACGCGCTTTTTTCCCAGCATCGTGCGAACTTCAAGGGGCTGCTTAACCACAACCCAAACATTTGCCTGATAGAAGGTCCCGTAGTTGAGTTTGTCCGCCTTCCCAAGAACGTTAATGTCATTCTCGGAAAAGCAAACCGCCTCTATGTTGGAACGCGGGATTACCGCCTCCATTTGAATCCCGCATTCTAAGCGAAGGTGATCATCGCCAATCACGACAGGCCGCATCACGCGAGCACGCGCGTCACCAATAAGCCAGATGGCCGCATAGACCGAAAGCGCTGTGACAAGAAACGCAGCAACGATGCTCCATTGAGATATGAGTATGTGAACACCGATAATTTCCACCGGGAACGCGAGCGCAAGGCCGATCAGCATACTCATGTAGCCGCCAGCGTTGTGATAGGAAAAGGCTCGCTCTCCCGGTCGCACGTGGGGCTTCTTTCGCCATGAAAATAGCGCGTAATGCCAGACACTGAGCTCAGCGGCTGCCATGCTGGCGAGCATGTCCTTCCTCACAAGATAGAACATTGTTTCCCCGAACCAGAACATGGGATCAGAGCTTTTTGCTTTTGCGGATTTGTAAACTCTGGCAACTTTCAAGCACTCCCTGACCGCAATTACGAACTCTACGGGGATCAACACGGTGAGCATATACGGAAGCACGCCCGCATCAGCAGATCCGAGCGCAACGACGCTTAGCCCATAGCCGATCCAAATGACAGGGATGATAGAAAGCAACGTGAGGTTTCGCGGCCTGATAACGAGAAAATAGAAGGCAAGAGGAATCCCGATCATAAAATCGAGTGGCAATGCGATGTCTTCGATATGACTTGGTATATACGGAGCGGAGATGACACCGTAAATGTAAAGGGCGAAACACATTAGCAAGAAAATCGACAGAGCCACTTTCCGCCTTTTCGCAGCTTGCATCCCCAACCTCCTCGAACGCCTACGCTAGCTAATTGTCCATGCAGGCCGACTTGGTATTTCTCTCGAAAAGCCTGCACGCAAGCAATATGACCATTCTCTTTTAATGCAGGTTAACATAAGTGGAAGCATAGCTTAAATTGGGATATGCTCAATTCCTCATGCGCGATTATCGTGCACTCCCCGCACCTATGCCTCCATGTCAGGGGACGGGTGGGGAGCGCGGACAGGTAGCGCGGACATTTTCCCGTGCCGCTAAGCGGCCTTGCACAGGGTAGCGCGGACGTAAATCACCCCCACCCCCCCCCTGGCATGATGCGCTGAC
The DNA here is from genome assembly GCA_910588945.1 of uncultured Eggerthellaceae bacterium. Classification (GTDB taxonomy): domain Bacteria; phylum Actinomycetota; class Coriobacteriia; order Coriobacteriales; family Eggerthellaceae; genus MGBC163016. The sequence goes on along the minus strand of CAJUSF010000063.1, from coordinate 2,703 downwards.
ATACCTCTGACATATCGATCCGACAACGCTTCGCCAGACTGACCGGAGTGAGAGAGATACGGCGTTAGTGCGACTGAAAGGCGAAGGCCTCTCAGTGTGCCATAATCACCCCGAAAAGCGAGGAGCTTGTGAGAAGCTCGAGACAGGACAACGGGGACGGGGGATGTTGTCCTACCACGTTGTCCAAAATGGGACAACATCCCCCGTCCCCGTTGTCCCGGCGTTAGTGCACACTGAAAGGCGTAGGCCTCTCAGTGTGCCAGATTCAGCGGATCACCGGACTATCATTGGGAACCATCTCCAATGCGGGAAGATGAACGAAAAACACGTCCTCCTGTTCATTCCCCTGTTCATTCGGCGCGGCGAGAACGGGCGATGAGGCCGAACACCAGTGACAGCACGCCGAAGCACACACCCAGAAGGCCAAGTGCTAGGACACCGTCCATGGCATTGTCGCCGGTGTTTGCAAGCCCGACATCGCTTCCGATATCGTTGTTGGCCGTTGGGACATAAGGGGTTGTCGGAGTGGGTGAAGACCCAGGGTTCGGGTTCGGGGTCGGGGTCGGGTCAGGCATAGGTGTCGGGGTCGGATCCGGGTCCGGATCCGGAACGGGCGCAGGTGAGTCCTCCACCGGAACGACTTCGAGCGTGTAGGTCTTCTGCAAGTTGGGGTTGTCCCTGTGCCTAAGCACGATGTCCCAGAAGTCTGACTGCGATCCTTCGCGCGCGGCGGCGAAGGCCGCGGCGGCATCGCGCGCGGCCGCAACGTCGTATGCGTCGTCCAACGAAAGCGCGCCGACGGATGTCCCCAGCGGATGCCCGAGGGCGTATGCCTGCACCTGCTTGGCGATCGACACGATCTCCACGTTGTCGGGAACCTTCAGGTCAAAGTCCTCGCGTTTGGTGGGCATCTTCGAACGCAGCACCTCCATGCGCCCATAGAAGCGGCCGTCTTCCACTTCCGTCCAGCTGACGATTTGCTGCGCATCGACACCGAGCGCCAGCGACAGTATGACCACGTCAGACATGTCCGGCTCGTCGGGATCCGGTTCGCCAGGGCCGGGGTTATCGGGGCCTGGCTCGTCGGGACCGGGGGGCGTGACCTGCTCTTGCTCCCATTTCGCATAGAACGTCTTGTCGCCCGTCGACCCCTCGACAATTGCTATCTCGGCTTCCCCAGCAAAATTTTCATCGGTAAACCAGCCTTTGAACTTGTACCCCTCGCGAGCAATGCCGCTCGCATCAGGAAGCAGCATGTCCTCTGATTCGATCGTATAGCTGCTGGCGGGAACATGGAAGTCGTCAACCCAGCTTCCGCCATTCGTCACGTAGTCGATGGCATATTCCACGAGCTCCCACTTAGCGTAGAGGTCGACCGCACCCACGACCAGCTCGATGTCCGACACCGCCAAGCCGCTGAAATCCTCATTCTCGTACCAACCATCGAACTCGTAACCCGGTCGCAGAATATCGCTCGGCAGCTTTATCGTCTGCCCAACGGAGAATCCATCGTCGAACCCATACACCAGCTGCGGGTTCGATTCGAACTTGCCGCCGTTCTCGTGGTAGTTGACCACACATGCCTCGCCCGTCCACTTGGCATACAGTTCGACATCGCCATAATGTCCAGCCGGAATTTCGCGCAACTCGTTTCCAGAGAAGTCGCCGCTTTCATACCATCCTGCAAAGGTATGGCCTTCCCACTTCATAACGCTGGCATCTGGGAGCGCAAAGGCGTCTCCAGTTCTGTAGGAAGAGAATCCGGTGAGGTCGATTCCCTCAGGTGCGTTAGTTCCATCGCCGCCAAGGTTGTACGTTATCGAATACTGAATGGGGTTCCATTTGGCGCATAGGTTCACAGCGCCCGTGTTTCCGGCCACGATCTCGGTCACGGCCTCGCCGGCAAGGTTCCCGCCTTCGTCCTTCGCGAACCAGCCAGCAAACGTGTATCCCGGACGAGACAGGTTGCCATCGCCAGGAAGCGTGAACGCTTGCGTGTTGTCGTATTCAGTGGGTGCGGTGTAGCCTTGCGCCCATGTGCCACCACCAATATCCAGCGTCAGCGGGTACACCGTCACCTCGGGCTCGGGATCGGGACCGGGATCGGGATCGGGATCTGGGTCTGGGTCTGGGCCAGGCTCGTCAGGAGCTTCCATCCCTCCAAATGTGTCGACATGGGCAACCAGCCTGCCTTCGTTTCCCGCCTTGTCGTAGAACACGATCTCGTAGTCTCCGTTGGCAACATACTCATAGGTACCGTTGCCTTCCGCGAAAGTTATCTCTTCGCTGGGGTTGACCACCTGCACGACCATCCTGCCCGTCGCGCCGTTCATGTTGTAGGTGAGATCGGCGGTGGGCGGCGTTTTGTCAATCCAGTCGACGACGGCTTTTTCAGAACCGGTCTTGCCATTGTCGAGATCTATGAAGGTGAACTCCCACTCGCCGTTTTCGGTGAAGATGTGGTTCTCTCCGCCCTCGCTGGTTATCTCGTAGTTGTCAGCACTGATGTTGTCCAAGCGAGCGAGCACGTCTTGATTCGTGCATTCACTTGGACTGTAGACGATGCCTGCGGTGGGCCTAGCGTTGCGAAGGTCCTGATACACGTTGATCATTTTGACGAAGCAATAGTTGTAAGATGTCGGATTTGAAGGGTTGGCATTGATCCGGATATAGCTGATCGCTCCACCGTCCTCCTGCCTGTAT
>CAJUSF010000062.1 GCA_910588945.1 uncultured Eggerthellaceae bacterium | reverse complement strand
CTATGTGGCTCCGTCGTCTAGCGGTTTAGGACGCCGCCCTCTCAAGGCGGAGGTCGCCGGTTCGAATCCGGTCGGAGCTACCAAGAAACAGCAGGTCAGAGCGTTGTCCGCTCTGGCCTTTTTTCTTGAAAACGGCCAAATGGAAGAATCATGGAAGAATCGTGCTTCCAGATGTGCCGTCAGCATCACCAATCCACCAGCTTTATGGCCTCTTGCATATCCTCCATATCCACGTGATCATAGAGGTCTGACATAGCCTCGCTCGAATGCCCCAATAGGTTCTGGGCTACCTCTTTTGGCACGCCCTTCTTTCTCAGCTGCGTTCTGTAGCTGTGCCTCATCTCATGAACCGTACATCCTGGATATCCAAGCGCCTCGCGATTCTGGCGCCACCATCGCGTTGAGGCATCAGGCATGAGCCTCTTTCCCATCCCATCGCATATGAGGGGTGTCTTGGATGTCACTACAGGCACTGCGGCGTTCCACTTTCTCCGCGTTCTTGCGAACAGGTAGATCTGATGGTCTAAAGCGGCTTCTAGATCACGTTCCACTGACCCTGTGAGCGGGATATCACGCACCTTGCCATTCTTGGTCTCATCCCTTAGATTCCCGCCGCTGTCAAAGTTGTGACGCACATGGATCACCTTTGCTTTGAAGTCTATGTCTTCCCAGGAGAGCCCGTGCGACTCTCCACGGCGGAGTCCTAGCTTGATCCCCAGCAAGACCACCAGCTGTGTTGGCTGGCGTGGATCCAGCTTCGATATGAGGTCATCCATCTCATCATGGGTGAGGGCCTTCTTCTCCTTCGTGTCCGGCTTCGGGCGTTCAGCATATTCCACTGGGCTTGACCCGATCACCTTATCCTTGACCATTTGCTTGAACATCTTGTAGACCGTGGCTGATATGCTGGATAGGTATGTACCTGATAGGGGCTTCCCTGACGGGCTCTCGCCTTTGGCCAAGAGCTCATACATCTCATCGATGTCCTCAAAGGTGACATCCCATGGTGCTGCGTAGCCAAGATGCAGATTCACGCATTTGATGTGGTCTACATACTTGCGCCAGGTACCATGAGCGACTTCCTTCTCTTGCTGCAGGAGCCACGCCTCTGAGTATTCTCTGACCGTCTTGGCATCAGTGCGCCGACGCACCACCAGATCGCTCTCTATCTCTGTGATGAACTCTCGCAGCGCTGCCTTCGCTTCGGTGTAGGTGCCGTGGAATACGCGCGTGAGCTGTTCGTACTTGCCGGTCTTCTTGCTGCGGCCGATGGGCACGCGCAGCTGCCATTTGCGGCACTTGGATCTAGGCTTGCCAGGCTCCAACTGGATGACGGAACCATCGCCCCGCACCTTGGGCATGATAGAATCTCCTTTGGGTTATGGTCGGCAACTCTACGGAGTCCGACCCCTGCTTAGAGCCCCGCGTGCTATCCGCCAAGATTAAGCGCGGGGCTTGATTTGTCTAGGATGCGCGCTCCCAGTGGTCACGCCCTCTCTTGTGATGCATGAGTCCTTCTTAAGCCAGCGCTAGCAGTTCGCGGTCAACAGCCTGCCGATAGAACTCAGATTTGCTCATGCCGCGGTTGGCTATGGTCGCGTCGATGGCAGCCACGCGCGACTTCGGCAAACGGAATGACACAACGGTGAGCTCATCAGCATCGTCTGCCTTGGGAACGCCCATCACCACGTTCTCTAGGTGGCCCTCCCACTCGCCGCTCTCGTATTCAGCGGCCATCTTCTCCAATTGGTCATCTGTCAAGATGACGCCGTTCTCTGTCTCGTAGTTCATGGTGACTCCTTTCTTCAGAGCAAGCCGGTCTCTCGCAATGTCTTCTTCGATGGGGGCGTCATGGCGTGGAATACGAGCACATCCCCGTTGGAAAGCGTCACCGCCACCATCTCGATCATGCGGCCCTTCGCATCGAATCCAACAGCGACCTTCTGCGCAACATCGGCATCCAGGCGCATCCCTGTAGCGATCCTCGCTCCCCAAGCATGCGCGATGTCTTCTGGCGTGAGCTCGGGATGGCGCTCCATTATGCGACCGTGAACAATGATGCTGTCTTCCATACCTGCCTCCTAACTGCAATACAGTAAGTGTAATACAAATATCGTATTTCGGTCAAGATGTCGAACTTATATCTCGAAATCGAACGGTATCACGGCGTAGATCGGCTCACACTGATAGGACATTCTCCGGAAGGTTCTCAAGGTAATAGTCCTCGTCGATTATCTGAAGAGAACTGCCTTCCAGTTGCAGCTTCTCAGCTTTCTTGAGCTTGCTCGATTTCGATCCATTCAATGCAGCAACGTAATCAAATGATCCCAAAACCAGATAGTCAGTTTTCTTAGTGACATTTGCCTGTGGAGTAGCGCCTGCATTGACGGCGTATTGCATTCCTTCAGAGCGAGTCATCGAGGAAAGCTTCCCCGTGAAGCAGATATTGCAATCGTAGAATGGATTGTCTTCGTCAATGAAATCTACAGTTTGGACAATGCCGTCAATGTCTATCTTCTTCGTGCTGCGTTTCCGTGTTCGTTTATAGCCCGCATCAGGGTCTTCGCCATACTTATCGACCAGTAGCGGCCTTAGAGCTTCATAGCAAAAATGAGTGACCTCGCAATCAGATAAGGCTCTATGGTGTCTCACGTTGATGTTCTCGCCACTTATTCGCTTGCATTCCTCTTTGACCGACCATAGATCTTTGGGGCAATCAAGTGTATGCATTGCTATTCGCTTCGTATCGAAGAGGAGGTTTTTCGCGAAAGCTTCCCCATCTTTAGAGCGGATAAAGCTGATATCAAAACAAACATTGTGACCTAATACTGGATCAGCTCCAACGAATTTGAGAAAATCGCCAATTACCTGATCGCTGCATGGAGCGTCTTTGACCATCTCATTAGTGATATCCGTTAATCCTTCGATGAATGGATCAATAGGTTGGGAAGGCTTGATGAGAGTTTGAAAACTATGTGTTTGAATTCCACCTCGGATGCGAATCGCTGCAATCTCAATCAGTTCATCATAGCGTGGGCTTAAGCCAGTAGTTTCTGTGTCGATCACCACGTAATCGTGCACATTGAGCAGCTTCGTTTTTGCAGAGCCCATTTTAGAATCCCCAATCGAACGGAAGGACGTAGTACACCACACGGCCTATCACAGTGATGGTCTCAGTGCCTGGCTCGTTGTAGTTATAGGTCTCAGGCGCGTAAGTCGGATCAGTGGAATCCGGTACCAGCTGGAAGCCGTTATTCAGCTTCTTCACGCGCTTCACGGTGGCGTCGAACCCATTCACGCAGACCGCATAAGGCTGACCGTCACGATCCACATCCTCACAGGGGTCAACCAGTGCATAGCATCCGTTCGGGAGGATACGGTTCATGCTCTCACCCTTGACCTCCAAGAGGAACGATTCGGGATATCTGTCTGCTACCTTCTTAGGCACGGGATGCGTACCCTCGACCTCTATCATCTCGATGGGGGTGCCCGCGGCTATGGAACCGTAGAGGGGCATATCCACAAAGCCTTCTGCTGTTGGTTTAATAAACTCAATGTTGTCAAGGCCTAACAGCCATTCGATACTACAGCCATACACATCATGAATCTTCAGAAGCAGATCAGAGTTAAGACTCTGCTCACCTCGTTCATAGTTCCCGTAGTTTTGTTGACTCAAGCCTAAAGGCTCGGCGAACCTTGCCTGTGATGTTTTTCCTCGAAGCTCAGCAAGCCGATTGAAATATTTCAAGATCCTCACCTCCTGCGACTTGCAATAGTACAAGAAAAACTTAGCTATACACAAAAGAATCTAAAAATCTCACTTGTTTTCACAAGTAAAACTGTTATTCTTGCAACGTCAAAACTAAAAGAAAGTCTTTTAGATTGGTGGTAAAGGATGAATAGGATCTCTTCTGAACGAACTCTTCTAGGCATTACTCAGAAGCAGTTTGCAAAAGAAATGGGCGTGGATCCAGCGACCGTTGTTCGCTGGGAGAAAGGCGGGAATGTTCCACAAGACAAGCTCCTGAAGATGCGTCCGCTGTTTCATTGCGACCTCGATTGGCTGCTTGGCGCGTCTGACGAACGCAAGACGGTCGCATAGGAGGAAGCATGAAAGGCCTATACAAAGCAGTGACCGAAGCGGCAAAGCGCTATGACAAGCTCAATCGCGCTTACACCGAAGTGCGAATAGAGACGATCTCCTTCATCTACGAGCTTCCTCGGGATGACGTTCGCGAGATGGTCTATGACGCTATCGAGGTTCGTAAGGAGCTGCTCAATCTGCTCAATGAGGTGACCAATGTCTAAGGAATCCATCACCTACGAAGAGTCCGTAGACATCATCTCTCGCCAGGAGGTCGAGGAGCTGAAGGTGATCGTCTCCTTCGACGATCTGGAAGCTGCTATCGGCAGAGCGAATGCGAGGAATCTCAAGCACAACGTGAACCAGGCTTTTCAGGCGAAAGCTGCGCAGCGCATCGAGGTTGTTGCAGACCTGTTCTCCGTATCGCAGGATGCTCTCACTGAGAACGTGAGAGCTCGATGCAAGGAGATCATCGAAGGATCCGTAGAGGAGAAAGCATGAATCAACTCAATAGATGGAACCCTGAGACGCGAGAGTACGAGCCCTATGGCGTGCCTTCTGAATGGAACGTCTCAACCTATGGGTCGGACATGGAGGCTCAGGTCAACTGCGCAGGATGCGGCCATGTGATGGCTTTCGGAGACACGTACACATCTCGTTTCATCCATGCACGCCCTTCAGGCTTTGGATACGGAGTCTGCGATATCTGCCACGAAGCTGAGGTCAAGCATGATCTTCGGGCTATGGAGCGGCGATCATGATCCAGGAGATATCGCTCATGGATGTTCCCGAAGAGGTGCGCCCTGGACGCAAGCACAAGCGAGAGCGCGAATTCGCACGCAAGTGCGTGGAGGACTTCTTCCAGGGCGGGTATGCGGTGG
>CAJUSF010000061.1 GCA_910588945.1 uncultured Eggerthellaceae bacterium | reverse complement strand
TTCAAAATCTGTGATTTTCTATATCACAGATTTCTCGTTCTGCAGAATCGGATTGCGAATCCTCGGCATCATCGCCCTTTACCAATAACAAAAAACATCCTTATCGAAACATTGCGGCAGGGCCATGCAGGCCCTACGCGCAATGTTTCGAGCGTCCTTGCATTCGCAAGGCCGCAAGCGACGAGGACTGTTTGAGCGACTAAGTATCTCGGCAATCATTTTCATCAGAGCAAGCAAACACGCGCAAAAGGCCTTCATCATTTAGAACGCACGCAACGCGTTTTCGCGGAATTTTTGCAGGATCGCGGCTCAGTACTGTGAATTCGCCTTGCATCACTTTATTCGCGGGTTAAAAAATGAGACAATAGAGCAAAGGTCAGAATCACAGCATAATCGACTACCTGATTGGAACAAGACATTGTCTGAAACCATCTTTTTGCCCGGCAGAAAGCAAGCTAGGCGCGATCTCGGCCGTGTATTGATACTCGGACTCGGCGTAAGCGGCAAGGCGTGCGCACTGTATTTGGCGCCCATGATCGGCACGCGTGTGGAAGATCTGGTGATCTATGGCGGACCTTCCGGGGGTGCTTCTTTTGAATGGGCTTTCGCTCACTCCGAACAGCTCAATGGCGCTGAGGTCATATTTGACACGGAAGATGTAGAAGGCGCCTTCGATCTGTGCATCGCAAGTCCGGGAATATCTGAGTTTTCGGATTTCTATCTGAGTGGCAAGCGCGCCTCCAAAGAGATCGTGAGCGAAGTGGAATTTGCGTGGCGCGAGAGCGATGAAGCCTCCAAGTGGGTCGCCATCACGGGTACGAACGGCAAGACCACCACTACATCGCTTACCAGTTTCATCCTAGAGCGTGCGGGGTGGCGCGCCTGTGCTGTCGGCAACATCGGAGATACTTGCATCGAGGCGGTCGGCAAGCGCAACGCTGCTGTATCGAACGATCTGGAATCGACCTCATTATCTGATGCTGCTCAAGTTGCGTCGATCTATGTGGTTGAGATGTCTTCATACCAGCTCGCCTCCACGATCGACTTCGCTCCCGATGTGGCTGTCATACTCGGTATCACCCCCGATCATCTTACATGGCACAAAACGCACGAGAATTACGCGCAGGCGAAATTCAAGCTGCTTGCCAATCTGAAGCGAAGTGGCGGCGTTGCCGTTCTCGATGCGATAAACGACATGGTTCGCTCGAAGGTTCGTGAACTCAAGGCTGCAAGCGGCCAAGACGCGATCGACTATATCCCGATCGGAACATCTGTGGGCATCGAGTCTGATATGAGAGAGGCATGCGGCGCGAGGAATTCCGCTTTCGTGGATGGTGACTCTTGTTTGCATATTGCCTTTGACGGACGCGATCATGTGCTTATCGACACAGCGAAGCTGATGCTCGAAGGCAGGCACAATCAGCTCAATGCACTGGCAGCGGCGTCCGCTTGCGTGGTGCTGGGTCTTGCCGATGAAGACATCAATGCGGGCCTTGCCTCATTCGCCCCGCTTGAGCATAGGATCGAACCTGCTGGAAGTGTGAGCGGGATCGACTTTTTCAACGATTCCAAAGCCACCAACGTGGATGCCACGCTCGTGGCTATTACGGCCTTTCTACCGCGCAAACCCATCGTCTTGCTCGGTGGCCGCGACAAGTTAAGCCCGCTTGATGATCTGGTTTGTGCGTGCGCTGAAAATGCTAAAGGGGTCGTTTGTTACGGAGAATCGAAGTCTCGCTTCATTGAGGCTTTCGTGTCTCTTCGTAACAAGGATGGCTTCTTGTTGATGGAATCCGATGGCATGAAAGATGCCCTCGACACGGCATTTGATGCTGCAGAGCGCGGTGATGTGATTCTCCTGTCTCCTGCCTGCGCTTCATTTGATGAATTCAGCTGCTTTGAGGAGCGCGGCGAGGTGTTCAAGAAGCTCGTATTGGAGCTCGCGGCTGGCGCTGGCGCTGTGACCGACGTCGACGCGGATGCCGACGATGTCGCCGTGTGCGGCGAGTAGCAATTCGCTCAAGGGATCCATCACGTGGCCGCCGCGAACAAAAGAAAAGCCCCATCTAGGGTGATCGTTGATAAGACGCTGCTGCTCGTGGCCGTGTTTTCGCTTGTGGTCATCGGCATCATCATGGTCTATTCCGTCACTTCGGCCGATTTGGCTAGCGCGGGAAAGAACCCGTATTCGGATGCGATAAGCCAGATCGTATATGCGCTCATCGGCATTGTCGGCGCTGTTTTGGTGTGGCGATTCTTTCCCTATGAGATATGGGGCGGGCGTGTGACATGGATTGTGTGGGGCATCTGCATGGTTCTTCTGTTACTGACGTTTGCCATGGGAACCGAGATCAACGGCGCGAAAAGGTGGCTCTACCTAGGGCCTATCGGCATGCAGCCCTCCGAGTTCGTCAAAGTGGCGCTGCTTCTGATGACAATCAGGATCCTGTATGACCTTCATCAAGGTTTTCTCGAGGTGAGAGCGGCCATCGTGCAGGGGTTTCTTCTCGTTTTGATGCCGCTTGGTTTTCTGTATGCCACCCAGTCCGACCTCGGCACCACGCTCATCTGTTTTGTCGGCATCTTCGCTGTAATGTGGATCGGCGGCATAAACTCGAGACTCATGGCGCTCATAGGCATCGTCGCGGTTGTGCTCGGTGCGCTCGCCATCTTCGGGTCGAGCTATCGCTCCAACAGGTTTGTCTACCTCGATCCATGGAACGACGGCATGGGTGGTCGCGGAGATGGCTATAACATCATTCGTGCGTATTACGCTTTGGCCGAAGGCGGAATCTTCGGTGTGGGAATCGGCAATTCGCATGAGAAGTATCAATATCTCTTTGCATCGGAGAGTGACTTCATCTTCGCGATCATCGGAGAGGAACTCGGGCTTGTCGGCGCGCTTCTTGTTATCGGGCTTTTCCTGCTTGTCTTGTATTGCGGATTGCGCATCACCGCCGGCGCGCCCGATATGCTTGGCGCCATGATTGCCGGTGGCTGCACCATTATGATGGTCTTTCAGGCGTTTCTGAACATCGGCTGCTCCATTGGCGTGTTCCCGACCACGGGAAAGCCCCTGCCTTTTATCTCTTCCGGCGGCACATCCATGATGTCATCGCTTGTTTTGGTGGGACTTGTACTTTCCGTTGAGCGCGTCGAGGAGACCTCCAAGGAATACGAGAAGAACCGCTCACGCCTGCGTGTGGTCAGCGTGAACGACGACTATATTCCTCGTGATTCGCGCGATCATTTCGATGATGGGTTCAATGTGCGCTCTGGCGGGCGGACATCCGGCGGCTTCGATAACTACGACCGTCGTAGCGCTCGCAATGGCGGCACAAGGCGAAGAAGGTGATCTTTGCATGTCTACCTTTGTATTATCCGGTGGCGGAACGGCCGGTCATATCAATCCTGCGCTGGCGCTGGCGCACTATCTGAAAAGCGAAGGGCACAAGGTGTATTTCGCCGGAACGCCGGGCGGAGTGGAGGCCGAATTGGTTCCTGCGGCGGGAATAGAATTCGTGCCGTTTTCTGCTACAGGTTTCGATCGCAGTCGTCCATGGACGCTTTTGAGCGGAGTATCACGAATAGCCATGAGCACCCGTAAAGCGGCTCGTTGGTTCAAAGAGATAAAGCCCGATGCGGTCGTCGGATTCGGCGGGTATGTCTCGATCCCAGTTGCACGTGCAGCTGAGCAACACGATATCCCGGTCATCCTTCATGAGCAGAACTCCGTCATGGGGATGGCTAATAAGTATCTTGCCGCCAAAGCCGATGCAATCTGTCTGACCTATGCGGTTGCAGGCGATGCCATAGAGGACAAGGAGAAGATCCACCTTACGGGAAATCCTGTGCGGGCTTCGATCTTCGAGGCCACACGCGCCGAAGGAAGGAGGGCGCTTGGTGTCCCCGATGACGCGCGGATGCTCCTTGTATTTGGCGGATCGCTTGGAGCACGCCATATCAACGAAGCTGTCGGCGCGCTTAAAGATGAGCTGCTTGAGAGGTCTGATCTGTACATTCTGCACGCAACGGGCCCCAAAGAGCTCGACCAGGTGATCGAGCGGCTCGATCTTAGCGAGGATCAGGCCAAGCGCTATCGAGTGGTTGGATACATCGATAACATGGCCGATGCTCTTGCCGCTGCCGATGTGGCGATATCGCGCGCAGGTGCCACCTCTTTGGCTGAGATCTCCGCACGCGCGGTGCCTGCCATTTTCGTGCCGTTTCCCTATGCCACGGCCGACCATCAGACTCTGAACGCGCGCGCTTATGTGGATAGCGGCGCTGCTTGGATGATCGCAGATGAGGATATCGACGATGCGCGTTTCAAGGATATGGTCTGCGAGCTTCTCGACGACGATGCTGCGCGCGAGAAGATGACTGAGGCGGCGAAGAGCCTTGGAACTCAGCAAGCGACCGAGAATCTTGCAGAGGTTGTTCTTTCCTGCGTCAAATAGCCCGTGCCTTTGAGCTGGGTGGACCACTCCTTGGAGCCGCCCTCAAGAGCCGCCTTTTGGAACCGCCTCTTAGAGCAACCCGCTTGTTGAAACCAACCCTTCGGGTTGCATCTTTGGGGCCGTGCTTTTGGTCGAGTTCTTGTTGATATATGCTCTGTCGCCTAAGTGTCGAAATGCATCTCAAAACGTAATACAATATAATGAAACATTCGCGAACAGCATGAACCATAGAGCGTAAGCTGCAAGGAGAAAACGGACCACTATGACGCAACCCATCTCAGATACGCTGTATTTCATAGGCATCGGCGGCGTGGGCATGAGCGGTATCGCCCGCGTTGCGCACAATCAAGGACTCAATGTCTCAGGATCCGATCTGAAATCGAGCCGTTTCACGAAACAGCTCGAAGAGGCGGGGATCGAGGTGTTGTATGGCCAAGATGCAAGCAATCTTCCCGACGGGGAGCCTACCGTTGTCGTGTCGACGGCCATTCTCGATGACAATCCAGAGTATGTCGAAGCGAAGGCGCGAGGGCTTAACATCGTGCATCGCGCGCAGATGCTCGCTCATCTCGGCCGCAACCTCGAAACGCTTGCCGTTGCCGGAACGCACGGTAAGACCACTACATCATCCATGCTCGCTTCCGTTCTTGAGGCCATGGGGCAAAGTCCTACGTTTCTCGTCGGCGGTATCGTTCGCGAATATGCGAGCAATGCACATTCAGGAAATGGCAAGTACTATGTTGTTGAGGCCGACGAGTCGGACAAGTCGTTCACGCATCTGTCTCCCTCGGCGATGATCATCACGAACGTTGAACCCGATCACCTTGATCACTATAAGGATCTCAACGAGATCTATAACGTTTTCAGCCGTTTTATCTCTCTTCTTCCTCAAGGCGCCCCGTGTGTGGTGTGCGCCGATGATGATGCGCTCGTCAAGATCGCGCGTGAGGCAGCCGACAACGTCATTACCTACGGATTCGACGACGATTGCGACCTTCAGATAACCGACATCCGCCCCCATGGTGTATCGACGGATTTCACGGTCAGGTTCAAAGATGGCCGCACGCTTGAAAGCTCCATCAAACAGAATCCAGGCGTTCACAACGTTCTCAATGGAAGCGCAGTGCTCGCGCTCATCGACGCTATAGGTCTCGATGTGAATCAAGCCGCCTCTGCGCTCGGTGAATTCACGGGCGTGCGCAGGCGCTTTGATCTGGTCGGAGAGGCTGCCGGTGTGACCGTCGTGGATGACTACGCGCATCATCCTACCGAGATTGCAGCCACCATAAAAGCGGCAAAGGCTCTCGACTTTAAGCGCGTTCATGTGGTGTTTCAGCCGCATAGATACTCGCGCGCAGCGCTGTTCACAGAGATACTCAAAGACGAGTTTGGATCAGCGTTTGACAAGGCCGATACCATAACATTCATGGATGTCTATCCTGCCGGAGAAACCCCGATTCCAGGGATCAACGGCAAGACCTTTCTCAATGTTGTGCTCGAGCACGAAGGACATCCAGAAGCGTTCTATATTCCCCGTCGCGTAGATGTGGCTCCGCGTATCGCTGACATGGTGCGTCAGGGCGACATGGTCATAACCATGGGCGCCGGCGATGTTACCGAGATCGGGCGTCTTATCATCGACAACGTCCAAGAGAAGCTCCAGCGCGGTACGTTCTGCTCCGCAAGCGGTTTCGCTTCTGGCGAGACCGATGCTTCATAGAACGAGAAGGCGTAGCGAGATCATGGCGGCAAAGCACGCGACCCCACTGCAGACGATGCTTGTGGACAAGGATTTCGATGGCGAAGTGTTTCCGCACGAGCCTATGGGCAAGCATACGAGCTATCGCATCGGCGGTCCGGCGCGATTTTTTGTACGCGTCGATTCGATATCTGCGCTCACGCAGCTCATCGGTGTTTGCGATCGCGAGGGGATCGAATGGATGATTGTCGGGCGGGGCACGAACCTGCTCGTCAGCGATGAGGGATATGACGGCGTCATCATCACACTGGGACGCGATTTTCGCTCGCACGTGGTCGATGCTGAAGCTGGACTTATTATCGCAGGTGCGGGGGCCACGCTGTCTTCAGTGGTACAAGATGCGTTTCGCTCATCGCTTGCCGGTCTTGAGTTCGCAGTGGGAACGCCTGGCAGCATAGGTGGTGCGATCAGGATGAATGCCGGTTCAAGAGATGAATGGATCGGATCGCTCGTTCGCGATGTGACGACCTATTCGCCCTCGCGTGGGCTCACGAAGCGCCTTGCATCCGACATCGACTGGCAGTATCGCCACACCGACTTCGATGCGAACGAGACGATTCTAGAATGCGCTCTTAACGTGGAGATTGTCGATCCGTTCTTCATTCGCGGTAAGATGGAGGCCAACCTTGCAAAGCGCAAGAGGACTCAGCCGCTCAATATGCCTAGCTGCGGAAGCGTCTTCAAGAATCCTGAAGGCGCGTCGGTCGCAAAGATGATAGATGACCTCGGGCTGAAGGGCACCACGATAGGCGGTGCGCAGATCTCCGAGAAGCATGCGAACTTCATCGTGAACCTAGGCGATGCGAAAGCGGCTGATGTATGTGGATTGATGCAGTTGGCAGGAACTAGGGTTCAGGAAGAATATGGCATCGAGCTCAAGCCGGAAGTTCGACTCATCGGGTTCGAATAATCCGCGCAAAAAGCGTAAGTCGAAAAAAGGCGCGAAGACAACTCGCGCCCTTGGCAGCGCGCGCTCGAGCTCCTCTAGCATCCCGCTTTCAACTTCAGCCGACATCACGCCCCGCGCATCAAGGCCTCTGTCTGGATCCGATTCCAATTCAAGGCCTGTATCACGCAGGCGCGATTCGCGGCCTATCAGCCGCTCGACCTCACGGTCGACCTCGCGCTCGATTGATGTGACACCGCGCCGTTCACAGGATATTGCGTCATCGGGCTCTGTTAGCAGTTCGAGTTCCCCATCAAGGCTCAAGTCCAAGACCATCGCGCAGGTGGACAAGGAACGACGTCGCTCCAAGCGCGTCGATACAGCCGAGCGTGCGAAAAAAGCATCCCGTGTGCCGCTTATCGTTATCGGTTCGATCGTCTGCGTGATCATCATAACCGTGGTGGCACTGTTTTTGATGTCGCGCACCGATGCACTCGAGATCGAAAGCGTCGACATCAAAGGAGCTGACCATCTCACGCAACAAGAGCTCAACGCGCTGGCCTCCATTCCGCAGGGCGCTACGCTTCTCAACGTCGACTCCGATTCGATAATCAAAAGCCTGATGCGGGATTCATGGGTTGAAAGCGTTGATGTGAACCGCGTGTTTCCCTCCACGCTTGAGATAATCATTCACGAGAGGGAAGTAGGCGCCGTGGTTGAGGTGCCCTCTGGCAATACGCAGACGATTCAGAACTGGCTTTTGTCTAAAGATGCGGTCTGGTTGATGGCGCTTCCCAACCGCGAGAGCGAAGTCGGCTCGCAGATCTCCGAGCGTATTTACGAGGATGCCGAGGCGGCGCTTCACATTACAAATATCACATATGGCGTGCGCCCGGAAATGGGCTCGGCATGCACCGATGAACCTGTCTTGAATGCGATTTCGATCCTCACCGGGCTCACGACCGAGCTTGCTGATCGCATCAAGACGGTGAAGGCGGAGGATGTGGAGGCCACCTCGCTCATATTGGATAGCAACGTCGAGATAGCCGTGGGAAGTGCGAACAATATCCGCGAGAAGGAGCTTATCTGTCTCGATATTCTTGAGGATAATCCGAAGGTCGTATACATCAACGTGCGCGTGCCTGACCGTCCTACGTGGAAAAGCGCGTAGGTCGGCAGGCTGCATAGAGAAGATCAGGAAGAGAACATGGGAAAGCGGATAGAGATGAGTAACAACATGGATCATGAGGTCGAAAACGCAACAAGCAATGATCGGATCTGTGCTAGCTTGACGCAGCGCAGCCTCTCAAGGCGCGGCTTCATCGCGCTCGGTGCGCTCAGTGCCGCAAGCATGCTGGTTCCGCTCGCATCGTGTGCGCCCTCAAGCGCGTCTTCGAGCGCGTCTGGTGCTGCATCGGCGGCGCAGGATAGCATCGTGAATCCGGATGAGTTGCTCATCGCTCAGATCCAAGAGCAGATCTCGAATATGACGCTAGATCAGAAGGTGGCGCAGCTGTTCGTTGTGCGCCCAGAAGATCTTATCGGTCTTGGCAGTGTGGATGGCGGCGTGCAAAACGAGGCAGGCAATTCAGGGGATGCCATCACCGAAATGAGCGATGCGCTCAGATCGGCTCTTGAGAAGATCCCGGTTGGAGGTATCGCTTCTTTCTCCCGCAACATTGTAGATCCGGAGCAGATCAAATCTCTGCTCTCTGGGATGTCTGATGCTGTCAAAGATGCGGTTGGTATCACGCCGCTTATGTGCGTGGATGAGGAAGGCGGTCTTGTTGCTCGCGTGGCTTCAAACGAGGCTTTCGGGGTACAAAATACCGGCAACGCATCGGATATCGGTGCAACAGGCGATCCTGAGCAGGCGAAACAGACTTCAAAGACGATCGCGGAATATCTCAAGCCGTTGGGATTCAATACGGATTTCGCGCCTGTTGCCGATGTGGTGAGCGATCTCAGCGACGAGGTCATGACGGCGCGTTCGCTCGGAACGGATGCTTTGAAGGTGTCTGAGATGGTGGCCGCCGAGGTTGAGGGCTTCAACGAAGCGGGGATGATCTGCACGCTCAAGCATTTCCCCGGGCTTGGCTCGGCATCCGGAGACACCCATCTCGAGAAGGTGACGACCGACAAAACCGCCGAGGAGATCATGAATTCCGATGCGCTGCCGTTCAAGGCTGGTATCGAAGCGGGTGCGCCGATGGTGATGGTCGGGCACATCTCAGCTCCTAACGTTGATGAGAACGATGAGCCCTCTGTTACATCTTCGATCATCATAAACAACCTTTTGCGCCGGGACCTCGGATTTGATGGCGTTGTCATCACTGATGCGCTCAACATGGCGGCCGTCTCGGATTATTACGATAGCGGATCTGCGGCCATAACATGCTTCAAGGCGGGCTGCGATATGCTTCTCATGCCAGAGAACTTCGCCGAGGCCTTTGATGCGATCATGGAGACTGTGAAGAGCGGGGTGATATCTTCAGACGATATCGACCTGTCTGTTGCGAGGATCCTCATTATGAAGAACCGTTATCTATCCGATGACGCTTCTTAACACGATTTCTTTGCAATTGCAAATGCTTAGTGTAAAATGATTTTTTATATGTATGCTAATGACGATTCATGCATTTTTACAACATAGACGCGCGCGGTATGCGAACCCTGGAGGAAGAGAATATGCCAAATTACGCCAGCGATCATCTAGCGAATATTAAAGTGATAGGCGTCGGCGGCGCCGGTACGAATGCCGTTAACAGGATGGTCGAAGCAGGGGTTCGCGGTGTCGAATTTATCGCTGCAAATACCGATCAGCAGGCACTTTTGATGTCTGATGCCGACAAGACTATCCACATCGGACAGGATCTCACTCGCGGACTTGGCGCTGGTGCCGATCCGAGCTTTGGATGTCAGGCGGCAGAGGAATCTCGCGAAGAGATCAGAGATGCTCTCGGTGGGGCCGACATGGTGTTTGTTACCGCTGGCGAAGGCGGTGGCACAGGTACAGGTGCTGCTCCGATCATCGCAGAGATCGCACGCGAAGAGATAGGTGCTCTTACAGTTGGTATCGTCACCAAGCCGTTCAGCTTTGAGGGCCGCGTTCGTAGCAATCAGGCCGAGCAGGGCGTTGAGCTTCTGGCCGACAAGGTCGACACGCTCATTGTGATCCCCAACGATCGTCTGCTTGATATTGCGGATCGCAAGATCACTATCGTTGATGCTTTCCAGATCGCAGACGAAACTCTGCGTCAGGGCATCCAGGGTGTCACTGATCTAATCACCATCCCAGGTCTTATCAACCTCGACTTCGCAGATATTCGTACGGTCATGAAGGATGCAGGCACCGCTATGATGGGCATCGGCATCGCCACCGGCGAGAACCGTGCTCTTGACGCTGCGCAGCAGGCAACAAATTCAGAGTTGCTTGAGGCGTCCATCCAAGGCGCGTCGCGCATTCTGTTCTCGATCGCAGGCGGCCCGGATCTTACGCTTACCGAGGTAGCTGATGCGGCGCGTACCATTGAGATGTGCGCCGATGATAACGCCAATATCATCTACGGTCAGATCATCGATGATGAGATGAAGGATGCGGTGCGGATCACTGTTATCGCTACGGGCTTCAAGTCCAGTCCATCTCAGTCGGCGATGAGCTTTAATTCCAAGCCTTCAATGGCTGATATGTTCACCTCGACCGAGCCTGCTGCTGCGCGTGATACTTACACGCAGAACAACAATCAGTATGCCAATACCGCGGCTCCAAACACATTTACTCCTGCGAACCGCGGTGGCTATGCACAAAACCAAGGCTACGCCGACGAGTTCGATATCCCTGATTTCTTGAAGCGTCAGTAGGCTTCGAGCGCGGTTATCGAGCTGTTTTCGATGCAAGGAAAGCTTCCGCTACCATCTTTATCATCTTGTGATTTCAACGGGATCGTCGCTTTGAGCGACGATCCTTTATTTGATTCTGCCGGAGTGCGTATCGCATTCACATCCCGTCAAGGCGGCGTGAGTGAAGGTGAATTCGGTGCTCTGAATCTTGGAAACCATGTCGGAGACGATCCCGATGCGGTCAAAGAGAATCGCGCACGTGTCCTTCACGCACTCGGTTCGTCGGCAGACGATTGTATCTTTGCTAACCAGCTTCACGGCGATCGCATCGTAGTTGTTGCAAAAGATGCCGATCGTGCGGCGGTAGAACTTGCGCGTGTAGAGGCGAAAGACGAGGCTGACGGCATTGTGGTCGGCGCGCGTGGTGTATCTGCGCTGTTGTGCTTTGCGGATTGTGTGCCCGTTATTGTCGTATCGCCCACAGGAGCATTCGCGGTCGTGCATGCGGGTTGGCGAGGTGTCATGGCGCGGATCGCGCCGAAGGCCGTGCGTATGCTTGCCAGCGGTGATGCGGGTGAGGGCTTATCAGACCCCGCGTCTTTCAATGTCTATATTGGACCACACATCCATGCGGAGTGCTTCGAGACATCATCGGATATTCGAGATTCTTTCACACGCGAATTCGGTGATGTTGTTGCGACAGGCGAGAGGCATGTGGATCTGCTTCGTGCGCTCAAGGTCAGTCTTCAGGAGGTCAGCGTGTTGCCAGAGCGGATCGTCGATTCAGGCATATGCACGAAATGTGATCCCGAGCACTATTTCTCTTATCGCGCATCCGGGAGCGTATGCGGTCGCCATGCGGCGATAGCGTTTCGTGCAAGATAGCCCTCTAAGAGTCTTATCGGTTCGCTTCCGAGCTTTGGCGGCGGGACGGGGCAAACAGGCTATCTTCTTGTGCCCGGCCGCCCCAAAATCGTCCATTTCGCAGAGGATGCGGTCCATGACATGAGTGGACGAAGATGAAAATGAGCCAAGTTTCATGGCAACGATGTTATGATGCAATGAATCCCCTGTTCATTATGAGATATTCCATGAGAGGTGAGAGGATGTCCATAGCTGATAACTATCTCAGAGTAAGCGAAGAGCTCGCGGCTGCCTGCGTCGAGGTCGCTCGCGATCCTGACGATGTTTGCCTGCTTGCCGTATCGAAGACGGTGGGAGTCGACGGGGTTCGCGATGCGATAGAGGCCGGGGCCGTCGACTTTGGTGAGAACAGACCCGATCTCCTGATCGAGAAGGCAGAAGAATTCCCGGATAGAAGATGGCACTTCATCGGCAACATCCAGTCGCGCCGCATCGAGGACATCGTGCGTTTTTCAACGTTGATCCATTCTCTTTATCAGGAAAAGCATGCGATCAAGATCGATCGCTGTGCTGGAAAGATGGGCAAGGTTCAAGATGTGCTCATCGAGGTGAACGTGTCGGGTGAACAGTCAAAGAGCGGCATCGCACCCGATGAGGCTGCCTTGCTTCTTGAGCGCTGCGAGACGCTTTGTAATATTCGCGTTCGCGGGCTGATGACGATGGCTCCCCAAGGTGATCTTGAGGTCGCGAGGCGTACGTTTGCCGACCTGCGCAAGCTCGCTGAGCATCTTCGAGCGACGCTCAACGGTGAGGATGCAAAGGCATTCGACCAGCTTTCCATGGGAATGAGCGAGGACTGGAAGGTTGCTGTTGCCGAAGGTTCCACGATCGTGCGTATCGGGCGCGCTGTCTTTTCGGAGAATTTCGCCTAATGACGGCACAAACAGCACGATTTTGCGGTTTAATGGATAGATCAAGTTGTGACCGATCCAAGATGGCAAACGATTTTCCATCTTTAAGTGTAGGAGTAACACGCAATGGCAGGCGTTCTTAGCAATATCAAGTCCAAGCTGGGCATGTCGAACAATGATGCTCAGACAGATGATTACGAGGCGTATGAAGACTACGATGAGTACGACGAATACGATGAATATGATGATTACGCCGATGACTACGATGATAGATTTGAGGATTCATATGGTTATGGCAACCGCCATAAGGTAACGACCAGAGACGTCGGCTTTTCCTCGATCCCGCGCCTTGTTTCAAGAGACGACGCTCGCCAGAGCACTAGGGCTACATCATCGTTCGGGCGCGATTCGTTCAGCGGATCCAGAACAGGGCGCACCATGGTAGACTCCTCGCTTCCTGCATCTATGACACCCGAAGGGGCGTCAGCCATCTCAGCGGCGGGAAACCGCAGAGCTGAGGGTCTTGATTCTCTTTTCGGTGACACGCAGAGAACCGAGAACAGGAGCATCGCCTTCGACCCTCGAGCAGGTGCCTCCGCTGCGTCTTACAGCGCAAAGCGCAACTTGCAGGTCATAAAGCCCAACAAGTACGATGACGCTGAAGGCGTTACGCGTGCGCTCAGGCTCGGCAATGTGGCCATCCTTGTGCTAACTAACACCTCGAGCGATCTTACTCAGCGCATCCTAGACTTTGCGTTCGGCGCGACGAGCGCGCTTGATGGCGGTGTCGAGGGGATCGCGCCGCGAACCTATGCTCTGACCACCGATCATGGGTTGACCGATACTGAGCGCTCCGAGCTTTCCAATCTTGGCGTTATCTAGTGAGAAGCGGATTCTTTTATGGATAGTCATACAAACATCGTGATCATCGGAGCCGGGGCTATGGGCTCGGCGATCCTTCGTGGTTGGATATATTCCTCGGAGGCTCCGGCTGACGTTCTGCGCGCACACAACTTCACTGTCGTCGATCCGAATGCGGACAAGAACCTAGCGCTTGCTAAAGAGTTCGAAGGACTTACGACTAAAGATGCTCGCACTGCATCTGATCTCTTGGGCGCGTTCGACACTGTGCCTGATATTGTTCTTCTCGCTGTGAAGCCACAGATCATCGATGATGTCATGGCTGACCTTGCGGACCTTTGCTGGTTCAAAACAGCTGAGCGTACGCCTCTTGTCGTGTCAATCGCCGCGGGGGTTCCAACCTCAAGGATAGAAGCAGCACTTGGTGGCAACGTTCATGTCGTTCGCGTCATGCCGAATTTGCCGCTGCAGGTGTCGCTCGGCGCATCGGTTGTAGCAAAAGGCTCTGTTGCTACCGACGATGAGGCTGAACTCGTCCGAGATCTTTTCGCTGCACTCGGCTTTGCATCCTTGGTCGATGAGGCGCAGATCGATGTAGCATGTGCAATAAGCGGGGGAGGCCCGGCATACGTTGCAAAGATGATAGAAGATCTCACTCAGGCCGGAGTTGAAAACGGTCTTCCTGAGGATCTGGCTGTTCAGCTGGCTACGACGACCGTGGGTGGCTCGTATAAACTCCTCGTTGAGGAAGATATCACACCGCAAGACCTGCGTGTTCGCGTCTGCTCGCCGGGAGGCACCACGCTTGCCGCGCTTGCTGCCATGGATGATGTTGGGTTCACTCGATCCATAACCGCTGGCATCGATGCGGCCATAAACAGAGCAAAGGAGCTCGCACAATGATAATGGGCATTCTAATTCGCCTAGTTGATGTCTACACGATGCTTATATTCGTGTACGTTCTCATGTCTTGGATTCCCGTGAAAAAGGGTTGGATCGAGGATATCGATCGCGTGCTCGGTAAGATTTGCGATCCATATTTGAATTTATTCAGGAAATTTATCCCACCGATCGGGGGCATGATAGACATATCGCCCATCATTGCAATAATTGCATTACAATTCATTATCAGGATACTTTATTGGCTGATTTGATTTAAAATCGTTGAAGTTGCGGCTTGCGCCAGAATGGATCTTCGAAGGGAAGAAAAATGCCTATAACTGCTCAAGACATTCACAATCAGAGTTTTTCGATCGACCGCAAAGGTTACGACGTTGACGAAGTCGATGTGTTCCTTGAGCACGTTGCTGAAGAGATCGACCTTTTGAACGAGCGTATCGCTCAATTGGAGGACGAACTTGCAGAGGCCAACGAGACTCTTGCTTCCCAAGATGAGATCGCCGTTGCCGATGCTGCGGTCGACGAGGAAATCGGAGCGATAGCATCCGGCGCAACAGCCGATATTCTTGCAGAAAAAGATGCCATCATCGCCGATCTTGAGACTCAACTTGCCGAGAAGAGCGCAAACGATAGCGCTATTTCCCAAGCTCTGATCATCGCTCAGCGCTCAGCTGACGAGATCATCGTGAAGGCCAACGCTCAGGCTTCCGAGACCATGCAGGATGCCCGCGAAGAGGCTGATCGCATCATCAGCCGAGCGAACAACGACCGTCAGGACGTCATGGACGCCATCCGCAAGCTTGAGGACGATCGCGAAGATGCCCGCGAGGAATATGCAGACCTGTTACGCGACCTCATTGATGATGCATCCAAGAAGCTCAACCTGCTCGGATACGACGATGACATCGATAACATTCCGGGTGTCGGACGCGAGGCGGCGGACTTCGATGTGGTGTATGAAGAGGATGTAGCTATGGACTACACAACGCCTACTACCGCTAATCCGGTCATCGAGACGGCGGCCCCTGTAGCGAGTGCTTATGAGAAGGACCTCTCGGGCTTTGGCGATGTAGAGGACGACTTCGAGGATGTAGACTAAATCTCCGGATTCCTTCATTACAATTGCGATATGACGGCGAGGAGGCACCCTCGCCGTTTTTTTGTATCTGCACTGCTTAAGGGCGTGCGCAGCTCTGCCGCTTAAATGGTGCGCTCGTCATGTATTGCTGTGGTAGACTTTGGATATTGTGGGGTTTCATAAAGAAAAAGGAGAGATCATGAAACTTGCTAAGTCCATCGCAGCGGCGGGAGTTGCGGCGATGATGGTGTTCACCTTGGGAACATTCACAGGTTGCAATGCGAACGAGGAGAATGAAGAGGTTATCCGTAATTCCATTACGGAGGAATTCGAGCCATATAAGAATCATGACTCGAGCATCATCAATCAGATTCAATCAGAAAATGCCGTTGCGCTTGCAACGATCGGAATCGATGGCAAAGAATATGCTGAGGCACTGCTCAACGGATTTGATTATTCCATCGAGGATGTGACCGTCGACGGCAAGAATGCTTCGGTAACCATGATTATTACTCAGAAGGATATCGACGAAGATGAGGCCGAGGCTATCATGACTGGACTTGCTGAAGACCCTGAGTTTGTCAATATGTCGATGGATGAGCGCAAGGCGTTGATTAGCGAGAAGATTTTTGAGTATATCAACAGTGTTGAGGCTGCGCCGCAGGATCCAGTGACGATTGATTTTGTCATGAATGGCAATACTTGGGAGCTTACGGATGATTCTGAGTTGAGAATGAAGAGCCTTTTCACATTCTAAACTTGCAAGGTTTAAACTCATTCGTTTGGTTAACCGGGTGGGACGGGAGAACAAACCCCTGTCCCACCCGGTCTCTTTTTTTAGTAGCACGGTGATGCAGGGGCAAGGCGTGTGAGCATCCAGGACTCGGACACTCTCAATGTATTTGCTTTTGCATGCACGCGATGTCTGCCGGTCGCTTGCGATGATCGGCGCTAGATCGCTCCTTCGAGCTCAAGCAGGTACCTCTTGCGCTCCAGTCCGCCCGCATACCCGGTGAGACTACCACTTGCTCCCACCACGCGATGGCATGGAACGATGATCGATATCGGGTTTTTGCCGACAGCAGACCCCACAGCGCGGGCCGACATAGGCCGCCCGCATCTTTTCTCAAGCGATTTAGCGATATCTCCGTATGTCGTCATCTGCCCGTAGCCGATCTTGGTGAGTTCGTCCCATACAAGCTCCTGAAAAGGGCTTCCATGAAGGCTTATCTTGCATGCTTCATCCATGCGCTCGCCGTTGAAATATGCATCAAGCCAAGCTGCGGCGCGCTCTATCCCTGAGATGTCGGAGGCGTCATCGACGATGATGCGCTGTGCCTCGGCATCGTTCTCATCGACTCCATCGCCGAGCACGCGCTTCACTAGATTTGACTGAAAGTACTTCTGGTCTTCGAACCAGAGTCCACAGAGCGCATCGCCATCGCTTGCGAGCGAGATCTTTCCCAAAGGGGAGCAGTAGTCATAGAGATAGATCATGTTTTCTCCTTTTCCGCTTGTTTGCCTGTCGACCTCTTCCGTATACGGTAAGCGACGCAAACCCGCATTCGTATTTAGGCTATCATCTTTGTTTATTGATGTCGCCCACTTTTTTGCAATCGATGTGGCGATATCTGCCTTATATGTTTATCAATGATAGGAGCCCCAAGTGAATCGATCGTCTTTGAGAAAGCCGTCAGCGAAGGCAATTTCTGTCATCGTTGCGTTTGCGCTTTGCGCTTTCATGCTCGCTTTGGCCGGTTGTTCGGCATCTACGTCCGGATCGGCTCAAAGCTCGTCGTCGACCTCTGATGATGTCAAGACCGTACGTATCGGAACCATGCCTACAGAAGATATCCTTCCCGCGTGGGTGGCGCAGCAGGAAGGTCTTTTCGAGACCAACGGTATAGATGCCGAGATCGTCGTATTCGACTCCGCTCCGAGTCTGTCTGCCGCCATCACCGCAGGTGAGGTAGATATGGCCATGACCGATATCATGCGTGCGGTGAAGCTCACCGAGTCTGGCGCTGATGTCGAGATCGACTGGATCACGCTCGGAACGACTCCCGATCAGGGAAGGTTCGGCATCATGACCAACGCCGATGCTCCTTATTCCACGCTATCCGAGATGGCCGAATATGTTGCGAGCGAGCCTGACTCCGATAAGTATGCCGTCGGTGCAGCTGCGAACACCGTGCCGGAGTATGTGTTCGACATACTCCTCGAGCGCAACGGTCTCGCTCCAGATGCGATCGCCACAGTTGAAGTGGCATCCTTGCCTGAGCGTTTCTCTTTGATGGCTAGCGGCAACATTGGTGCGGCCGCGCTTCCCGCATCTCTTCTTGAGCTTGGCGAGAACAGCGGAATGAAGCTTCTTGCCGATGACACCCAGGGCGATAACATCTCCCAATCTGTAATGGTCTCACGCGTTGCGTTCGCCGATGAGCATGCTGATACCATCATTGCGGTGGCAAAGGCATGGGATGAGGCCGTTGATATGATCGCCGCCAATAAGGACGCATACAGGGCACTTCTGATCGAGAAAGCCAACATCAACGCTGATATCGCGGATGTCTACCCGATAAGCGATTATCCCAAGGCGATCGAGGCTGAGACTTTAGCGCATCCGTCTTCCGACATTGTGGAGAAGCAGATCGAATGGATGCGCACTAAGGGCTACGGCGGCGATAACGCATCATACGACGAGGCCACAGGTAAGATCTCAAAGGATTAACCTCGATCCATGCGCGAGCTCTCATTCGACAACGTTTTCCTTGTTTACAGGAAGGACAACAACGAGGTTCAGGCACTCGACGGGTTGTCCTTCTCGGTAGAATCCGGCGCCTCTGTGGCGATCATCGGGCCTTCCGGTTGCGGGAAATCGTCCCTCCTGAAAATGGCGTGTGGACTCATTTCGCCCACATCCGGAAGCGTTTTCATTGATGGGGCACCCATCGACAAACCGCGAAGTGAAACGGCTTTCATTCCGCAGGATTTTGGGATCCTGCCATGGAAAAGCGTTCAAGCGAATGCTGAGCTGGGACTCAAGATGCGTCATGTTGCGCGCCGTGAGCGCAGCCAAAAGGCAGCATCTGTGCTCGGCTCGCTCGGCCTTGGGGAATTCGCGCGGTCGTATCCAAGCCAGCTATCTGGTGGCATGAAGCAGCGTCTCGCGCTCGCCCGTGCACTTACGCTTGATGTCGATCTGCTGTTAATGGACGAGCCGCTATCTGCGCTTGATTCGCTGCTCCGCGAACAGATCCAGGATATGTTGCTCGAGCTCTGGAGCGAGAAAGGCTATGCCCAGATCATGGTCACGCACTCGATCGAAGAGGCGGTCTTTTTGGGTGAGCGCATCGTTATAATGGATTCGCGTCCGGGAAAGGTCATCGCACAGATCGACAATTCCGAGATGGGGAGCGTTTCGTATAGGCAAAGCGCAACCTTCCACGACAGGTGCGACGAGATCCGCTTACTCTTGATGGAGAAAAAGCCCGAGAAGTGCGCTCTTGATGCGTCATGCCAACTTGAAGAAGGCGAAGGTGTAGCATGAGAAGGGTCTTTGGCTACATTTGGGGAACCGTTGCTGTGCTGGTGCTGTGGTGGGCCTTAGGGGCAGCCGTCGATTCACCTGCGCTTCCCACGCCCGATGCCACAATCCCTGTCCTCATAGACAACGCCGCCTCCATTACTCCCGATTTCTTCACGAGCTTCTGGCGCATTTTGGCATCGATGTTGATCGGCACTGCGCTCGGTGCGCCTATCGGGCTCATCCTAGGGCGCTCGCAGAGAGCTGATCGTATCATTGAGCCTATCCTCTACATCCTCTATCCGATCCCCAAGATCGTATTTTTGCCCGTGATCTTCGTATTTTTCGGACTCGGCGGGGAAGGAAAGATCGTCATCATCAGCATAGCCGTGCTCTTCCAGATGGTCGTTTCCATGCGCGATGCCGCGCGCTCGATTCCTGAATCAGCCATGATGGCCGTGCGTTCGCTCGGTGCGAGCAGGCTTCAGACCTTCACGAACGTTGTGCTTCCCGCGACGTTGCCGGCGTTGTTCACAGCGCTTCGCGTCACCACAGGAACCGCTGTGGCTATCCTTTTCATCGCTGAGTCGATGGCGGGGTCGACAGGGCTTGGGTATTACATCATGCATTCTTGGTCGCTTTTGGAATACACAAGGATGTTCGCCGGAATAGTGGCGATGGCGATCATGGGTGTCATCATCTATGAGGCATTCTATCTGGCAGAGCGACGGCTCAACAAGGCTTAAGACGCCTGAGTTTTTACTCTTTAGACGCCGACATTGCGTTCGTTGTATTCGCTGATTCAACCGTCTTTCAACCTCAAAATCACGTTTCAGTTTCAAAATCTCTGTATTAGCTCGGCGCAGTCAAATCGGCGGAGCATAATGATCTTAGTCCTTCATACGGCCCACATATTGGTGTTCATGGTATCTATGTTGCCGGCATCTTTCGTCAATTCTGCTTGCCGCATGCGGACTATGTATACGTTTTGGATTGGCGTCCTTGTGTGGCGTCGAAAGGAATGATTCCAATGGACAATTCAACCAAAGCGCTTCATTCGTTGAAGCGCGCCTCCAACTACTCGAAGCTCGCTATGCGCGATTTCGGGCCGAAAAGCTTCAAGAAGGGCCAAGGCGCTCTTCTCAAAGTGATCTACAAATTCGGCGAGGAAGGCAAGATCAACAAGAAGACCGCAGAGAAGATCCTTGGTTGGTGCGGAAAGAACCTTCGTCATGTTGCGAAGAAAGCGCAGTGCAACGGCTACATCTCTATCGAAGATCCCGAGTTTGCATTTGCCATGTCACTCACCGATAAGGGCACCGAGGTCATCAAGAAGCGCATGGATGCCGAGGATCGCGCGGCGGATGCGATCTTAGAGCAGCTCAGCGATGAGGAGATCGCCAGCCTCATTTCCATCACCGAGAAGATCAGCGATACCTGCGAGGGCTTGGGCGTGGACTATTCGCGCATAGAGAAGAAGCAACGTCGCCACCACGGCGCTCGTCGAGGTGAAAAATGCTGCTGCAAGCATCATGGCAAGGAAGGTGGACAAGACAAGAAGCATTGCTGTAAGCATGATCATGAGAACAATGGCTCGAAGTACGTATTCGTGTTCAAATAAGATGTTATCGCCATTAAGCAGCTGACAGCTGAGGTGCGACGCGTGGATATCCACCTGCTGAGCTATCGGCGAGAAAGGACCCCGAAGATCATTCGGGGTCCTTTTGTGTTCAGCGGACAAACTTGCTCGGTTCGCCTTTGGATCGATGATCGTGTGCTTTTCTAGTTCGGCATCGAGCTGCTTTGTCGGGTTTCTTCACGCATAGTCTTTTTCCTGATTATGCCGCGCAGGTTTGCAAGCGTATGGATGTCGTCATAGATTTCGGCGTTCGAGTGCGACCTTGACGTCATAAACGAGCCTTTCATATTATCGGGTGCTGTTTGGGTCGAGATGTTGGTTAGGATGCGGGGAAATGTTATGCCCACGTTCATGGAGACCTGCAACTGTAGAGGCACTCGACCGCTCGGTGTCATCGGCAAGCGCTATGTTTCAAGGCCCGACATTGTGGGATCCCTGCTCAAAGATAGGCACGTTTCCCGCTTTATAGTGGCACCCACTGGTTTCGGCAAGTCGAATGTAGCCTACGAATACGCAAACATAGTCTTCGGTTTTCAGCATGTTTTCTGGATCAGATGCACATCGCCTTGCTTTCTTCGCGATCTTGATGCGGGGATTCTGTATTCAGGCATCATGTCCTGTGATCCCAATATTCAGCTTGCCGTTTTCGAGGATGTTCCATCGATGGACCCGCATCGCTGCGAGCTTTTGAGCGAACTGATGAATTCCCTTCTTGAGATCGAATGCGAGGTCGTTGTTACGTGTACGCCTTCGGCCGACACATTTTCCGGTCTCCAGCTCGATAGATTTGTTGTGCATCCCAAAGATCTCATGGTTACCGACAATGAGCTCACGATCGAGGAGTTGCGCGGAGGGATCGGGGAGGACTGGCGCGATCGCATAAAGCCTAACGAGCGGATTGCGTGCAATATATGGGGCGATGATGCGACATTTACCATGCTTCGTGGACTTCGCGATGAGGACCTTCCAAAGGAGATCAAGCTCTCGATGTTGATCCTGCTTCTGGGGCGCAGCGGAATGATCGACTCGCTTGCGCACTTCGTGACAAGGGAGCACATCGATGAGATCGCGTCGATACTAGAAAGCGACTATCCCATGCTCGGGGTGGAGTCTAGGACGAAGTCGTACTCCGCGCCGGATGTGAGCGTCTATGATATCGCTTCGATATTCTGCTCGAAGATGGATGAGGTCTTATTGGCTTCGCTTTACAGCGATCGCGATAAGCTGTCCTCGGCTATCGCAGATTGGCTTTGTGATGACCTAAAGACATCGCGCGCATGCGAGGTAATGGATGTCTATGCCACAAAGGGCGGCAGCGCGAAATGGCTCGCTCGCTGCGGATGGAAGATGCTTGTCTCGCTCGATCCGCTTTCGTGCGTGAAGCTGCATGATGCATCGCGAAGAGGAGCCTCGGGTCTGTACGAAGCGCTTTCCGCTATCAAGGCTTGGGGGTCGTATCTTTTATGTGATGAAGAGCAGGCTGTTAAGCACGCACGGCGCCTTTTGCGATCGAGCGCGGCGCGCGCGGAGGAGAGGATATGCGCTGCGGTGCTGTTGTGTCTTATCGGCGATGCTCCCTCGCTGCCAGAGGCGTTCTCTTTCTTGGGCGAGGGTGGGTCCATGGAGCTTAAAGGCATGGATTCCCAGACTCTTTATGATGCTGTCGATTGGAAGAAGATGGCCAAGTTCGCTCACTCTGATCCTGCGGATAAGCCCTTTGTGCTTCAGAGCGAATACGCTCTTATGACAACATCGGCTGCGACCTCGTCATCGGGTCCCACTGCAAATGGCAGCGGTGTAGACCTTAGTCGCAACACATTTTTGCTCGAGATCGCATGGACATTGGAAGAGGCGATATCGCTGTGCTCGGATGCAGCCGGCAGATCCCCGTTTTTCGGCAGAGAAAATGTTTCGATATCGTCAGGTGATGTTGCATCAGTATGCATGCTTGCGATCGATGTGCTGCGCGCATCGGAGGATCGCGTCGATCTGTTCGGCATGCTTGCAATTCAAGCGATAGATGAGATCTCAACGCTTCTCCCAAAGTTCGATCCTTCAGCTATCGATGCAGGATTTGAGACGCTGTCGCATCGCGCCAAGGCGGATCTCTTACAACAGCGCGAGGATTACAGGAGATACCTTACGAGCGGGATAGAGACAAAACTTGAGTTCCAACGCTCGAATCCCGATCCGTTCAGGCGTATCGAGGTCAAAGACAGCGGCTCTTTGATGAAGAACAACATACCGGCCCTTCACGTGGACCTTTTCGGAGGAATGCAGGTCAGGATCGGCGATGAGCTTATCGCTACGAAGATGCTCAGCCGTAAGAAGACCAAGCTTTTGTTGGCGATGCTTGTTATCAACAGGGGGCGTGAGGTCTCCAAGTCGCAGATCGTAAAGATGCTTTGGCCTGAGGGAGACGTGGATACCTACAAGCGCAACTTCTACAGTGTCTGGTCGCAGCTGAAAAAGGCGCTTAGCTACAACGGTTCCTGTCCGTATCTCATACGTACGCAGAGCGGATGCAGACTGGATGGGCGTTATCTGCAAAGCGATATCGTAAGATTTGACGAGCTGTGTCGAACGCTTCTGTTCGGTTCCGAGAATCCCATTTCTTGGGAAATGCTGTATTCTCAGGTAAGCGAGGAGTTTTCTGAGGATCTGCTTCCGAGTCTTATCGGCAATGATGAGATCGATCTTCTGCGCGATAAGTATCGTGAAAGTCTTATCGACGGGCTGATCGCAACCTCCGCACGCTTGAATTCAATGGGTGAGCCCAGAGGCGCGCTATGGTTCGCGCGTGAAGCGATAAGACGAAACGACAAGCGTGAGGATGCCTACATTGCGCTGATGGAGGCACAGATCTCTTCGAACCAACGCGGCGGCGCGCTTGAGACCTACTTCACGTGCAGGAGATTTCTTTCCGAGGAGCTTGGGATCGATCCTTCGATGAAGGTGATGGAGCTCTATCGTTCGATAATCGAATGCGAAGAGGTGTTCGAATAGGGGAAAGGGGTCGAGTACTGTCTCATTTTGGGTGATGAAAAATACCCATCCCTTTTCATAATTCAACAGCAATCTGCATCCCATGGAATAGTGTCGCTGCGCTCGAAAGCTTTCGCTTTCTCCCTTGCTTCATTTATGGAAAGCCTCGCGGCTTTCTTAAAGACAGTTCCTGTCTCTTTAGAATAAAAGCGTGCGCATAGATTCGGGGTGTATTGTCAGATACACACCGCGAACCGCGAGTGTCAAGGTGTTGCGATAGCAACCAAAAGCAAAGAATCGCGTTAAGCGATTGTTTGCGATGACTTGACACGAGCGAAGGACGCATGCGCACCTACATTGGGATAATATTCACTGCGCATCTGTGATGCGTTCATCAGGGTGGCGGATGCGATGACTCGCGCACCTACTGTCGGCCAAGATATGGTCTGACCTTTGCTCGACTTGTCTCGCATCCGCCTTTG
>CAJUSF010000060.1 GCA_910588945.1 uncultured Eggerthellaceae bacterium | reverse complement strand
TACGCATTGCTCATCGCAATGCTGCGTCTCCAATGGAGGCGCCCACAGGTTGAGGCTCCTCCCGCAGAGGCTTTAGGTTGATGTAGGTGCGCATAGCTCTTATGCACGCTGTGGGATATGAGGGATCTTATATATGACCCAGAAGGTCAATGACACTGCCCCGTGCGCAATGTCATTGACCAAAATGGTCATAATTAGGCCGCCCTCATCCCTCTTCTGAGTACACCTCCCCCTAAGCTAGTCAGGCAACCCAGCCCGACCAGGTGCTGGCATCTGAGAGAACACACAAAGTCAAACAAGACTCTTGACCGTGACATATTGTCACGGTTTATGGTATCTGGGACAGGAGGTGATGACATGAACCTATACACCGTGAGCCAAGTGATGAAGATGACCGGTGCCACAAGGCCTCAGCTCAGGAATTGGCACAAGCTTGGCGTCCTCAGAGTGCGCCAGACCGGAGAGAACATCTCCAACAACCGCAAGCTCTATACGGATGAAGACGTGGAGCGCGTTCGCGAGATACTGCTCCTGCAAGAAACTGGCCTCAAGCTCAAAGAGATCAGGGAGATACTCAACGCCCCAGAAGAAGAGAAGCAGATCGCGATCGCGAATGCGGCTGCGCGGCTCAAGGAGCAATACACCCAGCTTGAGAAGAAGCTCATGCTCTCATCGATCGCACGATCTGCCGGATTGGAGCAAGCGAAGAGCGCGGCGCACGCATTCGGAAGCCTCGAAGCGCTAGAAGACAGCTTGGCCAAGAATGAGAGCCTGAAGGCGATCCTTCGCTGGGAACACAGCCACACGGATCGAGACATCTCAGAGCTGCAAGATGATCTGGCTCGCATCATCGAAGAGTTCGAGCAGCTAGATGCCTCATCTGGATGGGAGACCATCGAAGACTGGCTGGCTAGATTCTGCGATATCTGGGGAGAGCGCTTCGGTTGGCCTAGCGTTGGACAGATGCTCACGCTGCACTTTGCATTCCAAGATGAAGGGTCTTGGCAGGACCTTCAGAATGAGAGCCTATTCGATAAGACAACGCGTCAGGCCATCGCGAATGCGTTCCTGCTTGGCTGGGCATCAGATGCGCTTGCATGTCTGGATGACTTGCTGGCACATCTGTTCATGCACTCCATCAGCCCGGAGGAAGCTGCTGACGTTCTGATCTCGCTGGTTTGTGAACTGGCAGGCCAGCCACATCTGCATGACATGCCTGAGAGCGACGAGCGAACCCAGCACATCAAGCGG
The DNA here is from genome assembly GCA_910588945.1 of uncultured Eggerthellaceae bacterium. Lineage (GTDB taxonomy): Bacteria > Actinomycetota > Coriobacteriia > Coriobacteriales > Eggerthellaceae > MGBC163016. Next base: position 3,511 of record CAJUSF010000060.1, on the reverse strand, counting down.
CTGTCCGAAGATGTCTTTGACCTGTTAGAGAGCATCGCGCTGGATGATCAGCTGGGCCCATACCTTGAGCTTGATGAACTACCCGCCATAGAGGGCCCGAACTTGGAGTTGGCATGCGATATGGCCCTTGCGAACGCAGATGATGGCTTCAAGGCCTGGATGCCCAAAGGTGGCGCCGAGCGGATAGAACATGACGCTGCGCTTTGGCGCGACGGAATCATTGCGGAGCTGGGCCTACAAGACGCAGATGATGCAGACGAGAAGCTGAGCGAATGGTTCAAGGAGCGCTATCCAGATGCACCAGAAGCAAGATGGGAGACGGAAGAGGAGGCGTGCGCTACAGAGAAGCGCGTTCGCGAACTGATACAGAGCTGATCTCGTACATTGCTAGAACGGCATAAGGGTTGAAACCGAAGTATCCAGAGCATCAGCGATGCGTATGAGGTCATCGATGCCAACGCCAACGCGCCCGGTCTCGATGCGCCAGATGTGGGATTTGCTGCTGCCGATCATGAGCGCCAGCCTAGCCTGAGAGAGCCCCTGCTCTTCCCGGCGTGCGCGCACGCAAGCCCCAAGCGCCAGCCTTTTCTGCTCGATATCCATGCGTTAAGCGTATGTGCTAGTATTTCTACTGTGGCTTCATATTTGGAGCCACATATAACCTCAATCAGAACCCGAGATAGAGGTGTATAGAAGTTGCGCTACAGCAAAGCTGGTCAAGTTGCGCGATGAAAGGAAGCGTGGCAGGACATGGCAAACGAAAACGATCTCTCATTAGGAAACATTGCAAAAAAGGGACTTGGGCTCATCAATGAGAAGCTCAGCGATGCTCTTAGATCTGACTCGATGGACGGGTCTATTCAGGCACCATTAGCGCCAGAGGCTCCGAGAATCGACTCGAATCCAACAATGCACTGCATTTCATGCGGTGCCTTCATGGCGCAGCCTTCAAAGTTTTGTCCAGAATGCGGATTCCCGAGAGGCATCAATAATGAGCAATTTGATAAGAGCATCGCACCAGACATCGCCTCACCAGCTAACGCTCCATTGCTTACCAGAGTAAGCCAATTTGAAGGAACAATACATAAGTGTCCAAATTGTGGTGAACCAATAGATCCCTTTGATGCCGTTTGCGATTCATGTGGCCATAGAATCGCGGAGCGCTCTGTGAGCAACTCGGTGCAAGTTTTTTATATCGAACTTGCAAATATAGAAAAAACTCGTAAGAAAAAAAGTCTTTTCAGCAATCCAAGTGACATAGATATAGCCGATAAACAAAAAATAGCTCTAATAAACACGTTTCCTATTCCAAACACCATAGCCGAGCTTTCGGAATTCATGTTTATGGCTGCTGAAAGCATCGATATCGAGAAGTCAAAGCAACGGTCAAGCTTCTCCAAATTTTGGACCTCGTACGAAGGCGATTCGGATAAGGCGGTAAGCGATGCCTGGGTTGCCAAGATGAAACAAATACACCATAAGGCAAAGCTCTCTTTTTCAGATGATCCAGTATTTGCTCAAATCGACCAGGTCTATCTGGAAAAGATGTCCCAGCTAAATATGGCTTGACCTAAATGAAAGGACAGAATGTCAATCTTTAAAAGAGACGGCGGTCTGATGGATGAGATCCGCTGCGATGAAAAGGACTATTTGATCTGGAAGTGGAGACCTCAAGGATCGTCAGGTGGCGCCAATGCCAGAGAGAATGCCATCAGGCTCGGCTCTTCGCTACGTGTGCGTGATGGCGCAGTCGCCGTTTTCGTCTACAAGCAAAAAGATGGCCCGATACAAGATTTCATTGAAGGCCCTTATGACCAGATCCTATCCACGAAGAACATACCCGTTATAGCAAATGTGATAGGACTGGCTTATGACGGCGGCACTCCGTTTCAGGCCGAGGTCTACTTCATCAATCTCGCCGAAGTCGTCCAGGTTAAGTTCGCTGTCCCCTTTTTCGACGTTTTTGATCCACGCTTCTTGGATTTTGGGGTTCCAACTGCAGTTCGCGGAACACTCACTTTCAACATCAAAGACTATAGGGAGTTCATCAGACTGCACAGGTTGGATGAGTTCGATCTGGATACATTCCAAAGACAAGTGCGTGATGCAATTACGCGCTATGTGAAAGCAATCGTTGCGAATGCACCCATGGACTTCAACCTACCAGTGATCCAGATAGACCGTCGTATAACCGAGATCAACGATGCAGCGATGCCGGTAGTTTCAGAGCGTCTCGGAAATGACTTCGGAGTAAACGTAACCGGTCTTGACATCGCCGTAATCGAGATTGACAAGACGAGTGAAGGATTCCAGCAGCTCATGGCTGTAACTCGCGATGTATCGACCGCAACCGTCCAGGCACAAGCTCAGGTGAATATCAAGAATCTAGAAGATCAGCAACGTATCAATGCTGAGAATCTAGACGAAACCCTTCGCATCCAACGTGAAGAGACGCAATATGCGCAACGCAAGCAAACAGAGACCAGCTACTTCGACGCTTACAAACTAGAACAACAAGCAGCTGTCGGCATCGCTGGCGCAGAAGCGTTAGGCAACATGGGGACGAGCGCCTCTATGGCCGGAGCAGGATCAGAGGATGGAGCGGGGCTGAATCCTGGTGCCATGATGGCAGGCCTAGCCATGGGTGGCGCGATTGGTCAGAACATGGCTGGAATGATGAATGACATGATGCAGGGCATGAATCAGCCTACACAAGGCGGACAGACGCCTCCTCCAATCATGAGCGGCCAAACTCCGCCGCCCATTCCGTCTACAGCCTATTTCGTTGCCCAGAATAACCAACCTACTGGGGCGTTCGATATGAACACGCTTTCGCAAATGGCCGCTTCTGGAACTCTCACGAAGAGCTCCCTTGTCTGGAAGGATGGCATGACAGAGTGGGTTAAAGCAGGAGATGTGGAGGAGCTCGTCTCGATCTTTAGTCAGATGCCTCCAATTCCTGCAAGCAATAGCTCAGAGGTGAACTGATCATGGATAACGATTTCTTCTACTCCCTAGATAGGCTTGTTGAATTCGGCCTTGGTGTATCTGTGGCATCACAGATGATTCAGTCCATGAACAACAGCATCGCAGGGATGACAACGCCCGGAGTGAACAATGCGCTTCAAGACAATAGCCAGTCTCTCTATTACGCTGCGATTGACGGAGCGGCTGCTGGTCCATTCTCCACCACAGAACTTGCAAGACTGATATCAGACAACATAGTGAAGAAGGAGACCTATGTATGGAAGCCCGGCATGCCTAAATGGGACTTGGCGCAGAACATTCATGAGTTATTACGACTGGTTGCAATCATGCCCCCACCATTGCCTCTAGATGACCAGCCTGCTTGCGATTAGAGCTATTGAAGCATTCAGTAAGGAGAAAAGATGAGCTTTAGAGTAAATCTTCACTTTAATGATGGCAGCATCGTTGAAGATGATGAATTGTTTGACAACAAAGAAGCTGCTTTTGAATATGGTGAGTATCTGGCAGGCTGCTCATCTCTGGG
>CAJUSF010000059.1 GCA_910588945.1 uncultured Eggerthellaceae bacterium | reverse complement strand
TTACAGGGCAAATACGCAAGCCGTCTATCTGGTATTTTGCAGGTTGCCTATGACCGCAAACCAATTGCGGTTAATCTGCAAATAACAGGTTTCAAGGCTTATAACCGTGTTCGCCTTAGTTATACTAGGCTCCACCATAAATGAATTAAGCGAACACTCATATATTGAGTGTTCGCTTTTTTGATGACACAATTAGAGCTGGTGAAGGGGGTGATCATCGGCTCTAAAGGATTGTTTTGTGTTATTCAGACGCCATTGGTGCGATCATTTATTCTTTGTTTGCAGCAACCCTTTGATTTCTTCTCTTCATTGAGAATACATACAAAACCGTGACCACGATAGCCAGTATCGATATGCCAATAAGGGTGAATGTCATCGTAGTCCATCCAAAGTTCTCGATTATCGAACCGCTGAAGGTGCCTGCGATCAGTCCGCCTAGATTTTGGCCTAGAGACATGATGCCCATAGCAACGCCTACCAACGCCGGGTGCGGAGCGGTGTCGGGAGCATTGTTGAACATGATCGCGGGGACGAACTGCAAAACCAAACCTGCAACTACAGAGAACGCAATGATCATATTGGAACCATATACGAAGGAGAGAGAAAAGATTATCCCAGAGCAGATCATGCTGATCAGATAGAACAGCGGCTTGTTTTCAGGCTTGATCTTCTTCAGAATGAATCCTGCAACGAATCCGCCCACGATAAGCAAGAACGTAAGGACACTTGTATATAGATTGGCGGATGCCGGATCAACCATGAGCACGGTTTTCAAATAGGTCGGCATAAATGTCGTAAGAGCTATGAATCCGCAATTGTAGATCATAAAGGATGCTGCCAAGAGCCATGAAGGCAGCGATTTGATTCCCTGAATGAACGAATGCTTATCTTTTGTATCCTCTGCGTCTTTTTCCGGAGTTGCCGGATGCACAAAGATGAAGAACAGGATTGCCAGTATCGCAATAGCGATTACGATAAACCACCAGACGTTCGCCCATGAATTCGGATCATTAAAATCAACGAGTACATTGGTGAGCACAAGAACAAGAAAAGCGCCTGTTCCGACATAAGTCGACCAGATTCCCATAGGAAGACCACGCTTCTCCGGCGGGAAATACGATGCGATCAACGATGGAGCAGCAGGCGCAAAAATGCCGAATCCGGCGCCTTCGATAACCCTGCTGACAAATAACATTTCCTGCGTTGGAGCCAGCGCACCCATTACATTTCCGATGATAGCCAGCACAAATGCAAGCATAATAAGCTTCCGAGCGCCATATTTTGCGATTATTCCGCCGATAGGGAGGGCGAGAAAAACACACAGAACGGAGATTGCAGATACAAGGGAACCAATAGATGAAGGCCCTATCTCAAATGCAGGCATAAGAAGCGCTGCGGTACCTGCTATTTTTTTGATCATCATTCCAAAAAAGAAGCCAGAAAAGATGATGATCAGCGCGCAGAGCCAAGCCCTGCTGGTTGATGTCTTGTTCTGATCGTTCATTACTCCTCCTCAAAGATTTCGGTTGTTTGCACGTCATCATGAGGAAGGCCGTAGTTCAAAACATATGGATTGTTTTCGGTGAGAATCGAATAAGTTCCTGGCTTCCTGTCCTTCAAAAGATCGGATCCAGCCATGGCGGCCAAACGCGCGTTCAGGATCTCTTGTTGGATATCCACTTCGGCAACAGCCATCCCCTCGTCATATCCGGTCGTTGCACAGATCTGGATGGGATTTGGTCCTATGATTCGACTATGCCCCATACGGCACGGACCGGCATGTGTAGCCTCGACATAAAAGACCATGTTCTCCATTGCGCGTGAAAAGGCAAAGATATTTGCAAGGCGGAAATCTGGATCTTCGTCAGTGCGATCCATGCATCTCCATGCGGTTGGAGCAACGATGATCTCAGCGCCTTGAATCGCCAAGATCCTAGCTACCTCAGGATATGCCTTATCAAAGCAAACAGAGAGGCCTACTTTTCCGATGCGTGTATCGAATACCGGGTACTCTCCGTTGCCAGGATACATATATAGACGCTCTGCAAGCGCTTGATGAACTTTTCTGTATTTGCCGATATAACCTTCCGGTCCCACTAAAACGCAAGTGTTGTAAAGAACATCGAATCTCTCTTGATCTTGCTCAACCATGCTCCAGACCACATAGATATTGTTTTCTTTCGCAAGAGCGATCACCTTCTGAACGTTTTCGCCATTTGGAACTTGCTCTGCAACTTCATGAAGTTTGAATGCTTTTGGCGACTCGATGGCGGTCAATCCTATCGGCAATCCCTGCAGGGAGCACTCTGGGAAAACGATAAGGTCAACATCTTGAGCTGCCGCTTCTCTAATGTATTTCTCAAACTTCTCTACGTTTGCCTGCGTATCGCAAGCCACCTCCATTGACACCGCTGCGATCTTTGCCATCATTTCTCCTTTCCTATTGAATATATTCTAATTTTGAATATATTCAAAATTAGAATATATTCAATTTAGCACGATGCTAATCCGACTGCAATAACTTTTTTGAATGTGTTCAATTTTTGACTAATAAAACGCAGTGAATTTGTCTGGTAAAATTCCTTAGACACAATGCATGTTTATTCGATGCGTATGCACAATGTTTCGAATACATGCCAAAGGAGAATCCATTGGTAGAAAAAAAGACAGGCGAAAAGAAAAAGCAAACGATCTTAAAAGTGAGCAAAGAGCTTTTCTATGAGAAAGGCTATAAGGACACGACGTTCACTGATATTTCAAAGATATTGGATTGTCCTGCGAGCACGATTTCCTACCATTTTGGATCGAAAATAGAACTTGCATCGGTTATTCAAGGGGAATACAGCCGACAAAACAAGATCTATATCGAGTCGATGGTCGGAGATGCATACAGCAAAACCATGCTTATGGCCCTAGAGATTCTCAATATGTGGAAGAGAAATCTCGAAAATGACAGACTACGTAGGTTTTTAATAGAAACCGGAGCCGACTCTAGCATAGTCACAAATTATTTCGACTACATAAAGTATCTATATAAGGTTGTCATCGATGAGCATGACGTTGAGATCAGTGAAGATAAGCTCTCGTTGATGGCATCGACTCAAATAGGAATGACTCATGAGATACTTGTGATATCCAACACAGATCTTGTTTCTCTCGACTACGTAGGGTATGCATCACATGTCATAACGGTATTTTGCAAAATGATAGGATTCAATGAATTTCAGATAAGCAAATTAATAGAAAATGCCACTGAGATCTTCGAGCGACTACCAATTGATAATAGGTACTTCGATTATTTCTCTTATGCAAAGAGATACCTTCACAAAGCCGATACAGCCAAACTTCCCCCTGAAGACCGCTCAATATGGGAGTAGCGTCAAGCGATATAACATTGCTGAATAGATAAACAGGGGGGCTGGCGGATGTTCATGCATATCAGGCGTAAGCCGAGGACTGTTTGAGCGACTAAGTATCTCGGCAATCATTTCCATCGGCAAATAGGCGATGACATCAAAACCCTTACATCCCTTTTCGTATTTGACGTTTACCCTCGACGCTTCGCGTCAGCGGTCAACTCCTTCATGCATTTATATATATGTTTCCTTACGGAAGCTATTTAATCGTTAGTGTTCAGAGCAAATCGAAAAGGGATGCTACGGGCTTTGATTATCCGTAACACAAAGCAAGCAACATGGGGCAGGATTTCATCCTGCCCCTACAAGGTAACGTTTCATTCGTGAACAGGCGATGACATCAAGGCTGACCCTTTGGGATCGGCGTATATGAGAGCACATGATCTTATTATTGATAAGCATACATTTGTTCGTTGCTCATGTTATGATGTTTCCATAATGAGCGATCAAAGTGAAACATATCCTCGCGCTTTTCAACCATGGATAGGACCCGCAATCCTGCTTGTCGATCTCGATGCCTTCTTCGCTTCTGTTGAGCAACTCGATCATCCGGACTGGCGAGGCAAACCTGTGATCGTCGGTGGAGACCCCGATAAGCATGGCGTAGTATCGACATGCTCTTACGAGGCGCGCAAGTACGGCGTTCGTAGCGCCATGCCCTCATCACGAGCAAAGCAGCTTTGCCCGGATGCAATATGGACGAATGGAAATTTCTCTAGATATCGCGAGATGTCGCGCGCCATCATGCAGATCATTCGAGATGAGACTCCGCATGTGCAGCAAGTCTCGATTGATGAGGCCTTCGCAGACATAACTCCAACCAGATCGAATAAAGAACACCCTGTCAGTGTTGCTATGCGCATTCAAGAGAGAGTTGGAGCCCTTGGGGTGACATGCTCGATCGGACTCGGCGTATCAAAATCGGTAGCAAAGATCGCATCTGATATGGACAAACCGCGTGGTCTCACAATAGTCTATCCAGGTCGTGAAAGCGATTTTCTGGAAGATCTCCCGATAAGAAAGCTCTCCGGCGTTGGACCCGTTGCAGAACAACAGTTGCTAAAGAAAAGGATATTCACACTTGGAGAGCTCGCAAGAGCGCAAAGTGCAGACCTTGAGAGAGCTTTCGGCAAGAATGCGGAGATGATGAGGGCCCGCGCGCTTGGACGAGACACCTCTACGATCGATACGCATGACGATGTTAAATCCATATCCCATGAGATGACCTTCGCAAATGATCTTACGCGGCAAGATGATGTTCAAGCCGCTTTGGTATCCCTTCTTACCAAGATCGGACGCAGACTTCGAAATAAAGGCATCAAAGGAAAAACGCTTCATTTGAAAGTGCGATTCGATGATAGGACCATGCATACCGCGCAGACGCAGTTAGCTGAGAGCACCGATGATGATATCGCTATGCTCCCGCATGCGCTCGATCTCTTGGAAAAGGTATGGCGACCGGGCATCAAGCTCAGGCTTCTCGGTGTTGGTTTGAGCGGTTTTACCGCATCGGACGATCCGCAAGCTGCTCTGTTCGACATCGAATCGCTAGAAGAGAGAAAAGAAGACGCACGCAAACCACTCATCGAAGACAAAGGCAAGCGCAGACAACTGCTCGATGCCACCGATATTCTGAAGGATAAGTTCGGGGAGAGCGCTGTTGTGATGGGCAGTGAATTCAAGACTCGAGGCAAGGGGACAGGCTCTTCGTCAAAGAATCCTTCCGATTATAAATAGCTGTAACCACATATCAGATGCTGATTTTTCCGCAAGATTGTATAAATATCGTGCATTCGGCTCATTTAGCTTGTTTGTCTCTTCCAAAATTCTATGAGTTTTGTAAAATTACTGCGGCTATGATTTAACTCGTTCAAGTATTGAGATACAGAGGCAACGTGCATGACCAATAAAGGCAAGCATACTTCGAAAAAGCCCTTCGGGTCTCATATCGATACGCGCATGCACAAGTTCGATAGCGGAAAGATACACAAATCCTCTATCGAAAAAGACGATATCGAGATACCTGATGATATCGAACTGCCAAAAGAGCACGAGATCCCTGTTTTGAGCAATTCATCCTCAGTGCGAACCGATGTTGTCGCTAAGCTAGGTGATGATAAAGATAAAACGGAGAACAACTCCAAATCTTCAAAGAAGGGCAAGCACACCAGATCTACTGACGAGGCGCCCTCAAACAAGAAGGATAACACCACCGAGGATGGCTCATCTTCTAAGGAAAACTCCGGCAAACACGCCTCTGGCGATAAAGAAGATAAATCTAGAGCCACAGGCGATACTAAGGCAGATAAAGACTCTGATGATTCTGGATCAGATAAGGAGTCTACGAAAGATAACGCAGACCGGATCGAGAATGACACGGGTAACGCCTCCGATGAGGATTCGACTAGTCCTGACAGCGACGAATCGCAAACAGATAACAGCAACGATGATGCTAAGGCCGCCAAGACCTTCGATATCAAAGAAGAACGTTTCTTTGAGAAGCATCCGAAGGCCAAGAAAAAGATTGCGATTGCAGCGGGGTCTGTATTCGGCGCTGTAGCTGCTATCTATCTCATCGGTGTTCTGTTCTTCAATTTCTTCATGTATCCGAACAGCAACATCGGCACTATCGACACATCGATAAAAACACCGGTTCCTATCCAACAAGAGCTCGACTCTCTCATAGAGAATTACTCTTTTACGGTCAAAGGCCAAGGCCTAAACGCTGAATTCAGCTCTGAAGATGCCGGTATGTCGCTTGATTCTGCGAAAGTCACCGAGAACGCCCTTCGCAGCCAGAATCCTTGGGCATGGCCATATGAGGTCTTTTTGAGCCACGATAATTCGCACTACCTCAAAGATGCGATCACAATAGATCTTTTGGCGGATGTGCTTACTGCTGAAGTGGACACCATCAATGCTTCAGCCGCTCATCCGACGAATGCCTACATACAATTTGTACCTGACACAGCAAGTTTTGAGATAGTCCCTGAAGTGCCCGGCAGCATCCTCGATGCCACTAAAGTGATCGATAAAACTACGGAGGGCGTGTTCGATCTTGAAAAGTCGATAGTGCTCGGCGATGAGTCGCTTTTAGAGCCTACAGTGCTTAAAGACGATGCGCGATTGCTCAAAGCACTTGATGATGCGATCTCTGTGCTCGCTGTTAATCCGCAGCTCAACCTCAATGGCATGAGTGTATACACGATCGATGCTTCGATCATTGGACCGTGGGTGAGGATAGGCGAGGACTTCACCGTCGGATTCGATCCTGAGGCGATGAGCGCTTGGTCTGATGAGATCTCGAAGAGCTTCAACACCGTTGGAAAAGCCAGAACGTTCACTCGTCACGATGGCAAGGTCGTCAACGTTAGTGGCGGAACGTACGGATGGAAAGTTGATACAGATAACCTTCTTAACCTTGTAAACGAGGCGCTTGCCGCCCGTGAAAGCTCTGTGATCGAGATTCCTGTGTCGCAAAGTGGAACCGGATTTGATATGGCATCCGGAAGGGATTGGGGAGCTCGTTATGTAGACATTGATATCGCAGAACAATACGCTCGTCTATATGATGCAAGTGGAGTCGTAATTTGGGAAAGTCCCATCGTGAGTGGCGCTAAAGGCAAAACTGACACCCCCACGGGTGTCTATGTTCTCAATCAAAAGGCAATGAATATTACACTTCGTGGTCCTATGAAAGATGGCGAATATGAATGGGAATCCAAAGTCAAATATTGGATGCCATTTAAGGGCAACTCGGTAGGATTACATGATGCTCCTTGGCAATCGGCATTCGGCGGATCGAGATACACACAAGGCTTCGGCTCACATGGATGCGTTAATCTTCCTTCAGGCAAAGCCAGTGAACTTTACTCTGTCATCCAAAAAGGCGATGTAGTCGTCGTCCATTATTAAGCTATCATTGTTACGTATACAAGATCGATAACAAGGTTCAATGAGGCGACTTGAGACGATGTCGAACTACAGATAAGACCCACGATGATGCTTCTATAGGCATTTTCGATTCGGGTTACGGCGGTCTTACCGTTTTGAAGGAGATCGCATTTAGGCTTCCTCAGGAAAGCACTGTTTTTATCGGTGACTCCGCGCGCTGTCCATACGGACCTCGTGATCTGGATGAGGTCAAACGCTTCACGTTGCAGATCTGCTCGCATCTTGTCAGCCTTGGCTGCAAGCTCATAGTCATAGCCTGCAATACCGCAACAGCTGCGGGACTCAAGGCTGCACAAATGGCCTTCGATATTCCCATAGTCGGTGTAATCGAAGCGGGCTCCAGAGCGGCAGTACATATGACACACACACGCCGTGTGGGGGTTATCGCAACTGAAGGAACCATCAAGTCGAATGCTTATCGTGATGCTATCGTAAATCTGGATGCGGGCATCGAGATTCATTCCAAAGCAACCCCGGCATTTGTCGAGATCGCCGAGCTGGGACTGAAGCATGAGAACAACACGCGTCGTGTTAATGACAGAAATATCTGCGCGGATACTTTCGGCGATGACTGGGAGGAATATCTTCGTATTGCCAATGACTACTTGGTCCCGCTTATTGATGCCGATATCGATACATTGGTACTCGGATGCACGCATTTTCCGATAATCGAGCCTTTGATCTCAGAGGTTTTAGGCGAGTCAATACATCTTGTCTCTTCCGCCGAAGAAACAGCACGCGATGTTGCATCCATTCTCGAGAGAAGAGGTGCGCTCGCATCAGGCTCATCGGCAACTTCACATCGCTTCTTCACCACCTCTAACGCCACCGATGAGTTCGCTGAATTCGGAGCACTCGTTTTAGGAAATGAAGATATAGAGGTAGAGCACTTGGATTTGCCTGAATACAAAGGATGAATATGAGAAGGATAATCATCGCCTCAAACAATGCGCATAAGGTCGAAGAGATCTCGCAGATGATGAAAGGACTCGATCATGAGTTCGTGACGCTTCGCGAAGCGGGGATAGATTCGGATCCTGTAGAAGATGCGGATAGCTTCGAAGGCAACGCACGTATAAAGGCTAGAGCCGCTTTTGAAAAGAGTGGCGGCGTGGCAGTGATCGCTGATGATTCTGGGCTCATCGTCGATGCGCTTGATGGAGAGCCCGGTGTTTACTCGTCAAGGTATGCAGGTAAAGATGCTACCGATGCGCAAAACAACGAGCTTTTGCTGCGAAATCTCAACGATGTTGAACTTAAAGACAGGCGAGCTAGATTCGTCTGCACGATGTGTCTTATAGATGAATCAGGCGATGAGATGATCTGCGAGGGCAAGGTGGAAGGCGTCATCGGATTCAAAGAGCAAGGGGAGGGCGGTTTCGGATACGATCCGCTCTTCTATCCCGATGAATACGAGGGTAAGCTATCGTTTTCCGAGGTGTCTGCCGAGGAGAAGAATCGAATATCCCATCGAGCTCGTGCGCTAAGTGCCATCAAATCAAGACTTTTACTAGACCGCTGAGATTTATGTGCTAGAATATCTAGGCGTTGTTCGGGATGTGGCGCAGTCTGGTAGCGCGCTTGCTTTGGGAGCAAGATGTCGCAGGTTCGAATCCTGTCATCCCGACCAGCTTGATTTATCAGCCGGCATTCATCATTCCGGCTTTAGCATGCGGATGTAGTTCAATGGTAGAACCAGAGCCTTCCAAGCTCTTGACGCGGGTTCGATTCCCGTCATCCGCTCCATTTCTCAATATGTTTTAGCTCGAATAACATTTCGCTCGTATATTGGTTCATGGAATCGAACCCGTGAGACGGCATAAATGCCCAGTGGGCATTTATGATCCGAGCGCAGCGAAGCGTTTGCGCGAGGAGTTGAAGCACAAGCTTTGTCAAAGGCAAAGCGAAGTGATTCGTCGATTCCCGTCATCCGCTCCATTTCTCAACATGTTTCAACTCGAATAATATCTCGCTCGTATACTGATTCATGGAATCGAACCCGTGAGACGGCATAAACCTTTGCCTAGTTGAAAAAATGATCCGAAATATGGCTTCATCTTCAAAAACTCTTCATATTTGGTTGTTATCATGCATACTACCCGTTACCGAATCGTTAGAAAGCAACCGAATATCCAAATGGAGCTATCTGACATCAATATAAAAAACAAACTCATCGCGACATGCGCATCGACTGCGCTCGCGTTGAGCATCTTTATGCCTGGTGCTGCCCAAGCCATCGAAGTCGAGGAGATAGACGCTGCTAAGGAGCAAGCTGAGCAGATCAAGTCTAACATCGACGCGCTTCAAACTGAACTTAATGCTGCCAGCAAGGAATATGAGGCAGCCGTAAGCGCCTACAATGCTGCCAACCAAGCCATGAAAGAAGCGCAGGCGCGCATGGACGAGGCCGAAGCAAAGATCGCCGATCTTCAAGAAGAACTTGGAGATACCGCGAATAATATGTATAAACGCAGCAGCGTTACTTCCTATATCGATGTTCTTCTCGGAGCCAACACATTCACCGACTTCGTGAACGGCTGGGATATGTTCTCAAGGGTCACCAATAAAGAAGCTGAACTCGTTCAGCAAACGAAAGACCTTCGTGCCGAGGCTGACTCTGCAAGAGCCGAGTATGAATTCCAGAAGCAGCAAGCCGAAGAAGAGATGAGCATTGCGCAGGAAAAGCAACTTTCTATCGCGCAGAAGAAGTCATCTTTGGCTGAGGAGGCTGCGCAGATCACCCAAGAGATCTCGGACATGGAAGATCAATACGAACTCGAAGCAGAGGCTGCAAGACGTGCAGCATTAGCCGCACAGGCCGCAAGCGCCGCTTACGCCGAGAGCCTGAAAGCCGGCGGCAACATGGATGTTGGCAACGGGTACTTCGCCAATCCTTGCCCGGATTCTTGGGAATCCAGCGGTTGGGGATACCGCAGCTTCGACAACAAATTCCATCTCGGTACAGACATGGCTGCCAACATGGGCGCTCCTGTATATGCTGCCGAGGCTGGAACCGTTATAGGAGTGTCAACGAATGGAAGCTATAACGGAGGCGCAGGTAATTACGTGACGATATCTCATGGCAATGGCCTTGTTACCAAGTACTTCCATCTCTCGACCGCTTTTGTCGCAGTGGGAGATATAGTAGAGCGCGGGCAGAACATCGCCGCTGTAGGCTCTACTGGCAAGTCTACCGGTCCACACCTTCACTTCCAAGTCGAAGTGAACGGAACGCCGGTATGTCCATATGACTTCCTTTGATATACCGACTTTTCTCACTTCGCTTTGCCTGTTGAGCTATAATGTCTTTTCGTGATATCTCGCTATTGCGATGAATCCGTCTATAATGTGCGCCCGTGGCTCAATGGATAGAGCATCGGACTTCTAATCCGGCGGTTGCAGGTTCGAGTCCTGCCGGGCGCGCCACCGTTCTTGTTATAACATTCGCCTCATGATGCAAGCATTCCGACTCGACATGCAATAGATACATGCATGCCATATAATGTCGATATCCGATCATAGCGACATAACACCTGAAAGGCTGACAGAGCATATGACATCCAGCTTTACCGGCAGAAGCTTTTTGAAGCTGCTCGACTTCTCAAGAGATGAGATCCTATATCTCATAGATCTTTCCGCCAAATTCAAAGCACTCAAGCGAAATGGGGTTCTTCATAGATATCTCACGGGAAAGAACATCGTTCTCATCTTTGAGAAGACCTCCACAAGAACACGCTGTGCGTTTGAGGTGGCAGCATCCGATCTAGGAATGGGTTCCACATATCTAGCCCCAGGCTCCTCGCAGCTTGGCAATAAGGAATCTGTCGCTGACACAGCACGCGTGCTAGGCAGCATGTATGATGGTATTGAATACCGTGGATTTGCGCAATCTATCGTCGATGAGCTTGCAAAGTATGCGGAATGCCCTGTCTTTAACGGACTTACCGACGAGTTTCATCCTACGCAGATGATCGCAGACATGCTCACTGTGCAAGAGTGCTTCCCCGAAGGATTCGCCGGACTTAAACTGGCATTTTTCGGCGATGCGCGCAACAATGTGGCCAATTCTTTGATGGTCGTCAGCGCAAAGCTTGGGATCGATTACGTGGCATGCGGGCCGTCCGAGCGGATGCCTGATGAATCGCTTGTCGAAACATGCCGCGCCATAGCAGAGCAAAACGGCTGCACAATCACGCTCACAGATGACGTCAGCGAAGCCGCAACGGATGCGAATATCATCTATACGGACATATGGCTGTCGATGGGAGAGGACGAGAGCCTCTGGAAGGCGAGGATCGACGAGCTTTGTCCTTATAGGGTCACGTCAGACATCATGGAGATGACGGCAGCCGATTCAATATTCATGCATTGTCTGCCGTCGTTTCACAACACCGATACAGCCATAGGAGCCAAGATCGCAAAGGAGTTCGGGATAGACGAGCTTGAAGTTACCGATGAGGTCTTCGAATCGACATCTTCGGTCGTATTTCAAGAGGCTGAAAACCGCCTTCACTCCATCAAAGCGATAATGTATGCAACTTTGAGCACTGAAGATCCGATATCGAACGAGGAAATCTAGATGAACATCCGCGAATCACTTGAGAAGATCATAAGCGTCTCCATCGAGACGGTCGTGAAGAACAACAACATCGAACTTGAGGCCACACCAGCAGCTTCTCTTGAGCGTCCACGCGATGAAAGCAATGGGGACTGGGCCTCGACCGTTGCCATGCGCTTTGCCAAGCAAGCGAAGATGAACCCGCGCGAGCTTGCAAGTCAGATAGTCGACAACATCCCCGAAAACGACATGATCGCATCTCTTGAGATCGCAGGTCCAGGATTTATCAACATTCGCCTTACCGACTCAACTCTGCAAAGCGTTGTGTCTTCCATACGCAACGAAGGTGCCAACTACGGGCGTGGGAGCATACCTGAGGGCAGCAGAAGCGTTAACTTGGAATACATCTCCGCCAATCCGACCGGTCCAATGCATGTCGGGCACGGAAGGTGGGCTACCCTTGGAGATGCCATGGCTCGCGTCATGCGTCATGCGGGATATGACGTTTTCGAAGAGTTCTACGTCAACGATCATGGCAATCAGATGAATGTCTTCGGCAATTCGGTCTCGGTCAGATACATGCAGCTTCTCGGACACAATATCGAGATGCCCGAGCAATGCTATGGTGGATCGTATGTGATAGACATCGCAAGGACGATCATCGATGAGATGGGCAATGTCTTCGAGTCGATGTCAGATGATGATCGAGCAAAAGAGTTTCGCGACATTGCATATAAGATGATGCTCGACTCGCAAAAGAACCTTCTCTCAAGATACGGTGTAACCTTTGATAGATGGTTTTCTGAAAGCACGCTCTACAAGGTAGCTGACGATGATAAGAGCGCTATCGAGCGGGCTTTGGAGGTTATGCGAGGGAAGGGCTTTATCTACGAAAAGGAAGGCGCCACATGGTTTCGCTCTACTGCCTTCGATGATGAGAAGGATCGCGTTCTTATCAAAAAGGACGGCGAATTCACTTACTTTATGAGCGATGTTGCCTATCACTATGACAAGATCTGTCGAGGGTTCGACCACCTGATCGACATTTGGGGGGCAGACCACCACGGCTACATCAAGCGCTGCGAAGCGATGCTTGCTGCTTGGGGATATCCTGGGCGTTTGGAGATTGTTCTCGGGCAGCTCGTGAACCTTTATCGCGACGGAGAGGCCGTAAGGATGTCTAAGCGTACAGGCGAGATGGTCACCTTTGAGGAACTGATCGACGAGGTCGGTGTAGATGCCACAAGATTTTTGATGTTGTCTAGATCATCTGATCAGCAGATCGATTTCGACATCGAGCAAGCGAAGAAAAAGGATGCGTCGAACCCGGTCTACTACGTTCAGTATGCGCATGCGCGCATCTGCTCGATCATTCGCAAGGGATATGAGGCGAAATTCGGCGAAGGATCGCTTGATGGACGCGCTGAAACGTGTGAGTCGATGGACGATCTGACTTCAGAGCTCATTGCCTCCGATACCGATCTGTCTGCACTCACGCATGATACGGAGCTTTCACTCATACGCACGATGTCGGATTTCGGTGAGCTTATCGAACTTGCAGCTCGCGACCGCGCGCCGTTCAGGTTGACACATTACTCCGAGAAGCTCGCATCGCAGTTCCATAGCTTCTATACCGAATGCAAGGTCATAAGCGACGATGTAGCCACTACAAAGGCTCGCTTGGCTCTTTGCGATGCCACGCGTAAGCTTTTGGAGCTCACGCTTTCGCTCATGGGTATAAGCGCTCCATGCAGGATGTAGATAGCGCTGTGAAACGCGATTCAAGATTTGTTCACCGTTTACAGATGATCGGTATTGCATGATTTGGAATTCAGCCGTATAATTTCTCTTCGCGCGATACGGTGGCTGTAGTTCAGTTGGCTAGAATGCCAGATTGTGGCTCTGGAGGTCGTGGGTTCAAGTCCCATCAGCCACCCCATCCGTTTTTTGCAACTTTTTCGGTTGCAGCATTTGACGCGAAGCCAAAGCTACTTTAAAATAGCTTGGCATTTGCAATTCGACATATGCGCCATTAGCTTAGTTGGTAGAGCAGGGGACTCTTAATCCCAAGGTCGAAGGTTCGAGTCCTTCATGGCGCACCAGCGATTTCCCGGTCGGCTCCATGCCGACCGTATTTGCAAATAGCACCTACAAGGGCCCATAGCTCAATGGTGGAGCAGAGGACTCATAATCCTTTGGTTGCAGGTTCGAATCCTGCTGGGCCCACCATTTCTCGAAGCTTATCGAAAAACGTCATCAGTTTTCTGTTTTAATGGAAGATGATATTGTTGTCGCCCATTGAGGCGAACACATGACGACATAAACTTTCAGGGGTATTTCCAATTGGAGACTTTGACGCTTGTAGTGCTGCTCATCATCGCAGTTCTTATCTCTGCAGTTATAGACCAGATAGTTCCCAAGGTATCTTTGCCGCTCATTCAGGTAGGTATGGGGATCGTTATCGCGCTTATCGGAGCGGGTGTTGTTAATGTAGAGTTAGAACCTGATCTGTTTCTTGTTCTTTTCATCGCACCGCTGCTGTATCTAGAGGCCAAAGATGCGGATAAGGCACTCCTTTGGCGAAACAAGAAGCCGATATTGTCCCTCGCGATCGGTCTTGTTGTGGCAACTATGCTTATCATTGGTTTTATCTTGAACGCTATCATGCCATCTATTCCACTTGCCGCCGCATTTGCGTTAGGCGCCGCACTAGGGCCGACAGATGCCGTTGCTGTCACATCTCTGTCAAAGCAGGTGAGCATCCCTGAGCGGCAGTGGGGCGTGCTCAAAGGCGAGCTCCTGCTCAACGATGCATCCGGTATCGTATCGTTCCAGTTCGCTATCGCAGCCGTTGTCACGGGGTCGTTCTCGCTTTTGAACGCCGGCGTGGATTTCATGATCGAATTCGTCGGCGGCCTTATCGTAGGTATAGCGCTCGGCTATCTGGCAAATTTCATATTGAGAATGATCCGCGATATCGGCATTGAAAGCACCACATTTCACGTGCTCTATGAGATATGCATTCCTTTTGTCGTACACATGATCTCGAGCGCCATGCATGTAAGCGGCATCATCGCTGTTGTTGTTGCTGGGCTCGTCAATGTCATAGCGCCTAGAACCGTAAGCCCGTCGATCGCGCATATGAATATCGTGTCCACCAATGTATGGAACGTCATTTCGTTCACGCTCAACGGCCTTGTATTCGTAATGCTAGGCACGCAGATCCCCACATCCATGCTCTACACTTGGGAAGACCGTTCGGTGAGCAACCTCATGGTCATCTTTCTTGTCATTGTCACCACCTTCACGCTCATGGCGGTAAGGTTTATATGGTGCACGGCCATGGAATATATCCATGTTCGCAAGGCCTTAAATAGATCGTTCAAGAAATCCGATGTGAGCAATGCACTTTTACTCACTCTTTGCGGGGCGAAAGGCACGATCACACTATCGATCCTATTCACCATACCGATCTTCATCGGTTCGACCGCAACGCGCTTTCCTGAGCGCCACCTTATCATCTTCATCGGATGTGGCGTTATTCTCTGCACGCTTTTGATCGCGACGTTTCTCGTTCCGTTAGTGGCACCGAAGAAGGTGCGCCAGCAAACAGAGCTTGAAGCCAAACAGAACTACTATGAATGCCTCACCGATATACTTCGCAATGTGATCGAAGAGCTAACAAGTCAACAGACGAAGAACAACCGACGCGCAACAAAGGCGGTTATAAAGGCTTATCAGGATCGCTTAGAATCGGCCAAGGAGCGCATAGATGCGGACAGCGACCCGAATGTCGAGCTTCGCTTGCGCACCATCAACTGGGAGCGTGAATATACGCAAAGACTCCTTGACGAGGGCGCTATATCAGAGGCAACGGGTCTTAACTACCTAGCGAGGCTCGACAGGGTCGAGGACCTCACGAAGCACACCGGGCGCGTCATCAGTTTCAAGAGAGTATTCTTCTTTGTACGCATCATGTTCTTTAGAGCGAAAGGACGACTTTCAAGACTCGCTCCAAATTCGAAGGCCGCTGATAAGGCTGATCAGATGCGACAGCTCCAGATGGATACTGCTCAATACGTCGTGATGAAGTTGCGCGAGGCAATCAGCGATGCCGATGTTCTGACCGAGGATGCCTCAAAACTGCTGCTTCAATATGAGACCATAATCTCAAATCTACGGAAAACAGCCACTTCGGTGACGACAACAATCAAGATATCGGATGAATCCGATGACATCATGAGGATCGCATACCAGATCGAACTCGAACAGATCCAGCGGATGTATGAGAGCGATCGCATCTCGCGCGCTGAAGCGAAAAACCTACGCGAGAATGTCTATCTGATGCAGATGGATTTGGAAGATAGGTTCTAGGCGATACGTCATCCTAATAAAATAGCTCCTCCGTCAAGAGAAAGGGCTATCTAGATCTACTCAAAGCATATAGATGATTCGCTTGAGAGCCGCTAACAAGCTTTCAGTGCTGAAAAAGCTCTAGTAGATCATTCCCATCGCTTCGCGAACCTCGTTCAGAGTGGTCTGGGCAACATCGTTTGCAAGCTTATTGCCCTCATGAAGCACATCCTCGATATATGACAGATCACGCTCAAGCTCATGCCTACGCTCACGAATCGGTGCGAGGTATCCGTTCACGCTTTCAGTCACAAATGCCTTCAAGGCACCTGAACCAGCCTCGCCGATCTCGGCGGCAATATCAACCTCACTGCGTCCGCTCGTGAGGGCAGCGGTGGTCAGAAGCGCACTCACACCCGGTCTATTATCCGGATCGAACGTGATATTACGTTCGCTGTCGGTCTTTGACTTTTTGATAAGCTTCGCCGTTTCCTCTTCCGTAGCGCTCAAGGAGATAGCGTTTCCGTAACTCTTCGACATTTTGCGGCCGTCAAGTCCAGGTATCTCCACAGACTCGGTCAAAAGCCCTACAGGCTCTGGGAACACAGGAGCGTAGCGCTCGTTAAACCTGCGTGCGATCTGGCGCGTTTGCTCGATATGAGGAAGCTGATCCTTTCCAACTGGAACGATATTTCCCTTGCAGAATAAGATGTCGCATGCTTGGTGAACCGGATAGGTGAGCAAAAGGCCCGTAAGAGCATGCCCCGATGCTTCCTGCTCGGATTTCACAGTAGGATTGCGAAGAAGCTCACTTTGGCTGACCAAGGAAAGAAATGGCAGCATGAGCTGATTGAGTGCAGGCACAGATGAATGCGTGAAGATCATCGTCTTTTCTGGATCAATGCCGCATGCTAAATAATCGATCACCATGTTTTTCGCATTGTCAGAGATATGCTCGGTGGTGTCGCGGTCGGTGATTACCTGATAGTCCGCGATCACTATGTTGGTGTTCACTCCCTTGTTCTGAATGGCAACTCGCTCGATTATCGTGCCGAAATAGTGTCCGAGATGAAGCCGTCCGGTCGGTCGATCGCCGGTGAGCATCGTGAATTTCCCAGGCTCCTTGTCGATCTCGAGCTTCAACTCATCGCTCATCTTTTTTTGGGACAGGAAAGTTTCCGAATTGCCACCTTTTGCCATCTCGATTACTCCATTTCGTTTGCACGATCATCAAAGGATTGAATGTATTCATTGAATTATAGCGAACAAGACTGCGAATATTCCATAAACATCCCTTGCTAAGATCTCATATCAAAGCTAGAATAACGAAGTCAAGAAATGGTCGCTTGGCTCAGCGGGAGAGCATCGCCTTCACACGGCGGGGGTCACAGGTTCAAATCCTGTAGCGACCACCATGAAAGCGCAGGTCAGAGCTATAGTCTTTAGCTCTGACCTTTTTGATAAATCCCTTTTACCACTAATTTACCACTAATTATCTTTTTGACTTTCACTTACCAATCCATTTTGGACACTGCTTCTTCTTTGTCTTCCATGTCTACATGGATATAAATATCCGCTGTTGTAGAGAATTTTGCGTGTCCAGCAAGTTTCTGTAAAACGTGTGGATCAACCTTCCTTCGTGCCATTTCTGACAAGTAGCTATGCCTCAATTCATGAAGTGTTATCGAAGGAAACCCTAAACTCTCGCGATTCCTATCCCACCATCTAGTAGACGCGTGAGGGAGTATCCTCTCAAGAAACTGATTGCTTATAAGCGGAGTATCTTCAGTTACCTTCAAATCATGAGCTGTGGCGTACTCCATCTGCTTTACGCGCCTTACCATCAAGTCATCAATTAGGCTTGTAGGAATAGGAATAATACGCTCTCCCTTTTCGGTCTTCGGTTCTTTTAATTCGCCTGCATCGGTGTAATTACGCCTGATATTTATCGATAACTCATCTAAATCTACATCACCCCAAGAAAGACCATGAACCTCACCGCGCCGCATTCCTGTTTTGACTGCCATAATTACTACAAGCTGGCATGGTTCTATTGGATCTAACTTCGATAAAAGCGTCTTGATCTTTGCAGCACGTATCGTGCGCCTTTCTTTTCGCACAATCTTAGGACGCTCCGCATAATCACATGGATTAGATGGGATATGCCTATCTTTCACAGCACACCAAAACAACTTATGGAGCGTAGTTGCAATATCGGCAACATAGTTTTCGTTCAAACTGTTCCCAGATGCAGAATCCCCCTCTAAAAGCTTCTTATATACGCCCGTTAACACCTCAGGCGTAATCTCTGACAGCCTTGCGTCAGACAGATGATGCTTAATGTGTTTCATTCTCCCTTGATAATGAGTCCATGTGTTATAAGCAAGAGTTGTCTTGCATTCCTCTATCCATGCATCAGCATATTCGCCAAAACGCATATCAGAGCGTCTAAGCACACATCCTTGCTCTACTTGGGTAATTAGTTCCCTTAACGCCTTATTAGCCTCTGACAGCGTTCCATGAAACCTTTTAGAGATAGGTTTGTATTCACCGCTACCTAAATCACGTCCTACAGGAACGCGCAATTCCCAGACTTTGCATTTATTGCGGGACACAGATGTGTCGCGCTGAATAACCGATCCTTTGCCAGTTACCTTAGGCATGGTGTAGAATCCTCCTTACAGGACGTGCTAAAGCGTCGCTGTGCAGCGAAAGCCTTAGCGGGTGAGTAGCGATCTTTGAAGCCCCGTGGTGATCTTGGCGGATGGTCACGGGGTATTTTATAGCTTCATTGTTCCGTCTTCATTCCATTCAATGTTTTTGCCAACTTCTTGAAGGGTCTGTTGAAATCCGTTCTCCTTGATACTCTTTTCGACTTTCTCTCTCGTCTCTCGTTCTACTCTTACGCATTCAAGAAGTTCTGGATGTTCATCAAGAAACTCTTTAGCCCAAGGGTTCAATGACCATCTATCCATTCCGTTTGCTATAGGTTCATATTTGACCCACGATGCAAATCCAGCATCGCCTTCCCATCCCCTTGATAACGAAGGTCGCTTAATTTGTCCCTTTTCAAGGATTTCAAGAAGGATCTTTTTTGACTCAAATTCAAGCGTCATAATGAAGTCTATTTTGCTTTGCTCAAGTTCAAGCGCTTTCTTCTCTTCCTTCTCTTGTTTTTCCCGTTTCTCTTTTTCAACTGCGGCAGCCTTTATTGCTTCGGCATCTATATTGGCAATTTCTGAATCGTACTGCTCAGTGATTCCTTTTATTTCTTCATTAGCTTTCTTTCCTCTGGTGTACCAACCTATGAGCATACCGATGATGATGGCGAATACTGGAAAGAACCCAACAAAAAAAGCAACAATAGCTGCCTTAAAATCCTCGTATCTACCACCAAACACAGGAACCCACGAAGGGGCAGAAAGTATAAGTGTCACTATTGTGGTCGCCAAAAATGTTTTCCAGTCGAACCGTGAGCTTCGATTGTTCTTTTCCTTGTCCTTCACTATGCAACCCCTACCGCTTTATTATCTTCCAGCCTTTCGGCACCTTTCGCTTTGCTTTTGGATAACTGGAACTCAACCTGATCGCTGATAGCGTCTCGCCCTTCTTTCGGTAAAAGTTCAAACCCCCGAAGGAGTGCCCTAGCTTCAGAATCTATATGTAGACCTTCAAGTTCTTCGTCGCACATTCCCATGGGATTGTCTGTGCGTCCCGCTAGGTAGTCGAGTGAAACATCAAGAGCTTCGGCGATTTTTGCAGCAGTAGACAACCTTGGATCTCTATTCGGATTATTCATATATTGAGAGAGCACCCCTGTATTCCATCCTAATTCTCTCGATAGATCAGCGGGAGTAATCCCTTCTTTCAACAACAGTTCATTTACTCTTTGCCCGAATCCCATTTTTACTCCTTTTGTCGGCTAATAAATAGTAGCACGAAATGAAAAATTGTTATTGACAAGCTAACAATTAGTTATTCTTCATAAACAGCTACTAATTAACAGTTATTAGCTACTTTTAATTTAGGAGGACACATGAACTTCATGTTGATTCCGGGATTGGTATTTCTCGTAATCGAGCTTGTTGCTTACTCCAAAGGAGAAGTGCAGTTGGCAACTTTGGCAACCGGCGGCGCGCTTCTATGCTTCGGCGCAATTATCGGCTGGCGTATGTGGGGGCGCTCTAATGGAAAGAAGGGAAAAGATGTCAGGGACAGATAAAGATACGCCACATTACACGGCATTGGATGACGCAATTACAACGTATCTGCGCCGCCATGAGATGACACAAGCAGAACTGGCTGACGAGCTTGGGATGTCAGAGAACTCCCTTTCGTGGAAACGGCGCGGCATTCGTGATTGGAACGTGTCGGAGGCCGTGAAGGTCTGCAACATTGTGGGGATCACGCTCGACGAAGCCGTAGCCGTACCGACAGCATAGATCTACTGAACACTAAGGAATCAGCAATGAACGAGAAACAACTAGCGACGTCCCTATCCGATGACATTGACGCTCTACATATCACATCTTGGGTTGCCGACCGGAAAGCAAACAAGCGTAAGCGATCGAGGAGGTAGGTGGGAACTATGAAACGTAGGGTGTTTTCTTGTATTAAGGCTTTTTTCATTAGTTCATGTTACGTACTCGGCGCTTTAGTGGGTGGATCTGTTTCTGGTGGTTCTTTTCAAAAGACTCTATTTATATGCGCATTAGTGATTAGCTTCTTGGCTTTACTAAGAACCTATGTATTGGAAGACATGCTCATAAAGATGACTACCAATAATAGACCCAATAATCCCAATCAGGAGAGCTTCAAGAGCTTTGAGCATATGAATAAGGACACGCTTAGCTAAGCCTTTGGAGGCTTGCCCCTGTTTCGCATGTTTGGGTCGCTGTGACATACGCATCACTATTCGATTTTCAAAGGAGATTTTATAGGTACAAAAGTTCGATGCAGTAAGTATACCACGCTTTAAGTAGTCCTACTGATGGATACGTGCGGCGGAAGTCGTGAACCAGTGCTGGAGCGCATCCATCAATAAGCCTACTGGATTGGGTCAGATCATCCGCGATGACCTAAACAACGCGGAGTATGCGTCCTAGGCATGACGCAGAGAGTAAAACAACCTCTCATTAAACTGCCGCACCTTGAAAAAATGAATAGGCATGCAGACAGCAACGCTTCATAAAAAGGAGGGTGTTGATGTCATTTTTCATCAAGAAGGTCACTGTTCCGGAAAGATACGGCAATTCGGAACACGAGGAGGAAGTCCTCAATATTCCGGCAATCGTTGGTACAGCTCTTGGGGCGATCGTATTGATCGTTTTACTTTTTACAAGCATCGCTGTTGTTGGAACAGGGCAAGTTGCTGTAGTAACTCGGTTCGGAAACATCGTTGGGTTTGAGGGTCAAGGAATCCACATGAAGCTTCCGATAGACAGCTACAACATCATCAATGTGACCCAGCAGCAAGTTACCGCAGAGTATTCAACTGCTACTAAGGACAATCAATCGATCACACAAGAGATCACTGCACAGGTTGCTGTAAATCCTGAAAGCGCAGAGGAGTTGTATCAGAAGTTTCTTGGAAATCACATGGATGCGATCGTTGAGCCAATTCTCTCTGACGGATTCAAGTCGGCTACAGCCAAGTTCAGTCTTGAGGATTGCATCACTGCAAGAGACCAGCTTTCCGAGGAGATGCTAAAAGCAGTTAAAGAGCGACTAGCTGAATACGGAATCAATGTTGTCTCTGTTGAAGTAAAGAATGTGAATCTACCTGAGGAATACAAGGCTGCTGTTGAGCGTCAAAAAGTAGCCGAGCGCGATCAGGTTACAGCAGAGGTTGAGCGCCAGACAGCAGAGATCAATGCGGAAACAAATCGCATCACCGCAGAGTCTCTATCAGATGAAAACTTCAAGCAAAAGTTCTACGACAAGTGGGATGGAAAACTTCCAACCTACATGGGCGGAGAAGGATCACTGGATATGCTTCTCCCATCTACTGAATAGCAACGTCTAGCGCGTTGCTGTCACTATGCCTATTCATTCCGTCAGGTTTGCTGGCGGATGCACCCCCCTCGTTTCCTTCTTTCTAGATGACGTTAACAAACATAGTCCTTTCCCACCATGTGCATCCGCTAACAAGCCTAACGGCTTGGCACCTTGAAAACTGAATAGTCTGTGGGAGTGTGGCTGATTGGAGAAATTTATGATACCGAAAACACCACCTAGCATACGCGAGGGTGAAAAGCATGCCTCGTTCGTATCTTCAAGCATCAGAGAACATAAGAAAAATGCTTGCAAGGGAACGACGGTTGTTATAGACGCAAACGTCAAGCCGATAAATAAAAAACTAAAGCAAGTTAGAAAACTTGCTAAGAAGGTCAACAAAGAGCTAGAGAGAACTACCGAACTTCTAAGTCATCTGTGAGGGCGATATCCACCTCATTAGGTACATCTTCTTCATCTTCTAATATCTCTGTCAATCCTTCCAAAATCGCCATCTCGAGATCTGCATCGAAGTTTTGAGGGTTTGTAAGTCTATCCATGAAACCTACTTCCCGCCACACTCCCACAGACTATTCAGTCTAGCACCTTGAGAACTGAATGACTTGCCGGTAGCGTCCCGAGCAAGCCCCCGAACAAGCAGAGTCGGGTATCAAATGTTCCTGTAGCTTAAATGGTAGAGCAGTCGGACTGATAATCCGAAAGATACGGGTTCGAGTCCCGTCAGGAGAACCATTTCCCGTTAGTTCAGCGGTCTAGAATTCGCGGCTTTGACCCGCGAGACGGTGGTTCGAATCCATCACGGGAAGCCAATAGGGAGTGTACCTTCAACGGTAGAAGTCCGCTTTGCGCAAGCGAGGATATGTGGGTTCGAGTCCCGCCACTCCCACCAGTCCAGAAAAGAGGGGTAATGGCAGTTGAATATCTAACCACAAAACAGTGGGCAAAAAAGTTCAACATGCATCCTCAACGAGTAAGAGATATGTGTGCAGATGGACGTATCAAAGCTCTAAAGATGGGTAAGTCATGGAGGATTCCATATGACGATACGCCATACATTAAAGCAGAGCAGCAAGTAGAGGAGGCGGTTGAGCAGATTGTTAAGCCGTGCGTAGCGGTTATAGATGCCGCGATCGAAAGCCTTGAAGAGATGAAGGGTGTTCTTGAGAAGTGTAAGGATATGAAATGAGTAAAAGAACAGTAGAGGCGGAGCGATACTTTGGCGAGATGCTCCGCGCTCCAAAGACTTTCAAGCCGAAAGTCGAGACTAGTCTAACACGTATCGAGCAACAAAAGCGAATGAACCAGTTCGGATGGGCTGTATTTTTGCTGCTTATCGGCACTATTCCAGTTGTCGTATTACTTGAATGTCTTCGGGTGATTTAAATGATTAGCCGAAAGAAGGTCGATCGTGTTTGCGAACGGTACCGCGGAAAATTCTACTTCGTTGAAAGCAAATTATTGGTAGACATTGCTCGTGAGGTTGGACGATCAATCAAGCGTATAGCGATGTCAGATGGGTACTATTACAACGCCGTTCGATATCGCGGTACTACATTCGCATCAAAAACCTCAGCCGCTGTGGGTAATGGAATCAAGGTGATGACCAAATGATCGATTACGGAGAATCACCAGACAACCAGATGCGACTTGAGATGCCAGAGATTAAAGGGTATGAACTTGTCAAAGAGGTTCGTCTTTGGGCAGCGAGGCATTATGCAGAATTCTCTTGGTATAAGCATTTCGCAAAAGAACAGGGCGAGAACGCTTCGCCTAACTTTTGCCTTCAAGCTATGAGAAACCGCTTTAAGGTTTCTATCCCAAACGCATACGCGCCAGCCTTAGCACGTATCGCGATGGAAGAGGATAGCAATATTCATTTCCGACTTGCTAAATCAATGACAGATGGATATTGCAAGGTGAAGCTATGACAGAAGCGCAAGAGCAGATCGCAGTTATTCAATATTGCGACTTCAAGCGCATACCTGTTTTTCATATCCCAAATGGTGGTGCGCGAAATAAGCGAGAAGGCGCTCACCTAAAGCGACAAGGGGTAAGACCCGGTGTACCGGATCTATGTATTCCTATGCCTAAAGGAGCGTATCACTCGCTTTATATCGAGATGAAAACCAAAAAGGGTAGAGCCACTCAAGCACAGAAAGACTGGATAGAACTACTTAACTCTTTAGGGCATTGCGCGCATATCTGCAAAGGCGCAGATGCGGCAATAGAGTTGATAAGAAAGTATATGAATCTTAAAGAAGGGGCGAAGATAAATGATCATTGTCACTGAAAGAAAAATCAAAAAGCTCTCAGAAGATGTTGAGACCCTCTATGAAAAACTGTCCGATAAAACAGGAAAAGACGCTGTGCTGCTCTCATATTTTACAGGAGTCGTAGAGGGACTCAGCTCTGCACGCAGGGGGGAACTGGATGAAGAAATAGTTATTACCGATCTTACAAAGATCAAATTTCTTCAAATAATCGAAAAAGCAGCTGAAGCTACAAAAAAAGCGCATCAATCCCGTAAACAGGAGGCCCCTGATGACTAAGCCATTCGCAGAGATCCGTTTTAAGGGAACGGAAGAGGAGATCAACCTACAGTGGCTTGAAAAGCGCAGAGAGGGTATAGGAGGCTCTGATGCAGCCGCCATTCTTAGCCTTAGCAAATACGCAACCCCTTTGTCTGTATGGCTTGAGAAAACAGGACAGGTCGAGCCTGAGGATATATCCGATAAACCACCTGTTTATTGGGGAAAAGTTCTTGAGGATGTTGTCGCGAAGGAGTACGCAAAAAGACATCCTGAAATGAAGGTACGCAGACTCAATGCGATGCTTTTCTCTATAGAGCATCCATTCATGTTCGCTTCGGTCGATCGCGTTCTCACAGATGCTCAAGGCAGGAAGGGAATCCTTGAGATCAAGACTGCTGATAAGGGTCTCACGAAAGACTGGGAAGAAGGAATCCCGCTCTATTACCTTCCTCAACCTATTCATTATCTAGCTGTTACCGGATATGAGTTCTATTCAGTGGCGGTTCTTATTGGTGGCAATAACTATAAGGAATTCACCTACGAGCGAGACGAGAGCGACATCGAAACGCTTGTAAAGACCGAGAAGGACTTCTGGAAGCTGGTCGAGACGAACACCATGCCGGATATCGTTTCTGCTGATTCAGGAATCCTTCATGAAGCCTATCCAGATCCCACAATGGATTATCTCAAGGCGCTTGATTCTGATATTCCAGAGATCGCCCAATACGAAGCCATATGCGAGCAGATCAATGTTTGTAAGGAGAAGAAAGATGAGCTTGCCGCAAAGATTAAGAAAAGGATCGGTGGCAATAGGGGTGTCGTGACCACTACTAGAAAGATCACGTGGGTTCGTAGCGAATCAACACGTTTCGCCACCAAGGAATTCAAAGAGAAGAATCCTGATGAATACATCAAATATCTTAAGACCTACACACGAGATGGAGGCCTTAAGGTTACAGAGATCAAGGAGAAATAATGGGTCAGCTTAAGAAGGCCGTAGAGGAGAAGAACCTCTCTCAACCAGTTAAAGGATCACTTGAGTCGATCATTAAATCCAACTGGCATAAGATCGAAGCCGTTATGCCGAAGCATATGTCAGGTGAGCGACTGTTTCAGTTGGCGGTGTCTACGATCAACCAAAATCCAAAGCTTGCTCGATGCCAGCCTGCAACGTTTTTGTCTTGTTTGATGAAGTGTTCAGCACTTGGTCTCGAACCATCAGAGGTTGATGGATTGGGACGTGCCTATATCATCCCGTATGGGAACAAGGCGACATTTATTCTCGGGTACAAAGGCATGCTCGATCTTGCTCGCCGTTCAGGTGAGATTCAAGACATTTCCGCTCGCGCTGTTTTTGTAGGCGACAAATTCGAATACAGGTTCGGCCTCAATGAGCAGCTCGGTCACATCCCCGGAGATGGAGAGCGAACGCCGGAAACCTTAACGCATGTCTATGTGGTGGCGCATTTCAAAGATGCCGGACATTATATTGATGTAATGACCAAAGTGGAGATCGATGATGTCCGCAAGCGCTCTAAGGCTGGAAACGATGGACCATGGGTTACGGATTACATAGCTATGGCTATCAAGTCTGTCATAAGGCGTGCCTTCAAATTCCTTCCTGTATCCGTTGAAGCACAGCAAGCGGCAGCGGCTGACGAGACGGATGGAGGGTTCACGCAAGAGATCATGGGTGCGTTGCCGGATGGCGTTCCTGAAGGCACTCAAGAGTTGGGAGCGAATGAGGACACTGATATACCCAATGAAGATAAAATCACCCCTGAAACACCGTCAGAGGCGCGTAAGGCCGTATGTGAGACCTGCGGTAATACGGTATCCGATATCGCAGAGGATGCGACGCTTGAGGATCTGAATGGTTTCCTGTGCTGCGACAGTCCGAACTATAAGTGGGCGTAATCATGGATCTTATCAGTGAAATCCAACGTGATTTGAAGCTGATGCAGCAAGCGGTTGAGGAATCTAAGATACGCGGGATAAAGCTTGCTGAAGCCGAGCGTGATTATCAGATCGCCAAGCATACCCGCGCCCTAGAGATGAAGGCAGGCGGCGAGCCGGTGACCTTCATTCAGATGGCTTTGAAGGGAGATCCGAGCGTCAGAGATGCTCTCTATGCTCGTGATTGCGCTCAAGCTGAGTATGACAGCGCAAAGGAAGCGATCAACGTCTACAAGCTGTCTGCGAGGCTTCTGGAGAATCAACGTCAGAGCGAATGGAATACGGCGGGAGGATTATGATGCATTACTTCGACCATGAAACGACCGCCAATTCAGACGAGAAGATCATGCTTTTGCGGTTGAGCTGCGGCGGTGCTGCGGTTGATGCATATTGGGTGCTTCTTGAGCTCATCTATGACGATGAGAAACCTTTGAAGATCTTCGATAACCCACTGAAAACCCAGTCGGTTTGTCATCGGTTAAACGTGGGTTTCGAACTCTTCGAAAAATGGGTTTTAACGATGCTCGAAATTGGGCTCTTCGAGAGGGTCGAAAACGATGAGAGTTCGATCACTTCAGAGCGCGCGATGGCCAATATTGCCAAGTATCAAAGGAAAGCAGAAATCGCCCGTGAGAACGGTAAAAAGGGCGGTCGGAAACCGAAGCGTAAAACCCAGCAAAAACCCAGCGGGTTACCGAATAGGAACCCAGCGGAATGCAATCTGGTTGCAACTAAAACTAAAACCAAAGGTTTTGGTTTTGATAAACAAAACCAAAAACCTTTAGAGGATAGCGCAGCGTCAGCGGCGAAGGCCGCTGCGCTACCTCAAGGTTGGACAGTGACGGGATTCATCTGCAAGCGTTGTTCTTCCCATGAATGGCGATCGAGCGAAGGAAAAATGCTCTGCCCGAATTGCGACCGCGATGCTTTAGCAGAATTGGAGGTGATCGAATGATCTACGACGGTAAGCTCCAAGGTCTCGCTTACCCGATAGCGGAGTGCTATGGCAAACCTCACTACATGGCACACTACAAGGGGAAGAAGCCGACACCTGCAAGCGTTGACAGGTACTCGCTCGACGACGATGCAGTCTGCATATGCTGCGGGACGAGGGCAACAAACGCTCACCACACCCCTCCTAAGGGCATCAAAAGAGTCTTTGATCTAAGAACCGAGCAAGGTTCTTTTTTATTGCGGCCGGCGCTGTTGGCGGTCTGTGGTTCAGGCACAACAGGCTGCCACGGAAAGATCCATAAAGGATTGCTCAAGGTTCAATGGATCTGGGATCACGAAGGTTTTCAGAGAGGTTGGTGGACAGGCTCCCTCCCTGATAGCTACGAGATTCACAGTCCAGACCTTTATTCGTGCGGATTCTGGCGCATCACCGATCGCGAAGGCAATGTTGTTCGGGAGGTGAGAGTGTGACCGAAAAACTACACTGCTCGATTTGTGGAGAAGTTCTCCCAGATAAACGAGTGGTTGCAACTAAAGCAGGCAATCTAGTTTGCCCTAAATGCTTCAAAGAATACCTACGAAGGAAGAAGAAAAACAATGGATGAGAGTACCGGTTCTGGATCAGGTGTGTGTCATGTGGACGTGGACAATATCAGACAGCTTCTCCCTTATGGACATAAGCCATGGGGTATATCAGATAGAAAGCAACAAAAACTGAAAGTTGAAAGAGTCATATTCAATACTCCTGCAACTATAGTTTTTTGGAATGACGGAACAAAAACCGTTGTCAAGTGCCAAGAGTGCTCCATAGTGCTTCCTGACTGTCAACTAACCAGATGTGAAGACGGAACTTGTTTATTGAATATGCAGTTCAAGTCTAAGGGACTTGCACATGCAATGCTTAAAAAGACTTTGCCGGGCTATCTTGATACCTTCAAAAAACTCGGATTGAACCTATGACAAGTTATGACGAATGGAAGCTCGCGACACCACCTTCCCATGAGCAGCCCGAAGAGTGGGAAGCAGCCAAATGCAAAGAATGCGAGTACTTCCAGAAGTTAACCAAAGACACAGAGCTGTGTCTATCCGAACCAATTCTAAACGATGAACCTAGGGCTGACCTAGTCCATGGAGACTCACATGCTTGTGAGGTATTTGAAAGGAAAATAGCGTGAACCAACAGGAACTCGATACCATTCTAGACCTACACCGTAAATGGCTTTATAACGAAGAAGGCGGTAAGCGTGCCAACCTGTGCGATGCCAACCTGCGCGGTGCCAACCTGTGCGATGCCAACCTGCGCCATGCCAACCTGCGCCATGCCAACCTGTGCGATGCCGACCTGCGCGATGCCAACCTGTGCGATGCCAACCTGTGCGATGCCAACCTGCGCGGTGCCAACCTGTGCGATGCCAACCTGCGCCATGCCGACCTGCGCCATGCCAACCTGTGCGGTGCCAACCTGTGCGATGCCAACCTGTGCGATGCCAACCTGTGCGATGCCGACCTGCGCGATGTAAAAAATGCAGCCCTGCTCTTCGCCCAGACCTGCATATGTCCCGAAAAAGGATCTTTTATCGGGTTCAAGAAAGCGCGCTACGGTCACGGTAAGCGGTGTATCATCGAGCTTGAGATCCCGGCAGACGCAAAGCGCAGCAATGGCTCTGGTCGCAAGTGCCGAGCTTCAAAGGCTCGCGTTGTGAGTATCACTGATCTTGAGGGTAACCCTATTGATGGATCTGAGTGCGTCTATTCAGACTATGACGACTCATTCACATACAGTAACGGCGTGACCGTTGAACCCACTGAGCCTTTCTGCGAAGACCGCTGGAATGAGTGTGCTTCTGGAATTCATTTCTTCATGACACGTGAAGAGGCGGTGGACTACTAATGAGTAACTTCTACCGTTTCCCAGCTATGGCTAAGCTGAATGAACGGGACAACGCGGATCAGATAGCCAAGATCGATGAAGAGGTCAGTGAAGCAAGAGAAGCCTACTTTTCTTCGGTAGATGAGATTGCATACGGTGTGGAACTCATGGATATCATCCAAGCAACGGAAACCGCTCTTCGCATGAACTTCACCGATGAAGAGGTGGAGCATCTTCGGCAATTAACCATCGAGAAGAACCGAAAGCGTGGGTACTATGGCGAGTGAGCATCCCCCGATATTAGATCCATGCTGCGGATCGAGAATGTTTTATTTCGACGACAAGCACCCCTCGGTTCTCTTTTGCGACAACCGAGAAGATGTGACCGAGATTCTGTGTGATGGGCGCATGCTTGAAATAAGACCCGACTTGGTTGCAGATGTTACGTGTCTTCCATTCGATGATGGCGCTTTTCCACTCGTTGTGTTCGACCCACCTCATTTATTCGCAGGTTCTACCGGTTGGCAATCGAAGAAATACGGTGCTCTTCCTAAGGAATGGACAGAGTGGATGACCAAGGCATTTTCAGAATGCTGGCGCGTGTTGTCTAAAAATGGCACGCTCGTTTTCAAGTGGTACGAATACCGCATAGGGCTTAGCGAGATTCTTAAATGCGCGCCTGTAAAACCCGTGTTTGGTAATCGTCGACCGGGATCTAGTAAAACCCACTGGCTTGTATTTTTCAAGCCTGAATCTAAGGAGAATTAATGGAAAAACTACTGCATGAGCGGTTGCAGCAATATAGCACCGATGATTCCTCGTTTGGTATTCTCGATGGCACAAGGATTTCGGCTCTTTACGCATCGGAAACTAAAGCCATCGCCGACGAAATAGAGCACTACTACATCCCGCGCCCACGCTTTGAAGATGGAAAACCCGTGCAGTTCGGGGATGATATCGAGCATCCAGACACGGGCGATAAATGTGTCATTCAAAGCATCAATATTTTTAATGATGGAAAATACTGCTTCGCTCTACAAGGAACGGCTGGAAGTGCGCATTACATGAAAGACGAGTTCGTAAAGCGCCCTGCTCCCAAGGTGCTAGATGCCGATGGAGTGGAGATAAAGGTCGGGGATACGGTCTATCCAACGTATGGCATATATCAAGGAATACTGAGCAATGTGCTAGATGCCGACGATGAAGCAGCAATCCTTATCGATGTTGGAAACTCTTTCGAGAAGTACGCGCGAACAGCACTCACCCACGAACTCCCCGTATTCGACGCTAACGGCGAGCGTATATGTAAGGGCGATACGGTGTGGGACTTGGACAGTGGCGAAAGGCTGCATGTAGAGGAGTTCGTGAACAGAGAGTGCGGCCTTGTCCAGTGCTCCAACGAAGAAGACGGCGACTGCGAAGACCATGACGCGCGTAGGCTCACCCACCGCGAACCCGACAGCCTAGAGAAGCTACGGGATGATCTCTATACGCTTGCCGCTCGCGATGACGGTGACATAGAAGTCGAGATTGTGATATTCGCAGACCGTCTCACCGCCCTCATAGAGAGGGGTGCATAATGGAATGGATTGCATGTTCAGAGCGTATGCCTGAACCGTATTCAGAGCAAGACCATAACGGCGAGCTTCTCCTTTACGTCATTGACAAGAACGAACCGACAAGAAAAGGTGTTTACACAGGTTCGCTGCGCGAAGTTCCCAAGAAAGCTGACCCCGAAGGAAAAGATAATTTTTGGGGCGCTCCAACATATAGTAGCGATTGGTATATAAGGGGCTGGTCATACTTCTTTGAGCCCATGGTCACGCACTGGATGCCTCTACCTGAACCTCCTATAGAGAGGGGTGCGTGATGGACGAATCAACAATGATATGCGAGTCGGTATGGGATAAAGCGCCGAGCCGTGTTGTTTTCAAGGATCACGACGAATGGGGTGCTTACGTTCCAGAGCGCGCTTGCGTTCTGACTCATGCAACCGGCGGCGGTGAATTCTGCTCACACTGTGGTGTATACGTTTCTGGTCGAGCCATGGCAGATGCCATTGATTGGCTTTCTGTAAATTATTGTCCGAACTGTGGGGCGCGCGTAGATAGGGGTGAGTGATGACTTGCGAATATTGCTACGGCGATGCCATGAATACGCCGATTATTTGTATGCCAACTTTAAAAGTCAATGTTCGTGTTCGTAATAGTGACTTTGAAAAACCTCGCCTTGTATTTAATGAAGGCAGCGACCCTTATGCTGTCGCCTTTTCTGGGCATATCAACTACTGCCCCATGTGTGGGGAAAAGCTGGGAAGTGATGCCGAATGAAGTGCCCATTTAAGTTATCTCCATGGAAATTCAACACTCCCTACGATGCCACGCTAGATGATCAGTGCGACAGTGATTGCGCATGGCGGATCAAATGCTTCGGTGACACACTCTGTGCTGTAGCAGTCATTGCGGTCGGGACGATATTTGAGCACCCGAAGCGTGTGGACGGTGATACCAATGAGTGAGTACATCATCAGCGAGGAGATCTATGACGAAGCTCAAGAGGTCGGTGAGCTTGTCATGGCGAACACTAGACCAGACGGCTACTGTTTCTGGGCAGAAAAGAGAGAGTCATGAGCGACTGTTCATCAGAGGCTATGAAGCCGAAAGAGCTACCTAAGAAGAAAATTGGCTACGTGTTGCGATGGAAGATAAATGACCCAGACGACACCATGAGTCAGATAACAAAGGTCGATGTAAACGATCACAGGTTTATCGAAGAGCAACACTATCAACAGCTGGAGCAGGTAGCAAAGGAAGCATGTATAGCCTTGAACAACTACGTAGACAGCTTTAACCGCGAACCGTGGGCTTGTTCAAACCATCTTTTTTCGCTGGTAAAAGACTTCAAAGAGGATCTTGAAGCGTTGGGGGTGGAGATAGATGCCGTGTAAGCATTGCCAAGACGAAGCGGAATACGTCATCAAGGACGGACAGTTCGCGAAGATCGGAACGGATATGGATGGCTGCCATCTACACGTTTTTCTTGTCAGCTCGAAGTGGAGCTTTTCATCACTTCTATGGCGAGTACCGGTCAGCTTCTGTCCATGGTGCGGACATTACTTAGGAGGAGAAATGGAAACAGAGATCACAGGCTGTGAATTCCTAGGATATTCGCAGAACAACCTTCCTCGTGTGAGGCTTAATACGGACAACATATACGCCGATGAACCACCCGATGAGATTATGGTCTGCATTCAGGGAAAAGATGAGTTTTTCACGTTCAAGAAAGAGGTGAACTATGCCTAAGGAACTAGAACCGTGCCCATTTTGCGGCAGCGACAGTGCTCCAGTGTTGAGTGACTGCGTTGAAGTAGAAGCATGTGTGCATTTTGAAGACTGTAAAGACGGTCTGGCTAAATGTGTCGTGTGCGATGTTCACAAAGGTGGATGTGGTGCATCCGGTGGATTTGCCTACAGCGAAGAAGAGGCAATCAAAAGATGGAACGCCCGCCCCAACTGTGGAGCGGAGGTTGTTAATGGTTGATTTTCTCTTGGCTACGACGTCAGCGGAGAGCATTACGGCTTAGGCGTCGGTTTATCCAAGCCGCCTGATTGCTTCACTGTTCGGGAACACAGGGAAGATGGCTCTTACATCAAGACGGATTATGTGCCTAAGCGAACGTGCAACAAGGTACCGGGCAAGATGCATTACGGAGAACGTCGCCCGAAATGCTCAGAGTGCGGCTACGGTCTAGGCGACAGTAGATGGGTCTTTTGTCCGAAATGCGGAGCGGAGATAGTAGATGACAGACAAGCATAGAAAATGCCAGCATGGCAACAAGGTTATTTATTGCCATCACGAGAAGAATCTTCAACCATGCTCTGAATGCTGGCCATGCCAAGAGTGCGAACCGTGTGCATGGTGCGATGAGTTGCGATGCCCATATTCGACCGTCGATGTAAGTGAGGCTAAAGATGGCGACTAACAGCATGAGCGTTATTGGCGTCGAATGCCCCTATTGCGGCTTCAATATGCCTATCCCTATTCGCATGAGTGAGTGGGAATGGAAGTGCGATCGATTGTATGAATCAAAGCGTGAATGGCACTGCGTTAACTGTGGAGAAAAGCACACGATCAAGGCTAAGAGACATATCCATGATGCAGAGGTGGTGAGAGTTACAGATGGCGACTAACTACGAGAAGTATTTTGGAACGCCAGAAAAAGCTGCATGTTCAATTGCAAACACCAACGGCTTCAACGCTGCATTTAATAATTGGGCGGATAACGACGGTGCGCTTCTTTGCAGCATGGTGCCTAAAAGAGGAAGTCGTAAGCTTCAAAAGCAAGTATGGATTTTCAAGATATGGCTACAGGAGGAATGTAATGAGTAAACAACAAAACATAATCGGATTAAATCTCGATATTGATGACAATTATCTAGCGCAATGTATCCAGCAGACTGTAGTTGCTGGCATATCGGAATCGCTGAATGGCAAAAACGAGATCGTGAGCCAGCTTGTACATGATGTTTTGAACATCAAGGTTGATAGCAATGGACGCATTAGTTCGTATGCCAGAGATAACGATCAGACTCTTCTTGAATATCACGTGAAACACGCTATTCGGGAGATAGCAAAAGAGGAGCTTGCGAATATAGTAGAAAGTTCGCGACCCCGCATTTCGGAGGCCATCCGTGCAGAGTTCTCGAAAAAGGAATTCATGGAAAATACCGTCGAAAGTTTTACAAAGGCGCTTATCGAGAATCTCACAAGGGGATGGAGATCAAACATCAGTGTAAGGTTTAGTGAAGTTGATGAGTAACTACTACCTCTGCGATGTTTGCTCAAACAATAGAGGCAGCAAGCGTTTTGATACCTGTGATTGCTTCATCGCGAAAGAGGCGATAACCAAACTACCGATCTCTGACGGACAGAAGTGTCTGGATGTATGCCTTTGGTTTTATCCGACGAGTTGGGCGAAACAGAAGAGAGGAAAGTGATTGGAATGCCGACCATTGAAAGACAGCTTGAGCTAACAAAAAAAGTTGCATCATGGTATAGAAATAAGGCTCTGTACTTCAATTGCTTAGCCAAGAGAAGATATCGTCCTGTTTTTGATTGTTGCAAAAGCTGCAAACTCGATACAGAAAATGGTGAGTATTGCGATTTTGTTCATATAGAGATCGATACTATGTCCGGCCTTAAAGAGGATCAGCCAAAAGAGCAGATGTTTTCGGGAAATACCAAACTCGGTAAGCCGAAAAAGAAACGCCCTCACAAAAAGCCTCGTAATTCAGCGAAAGCGAAAAGGTGATCCGCGATGGAAGATAGTTTTCTATGCGAAGTTAAAGGCATAATGCGATTGCCTCAAAATCAAGCTATTGGATATGGGTTTCGTAAGGTTTATCGCGTCGATGCAGAATGTATTGATCCCGAAATGTTTGAATGCTCATTTATCACTGATAATCCTGAAAAATACATGCCGGGTGAAAAGGTTGTAGTAGAGATCAATCCATTACCTAATTGATACAAACCCCTCTGTATGGAGGGGTTTATTTTTTTAGAACGGTATATTCTCGTAAAGTTCTTCTGATGGTTCAGTTCTTACATACAGGTCTGAAAAATCTTTCGAGACAATCCTCTCATAGGCTTCAGATTCTGAAATGTTGTAATAACTTGCGGTTTCTAAGACCTCGTTTTCAAGTTGCGCATCATATTGAGCTCGTTTAATCGTGTTTATATGATGAAACCTAGAGACAGGATCAAGGTTGAAAGTTTTTTCGGGATTAGCGAATAATAGATTGAAATATAGATCTGTCATCAATGATTCAATATCGCCATAAACGGCCTTATAAAGAACGATCTTACCTTCGCCGAAATGTTGTTTTGCAGCCTTGATAATTGACTGCTTTGTTTTCAGTGGAGAGGTAAAGATCGAGATTGAGGTTTCGGTTTCGTGGTAACCATAGAAACCGGTTTGAGAAGTATCACGAAGACCGTAATCTTCTGAAATAGTTACGTCAAAACTTCTTTTTGAGGCTAGAGAATCTTGCCGATCCTCTAGCCATTGAATGAAGATGTTTTCCATGGTTACGCTCTTTTCTGTTTCATGGAATTCTCTTCAGGATCGCGAAGATACCATGCTTGACGCTTTTCTGACCACTTGCACCCGAATTGTATAAGGGATGCGGAGTACTCATTGACAAGCGGCAAGCCATTGATCCAAATATTGAGACCTGACCAGTGAAGATCAACGTCTTGAAAACTTTGAAACATGACCTCAAAAGTTTTCATTGCGCTTTGCATGTAGTCGCTCATAATGATCTCCTGTTTTATTCATATAGCCATTCGGGTTGAAGATGTGAGTCCGATAATTCCTTGCTCAAATAAAGCTGCTCATAATCTTCGAGAATCTTTTCTCGATCGCTATCCAGTGGGAATGAAGTTGAAGCTGAATTTGTCCATGTGCCACAACCGGTATATAGAGAATGGGACACGTGGAGATTGTCTCTCCACTCAAATATTGCAACCTTGAACAGACGATCGTCTGAAATGTACTCTTGATAGCCGTTTGCCGTAACTGTTAGAATCGGTTTCACTATGATTTGCTCCTTATGTAGTCGCTGTATGAGTTATCTGGTATCGAGAAGCTCTAAGCATTCCCTGTATTCATCGTCTCCTATGCCATAGCGAGGACGGCGTTTTGTATCTCTTGGTACTCGTCAAGAGCTTTCTTGTATCTCTTGGCTTTTTTCTCAGACGCGCCGGGCACGCCTTGGAGGTACCATACCCAATCTTGCGCGCATTCATCGAGGATTTTTTCAAGGTCTTCTTTGTGCTTGTCTTCGCAGATCTCTAGAACGTTCATGTTTTTCTCCTTTAACATTCGTGATTTAAGGCTTGAAATTCATCGTGAAGCAAAACGTTTTCACGGCATTCTTGGCAAAGAGTCCCGAAATGTTCGCCTGTTTCGCATTGGTGATAAGCGATAAACGCGTTATCATCAAAGGTAGCGCCGCACATTTCGCACGGCGCATTCAAAAAGATACAAAGTGATGCGATAACTGCTAAAACTTTCATGATTAGTCCTCTTTCATATAATCTGAATAGCCGTACTCTTTGAAGTCGATGCACTCATCGTCTTGCCAAAGTTCGGCGCAAAAAGTCTTGTATTTCATGCAGTGTAAAGCCGGTTGGCTTCGTCTCTCTGTATCCCAAGCATGCTTGATGTTGTAGTTGCTGAAGAAGCTTTCAGCCTCTTCTAAGGTCTCAAAAAACGATGCATCAACATCGCTTGAATCTCCGTAAGTACTTGTGTAAAGTTCCACGCGGTACATGATTCCTCCTTAAAGGTAGCGCCCCTTTACGGGGCGCGTTTTTTGTTATACCGTTTGCAGAATTAGCTCCGCAATTCCTTCGGCGATATCACCGTTTTCCTCGAGTTCTTCTAAAAGATCTTCAAGTTTTGATCGCTTTGTTACATCGAAAGTTTTTTCTGGTACCGCAAATGCTCCAACATGACGACGAACCATACATTTATCAGCGCCTAGAACCTTTATCGATATAACATCGAAGCGAATCGGAATATCGCAGGTGTCATGATCTGCTAGGTAATCACATGCGAACCGTTCCATACGCTTACGTGATACGTTGTCAGAGTCTACGAAACGATCCCGGCGTGTGCGAACTGCTGAAAATACCAGCGTGTCGTCTTCTCTTGATACAATTAGATCATCCTTGCAATCGATAATATCGCCGTGATGCTTTAGAAAAATTATCGCCGCGCGTCTTCCGGCTTTCGTGAGTGTTGATATGGTCATGATGTCCTTCCTTATGCCATAGCCGGAATGTTTGCCGGCTCGACAAACTCAACGTTTGCCGTTGTTTCCTGATACATGATTGCTTCTTGCTCGAGAAGTTCGGAGAGTTTAGGAATACGGGCGCGTATCTCTTGCGCCTGTTCATCCGTAAGACTGCATATCTCTATGCGTGTAGACTCTTCAGCTTCACCTCTCCACATGCCATAACAGGGGATAGCGGTGAATGCTTCTATATCGAGGGTAAGAGAGACGGCGGCGGTGATGTTTTGGATCGTCCATTTTGCGGCGCCGTTTACGTTGTGACCTATGGTCAAGCTGATGTTTTTCATGGTATAATCTCCTTGTGTTTAGGCTTGCAAAAAGCAAGCAAAACGCCCGTAAGCCGCCAAGCATATACGGGCGTTTTTTATTGATTTAATTTGATGGATTTGATAGAATGGGAAACACAAGGCGGACGCCGTCCGTTAAGACAAGTTCAGCAAATAGCCGCTAACCTTGCGACGGGGCGGCTATTTTGCTTTAATTACTAAAACGATTATCAGCAGAATAATCAGGCTTAAAACCGTTTCGCTCATAAGCATCACCCCCTATCTCTTCGGGGGCTAATCCGCCTTGCGCATTCCATTCTATCATTTAGCTTATTTCGCGCGGTGCTGATGCTCTAGGAATCATCTTTTATTCAATCCTTGCATATCGGTCTTATTGTCGATGCCGTATGTCCTAGGCTTCATATCCGCCGCTCTTCAGTTTTCAAGGTTCACCGCTTCGGTCATCTAGGCTTTGAATTAAGGCTTTGGGTTACCCCCTCTGATGCCTTGCGCCTGCTCTGTGCTCGCTTGCGATAGCATAAGTTTAGCAATACCTAAACAAACATGTCAAGAGGAAATTTAGAAAAAACTAAAAATAATACTCTGAACTGGGGGTTTAGATGCTATAATGAATAGGTGTAAAGCGATAGGAGGCTACCTAATGGAGTACTTCGAGGCCTTGAAGAGCATTGCAAAGGATCGAGGTGTTAAGGTCACAGACATCGGCCCTAAGGCCGGGCGGTCGCGTACGTACGTATCGGAGTGCGTTACTAACGCCCGTATGCCGTCTCTCTCTGTAGGCAACGAGCTAGCCGCGCCGCTAGGCTATAGGCTTGCGCTGATACCAACAGACACACCCGCGGACGCTCTAGACGCTATAGGCGCTATACCGCTAGACGCTGCACCCCGTGAGCAGTAGGCGCGTACCCGCTACACCACACCACACACCACCACACCAGCACACTACAGGGACTACACCCATAGGGTGGATATAGCGCCCCTATAACGCACGCGTACGCCTTGCGCGTGTCTACGCATACACACGCGCGCCCACACACACGCGCACACGCCTACGCGCACGTGCAGGCACGCACACGCCCGCGCTACGCGCCTACACGCACGCACCACGTGCACACACGCCCGCACACGCGCACGCGTATAGGGTGATGCACCCTCACACGCTCTACACCTCACGCCCTAGGGTGGACGCTGCACGCCCTCACACCACCACACCACACGCTACACACGACTACACACGACTACACACACCACGCCGCCGCCCCTGACGGCTTATCAGGCATGCCACACCCTCAACCCTAGGACGCACGCCCCGCATCGCTTAGGGTGGCTTATATGGCTTATAGGGGGGGCGGGTATCGCTTCGCAAACCCGGGGGGTATCCCAAAAGTTGGACACGCTCTGGGGGAACGGCGCCGGGGGAGTCTTTTGCGCAGAATGCCCCTTTTTATAAAAAACGGATTATTTGGTGTACCATATATGGGACTCTAAAACTGAATATAGGAGGTAATTTTGGCAACTGATTACTTTGTAATGGAAACCTGTGTGAGGAATTGGCTTCGTTATATACATGAGTCGGATGTCAGAATTGCCTATTTAGAGACCCGAATTCCAGAAATACGGTCTAGGCTTATAGGGCTTGGATATGATCCCTCTGCGCAAGGCGGAAGCGGCTCGCAGGATGGGAAAATACCTGATGGATTAGCAACTTTGGAAGAATTGGTTGCCGAGTGGAATCATGAAGTATCAGAAAGACAGCGCGAGATAGAACTTGCAAAAGAGCTGTGTCAGTCTGCGAATGTGGAGCAACATATAGTTTGGTTGCGCTTTGTCGAACGTAAGAAATGGGAAGAGATTGCATCTCTTATTGGATATAGCAAACGACAGACACAGAGAAAAGCAGAGCAGGGGGTTGAGTCTCTTTTTCCGTACGTCCCGAACAGTATCCGGAAAATAAGCTTTCCAAATGCGGCCGCTTTGTAAAAGATGTCACACAATGTCACACTTTTTCGGGTTATAGTGTAAAAAGGAAATTTTAGGAACAAGAACCGCCGAAAGGGCGGTTTTTTTATGCCCAAAAGTAGGTCAGTGATGAATTATTGCTTTTCATGTGGTCGCTTGCGTAACACAACATATGGTTTTTGCGACCAATGCACAGCAGATGACGAAATGAGAAAAGCACGTCTTAAAGAAAGGACGGATCATGCCAGCAAAGAAAGCCGCTACAAGGAAAAGGTCGACTTCAACCACAAAGGCTTCTGCAAATCAGGATGCTAATGCGGTGTCTGAATTTGCTGCTAACTCTGAAAAGGTCGCAGAAGCGTCAAAGGATGTGGTGGAATCAATAGAGAAAGCGTGTAAAACAGTCTCGTGTCTTCCACATCCAGCTCTCAACATCCGTAAAGAGCCAAATTCGGATGCTGAGGTGATTGGTGAATATAAGAATGGCGCTGAGGTTCCTTGCGAAAAGCCTGTAAAAGGTTGGGCGAAAACCGATGATGGCTATGTGATGTCAAAGTTTCTTGTCTGATTTACGTCTTAAACCTTGTTCGCGGT
The DNA here is from genome assembly GCA_910588945.1 of uncultured Eggerthellaceae bacterium. GTDB lineage: Bacteria > Actinomycetota > Coriobacteriia > Coriobacteriales > Eggerthellaceae > MGBC163016. Next base: position 17,289 of record CAJUSF010000059.1, on the reverse strand, counting down.
GTAAAAGGCTCTTTCCGGTCGCTCACGGGAGGAGCCTTTGTCATGAATGCGAGAAAAAACGCCTTGCAGATCGCAAAAAGGATCGTGATTTCCATCGCGAATACCTGAACAGAAGCCAAACCGAGGATAAAAAATACCGAAAGTTTTATAAATCCAAGGAATGGCAAATGACCAGCCGCCAATATGCGGTTTCTGCTGGTCACAAGTGCGAGGAATGCGGAAATATCGGGACAGATGTTCATCATGTTGTTCCTATTCAAACACCTGAAGGCTGGGAGAGGCGCTTCGACTTCACAAATCTCAAACTTCTTTGCATTCGCTGTCACAACAAAGCTCACGGACGTACTTTTGGTGGAAATGGGAGGTGATTCATGGCTGGAAGGAAGCGGATTCCTGTTGAAGTGCGCGAAAAAACGCAAAAAGACAACAGAAAACCCCATCGCTCGGTAAAAGAGCTTGAAGCAAGAAAAGCAAGCGAAGAAAGCATCAATGCTAATCTTCCAGACGCTGAACCTCCGGATTATCTAACCGATCCAGATAAAATCGATCGGTTTAATGAGATTGTTCGCTTGATGAAGCTTGCGGGACCTAAAACTTTGGCAAAAGCATTAGATTCAGATGCTATAGCAGCCTATGTTGATGCTCAATTTAACTATGAGTTCTTCCAAAACGAGCTCAATAGGCTTCAGAAAGCCACTGATACCCCTCCAAATGTAATGGACACTTACTCAAAACTGCGCAATGCGGCGCAAACGCAATGCGATAAGTTGCGATCTGTGCTTGCTTTAGACCCTGTCTCACGGTTAAAGATTGATTCTGAACCCCTTGAGCCGAAAAAGAATAAGTTTTCGGACTTATAGGCTTGGATAGGGTAACTGATTATGCAAAACGGGTTGTAGCAGGAGAAGTTCCATGTGGAAGACTGCATAAGCTTGCCTGTAAGAGACATCTTGATGACATAAAAAGAAGCGGTTCTCCGGATTTCCCTTTCTATTGGGATGTGGAAGCATCTGATAGATCACTTCGGTTTGCTGAGATGCTTACAGTCATTGAGGGCTTTGAATATAAACCCGTTTCTTTGCGAGATGATCAAGCATTTGATATTGGATGTACGTTTGGATGGAAGCGAAATGATGGGTTCAGACGCTTTCGCAGACGATATAAATGCATGGCTCGTCAGCAAGGCAAATCGTTTGAGAACGGCATTTTAGGTACGTATATTGCCGGATTTTCGGGGTATAGATACGGTCAGCTCTACACAGCTGCTACCAAGAAACGCCAAGCTAAGATTGCTTGGGGCGAGATGAAGAAATTCATCGAAGGCGATCCGGATCTACTCGAGATATTTGATGTCAAAGAATACAAGAGCCTTATTACCGCTCTTAATACCAACTGCACTATAGAAGCTCTTTCCAAAGAGGCAGGAATTGATGACGGATTCCGTCCTCTCTTTGCGTCTATTGATGAGTTGCATCAAATGAAGGACAACTCCGTCTATAAAGCATTGCTTAACGGCACTCGTGACCTTCCAGAGACCTTGATCTCGATGATTACAACACGAGGTTTCGATACGGAATCTTTCGCATATGAGATAGACTCTCTCGCGATTTCAATTCTTGAGGGCACGGTTACAGCCGAAGATATGTTTGTAGACATCTATGCTCTTGATGAGGGAGATGACCCCTTTGATGAGAGTAACTGGATTAAACCAAACCCGCGTCTTGCTGCAACAGAGCGCGGCATGGAGACACTTCGGACGGAGGCCGAGACCGCAAAGGCGCTTGGGGGAGCTGATCTTAGAGACTTTTTGACAAAAGGACTCAATCTTTGGGTAACAAAAACTGAAAACACTTTTGTAGCACCTGAGGACTGGTTGAAAGCAAAAACCAACCTCACACTTGATGATTTTAGAGGTGAAAAGTGCTGGATAGGTGTTGATCTATCTGAAGGTGGAGACCTGACCACCATTGCCATTGAGTTTGAGCATGGCAAAACAAAAGACGGTGTTTATTGTTACTCCCACTCATTCATGCCAAGAGGCAGGCTTATGGAGCATATCCTCACGGATATAGCGCCGTATGACGTTTGGGAAAAAGAAGGTCTGATGACAGTCACCGGGGGCGCTAGTGACTTTAGAACCAACTACAAATTCATCATCAAGCATCTAAAGAAGATCGTCGATAAATACAACCTAGATGTTCAAGGTATTGGGTATGACAACCACAATGCTGCGACATTCACAGAGGATCTCGAAGAGTTTGGCGTACCACTTATTGAGGTGAGACAGTCTGCTGCGAATCTAAATGATGCGACAGTAGACATTCAAGTCCTTGTTAAGAGCGGCGAGTTTGCGATGGATAAGAAAAACGAACTCATGAGTTGGTCGTTTATGAATGCCGAGCTTGTTTTTAATTCAATGGGTGAGGCGAAAGTTGATAAGAAGGACGGCAAGGCGAAAAAGCGTATAGACCCAGTAGATGCATGCATTGATGCTCATTACTGTCGTTTGGTTCAGCGCGAATCAGCTGTTGTTGATGTTGACGAAGAGATGGCTAGTTATCTCGAAATGATGGGATGGTAGAAAGGAGGCTGAATTGGGGTTTACGGATGTACTGAAAAACACATTTGGCCTCTCTAAAAGTGAAGAAGATGCTTCTGAGTCAAATATCCCGTTTAGATCGACTCAAGCTGGGCAAGAATGGGTGAAACTTGCCGAATTTCTAGGAATCGATCCTGACTTGAAAGATTCCATGCAAGAGGCAACCTACTATTCATGTATTCGTATTCTTCGAGAGACGGTTGGCAAGATGCCTCTTAGGCTCATGCAATCACTTGAGGATGGAGGAATCAAAAATGCGGTCGACCATCCGCTCTATCGCACTCTTGCTCTTAGACCGAATAGATTCACAACTGCGACAGCGTTTTGGTCATCTCTTGAACAGGATCGACAACACAACGGAAATGCATATGTATATAAAGCCGGCGCCGGAACTGCAAGAAGACCTTTAGAGCTTTGGCGAATGCCACCTGATGAGGTTGAGGTTTGGTATGACGACGCTTGTAGATTCGACAAGATCCCAGACATTTATTACATCTGGTCAAATGGCGGCGAACAAACTGTCCTGAAGTCCTGTGAGGTTCTGCATTTCAAGAGCTCCGACACCATAGACGGCGTTATGGGTATACCAATGATCGACCGTCTAAATGGTTTGGTGAACGGGGCTATAGGTGCTCAAGACTTTCAAAATCGTCTTATTACAAGCGGCATGACCGCTAAGGCCGTATTGCAATACACATCAAACCTTGACGATGCTGCTGCAAGAACATTCAGCGCAAACATTGAAAGATACGCTAAGGGCGAGCTTAGAAAACAGGGATTGGAGAACATAATCCCTATTCCTGTAGGCGCGTCTCTAACACCGCTTAATCTCAAGCTTACAGATGCGCAATTCATGGAGTTAAAGAAGTATTCAGCTGTGCAAATCGCCGCTGCAATGGGCATAAAGCCACAGCAGATCGGAGATCAAACCAAGCAGTCCTACGCTTCATCTCAGGCGCAACAGGAGATGTTCTATACAGACACAATGCTCTACATCTTGCGCCACTACGAGGATGAGGTCTCTTACAAGGTTCTAACTCCAGAGATGTATAAGCAGGGCTACTTTGTCGAATTCGATTCAGAAGTCATGCTGAGAAGCGATTTTAAGACTCTTGTTGAGTCAAATAAGGTCGCCATCGAGTCTGGGCAGATGCGACCAAATGAAGCCCGAAAGAAACTCAAATTACCAGCAGATCCAGATGGGGATGTTCTGCTCGGAAACGGAAACCTCATTCCGATCGGAATGGCGGGACAACAATACATCAATAACGACACCTCGGAGGGAGGTGAACAGGATGGGAACCAAGTCGATGACCAAAGCAGGCAAAGTCAAGAGCCTGACAGCGAACCAGACGGAGATGAGTCTGATCAATGAGTTCACTCTTGAGCCTCTTTCCGAAGAGGATGTCTATCTGTTCAAAGTTGCCGCATGTGACAACGATATAGATAGAGACTTCGAGCGATTCGATGATGAATCGCTTGATGAAATGGCATCTTTGATGGTCGGTAGAACCTTTATCAAGGATCACCGACGCGAATCTGACAATCAGGTAGCACGTATCTACCAATGTGAGGTTCAGGATGTTGAGGGGAAAACAACCTCTGATGGGCTTCAGCTCAAACAGCTTGTAGTTAAGTGCTACATGCTTAACTCTGAGGCGAACCAGCAGCTTATCTCTGAAATAAAAGCAGGGATACGAAAGGAGGTATCCGTATCTTTTATGCCCGATGTTGTCAAATGCTCGATTTGCGGAATAGATAACCGCAAACAGGCTTGTAGACACTATTGGGGTAGAGAATATGACGGAGAAGTGTGTCATTTCACTTTTCAGGAGATATCTGATGCGTACGAACTTTCTTTCGTGGCTGTCCCGGCACAGAAAAACGCTGGAACGAAAAAGGCATACGCAATAGATGATCCACCCGATGAACCACCCAACATAACTCCTACAAACGAGGAGAAAGCGAAGGCATCCGAAGAGGGTGCCTTTTTTGATGCCCAAATTCGGCTTCGCATTGCGGAGGCCGAGCTGAAGTTGAACACATTGAAAGGATGTGACTAATGGACGATAAGATGATTGAGCTCCAAGAGAAAATGGAGCAGAAGCTTGACGCGGCTAAGGCTGCTGAGGGTGTTGAGGCAAAGGAAAGTCTTCTTGATGAGTACGATGCTCTCAAGAAAGAGTTTGATGCCGAGAAGCGTCTTGTAGACGCCGAGAAGGATCATATCTCCGAGTCCGTGCTTGAGGAGATCGAGCATGAGAAGGCCGAGAAAAGGGAAAAAGACGCTGTTGCGGCTTTTGCAAAGGCGGCACGTCAGGGCTTTCGCGTGAAAGCAGAAGGCAATCTGAATGAGACTACTCCTGCTGACGGTGGATATACCGTACCTGAGGATATTGTTACCAGAATTTATCACTTGCGCGATGCGGAGTTCAATCTTCGTCAACTCGTTGACGTGCGAAAGGTTCGCACTCTTTCCGGCGAGAGAACATATCGCAAGCGCGCGCAGCATACTGGTTTTGGAGCGGTCTCCGAGGGCGGAAAGATTCCTGCAACAGGCAAGCCGCAGTTCGATCGTATTAGGTATATGATTGAGAAATATGGCGGCTTTATGCCGGTTACAAACGAGCTTTTTGCTGATACCGATGCAAACATTGTTGCTGAGGTTGTCGATTGGTTTAGTCAGGAAAGCCGCGTTACGGGCAATAAGCTGGTTCTTACTACGGCAGATGAAAACACAAACGCACCTGTTGCCCTTGGTTCGCTTGATGACATTAAGAAAGTTGTCAATGTGATCTTGGGTCAGGCGTTTGCGCCAACTTCTAAGATCATCACGAATGATGATGGTTCGCAAATTCTTGAAACCTTGAAGGATAAGAATGGCAACTATCTCCTAAAGCGCGAGAACAATGATACAGCCGATCCGTATCTCTCTGTGGGTTTTCGCAAGATTCCACTAAGGTTTATCCCTAACTCCGATCTTGCATCTGATGCGACAAATGGCGTTCCGTTCTATATCGGTGACCTTAAGGAGGGCATCAAGTTTTTCGATCGAAAACTGCTTTCGCTGGAATCCTCTCGTGTTGCAGCAATCGGCGAGGTGAATGCATGGGAGCAGGATCTTACCATTTGGCGTGGTATCGAGCGTGAGGATTGCGTTCTCTTTGATGAGGCTGCATTCCGTAAGTGCTACTGGAGCAACAACAACGCAGGCTAAGAAAGGAGGGCGCGATGGCACTTACCGTTGAAGATGTCTACGAGTATGTAGGAATTGAGGCGGAATATGCGGATGAAACACAGGAAAAGAGAGCCATGCGCGCCCTTTCTGCCGCTAGAACATGGATTATCGGAGCTGTGGGAAAGCGAGTTGATCTCGACAATCCATATGAATGGCTTGAATGGCCGCTGGCTCAAGAAACAATGCTTATGGCAGCAGGGGAATACTACGAGCTTCGCAGCTTGACGGATGTGAATCTAAATAAATACGCAGGAAAGAAAGCTGCTTCTTCAATCAATAGACTAGCTTTTGATTCGCTTGAGCAGCTTAAATACTGTGATTATTCTGATTTTCCGTTCGATGAAGAGCCGCCGAGCGAGCCAGACGAACCTGTTGATCCGCCTGATGTTGAGCAACCTATTGATCCGCCCGATGTAGAGGATGGCGGTGATGGCGAATGGCAATCGGAGACCCAGTAGAGATCCAAAAACTTGATGATGACAACGAACTTTCTACTTACATGAAAACTCATGCTCTAAAGATCAACAAAACACGATCGAGTGAGTTTTTTGAGGTAGGTGGAGAACAGGTTTATGCCTATATCACTTTTTTTGTTAGGTGGCATAAGCTTCTCTCGCCAATAGAGTTCAATATGCCTGATTTCCGCCTCCTATGGCACAACCAGATGTTTGACATTGTCGGCTACGACGATTACATGGAGCAGCATCGAATAATCGAGCTTCATTGTCGCTCTATAAGGGGCGGCGAGTATGGCTGATGAGTACCTTTGCACTGTAGATGACATAGACATTGTTATGGATAAGTTGCTCGATGATTTTCTGGTAGAAGATATCGTCCCTGCGATGAGAAAAGGCATCACCAAAACTACTCAAGTTATGGTACGACGCACTAAAGCTGATGCGCCCGTAGATGGCGGCAAATGGAAAAGTGATGGCTTCCCGCACAATCCAGATCGTGAAGGTGGAACATTCAAGAAACACATTGGATATAACACCCGTGATTTTGGGCTATTCGCGTTTCAGGGCGTATGGCGAGTCAGGGCGCCAGAGTATCGCCTAGCTCATCTTCTTGAAGATGGTCATGAGCTGGTTATTTTTGGCAAACCTACAGGCAAACGAACAAAGAACCTTGACTTTGTAGAAAAGGCAAGGGATAAGGCTGCTGTGGAAGTAGTTCCGAACATTCTTAAGGAGATGGGCAAGTGACGACCGTTGAAGATGTCTTAAAGGATTTGAAAATTCCTTTTAGACAAGATGGTTGGGGACCTCGAACACCTCCACGAGATGTTCCCTATTACGCCACGATCGAGTATGAAACTCAAGATCTTGGCGCCGATGAGATAGTCATGATGAGAAGAGTCGTTCCGACTCTTCTTTTTTATGATGCAGGCACTCCGGCATGCGTAGAGATGCGTATGAGGCTTCATAACGCTTTATCTGCGGCAAACATCAAGCACTCAATGTCTCGGCCTGATTACTGGTCGAGCGAGAAGCTTTTTCTTACTTATTTCGATATTGAAAGCCACATAGTGAAAAGAGGTTTTAATGAAGAAGGATACTAACCGCAAAACCGAAAAGGTTATTACGGTAGGAACATGCACTGAGTACTTGATTGAGTACGATGGAACGGTTCCTGAATTTAACACTCGTGCAGATCTGGATGCTCTTTGCATTGAGGACAACCAGCTCGCGTATACAAAATCCGGCGCGACAATCACCTATACAAAAGAGACTGACGAATTGTCAGATGATCTTGGCAAGCTACGAAAGACGATCATGAAGTCAGACGCAGCTAAGGCTAAGTTCGGTCTTTTTGGATGGACTGGAAAAACGCTTGAGAAGCTTGAGTCCACCGCTCGCGTTGAGGACAAGGACGGTATCCGCGTTACAAAGATCGGCGGTCTTGGTAACGATAATGGCAAACAGTACATGCTTGTTATGTACCACCAAGACAAGCAGGATGGCGACTGCTGGTGGGTTCTCGTTGGTAAGAACACAGCAGGAATGGAGCTTGCCTACTCTGTCGATGATGGAACTAAGGTTGAGCCGGAATTTACCGCCGACTCCATGGATAAGGATGGCACGCTTGTGATCTTTATCGAGGAGACAGAGGTTGATTCCGTAGACCCACCAAAAGAGCCTAGTGGTCCCGGCGACGACGTAAATGCCGGATAAACAATTCTTTGTTGATTTAAGGACGGTCATTTGACCGTCCTTTTTTTGTTATAGGAGCAACCAATGGAAATGCGCGGAACTGATTTCACAAAGCGAAATCATAGAGACACCCTTGTGATAACCCTCGGAACCGAGGAGGATCATTTCGATCTTCACATAATGGTTCCAACAAAGGGTATTTATGACGATATGGAACATGCCGCAGGGCTTGTTGATGCCGTCATGGAAAGATCAGTGAATGGCGCCGAGTGCATAGACGAACTCTACGCTCATGTCACAAGGGCAATGAGCTTCAACACAGAAGGGCGCGAGATCACCGCCGAGTATTTGAACGAGATTGGGTTCGATTTTGTTGACATAGCCGCTTTCCTTGGTGATTACACGCAGTTCTTGCTTTTGCTGGCCACATCAAAAAACTAGAGCTGCCCGTTGATCCGTACTGCGAAGAGGATGACGGGCAAGAAGATGGCTACGAGGTCTCTTCTAGCTTTGAAAAGATGGTGTCCGATTATCTTCGCATATCTGTTCCAGATGTTGATGATCTCAATCTTCTCTATTACCTCCAGATACGCAGAGACGCATTCATCTGTCAGCTTCGCTCCACTGAAAACGGGCGCGAATACCTAGCCAACGCATGGCGCTTATCTCAAACACAACCAGATAGAGAGACTTCCCGCGAGCTATTCGGAAGGGGGTAGATTCATGGCTTCAAACACCTATTACAAGGGTTTGACTGTAGTTATTGATGGCAATGTCTACAAGCTCAAGAAAAAGATGGGCGAGTTGCGTGCCGAGGGCACTGTCCTGCGCTCGCATCTCTCGACATTAAGCAAGCTAATAGAATTCAATCCCGCCTCTACTGAATTGCTCGCACAAAAGCAGAGAATGCTTGGTACGGCGCTCGCCCAAAATGCCGCCCAGATTCAAACGATGAAAGCGGCTGAGGCGGCTTATCACGCTCAAGTGGGACCACATACAGCGGCAGAAGAAGCCGAGTACAGGAACCTACAACGTAGGCTATCCCAGATTCAGCTCGAATATCAGCAGCTCAAACAACAAGCAATACAGTTTGGAGCGGCGGCATCTGCGTCAACACTGAAATGGCGTGGACGTGCACAGTCTATGCAGCAAACTCTTTCAACTGTATCGAATAAGTTCCTTGCTGTTGGAGTTGCAACCGGCATTGCAGGCGCTATGGCGCTTAAGTCTGCAATTTCATTTGAACAGGCGTTTGCTGATGTTCGTAAAACGATCATTGCAACCGAAGATGAGTATGAAAAACTCGCTTACGACATCAGGCAGATGGCACTCATTAAGCCTATATCACCAGAGGATTTGGCATACATCGAATCTCTTGGCGGCCAGTTAAACGTTGCTACCCAATATCTAACTAAGTTCACGTCCACAATCGCAGACCTAGATATTGCTACGGACATGAATCTCGAGGATGCCTCGTTGCAGCTTGCAAGATTCATGAATATCGCCGGTATGGGTCAACAGGATGTAGATCGCTTGGGTGCTACCATTGTTGACCTTGGAAACAACTCTGCTACCACAGAGTCCCAAATCATGCTCATGGCCATGCGCATTGTCGGATCAGCATCCAATATCGGAATGTCTGCTCCAAACGTTCTCGCTTTGGCAACCGCGCTCTCATCTGTTGGCATCCAAGCTGAAATGGGTGGCAACGCGATATCCACGATCATGAATCGCATAGATAAGGATGTCGCTCTTAACTCAAGCACTTTAGCCACTTGGGCAAATGTCGCTGGTATGAGCGCACAAGAGTTCGCCAATTACTGGCAAACCGATGTGACGGGTGCGCTTACAGCAGTTGTTACTGGCATGGGGACGTTCAGAGATGAGGGCAACAATCTCAACTTGTTGCTTAAAGACCTTGGGATCAATTACATGCGTCAGATCGACACAATGCAGCGCTTGTCACGTACAGGCGACATTCTCACGGAAGCATTCCAGCGATCAGATACCGCATGGGAACAAAACATTGCTCTAACCCGTGAGGCTTCTCAGCGTTATGAGACAGCTGAATCAAAGATGAAAATGATGCAAAATGCGCTCAATGAAGCAGGCATCACGATCGGCAATGAGATTCTTCCGTACTTCAAGGAATTGGTTGTAGGTGTAACTAACGGAATTCAGGCCTTCGCAAAGATGGATGCAGGCACAAAGCAGTTGATTTTAACGATCGCTGGCGGAGTGACAATGTTCTCACTTGGCGTTAAAGGTCTTGAACTGATGGCTGGAGGCGCGGCAAAGGTTCTTGGAACTTTTGCAAGTCTAAAAACAGCCATGGCGTTCTATATCGCAGAGAAAACAGTAGATACGGCCACTACAGCAGCCAATACGGTTGCTGAAACCGCAAATACTGCTGCAACCACAGCCAACACTACTGCAAGAGGCGCAAATGCTGTCGCCACAGACTTAGAGACCGCATCAACAGCTGCTGAAACAGTTGCTGAAAGCGCCAATGTTGTTGCAAAGAGAGCAGCGATTGATGCCACCGCAAAAGAGGTGGCATCAAGCAATATCCTTGTTGTAGCGAAACGAGCCTTAAGCACAGTCACAACCCAGTTAACTGCCATAACCGGAATGGGCACAGTTGCAAGTCTTGGGTTCGCAGGAGCGTTGTCCGCTGCTGTGGTTGCGGCAATCGCACTAGGGGCGGCCGCAGCCGATGCATATGATGACACCGACGAACTTACAGAGGCATCAAGCAGAAACAAGAAAGCTCTCGATGATGCGCAGGCTACATATGACAGAGCGATCGAGGAACATGGGGAACTTTCCAATGAGGCACTGGCCGCTAAAGCTGCCCTTGATGAGGAAAACGATGCATTTGAGTCTGCCAAGGAGACAATAGGCGAGTTTTGCGCACGGATGGATGAAACCATTGATGCGCACAATAGAACAGTAGACACAATCAAGACTACATCTAATGAGGCAAACTCTTCTGCTGGCTCGATATTGAATCTTGCTAATCAATTCTCAGAACTCATAAACACAGAAGATCGAGATGCAGATTCAAAAGCGCGTCTTAGCGCGATCGTTAACTCGCTCAATACTCAAATAGACGGTCTTGGGCTTGCCTATGACGCAAACACAGACAAGGTGAATCTGAACGCTGATGCAGTACAAGCATTAGCAGAAAAAGAGGCACAACGTTTGCAAGCAGATGCCGCACTTGAGAACCTCAGCAGCCTGTATGCAGAGCAAGCACAGCTTGCTGTTGATCTCAAGGATGCGCAGTCCGAATTAGATGCCGAAACTCAAGCGAACATTGATGCTTTTGGCATGCTTGGCGATACGCAGGTATGGACATCACATGCCCAGATACAACTTGAAGGAACAGTCGATGACCTAACTTCTGCACTCGAAGAAAACAGAAGGAAGGTCAAAGAGCAAGCAGCAATTCTCCGCGACATGCAGAGCAAAGAGCTCGCCTTAAAGTACGCAGCCGATGCTGTGGCGGCAGGCACGATGAGCGCAGCAACGGCTGCTTCTGTAATGGGAATGAGATTCAGCGCAACGATTACAGAAGCAGAGGTGCTAGCTGAACGAGAGGCGAGAGTCGCAGAGCAAGCGCAGCAGGCTGCGATTGATGTTTCGGAGGTGGTTTCTAAACTAGAAGAACTTGAAGCGGAAAATGATGCTCTTTGTATTGCTATTACTGATTCCAGAATGGGGATCGAAGACTTTGCAAAGAAGATGGTCGAAGCTGGGATCAAGGCCGAAGACCTTGCTAAAGGTGTCGAGGAGATATCAGAGAAGACATCTGATGCTTTTAACAAGATTGAGTATGAGTCGGATCTGTCTCTCAACTCAATGATTAAGACCCTTGACAACAACATAGAGAAAACGCGTTCTTGGGGCGACAACATGGCCAAGCTTTATGAGCGTGGCGGAAGTGCATCAAGAAATGCATTCATCAAATACATTGGTAATCTTGGCGTTGAATATGCCCCTATAGTTTCGCAGCTTCTAAGTGTTTCAGATGATGTCTTTGACCAGCTTGCAGGTAAATACGCCGAAGCTGGGCATGCTGCGCCTTTGGCATATCTCCAAGCGCATGGAATGCTTACATCGGAGCTTCAGTATCAATATGACCAGATGACCTCCGATCAACAGGATGCACTTAATGAGATGGTCAATCAGGCAGAACAAAGCGGGACTGATGTTAGTAACGCATTGGCTGAAAACATCCAGAGTTCGGCCGCTCAAAGTGCAATGGCTGGTCTTGTTGAAGGTGTTGATTATGAGGCAGGGCAGCTTCCCGGAAAGGTGCAAGAAAGCACTGAAGGCACGGGGTCTGAAATCGCCGATGGGATCATGGCTCAATCAGATGCAGCCGCTGGGGCAGCGGACACTATCAGCAAGCTTGTAGCCGATCACTTCTCCAGCGCCTCAACAGACGCATGGTGGGCTGGAAACAATATGACCGGTCAGTCTTTTAGAGATGGACTGGACGCGGGAAGAGGTGCTGCTGTTGCATCAGCTGATACAGCATCAAAACACGTTGCGGATCACCTTTCAAGCGCCAACGGAGATGCTTGGTGGGCAGGCTACAACATGATGCGAGGCATGCAGTCTGGAATCAGTGACGGGCGAAGCCTTGTTGTTAACGCCGCTAGGCAAGCAGCATTCGATGCAATGGAGGCTGCTAAACAGGAAGCCCAAATCAACTCTCCTTCAAAGAAATGGCGACGCGTCATTGGCTGGGGTCTGATGGAGGGCGGCGCAGCGGGAATCAAGGATAAGACTTATCTGATGGTTGAAGCTGCAAGAGGCGCCACATCTCGAACAAACAGCGCGGCAGAAAAAGAGCTCAACAGATCCCTTTTAGCGAGAACAAGGAAAATAGACAACGGTTCAATGGTTCCGACAGATGTTTTGTCGATGCTCACATATCCAAAGGAGTATCGATCCTTGTCTCAACGCAGAAGAGATGAGCTTGCCCCTGATCCAATCAGAGGAGGAGGAACGCAAATCGCAAACGAATGGAATATCTACTCAAATAATCCCGAAGAGGTAGCAGCAATGGTTGCCGTTCGTGAACGTAGGCAATATAGCGGATAGGAGGATGCATGCGATTCACTGTGAAGCCTGAATCTGGCGATCCGATCATCCTCTCCGACACCACGAACAGCCAAACGATCGGATGGTATTTGGTTGACTCAGTTGTTGAGGGGTGGTTTGGAACGCCAGCACCTCGTGAGTCTGCGCATTCTGCCTTTGGACATGACGGAGACGGGTTTCCTTCAACCTTAACGCAAGGATCAAGGGTGGTCACACTTTATGGTGCCCTAGAATGTCCATCCACTATCGATGCTGCACGCGCTAAGGATAGGCTCAATGCATTATTTGGACAAAAGCTTGAGATCATTGGCGAAGATGCTGATGGGACTAAGAGGTGCTGGGGATTCCTCTCTGACGATCCTCAACCGAAGTACCTTCCGGGGCAAAGAATCGTCAAGTTTTCATTAGTAATTACTTGCCCATATCCTGTAAAGCTAGGGAATGAGATTGAGTTTATATCTGATGGTGTTTGCCATGTAATCAACAATGGCAATGCTCCTTCTTATCCCAAGATCGTAGTCTCTGGAAGAGTCACTTCTCTTTTGGCTTACTTCAATGGGCATACATTTTCATGGAGCGGAAACGCTAGTTCTCTATCACTTGATCTATTCGATGCTTCGGCGTCAAGTGGAGAAATAACTGAAGATGATGCTTTCGAGATACCACCCGGAGAGCATGATATTTACATAAGCACGTCACCGCAGCAAGCTAAGGTGTCTGTGCTATTGGCTTCTGCGTGGAGGTAACCATGGAAAAGATTGAACTTAGATCGTTTTCTGGTGTTACAGGAGAACCCTTAAAGCGCATTCCGTTTCTTTCGTGTGATTGGTCGCAGTCGATAAACGAGGCTGGATCAATGAAATGCACTATCTCAAATAAGTACGATGTTGAGACCCTGTGCGCACCTTATAGAACCATACTCGCGCTTTGCTCGGGTCAGCAAATCTATCACGCAGGATATGTAACGCACATCAATGAGTCCAGATCATCTGGTGAATGGAATGTTGACTGCGGTGGTGGATTATCCATCCTCAAGAAGCGCCTCGTCATAAACTACACTCTAGCGGCGACATGGACTGATGGTTCAGTTGTTGTGGATGAAGAAAATCCGTCTGGATACTGGCAGCTAAGTCTTAGCGGATCATATTCAGACATCGTTAGAGGATTGATCCTTGAAACGATGAAGTTTGGATCTCTTCCTATTCAGACTAAGGCTTATGAAGGTGGAGGGCATGAGAGAAACTATAACTCCTACGATCTTGCCACTACATATGACAGAATCCATGACATAACACAGCTTGAAGATGGAATCGAGGTTCGGCTTGATCCATTTATCACCAAAGATGGAAACCTTAGCTTTAGACAGCGTTCCGATGTTGAGATTATCGACTCACATTGGAAGTGGAACACAACCCTTCCGGGTTCATTGGTAACAGAGCAAGATATCGATATTGATAGTGAAGACCTCTGTACTGAGTCTTATGGAACAGGTGGCAAAGACAACGACTCCCTTCTCGTTGCTCGCTCAAGGTCGCAGACACTGATCGATAAAGGTTATCCAGTATTGCAGATAGCCAATACCGAGCACTCATCTGTTTCAGAGCTGCCCACCTTGCAATCCTATGTCGCATCAGATGTCAGATGGGGTTCAGTTGAGCCTAAGTCCCAAAGTTTTCACGTCAATAGATCTTTGAATGTTCAATGTGGGGACTGGGCAGACATTAGGACATCTCAAGGAGTTAAGAGGATGAAGATCACAGATGTGTCTGGGTCGCTAAGCGAAAGCTATTTAACGGTTCAGGCGACAGAGAGGTATTAAATGAGCAAATACAAGCCCGGCACGATCGATTCTTATGCCGTTAATGAGCGTAGAAGGGTTCGTGAACGTAGAACACTAAAGTCTGTCAACCAGCCAACAGGCTCTCAGGTTTACGGAACAACCAAAAAGGTTTCAGAACTTGATATCAGTTTTGAGGAAGTATCCAAAACTGCAAGCAGCGCACTCAGTAAGGCTGAAGAAGCACTCCAACAGAGTGGTAATTCTGGCTTTTTTTCAGGATGCGTGGTTCAGTTAACCACCAATACGAATCCTAGCGAACTCGGTGTTCCCGGAACATGGAGGTTTCTGACCGTCTTAAAAATACCCATGACAGATGTTTGTCTGTATCTCTATGAAAGGGTGGAAGATGACAACAATATCTAAAGATATCGGGCGGGATGATCTCCTAATCCATAGGGGATGTGATGAACGGTTCTGTTCAAAATGGATGATAGATAACCGAGACGGAAAAGGTTATGTAGAAAAGGACTTGCGCAAGTGGACTGCCAAGTTCTTTTTGTATTGCAACAACAAACAGGTATACGAGCAAGACTGTATTACCGACTCCCATGGATATGCAATAGCAAGCATTCCTGCCAAAGCGTTTGAGGACAATCTATGGCTCACTCGCTCAAACGGTGAATGGAAGATCGTTGGATACGGTGATAACGGAGAGCAAGAGTGGTTAGCTTGGGGTTATTACGAGATGGTATAGGAGGTGAATGATGGCGGATCAGGTTATTGATAAGAAGTCAGTTGGAATACCCGAAGATTTTGTATTTGTTCGTTCAGAAATAGAACGACTTCATGATGAAACGATTGAGAGCGAAAAGTCAGCATCTGAAAGTGCATCGCGAGCAAAAGAGTCAGCTGATGATGCCAGAGAGGCTGCTGAAGAATCAAGAATGTGGGCAGAGGTCAGGCATCTAGGAGTTCATTTTAGCGACAAGCCGCCGGAAAAAGTGGTTGACGGAATGACATGGCTTGTGACCGATGAGGAAAAACAAATCGTAAAACAAATCCGAAGATACGATGCTGAAACCATGCAATGGTGTGTGTTTTGTTCTGAAACCACATATGTGTCGGAAACGCTTTATCCGAGAGAACGTGGCGAATGGCAGCATTTCAAGATTTCACCTGATCTCATTAACGACTGAAAGGAGAAACAATGGGGATCTATGAACCAACTGATTGGGTAAACAGCACCCAAGATGACCCGTTTGGTGGTACAGCAGTAAATGCTACACGAATGAATAACATTGAGGGCGGTATTGTAAGTGCTCTTCCTGCCGTGGGCGAGATTAAGCTATCAAAGACAGCCATCAATCCTGCTGAGGTATATGGCGGAACGTGGGATTACTACGACAACCATATGTTCCTTGGTTTTCATGTTTATCAAAGAACAGCTTAGGAGGCAAAACATGAGAATTTTGGATGAGAAGGGAAATGAGATTCTAGAGCCCGATCTCGAACTCGGACATCTTGTTTCTGACACTCTTATAAAAAAGCATAAGGCCGAACCAGAGATTCCAATGCAAACAAAACGTGAGCTTGTATGGGAAGACCCCGATGATCCCAAAAACGTTTTGTACAAAGTCGTAGTCATTCAAGAGTATATTCCGGCTAAGCCTGCATGGGATGAAACGGAACGCATCCAACGCTACATCCCTTACACGCCTGAGGAGCTTGCCAAGCGCGAAGCTGATAAGCTTGCAGCCGAAGAGGCTCGCAAAGAGGCAGAGGCAGAGGCGCAGCGACAGGCCGAGTTTAGAGAAAAACTCAAGGCGCTACCAGAACAGGTCGAGAGCCTTGAAGAGGCTGCCGCAGAGCTAGGCGGGGTTATCGGAGAAAACGATGCGATTCTCACGCAGGTTCAAAGCGATATCAGCGATGTAATGGAAGCCGTAGCCGAGTTGGGTACGCTCATTGTTGGAGAGGAGTAATTATGGCAAAGATCTACTACAACCGAATCAAAGCAGGCACATGGACGATCGATAAGGTTCCGACGCGTTGGCGCGATGAGGTTCAGGCGCTACTCGATGCCGAAGGTGGTGAGGGCTAATGGCTAATGAAATTCTTGCAGAAAACATCGCTTTCGATGAAAACGGTTTGTATATTCCTCAAACGTGGCTTGATGGGGTGGGTGAGGAGAATTTTACGCCCATGACCGCCGATCGAATGAACCATATCGAGCAGGGAATCAAGGGCTTGAGCGATGCTTGGGATTCTCAATCGCAAGCGCAATCTATACAGCTTGAAGTGACCGGCGATGTTCTGATCGATAGTACGCATTCGTGGTCGACTGTTCGCAAGGGTATAGAAATACCGGACGGATACCGCTATGGAGGTCTGCTTGGTTTCGCTA
>CAJUSF010000058.1 GCA_910588945.1 uncultured Eggerthellaceae bacterium | reverse complement strand
CAAAATCAGATACGTACCAAGCACGATGATGTCCCACATAAGCGGGCTTCCCAGATTAGAGAACGCAAACAGCTCCCACAGGCGAAGGGGCTGACCAAGATCAACCACCACAAAGCCAATGGCTGCAACAGTGCAAGCAATCGAGCTCATTACAGCAACCTTTGAAATGCCGCCAAAGCCCTTGATGCCGAATGCCTTTGGCACAGATGAGATGATAAGACCGCCTGCACTAAGTCCTACAAAAAACATAAAGAAGGTGATATAGAGACCCCATGAATCAAGGTTTCTCATGCCGGTTTGTATCATGCCGCCTGTTAGCTGCACTGCCCAAAGCACAATGCCTGCAAGTGCCAGCACGCCACACACAATAATCCCGATGGTGAGCCCCTTGCGATCAAAGAGCGCTTTTGATTCTTTTTTGCTTTGCGCGCCAGTGTTATCAGACGCATTGATCGAAGCGGCAGTAGCCGCAGAAGTTGTATCAGTCATGATGTTTCTCCTTAGCCTGTCGCTTTAATCGAGGTAATAAACAGACGGGTTGGTGCCCTCATCCGCCAGAAGCTGCTTGGTGGAACGGCTTTTCACAAGCTTAGAAACCTCAGAGTTCGGGTCATCCAAATCTCCCCAGAACCGGGCACGACCGGGGCAGGCCTCGATACACGCTGGCTCCTCATCCTGCGCAACTCTGTGCCAACACATGGTGCACTTCTCTACTGTATGCTTCTGATGGTCAGGAGCATTCGCATCGCCTATCGCGATATCGAGCACATGAGACGGCTCTTCCCAGTTGAAAGAGCGAACCCCGGTATACGGGCACGCACTCATGCACATACGACAGCCAATACACTTATCAACATCCTGACGAACAATGCCGGTATTCTCGTCCTTATAAGTTGCGCCTACAGGGCAAACCTTGGTGCAAGCCGGATTTTCGCAATGCTGGCAATTCACCGGAATATAGTCGATCGTGGTGTTGGGAAACTCTCCTGCCGGAATGTCCATTTCCGCTCCGCCGTCGGTGAGAATGCGATTCCACCACACCACATCGGGGAGATTGTTCTCTATTTTGCAAGCCACAGCGCACGTATGACAACCGATGCAGCGCTGCTGGTCTATAACGAATCCATAATTCATGGCTGCCTCCTATTTCTTCTTCACATCGACGCGGGTGTCATAGAAATTGAAAGCGACAGCCCACTCATCATGCATCGGGTAGGTTAGCTCCTGATAGCCGCCTTCGATGAACTGCTCGCGCTGCCAACCCTTGGGCATGCGGCTCATTCCTTGCGGAAGGCTCGGATCGATCACGCACTTCACAACCATGTGGCCACGATCGTTGAACACCTCCACAATGTCCCCGGATTCGATTCCGCGCTCGGCCGCATCCTCGGGGCTGATTTTGTAAACAGGCTCGGGATCAAGCTCTTTGAGAATCGGAGAGTTGAACCATTGCGAGTGCGTGCGCCAACGCGAATGCTCCTGAATGAACGCGATCGGGAACTTCGCAGCCGCCTCACTCTCCTCGCAGACCTCAGCAGAGGGCTGATAGTAGACCAGGTGCTCCTTGGCAAAGCGCTCTTTCACGTCCTGACCGTAATTGACACGCGGAGCAGGCATTTCGGTATAGAGCTGCGCCAAACCCGATTTAGTGGTGAACTTTGTGCGACCAACGATACCTGACTTTCCAGGAATCAGAGAGAGATCGATAAAGCCCTCTTCGCGCAGCCTATCAAGCGTAACGTTGAACTTCTTGCATGCATCCGACGACAAAAGCAGATTCGCGTAAGTACTGAAATCGCTTGTCTCGGGGAATGCCGCCTCGAAACCCATGGCACGCGCAATCAAGCCCGCGATCTCGACATCGTCTTTCGCCTCATAGAGCGGGTCGATTGCTTTGTCTTGGTGGACGATGTAGGGAAGATTGTGCGCCTTGCGGAAGTCCTCATGCTCGTAGAAAGATGCAACCGGAAGCACCATGTCCGCGTAACGAACGGTGTCATTCATCTCCATGTCCATCGCCAGATAGAAATCAAGCGCCGGTAGTATCTTCTCGAGGAAGTTATTTTGGGACGGCCAGTTGCTCACAGCGTTGGAAATGATGCTAACCATGGCCTTGATCGGGTAATCCTTGCCGTTGAGTTTCTGGGTCTCGGCAACCTCGTGAAGCATCGTCATCGGGAACGTGGTGGCCATGCCTTTGAATCCCGGTGCAGCCCAAAGCGCCTTGGTATTCAGAGCCAGTGCGGTATTCAGGAAAATTCCCGTGAATCCTGCGCCGTCTCTGCCAAGATTGCCAGTAAGCGCCATCAAAATCGCAATGGCCCAGCAACTCTGATACCCGTTCATATAGTGATCCATGCCAAACGATATATTCACAGAAACCGCGTCGCCATTCGTGAACACATCCACAAGCTCAAGGATGCTCTCCTCTGGAACGCCGGTTATGCGCGTGGCCTCTGAAATGGTGTAATTCGCAAGCTGGTTCTTCAAAAGAGTGTAGGAAGTATCAACCGTGACACCGTCAACCTCAAAGGTACCCTCCATCGCCGGATCGGCAGCCTCGCCATAAAGCGCGATTGCGCCTTTTGCGTTATCCCAAACGTATGCTGGATCGTCTTCACCCTCGGCAACTGCTACGTAATCACTTTTATGCAGGAGCTTTCCGTTGTCGCGGCGCACAAGCATCGGAGCGGTCGAGCGAGTAGCGATGAAGGCATCGTCCTGCAAGCCGTTCTCAAGGATGTAATTCGCCATCGCGAGCGCCAGATAGCCGTCGGTTGTAGGCTTGATCGGAATGTACCTGTCCGATTTATGAGCAGTTGCGGATCTCACAGGATCGATCGTTATGATCTCAGTTCCCTGCTCCTTTGCGCGCTGCATCCAACGCCAATTCTGAGGAGTGCTGTGAACGGGATTCGATCCCCAAATCACGATGTGAGAAGAATCAAGCACACTTTTCGCCTCGTTCGCGAAATACATCAGGCCGGTTCCGATCACGCGATCGATGCCGTAGCCTGTTGCGAGGTCATTCATTCCGGCAGGCTTGCTTGCGCCTATCACGCCGCCGAGACGATTGAAGATTCCGGTTTGGCCCTGAATCTCGCCGTAGTTTCCTGTTCCGAAATCAAAAACGATCGCCTTGGAGCCATACTCCTGAGAGATGGAAGTAAACTTATCTGCGATCTCGGCGATAGCGTCGTCCCATGAGATGCGCTCCCACTGACCAGCACCACGCTCGGTACCCTCGACACGGCGCATCGGATATTTAATGCGATGCGGGCTGTAGACCCTATGCATATACGACATGCCGCGCAGGCAACTTCCGCGATAGAGATCTTCACCATATTCAGCCGGTGTCAGCTTAACCAACTTGCCATCAACAACATGGGCGGCATATCTGCAGGACTGCATGCAATTCGAACGGCATACACCATAGCAGATTGTTTCTTCGGTGCTTGAGTTTTGGGTTTCGTCATCCGCAAACGCAGCAAGCGAACTAGTGCCTCCCACCAAAGCAGTAGCTCCCGCAACAGCAACGGTTGACTTCAAAAACGTGCGCCGCGTCAAACCCTTTTTGATTGTAGGTTCCGACATATCCTCTCCTCCATTCTTCTTTCAAAAGAATGCTTTGAAAGCCTCGGAAGAGCTTGCTTTATGTCTGGCCTTTCAGTGTGACCGGCATCAGCCCGCGTTGGCATCAGCCCCAGCCATTCCTTGCTACGATCACCCTCGGCTGCGGTCGCTATCGGCAACGTATCGCCAACAGCCACAATCATCATGAACCACCTGCCGTTAACCACCTGCGGGAAACCGCTTGCAGCAATATAAAGCACCCTAGATGAGGACTCTTTCGAGACTTTCCCCCGTATAGAGAATCGGCCGATTCTGCTTCTTGTCATAGTCTGTCATGCACATTACGGTTTGTCAACAAAAATATATGACAAAGTATGACAAGAATTATATTATTTTGAGAATAATCGAGTTATGTATGTATCCGCGGATGTGAATCTGCACGTTTGATTATGTACGTACCCGCGAGAGCGGATACGTTTTATATGAAACGGCCTTACGCGCTTTGCGCGAACGGCCTGCGGGACGCTTCGCGTCCCGCGGTTGCGCGCATCAAGATCGGATGCGCGCCTACGATGTTCTCAATTCTTGGCAGGACAACGGGGACGGGGGATATTGTCCCATTTCCATATGTAGGGGCGCAGTTACACTGCGCTCATGTTACATAACCAGCCCATGTTACATCACCAATCCAGATACAGGGCGCAATAAAATTGCGCCCCTACTGCGCCCATGTTACATCACCAATCAGACCTCACCAGTTGAACAGCCTTTGAGCCGCACCGATCTCACTCGCTGTACAACAATCGACACAACCAAAATCACAATCAAAACAAATCCAAATACAGGGTAAACCTGCGCGCATCCTCCACCCGACGCCTCCAGAGCATACGTAAGAACCTGAGATGAAGCCGCCATCGCGAGTCCGTTTGCTGAAGCCACTATCGAAGTTGAAAGCCCCGACTTTCCAGGCGGGACAATTTCGGTGCAATAGGTATAAAAGAAGCAAAAATAAAACGGCCATGCAAATCCAATAATTGCAAGCATAACGGCAGCAATTATCTGTGAATCTGCTGCAGCCAGTACAAAATAACCAATCGCAATAACCATCAAAGCTGGCCAATAAACCTTGTTACGCAAAATCCTATAAATACCACCAAACACAATTGACCCTATAGCGGTACAGATTGTCATGACCGAAGTTATTGCTCCAACGAACGCCTCATCACCCAGCTGTTTGTCGGCAACATACACGCCGATCATATAAAAGATCATAAAGTAGAGTGTCGCCACGAAAAACACCTGAACTGCAAGTGGAATGACCTGCTCCCACCATCTCGGAATACGTCCTCCCGTCGTCTGTGCCCCGATCAATCCGCGTGCAACCGCAGCTGCTGAAGAGCGCGACTCACCGTACACCTCCCCGACTCGCTCGGCCATATCGGGCTTTGAAGGACAAGGCGGCAAAAAGACGACAAGCATAATCAAAACAGGAATCGAAACTAGATAAACATCAAAAACGCAGGTCCACCCATTAAGCGCCAGAATCCCTGCGCTTGATGCAAGCACCGCTCCAATAATAGACATAGCTGCGTTATACCAACCCACAAGACGCGCATGCTTCACATCATCTGTGAACATATCGGCCAAAATAGCAAGTGCGGCAGTATTTGTAATACCCCAACCAATTCCTGTGGCAGCCAGCCTCATCACAACGAAATAATGGATATCTTGAAAAGTAATTCTAAACACAGATGAAACCGTAAAAATGGCAAATCCTGTGACCATAATCCATTTCTTATCGATACGATCGCAGAACCATCCTGCAGCAAGTCCGAACGGAAGACCCACTATTGCCGGCCCGGTAATCCCTAAGTTTATAAGCCACATCGGCTCGTTAGCATAAACTTCATAGAGATTGGCCACGATAGGGCTTATAACAAGATCTCCCATCGTGCACATAGAGGAAAGAAACAGGGCCGCGATCGCCAAGACCAGCCGACCTTTTCCCATCTGATAAGCCTCAGTCATGGCGCTACCTCCTAAAAATAACAAGGACTCCCGAAGGAGTCCTTCAAAACTATTCAACGCAGAGATCCAATCCAGGCGCTTCAAAAACAACATCACCATCTATAAAGGTATAAGCGGGCTTTGCCTCTAATATCTCATCTGGCGTTGCCGCAAAAAGATTGCGATCCATCACTACAATGTCTGCCAACTTTCCTTCAGCAAGCGTACCTATGCGATTTTCAAAATTCTCCACAAAAGCCGATCCATAGGTATAAGCCTGGAGCGCTTGGGCCAAAGAGGTTCTTTGCGAAGGAACAAATCCATCTTCAGGAGCGCCATCCCAAGGCTGCTTGCGGGTTATCGCTGCATAAATGCCTTCCATCGGATTCAAATTCCACACAGGTGCATCCGTGCCAAAAGCCACAACCGCTTTTGAATCAAGAAGCGAACGCACGGGCCACATATATGGAACCCATTTTTCTCCAAGCAACGCCGGATAACCGTCCACGTTCAGCACGCTATGAATCGGCTGCATGGATGCCACCACGCCTAGCTTCGCAAAACGCTCGAGGTCCTCGGGTCTACACGTCTCAATATGCTCAATTGCATTTCTATGCCCTTTGAAGCCCTGTCGTGTTCCCACCTCTTCAAACACATCAAGCGCCTGCTTTACGGCACCATTGCCGATCGCATGCAAGCGCACACCATATCCAGATGCATCAGCCTGCGCAACAAGATCGAGCAGTTTTTCATATCCAACAGTTGGCTCACCGCATGTTGAAGGATCATCAGCATATGGCTCGGTCAAATACCCGGTATGCCCCTCGCATATTCCATCCGTAATCAACTTCGTGCCTGCAAATCGCAAATGCTCACCTTGAAGCTCGGATGCAAATCTATGTGCATTGGCTAGACCATCTTCGAGCTTCACAAAGCAACTTACTCGAATAGGAAGTTTTCCGGATTGCTCGAATTCGGAAAACACTCGAATCGTATCTTCCTCGGATATGCCTCCATACGGCCAAACACAGCCAGTGGCTGTTACACCATACGACAGACACTCTGAAATCACATTTCCCAGTGCCCGATCCATGTCGGCAGCCAAATTCGCCATCCCCCAGACCGGATCGTTTGCCGGAGGCTCGTAGTTGAGGCCCTTCAAAGACCCATCCTCGTTACGTCCTATAAACCCACCCTCTGGATCTTTTGTTTCCGGTTCATACCCGACACTTTCCAGCGCCAAGCTATTCACCCAACCGACATGCATATCCCATGAAGCAAAATATGCCGGGCGATCAGGCACGAGTTCATCCAACAGTTCCTTAGTTGGCTCTTCGCCATCTTCCCATTCCGAGTAGTTGAGATCACACCCTACAACCCATGCATTATCCAAATGTGATTGAGCAAACTCGCGAATACGCTCACAAACCTCTTCTTTGGTTCGTGCTCCCTCAAGGCTCAACGTGTAGTCCGCATCTTTCATGACTCCGTTTTGAATAAAGTGGGTGTGTGCATCGTTAAAGCCCGGAAGAACCGTTCTGTCCCCGCAATCATAGAGTTGCGTGTCAGGCCCCACATAGGCATCAACCTCATGAGGCTCAACGACACCCGCAATCTCATTGCCTGAGATTAAAACGGCAGCCGCCTTTGGCTCTAAGGTGTTAGCCGTAAACACGCAGGTACTCTTTATGATTTTGTCTGCAATTTTTTTCGTTGCCATTGTTGTGATCTCCTTAAAGATCGAAGGGGGCACAGCGGCCCCCTTACTAGATGCGCTCTCAACTTGAAAACGCCTAGGGGGTAGATGCATCTTCAAGCAAGCGCGTCGGGATTATCTTTCATTACCTTTGCTATTTATCTCCAAGGCCCTCACCACGAGCCTCATTGACCGCGGCTTCAACAGCAGCGTCATTCTGGCTCTCGTCAGATGCCTCGGATTTTGTGTTTTTGCGGAAAGCAAGCAGATAGATGACAGACACAATCGCTACCGCAATCAGGATGTAGCCCATCACAGGCCAAGCCTGAACAGCGCTCATTCCTGTAGCACCTACAAGACCTGTTAGCAAATAAGAACTTCCCGTTGCGGCCAATCCATCGGAGAAAGCCACGATAGACGTTGCGGTTCCACCCTTGGAAGCAGGAACGAGCTCTGTGGCACGAACGTAGAAGTAACAGAAGTAGAATGGCCAGAAAAAGCCCGCAACGACAACGCCCGCAATGGTAGTAGCCGGATTCGGGAAGAATCCCATCACGATAAAGCATGCAGCCATTACAAACAAAGCCGGAACGTATACGAAATTCTTCATGCGCTTATACACAGCACCGAATATGATCGAAGCAACCGCTGTCGCAATAGTGCCAGCAGATGCAAGCATTCCAATAAACGCCTCATCACCTACGCCAGCATCCACAACATACACGGCGATCATGTAAAGCATTACGAAGTAGCAAATCGCCACAAAGAACACCTGAATGGTAAGTGGAATAAGCTTTGTCCACCAACCTGCAGGAGCGGCTGCTACCTTTTTTCCATTTTCGGCATCGGTCACGTGGCTTGGCGGCATCTTCGGGAGAAAAACAACGAGCATAACGAGAACCGGAACTGCAATCAGGTATGTAAAGAATGCATCTTGCCAAGCGCTAACCGCCAGTACACCCGCAATAGCAGCCATCAGAGCGCCCATAATTGACATCGCCGAATTGTACCAGCCAACAAACTTACCGTGCTCATCCTCATTGGGAAACATATCAGCAAGAATGGCAAGAGCCGCCGTGTTGGTGATGCCCCAACCAACACCAGTAGCCAAACAACGCAGCGTGGTGAATAGGTAGATATTATCAACTGCGCCGAAGACTGCGCTTACAGTAAAGATGGCGAAACCGATCACCATGATCCATTTCTTATCCATTCTGTCGCACAAAACACCCGCTATGATTCCGAATGGCAATCCCACGAGTGCCGGACCTGTGATCGCAAAGTTAATGAGCCACTCTGGATCATCCGCAAACACATCATAAAGATTTGCAACAATTGGATTTACAACCAAATCACCCAAAGTGCACATTGATGAGAGAAACAGAGCGGCAAGCGCCAAAAACAGTCTCCCCTTTGATAGTTGCTTTGCTTCAGTCATGATGCATACAACCTTTCATGTCCCCAGTCAGACCCCTTGCCTGACAACCGATGAAACAAATCTAAGGTCGTCGATTGCTTTGCGAAACATCAATTCCTTATGGGCTTCATATGGTTTTGCATTACACCCGATCAGACAGCGCAGATGAAGCCGTCTTGTATCGGTGGTGTAATTCATATTGTTTTCTCAAAAACACCCATAAAAAGTTTATGGTTCATGCTTTTTGAGACAATGCTTTCATCAAATTGGGTGGATAATCTTAGCCATCCTAAAGCTTGATGGGTGGGGGGGGGATATTATGGCTAAAGGATCGATATCTTCCAATTCGATTAATCCTGTCTCACTAGATAGAGAAATGATTCTTCCTTCCTATTCAGGAGTAGCCTTTTTGCTCTGCTGGATTTACCTTCTGTTCTATGCCAACAGTGCTGGCATTGAGGCAGCAGCACCCATCTCACTTATGGGCGCTCCGTACACATTGAGCAGTACTGTGATGTGCGTAGTTATATTAGTTATTGCATTTGGACCTGCCAGCTTTTCGCAAGCAATAATGACAAACAAAGTCAAAATTGCATCTTCGCTCGGTACATCAATCGGAACAGCATTTATGATCTACGCAGAAGGAACTGGAAGCGTCTGGCTGCTTATGACAGGATCTGCCATCACCGGCGCTTTTTCCGGCATTTTGGCGCAACAGTGGATTGTGGCCTATAAAAGAGTCGGACTTAAAGCGACGATCTCAAGCTTTCCGGCGCTCTTGGCCCTCTCCATCGGAATCTGCATGACGCTGATGTATCTGCCGAAACCTTGCATTTTAGCTGCAACTATCGTGTCGCCTATCATTTCAGGATTTCTTCTTCATGCTGTCAGAAAATCACTCTTTCCGGTCTTTGATTTCAATTCCAAAGTCACCGATCGCCCACTTGATTTTGCCATCATGGTTTTCCCGATTGGTATTTTTGCCTTCTCATCAGGATTCTTAGATTTCTTCTCATACGAAAGCGGATACACATATTTCTTCTACGCCGCAATCTCGGGACTCCTGCTGCTAAGCGCCTGTATTTTCATTTTAGTGGCGAACCGCGAGAGCTCCTTCTCATGCATAGTTATCCCTCTATGTTTCTTAACTTGCATCTTTGTTCCCTTCTTCACAATGTTCAACCATGTACCGGCATCCCACTTCATTTCAATTGGAGAACTTGGAATAGAGATAGCTTTATTTAGTATTTCGGTTGGATTCGCTGATTTCTTCTCGATTAATTCCTTGAAAACGTATGCCCTTTGTAGAGTCGCTCATGTTCTGTTTAGCACAACAGGATGGTATGCGGCCTCGTTTTCAAATGTTGCCCTCAGCGATCTCATGAACTCTCAGGTGTCGCTGGCCGTAGTGTTTATTGGCGTAGAGGTAGCAGCTGTTTGTCTGATAGTCGCGATCGTTAAGGCGCAGAAGAAGCTCCCGCCTCACGAATTAACACAGGAGCTACCAACCGCCACTTCATCTTTATGGGAAAGCTCTCTTGAGGGGCGAGAGGATATAAAAAATGAACAGATGGAGAAAACAACATTAGGCTCACATCTTGATAGTGCTGATGGCGGTGTTGCGGCAACAACAGGGGAGTCCTTTCCTTCAAACCCCTCTCTTGAGGCTACATGCTTGACGATCGGGCATGAGTTTGGACTATCAAACAGAGAGATGGATGTGTTTAGTCTTCTCGCACGTGGATACTCCGCATCCGCCATTCAAAGCGAACTCTACATCGCACCGGGAACGGTAAACTACCACACACGCAATATATACTCCAAATTGAGTATTCACTCCAAACAGGAGCTTATAAGCTTGGTTTCGCAGTCAATGGAGACTCCGCAGGACAGCGGACAGGACAACGGGGACAGGACAACGGGGACGGGTGATGTTGTCCCATTGTGAGGATGGCAACGAGGACGTGCGCCCGAGCAGGACAATGAGCAGCGCGACGGGGATAAAGGCCGTTACCTCCTCTGCAAGATCAACTGTATTGCTTTCGCATTCGCCATGTTCTCACAAGTCTCGCAGCTTGCGCAAACGTTGACTCACCAATTTCGCGCCTTCGTGAACATTGGCCGCCTTCGTTCATCGCCCGAGCTATTGCCCGAGTTATTGCCCGAATTGTCGCTCTTATCCCTTCACGGCTGTATTAACAGCATTAACAACATCGGATGCATCCCTCGAGTCGGTAAAACCCTCACTGAAAGCGCTCGGGATCACAAGCGTACCGCCCGATTGCTTCACGCTCTCATATGCCAGATGCATGGTACGCAAGCGCATCGCCTCAGGGTCGTCAGCATAGGCTGCAGATGCGTCCTTCAGCATCTCGGAAATATCGCGCTCAGCTTCCGCTAGAATCATGCGCGCATTACGCTCGCGAGATGCAACCGCCTCAGCTGCCATTGCTTCCTGAAGCTCCTTCGGCACAACGATATCGCGCACCTCAACATCAATCACATCAATTCCCCAGCATGAAAGCTTCTCCTCGAGCACCTCTTTGAGTTCGGAATCAATCTGATCGCGCCGCATTGCAACTTCGTTCAGCGACGCGCGCCCGATTGCCTTGCGCAGCACCGCCTGCGCCATCCATGAAACTGCAACCGAGTAATTCTCTACCTCGGTCGCCGCTTTCTCGGCTGAAAATACCATCCAAAATACGACAGCATCAACATTCACCGGCACCAAATCACTCGTAAGGGTTTCCTCCGCGCCAAAATACGTCGCCATAACGCGCTGATCCACGCGCAAACTGTAAAACTCTATGATCGGCCACGTGAACACAATACCCGGTCCTGCCACTCGGTTGAAACGACCAAGTCGCATGACCACAGCCTTTTCCCACTGCATGACCATGTGAATCGACGACGCTGCAAGACACCCCACGATCGCTGCTGTCGCCAAAGCGGCAAGCCCAATGGAGCCCGCCACCAGCTGCCACGTAAGCAGCACAAGCGCCACGCCAAGAGCAAAGATCAGAATCGTGAATACAACAGCGCCGTTTCGTGAAGTCTTTCTATGCACCGTTTCCGGCTGGGGAATATTCCTCGTCCGTGACGCTGGGGAAGCGAATGATGTTTGAGTCAACTTCTTTTCTCTGTTTTTGAGATGCATCGTTGTCACCTTGTTCCTTGTTGCGCTTAACCTTGATCTTCATAACAGCCTCGTTAAAAAGCGAAGAGATTTCTGCCAGCGAAAGTCCGAGTTCTTGGCAACGCTGGATGTATTCCATCGTGACCATCTCTGCGGTAACCGCCAAACTCACGCCGGGCTTGTCACTCACATCACACACGAATACACCCTGGCGATGGTGCGATTCGATGTAGCCGTCCTCCTCAAGGCTTTTGTATACCTTGCTCACGGTGTTGTAATTGATCTCAATATCAGCCGCCATGCTGCGAACTGTCGGCAACTGATCGCCTGGAAGATAATGACCCGACGTTATCAGGTAGATGAAACGGTTCTTCAACTGAAGCCAGATTGGCACACTCGCTTTTTCATCGAGCGCGAACAGTTCGGCCACCTCAGCTTGCTTTTTCTGTTTCATCAAAATCCCCTTTTTTACTAAAACTGATCGGCTCGGCAAGCGCATGCGAGCCATCTTGCAGCTCAAGCGCCACCGAAACTTCCTGCAGCTCCAATTCACGTCGCTCTCCCGCATCGACAACGCCGATGCGCATACAAATGACACCCATCAAAACAAACACGGATGCAATAGCGAACACCCTCGATAGCATATCCGAATCCGCTGCTTTATTGATACAGAACATCACCTCAACAAGAACCGGAATCACCATTCCACAGCCGATAAAGCCAACCCACCAGAGCAAAGCCTGTGGGCCTTCTATCAGCTGCGCCAAACCCGCTACCGCCCCAGGATTGTCGCTTGAAGTAATACCGGAAACAAACAAAACCGCGAATATCGCCTCCGCAAGAATCATCACGATATCGCAAATCGCAAGCAAATGTAGCATGCGTACCGCATCCGCATCTTTCTCTACAAACACTCCGCACACTGTCACAAGTGCGATTCCGCCCGAAGCCGAGGACGCGACAAACAACGCAGGCAGCCACAAGGACATCCAAAGCGCCACTCCGTTAAGCGTGCCTAACAGCAATCCTGTGTAGACCATTACTGCAAAGGCAAACACTATGGCCAGCGCCTCGCAAGCCACAACAGCGGCGCGCTTGATCCACGGGAGATACAGCAATCTCACGAGCGCCAAAAAGCATCCAAGCACGAGCAGAATCGCGATCGAGTAGACACCGAACGTCATCCACGAAAGTGACGGATGGACGAAAAGAGATATCATCCTATCCAGACGGCCAAGATCGAAGATCAAACATGACACCCCAGCTCCGAGCACTGCAAAACCCAGTGCGAATGAGTAGTCGATCATCCGCGCGCCAGAGCAAACCGCAGGTCCTTGACTGAGATCGGCATCTCCGAAACGCTCGCGCACAGCAACAAGATCAAGTAATGAACAAACAGCTATACAGCCGGCACCGACTCCGCCCAAGATCAAATATACGATAGCGAGCTCACTTATCACGGTGCGCTCCTTCAGCTCGGCATGCCTTTCGGATGCAACAGCTTCGACAGACGCGGCGAAGCCCTTGAATCAGTATGACACAAACACAGCTCATTTACTATGACAGAATATGACAAAATGTTTTCGCCCTCAAATGGCTTCGAGTTTCATTTTCCTTTTGACTATACGTATAGTTTATGATAATTTATACGTATAGATAATAGCCGCTTCAAAAAATTTGAAAGGAGCGCCCATGAATCAAAAACTCACTTTGAGTATCGAACAAGATGCCATCGAAAAAGGTAAACAGTACGCCAAAAACAACAATCGCACACTTTCGTCTATGGTTGAAGATTTTCTTCTATTCCTCGATACTGATGATCGTCTTGGTGATCATGCGATACCTATATCAAAAAAGTTGTCTTCTTTGATGGGAATCGGCGAAGGAAGCATCAGCGCAACGAATTATCGTCAACATTTGATAGAAAAGAACAATGTCTAAAACTCCACGGATTTTTCTGGATACCAACATCGCGCTTGATCTTATCCAGAATAGACAACCATATTCTTTAGACGCTCTTCAGCTGTTTGCGCTAGCGGAAGCCGGTCGGTTAAAGCTTTTACTATCAACAGACTCTATCAGTACGATTTTTTATGTCGTTGAAAAAAACAACAACGCCTTGAAGGCGCGTGAGGCTATTGCGAAATTGCTGGATTATGTTGAGCTTTGCAGCCTTAATGAACCGATCGTTCTTCATGCCATGATGCTTGATTTTGTGGACGTGGAAGATGCTCTCATCAATTCGGTTGCTGAAAATGCGGGTGCCGATATGATTCTCACGAGAAATATTAAGGATTTCAAAAACGCCACTGTTCCTGTTAGAACTCCTCCTGAGTTTTTAGCATCATTGCATGCAGTACGGCCTTCATAGTAATAGAAACCAGAGACATTGAAGTGCGCGAGAATTAAGCGAGGGGATGAAGACTGCTCGTGTGCTATAAGCTCCATTTCGTCTATCCCGCGTTTCTCCCTCTACGCCCGATTACCAACTCGTTACATCAAACCAGTTCGCCCTTTCTCCGGATAAACCGCATCTATAATCAGAGGAGACATCTAGAGGAGTCGACATTAACTAACACACAACATCAAGCGATAAACGACAAGTAAGAAGCAACTAATAACAAATGATGAGCAATGAACAGTGAAGCACACAAAGCGCAACAACAGCAATAAAGCGTGCTAAATGCAGCACCAATAATATACCTTAAGAGGATGAACATCATGACAAACGTATGGCCAAACATCGGAAACGAAATAACCGAAATCCCTGAACTGATAGATATAGAGCTCCTAAGCGATGGCTGGATCAAGAAATACCTACTTACCTACAAACTTCCCGATGGCAGCACATATAAATACGAAAGCGTGTCAAGAAAAGGGCTTGCAGAATATACCGCCGCACTTAGATCAGATGAACAAGGAATCATCCCTAAACCCGATGCGATCTGTATCGTGCCCATTCTGCCCGACGATTCTCTTCTTCTCATTCGCGAATTTCGCTACCCGGTAAACGCTTGGTGCATTTCATTTCCGGCCGGGCTGGTCGACGAAGGCGAAACCATCGAGGAATGCGTCAATCGCGAACTTATGGAAGAAACCGGATTCCGTGTGCGCCAAGATCTTGAAGGTTCCGCTATCATGCCGCTACCACAAAATGGCTATTCGTCCGTAGGTATGGGCGAAGAAAACGTGCGTGTTGTCATCGCTTATGTCGAGCAAATCAGCGATGCCGAACCTCACTCAACAGAGTTCATAGAGTCGTTCGTCCTAAAGCGCGACGATGCGGGTGAATTTCTTGACAAAAACAGGGATCTAATCGGAACGCGCTGCCAACTTCTTTTGGAGGCAGTACGTCGAAACCAAGTTTTGCGCAAAAGACTCGTGCTGGCACAGAACCCCATCAAGAGCAACGACTTCGCATAAACATACAAGCATTTCGCGCGGGCATCTCCCCACATCCCGCATAGTCTGACTACACAAAAGAAGGGCCGGAGTGATCCGACCCTTCCCTATTTATAAGCAGCTTAGACGATCTAAACGATCTTGAATTAAAACTCCTTG
Organism: uncultured Eggerthellaceae bacterium; assembly: GCA_910588945.1. Lineage (GTDB taxonomy): Bacteria > Actinomycetota > Coriobacteriia > Coriobacteriales > Eggerthellaceae > MGBC163016. Next base: position 41,313 of record CAJUSF010000058.1, on the reverse strand, counting down.
AAGCTTGCGCGAGGAGTGAAACAGATCGGGCATTTCTCGAAGTCGCCACCCTTGTGGATGTATCCGCAAGCGGGGCAAAGATAGAAGCTATCATCATCCGGGCAGTCGATGTTGTTGTACGCATCGAGATACAGCTCCGCATGAACGCCCTCAGCCAGCTTAGCGCGAGTGAATACCATCTCGGCACCCTTCTCGCCCTCTTCCTGAGCAACCTTGATGAATGTCGGATACATATCAGATGTCTCATAGATCTCGCCAGCTGCGCCACCGATCAGATCGATGTCGGTAGTAAAGGTAACAGCATCCGGAGCGCTCGGAGCAACATAATCCGGCTCCTTCTTCTGGATCTCGGCGACCTCAAGCTTGATATGGATCTGCTCTGCTGCAGAAGTTGCTGCGAAAAGACGAGAAATCTGGTCGTAGCCTTCTTCTTTTGCCTTCTGTGAATATGCAGCATAATTTGCTGAAGCGCAGGTCTCGCCCTGAACGGCAGCTTTAAGGTTAGCAAGCGTGTCGCCAGCCTGCGTTTGTGGATCTGAAACGATGTTGAAATTTGTGGAATTCTCCGCAGTTGGAATTGCGTCACGAACCTTCATGAATGAACCTCTTTCTCAAATGTTTCTCCGCCTGAAACGCTTGTCATGCTCCAAGCCGAAAAGATGTTTTGCCAAAACACGAATATTATACAGTCACACACATGATCGCTATCGAGTATTTTTCCAATAAGGTTTACCGATTGTAATAAATACCTGTATCTGACGTTTTTGTGAGGCCACAATCTGCGCATGCATCATCGAAACTCATGCAGTACAATCTCTGTCGACAAAGAAGAATGCCTGATGCGAAACGACATACGAAAATGCGATCGGATGCACCGAAGAATCCAGAAAGGTCGATCATGAAACGCGAATCTGCTTGGAAAAAATACGACCCAAAGCAGCTGAAAGAGCTCGATAAGCTAGCCGAGGACTACAAAGCATTTATCTCGGAAAACAAAACCGAGCGTGAATGTTGCAAAACCGCAGTCGAGCTCGCCGAGAAGCACGGTTATGTCTCCTTACAGAAACTCATCGGCGAAGGCAAAAAGCTCACCGCGGGCAGCAAGGTTTGGGCAACATCCCAGAACAAAGCTGTCATCTTGGCGCACGTCGGCACATCTCCGCTGGAGACAGGCATGAATATCCTCGGTGCGCACATTGACTCTCCCCGCCTTGATCTCAAACAGAATCCGCTCTACGAAAAGGATGGATTCACCTTGCTCGACACCCATTACTATGGCGGAATTAAAAACTACCAGTGGGTTGCACTTCCGCTCGCACTGCACGGAGTCGTCGCGAAAAAGGACGGAACCACTATCGACATCGTAATCGGCGAGGATGATTCTGATCCTGTTTTCTGCGTAAGTGACCTGCTCCCGCACCTCGGGGCAAAGCAGCTCGACAAAAAAGGTCGTGAAGTTGTCGAGGGAGAGGATCTCGATATCCTAGTTGGTAACCGCTTCGCAGTCGAGGTAGAAAAACCTGAAGCCGAAAGAGCCGAAACAACTCATACGTCCAAACCGACCGAAGATACCAAAGAAGCCGTCGACGAAACCGTGCACGAAGACAAAGCATCCGAGGCTGTCAAAGCATTCACTCTGGAGCTGCTTGAGGAAAAGTACGACATCACCGAGGAAGATTTTCTCTCGGCAGAGATCGAAGTTGTGCCTGCGGGCAAGGCGCGTGACCTGGGATTCGATCGCAGCATGGTGTTGGGCTACGGACAAGATGACCGCGTATGCGCATACACTTCACTCGTTGCGCAACTTGCGCTGGCCGATTCCACCATTGAGAAAACCGCCATCTGCGTGCTTGTCGACAAAGAGGAGATCGGTAGCGTCGGTGCCAGCGGCATGGAATCACTGTTCTTCGAAAACACGATCGCCGAGATTATGGAGCTTGCAGGTGAAGGTGGCATGGTAAAACTACGCCGGGCGCTGGCAGCATCCTCGATGCTCTCGTCGGACGTATCTGCCGGGGTGGATCCTGCCTATGGCAGTGTGTTCGAGGCGAAAAACTCCGCCTACCTTGGGAAGGGGCTTGTTTTCAATAAATATACGGGTGCGCGCGGTAAAAGCGGATCCAACGATGCCCGCGCTGAGTACATGGCGCGCATCCGCCGTGTTATGGATGAAGCGCAGGTTTCCTTCCAGACGGCGGAGCTGGGAAGGGTCGATGCCGGCGGCGGCGGAACTATCGCGTTCATCCCCGCCCGTTATGGCATGGATGTGATCGACAGCGGCGTTGCTGTGCTTAGCATGCACAGCCCATGGGAGGCAACCAGCAAAGCCGACATCTACGAAGCACGCCGCGGATACGAAGCGTTTTTGCGCAACGCCTAGAAACGCAGAATCGCGCGATACGCTTTTGAGCGACCCAACGATGTGGAAACAGGACAACATCACCCGTCCCCGTTGTCCCCGTTTGATTCAATAGCCTTATCCCCATTGGGTTGTGCGCATCAAAAGCGGATGCGCACCTACGAAGTTCGCCAGCAGATCCTTTCGGCATCAAAAATGATTGCCGAGGTGCTTACAAAGCGAGTTCCGCAGGCGTAAGCCGAGGACTGTTTGAGCGACTAAGTATCTCGGCAAGCATTTCCATCCAAACCCGCAGACGTGCGCATCAAGAGCGGATGCGCACCTACTAAGTATCTCGGCAAGCATTTCATCCACGCCAACACAAAAAAGGGCAGGATAGAATCCTGCCTCATACGCATCAGAACAAAAGAGCTATCTGATCGAATTACTCACATAGGTATTCGAATCGCGGAGCACGACATCATGCGCTCCACCCTCTACGATCGATGTCGAGGAAACCACCGTAAGCTTCGCCTTTTCCTGAAGCTCCGGAATCGTAAGTGCGCCACAGTTGCACATCGTGCTCTTAATCTTGGAAAGCGTGATGTCTACGTTGTCCTTCAAAGGACCGGCATACGGAACATAGCTGTCAACGCCCTCTTCGAAGGTCATTCCCTTCTTCTCGCCACCGAGATCGTAGCGCTGCCAGTTACGAGCGCGAGCACTTCCCTCGCCCCAATACTCTTTCATGTAGCTGCCGTTCACAACCACTCGGTTCGAAGGGCTCTCATCAAAACGAGCGAAATAACGACCCAGCATCACGAAGTCAGAACCCATCGCTAGTGCAAGCGAAATATGGTGATCGTATACAATACCGCCATCAGAGCAGATCGGGATATACTCGCCGGTCTCCTCGAACCACTCATCGCGCGCCTTTGCAACCTCGATCACCGCAGTAGCCTGACCACGGCCGATTCCCTTTGTCTCACGAGTGATGCAGATCGAGCCACCACCGATGCCGATCTTGATGAAGTCGGCACCGCACTCGGCTAGGAAGCGGAAGCCCTCCCTATCGACAACGTTACCAGCTCCCACCTTCACGGTGTCGCCGTAATGCTCGCGAATCCACTCGATCGTGAACTTCTGCCAGTCGGAATATCCCTCGGACGAATCGATGCATAGCACATCGACGCCAGCATCCACCAAAGCAGGAACGCGCTCGGCATAGTCGCGCGTGTTGATGCCCGCACCGACCATGTAACGCTTGTGAGAATCGAGAAGCTCATCCGGATTGCTCTTGTGCGAATCGTAATCCTTGCGGAACACCAAAGCGACCAGATGGTCGTCGGTATCAACGATCGGCAAGCAATTCAGCTTGTGATCCCAGATGATATCGTTCGCATCCTTCAGAGACGTCTCCGGAAGCGCAACCACGAGCTTCTCGCGCGGTGTCATGAACTCGGAAACCGTGAGATCCTTCTCCATACGAGAGATGCGGTAATCGCGCGAAGTCACGATGCCCAAAAGCTTGCCATGGCTTGTACCGTCATCGGTGACAGGCATGGTCGAATGGCCGTGCTCCTCTTTGAGAACGAGCACATCCGCAAGCGTCATATCAGGGCGAAGGTTCACGTCAGACGTAACAAAACCTGCCTTGTAATCTTTGACGCGCGCAACCATGGCGGCCTCATCCTCGATGCTTTGAGAACCATAGATGAAGCTCATTCCGCCTTCGGTGGCAAGAGCAACAGCCATCTTGTCATCGGAAACAGATTGCATAATGGCGGAGATCATCGGGATGCTAAGCTGGATCGGGCACTCCTCTTTTCCCTTCTTATATTTAACAAGAGGAGTCTTCAAAGAGACTGCAGCAGGAACACAATCACTGGGAGAATATCCCGGAACTAACAGGTATTCGTTAAATGTTCTTGACGGCTCTTCGAAATAATATGCCATTGAGCATCTCCTTTTCCGCAAGTTGATTTTTTGATTCCAAGATTCTACCCATTATATAGCGAAACCAGCACTTACTTAACGACCAGATTCACCAACCTTTTCGGCACCACAATCTCCTTCACGATGCTCTTACCCTCAAGCGCCGACGCAACCGCACCTTTGGCTATCGTCAAGATATCCTCGTCCGCCGCATCGGCCGCAACCATGATGTGTGCCTTGATCTTCCCGTTCACCTGAACCGCAAGCTCAACCTCATCAGCAACTGCCAACTTCTCGTCGTATTCCGGCCACTCCTCCAGATGGATGGACTGCTCATGACCCAACGCTTCGCGCCACAGCTCATCGGTAAAATGCGGAGCCATGACCGCAAGCAACTTGCAGATCGTCTCTGCAACATCACGGGCAACCTCGGCCGCCTTCGAATCGTCTGTACGCATTTCAGGAGAGGTCTTGCGAAGGAACTCGCCTGTCGCATTCGAGAGTTCCATGATCGCCGCAACTGCAGTGTTGTACTGGTTGCGCTCGATGTCATCGCTCACTTTGCCTACCACGCGATGGCGTTCGCGCAGCAGCTTGTCGACGGCAGCTTGCACCTGCGCCTCGTCGACTGCGGCAGCATCGCCTGCATAATATGTGTCGTCTCCGGCCTTACCCACAAGATCGTGCACCTGACGCCAGATCTTGTTCAGGAACTTATACATGCCCTCAAGACCGTTCTCGTTCCAGAGCTTCTCCTTGTCAGGAGGCCCCATGAACAGCATCGCCACGCGCACGGTGTCGGCACCGTACGCATCGATCATCTCTTCCGGGCTTACCACGTTGCCTTTTGACTTGCTCATCACTTCGCCGTGCGCATCGAGCACCATGCCCTGACATAGCAAGTTGGTGAACGGCTCATCGAAATCAAGCATCCCCATATCGCGCAGCGCCTTCGTGAAGAAACGGCTGTAGAGAAGATGCAGGATCGCATGCTCGATGCCGCCGATATACTGATCGACCGGCATCCAAGCGTTGATACGTTCCTTCGAGAACGGCGCTTGATCGTTGTGCGGATCGCAGTAGCGCATGTAATACCAGCTTGAGCACGTGAAGGTGTCCATTGTATCGGTCTCACGGCGCGCCTCGCCGCCACACTGCGGACACGTCGTGCGAGCGAAGCTTTCATGCGTGGCAAGCGTCTCTCCTGCCGCAAGATCGATATCCTCCGGCAGGCGCACAGGCAGGTCCTCCTCCGGAACAGGCACGACGCCGCACTTCGGACAATGAATCGCAGGAATCGGGTTTCCCCAATAACGCTGACGACTGATCAGCCAATCACGCAAACGGAACTCGACAGTGCGCTTGCCCTTGCCCTCTTTCTCGAGGAACGCCACGATGGCCTCCTCGGCCGGGGAATGTTTGCCACCCACCATACCGGTGTATTCACCCGACTGAACGAGAATGCCCTGCGCATCGTAGGCAGCATCCCAATCAACCTCGGTTACCACCCGCGCCTTTTCATCCTTGAGCTGTTCGAACAGCGGATCGTCCTCACCCAAAATGATCGGGATGATGGGAAGTTCGTATTTACGCGCGAACTCGAAGTCGCGCTCATCGCCACACGGAACCGCCATCACCGCACCGGTGCCGTAATCGGCAACGACATAATCGGCCACCCAGATCGGAACCTTCTCGCCATTCACCGGATTAAGTACATAGCGCCCTGTGAAAACGCCGTGCTTCTCGCGATCACCTTGGGCACGCTCAACGGCGCTCACCTTCTTGGCAGCCTCGGCGAACTCCATGACCTCCTGTTCGTGCGGCGTTCCTGCAACCAACGCCTCAAGACCGGCATATTCCGGGGCGAGCACAAAGAAACTGCAGCCGAACAATGTATCCGCACGCGTGGTGAATACGGTGATCATCTCGCCCGTAGGGGTCGTGCCATCGACATCCACCAGCTCAAAGTCGACATTGGCACCCTCGCTGCGACCAATCCAGTTGGCCTGCTGCTGCTTGACGTTTTCCGGCCAGCCCGCAAGCTTGTCCAAGTCATCAAGAAGCTCTTGGGCGTAATCGGTGATCTTGAAATACCACTGGGTCAGATCGCGCTTCTCAACCTCGGAATCGCACCGCCAGCAGCGCCCGCCGATCACTTGCTCGTTGGCGAGAACCGTATTGCAGCTTGGGCACCAATTCACCGGGGAGTTGCGACGCTCGACAAGGCCGCGCTTCCAAAACTCGAGGAAGATCCACTGACCCCATCGATAGTACTCCGGATCGCACGTGCTCACCGTGCGGTCCCAGTCGTAAGAAAAGCCCATTACCTTGAACGAAGCACGCTGCGTGTCGATGTTGTCGTAAGTCCACACCGCAGGATGTGAATGATGCTTGATCGCTGCGTTTTCCGCCGGCAGCCCGAACGCATCCCAACCCATCGGATGCAGAACGTTGTAGCCCTTCATGCGGGAATAACGCGCAACCAAATCGCCATAAGTGTAGTTACTCACATGTCCCATATGGATGTCGCCCGAAGGATAGGGCAGCATCTCCAAAACGTACTTGCGCGGCGCGGGCGAGGTCTCATCTATCGAATAGATGCCCTTCTCTTCCCAATCGAGCTGCATGCGCGGTTCTATCTCATGAGGGTTGTATGCTTTCATCTTTTCTCCCTGAAGTATGAATTGAGAACTCAGATTCGTTAGTTTCCCATTATAGCCACCGAATACACCATAGGTGTACTAAAGTGGGTGGGATACAATATGGTGAGTCGAAAGGGTCGATCGGCAGCAGAAAGATCAGGTCATGAACTTCCACAACGCAAAATTCAAGTCCGCATATGGAACGTCTGCCCAGCTCCCGAAGAGCAAATTGCCCGAGGTGTCTTTTGCCGGAAGGTCGAATGTCGGGAAGTCCTCTTTGCTTAACAAGCTTATGTTCAGGAAAAATCTGGCGAAGGTGTCGCAGAAGCCTGGAAAGACAGCCACGATCAACTTTTATGATGTCGACGGCGTGGATCTGGTCGATCTGCCCGGATACGGGTATGCGCAGGTGTCAAAATCCGAGCTCGAGCGCTGGTCGGACCTGATCGAGGGCTATTTCAACGATGAACGTTTCTTCGCACTTGTGGTGTCGCTCATCGACATCCGTCACGACCCGAGCGTGCTTGACCGCAATATGGTCGAGTTCCTGCTCGAATCGGAGTTGCCGTTCGCGATCGCGCTGACAAAGGCCGACAAGCTCTCAAAGCAAAAGGCCAATTCACAGAAACAGAAGATAATGAAGCAGCTGATGCTGCCGAAAAACACGCCCGTCGTGATGACGTCCTCCGAAAAGGGAACCGGTATCGACGAGTTGCGCGCGCTGATCACCTCCTACGTTCAGTAAAGCACAACAAGGGCTTAATCCACGGGTTGTCTTCGTAGGCGCGCATCCGATTTTGATGCGCGCATTTGTTTGTCTGAATGAAATGTGCGCATGGAGGGCGCATGCGCACCTACAGATCAAACCAGGTTGATACACAAAAAGGGGTGCAGCGGAAACTGCACCCCTTGCGTTCTATCTGCGAAACACGCTCAGATTTCACGTCTGTCTTTCAGGCGTCACTCGAGCTACTCGCGGCGATTCGTATCCGATCCGTTCGATGAGCCATCACCCGATTCGTCGGCGCCGGTTGCTCTTCCAGCATCTTGAACCGTCTCGACAACAACATCCGTCTCATCACCGTTCTTTGCGACGTACACATAACCAACACTGCCTTCAACAGGGAGCTCGTTATAAGCAACCATCTCTGCGATCTCGGCAGAAGTTGCGCTCTTCGGCATAGTCTCGAGCAGATACGGAGTCTCAGCACGGCGAGCCATAGCCTCGCGGAAGTCTTTCGTTCCGACAAACACTTCCTGCTTGTACGGGTTGACACCGAGCTTCTTCGAACGATAGATAATGTAGCTCAGCGCTGCGATGTTAGCGATAAGTGCGATAGAAGCAACGACTGTATTGACAGCAGGGTTATTTACTGACTGCACTGCGAAAATCGAGTCGTTCGCGAACATCGGCACCATCTGGCAGAACATGCACCACATCGAAAGCGTGAACGCACGGTTCTGAATCCATCCGCCTTTGTTCCAGATAAGACCGGCGATCGTCGGCGCGAGAAGGAGTGCGATTCCGCAATACCAAGAGTGCGTCGGCAGGCAATTGTAGGTGTAGCAGAAGTTCCAAAGGTCATAAGAGATGATGAAGACCCATGTCATATCAGGCCACAGCATGTCTTGACGCTTCTTCGAGATGTAAATTCCGAACCAGCCGGTCATGCAGGCGATGTTGAGAAGACCTGCGCACCCGTTGAGAACGTTGTGCCATCCACCGTTGAGAAGAACTCCCTCGTCTGTGACGAAGCTCGAATCCCAAGCCACGATCGCGCTCTCGAAATCACTTGCGACAGCGATGAGGATGTTGATCGCAACGATCACGAACGGAAACGCCTTGAACCAATGCGAGCGTCCGATCTTTCCCCACGAGTACTTCAGCATCATGAAGCCGATGCATCCAGCGGTGGCCGCGTAAACCTTCGCATAGTGGAACCAGCCGCCCATCGTTGTGTAGGTTGGGTTGTTGAGCGCCCACTCGGCACCCATGGCCGCGCCGACTTCGACCGCGATACAGTAGACAGTCATCGCGCCGCAGACGCCGAAGAACATGAAAATTCCTCCGGCCTTGCTCCTGCGAGCAAGCTCGTTCAGAAGGATCAGGGCAATGAGGACCATTGCCAGACCGAGCCACTGATACAAGGCATTCGGTCCATAGACATCGAACAACATTTCTCTCTCCTAACTCTAGGACCTGTCCAAATAGAGCGTCTGGGCAATCACGTCGGCAATGACCGCGTCGGGCGTGTCGGGGTGGGTGCGCAGATACCCGATTACACCTAGGATGAGAATGTAGAACGTCTCATACAGGTGTTGAATCCTTATTTCGTGCAGCTTCGCGTAATCTTGCACGGTGGTTTCGATGATGAACGTGGCAGTATGATGCGCCACGCGGTTGACAAAATCGAGGTAGAGCGCCGCATTCTCATCAGAGGCCAATGCAATGCGCAGAGGGCTTTGCTCGAAAAGCCCGAGCCGCAAAAGTCTGACAACCGACCTCAGCGCATTGTCGACTTTCCCCTCTTGGCGCTCATCGTTCCAAAAAGCAAGCGCCTCGACGTAATCCTCGATCATGTCGTCGAGAACCGCAGAAGTGATGGCATCTTTATTCGGGAAGTAGTGATAGAAAAGCGAACGGGTCACGCCGACTCGATTCGTGATGTCTTGAACCGTCGTGTGCGCCGGACCCGCTTCCTCATAGAGCTCGCGTGCTGTAGCGATGATCTGCTCGCGCCTGTTGCTTGAGCGCGAAGCACGCTTGCGCTTAGTTGCGGAAGCAGTAGGCGGAGTCGCCTGCGAAGAGGTGGTGGTCTTGCCGGAAGCGGAAGCGCGACGATGTGCCGTACGGGTATCGACAACGCGCGTCATATCCGTACTAGCTCGTTTCTCCGTTGTCGCCGTCTTCGACATTTTACCCTCCGGTTACCTTTAAGGCTTTCGCCTTTCTTTCGGAATCGATGACTGCGATATCGCCATGAATGTCGCCTTCATCTAGCCGAAATCTCAATGGCACCTCGAAGATTATCCATCCACTGACACAGCGTCAACGGACACTATTGACAAAACGTCAATAACTGGGGTTTGCGTTACCGAAGCGTTATAAACCAAGACAGAAGGAGCACTCGAAACCTTGCGCGTAGGACGTGCATGCCCTGCCGCAAGGTTTCGATAAGAATGTTTTTGTTGTTGTGGAAGAACCGATGATGTCGAGGGTTCGCGATCAAGCCCTTACATCCCTTTTTGCATTTGACGTTTACCCTCGACGCTTCGCGTCAGCGGTCAACTCCTTCATGCATTTATATATGCTTCCTTACGAAAGCAATTAATAGTTAGTGTTCAGAGCAAATCGAAAAGGGATGCTACGGGCTTCGATTTTCCGTAACACAAATCAAGTAGCATGGGACAGGATTTCATCCTGTCCCTACAAGGTAACGCTCCAAGTGACACAGGGTATTACAGAGTACAGCCTTTAGAAATGATTGCCGAGGTGCTTACAAAGCGAGTTCCGCAGGCGTAAGCCGAGGACTGTTTGAGCGACTAAGTATCTCGGCAATCATTTCCATCGGCAAATAGGCGATGACATCAAAGGATGATCCTTTGGCATCCTACTCGATAACGATGCGCTCGATCTCCACTCTAGCAAGCTGCTCCTCATCAAGCATGCACCCAATTCCATACTCGAATCCACCCGAGTTAAGCGTGATATCGCCATCGTGGGCCTCATAACGAGGGTAAGTCACATCGACCGCAAAATAGCGCGAGATCGACCCGATATCTCCCGGAAACACGATACCCGGAAGCGTCTCGAACGAAGCGCTCACCCTGCGTCCAATACCCGTCTCCTGCATACCACCCATCGCGACCACCTTTCCGAGAAGTTTCGCATGAGCCAAGAACTTCAATGTGGATTCAATGCCGCCGAATCTACCGACCTTCACGGAAACGCAATGCAGTTTGTTCGAATACAGGAAATCGTTCGCCTGCTGAGCATTCGAGTACGACTCGTCGATACATATCGGCGTTGCCATCAGATCTTGGATCATCCCGAGCGCCTCGAAGTGATCGACCAACTCGCCGGGCTCCACGCCGCCCGCTGATGCACCGCCCGAACTAGGCCCCACAGCAGCCTCATCACGCATCATCTTCGCGACAAGCTTCTTCGCCTCCTCATGAGAAAAAGGCTCCTCGATCCAGCCAATATTGAGCGCGTCATAGCTGCGCAGCTGCTCGATATCGCGCGCCTTGAAGCTTCGATTCGCATCGAGTGTGATCAGCAGGTCGGGAAACGCCCGGCGCACAGAGCGCACGCAGGCGAACCCGCGTTCAGGCGTGATGCGGATCTTCAGCCGCCTGTATCCCGCAGCCACAGCGTTGTGTGAATTGGCCATAGCCACCGATGTCGGGCTTAGATCGATCACCGCATCTGAGCTCACCATCGCCGATGCTCCTTCGATCTTCGCCACGCGCGGCATCTCAACGCTGGCCGATCCCTCAGGAGTCATCACCTCAAGAATGCGGGAGTACTCCTCGTTGATAAGCTCCCACAAAGTCTGTTCGCTCACCTGCCCGTAAAGATCCCAGATAGCGCATTCAACCGCCGACGCAGCCATCGGATGCAGCTCGACATCTTTCAATCCAGAAAATATCTCGTCGGTGTATCGCGGGTGAAAAAACGTGCGACCTACCGCATTCGGTGCGATAACATTCCGAATATAGAGCACCTCTTGCGCAAGCGAACCGCCCGCCATCGACCCCGCGTCATCCAAGTCAAAAGCCGCGCATTCGCCCAACCCTCGTCGCCCAAGCGCATCCTCAAGTTCCACGATCACCGAATCCCGATAAGCAAGTTCACCGAATTCACCTTTAACCGGGCTATTGAACGGAATACGAACATGATGCAACGTCATTCGCTTGATCTTCATCGAGCTACTGAACATCGCCTCGATCGTCGAACGGTCAAGCTTGCCATTGTCGTGACGCGGCAGCGAATCGGCCACATAAATGCTCTTAGGCATATTCACATCCGTAAGCCATTGTCTGGACATCTGGATGATAGCCTCCGACGTGAGCGCCGGATCACGCCGCTCCACCACAGCGACAGGTCGCCTCCCATGAAGCGCATCGGCCACACCGAAAACGTGAACGTCAGAAACGCCGGGAATATGGCGAAGTGCCTCCGAGATCTCAGCAGGATAGACCATCTCACCATCCACCACCATCATGTCGGTGGCGCGATTGCGAATGAAGATGCAGTTATCATAGAGCGCCGCAGTGCTTCCGGTCATGAAGTATCGATCGACCGTGAACGCCGCGCTCGAATTCATATAGCCCGAGAAAACTCCCGGCCCCTTCACCGCCAAGCGCCCAAATCCGTCCTCGTCCGCGTCGACGATATGGACGTCATAGCCCTCCATAAGGCGCATTCCTCCGCGAAAATCCGTCGTGATCAGCGACTCGGCTATAAGCCCGCTCGTCTCCGGAATCCCATAACCTGCGAAAACGCGCACACCTAGGTCTACAGCGCGCTCGATCGTTCGCGGATCCAACATGCGATCGTCGATCAGAATACAGCGATACTCAGCAAGCCTCACCCGCGCGCTCGGCTGGATGTCAAGCCGCCATTCCTCGACAGTCAAAAGATCCTGCAGCATCTCGTTCGAAACAGAGATATGCGTCACATGCGAACGTTCGCGATCGTTGAGAATAAGCTCCGCATCGAAAGACTCATAAAGGCGAAGCGGCGAGCGACCCATCACCGAACGAACGAGAATCTGGTACCCGCGAATGTGTGAAAGCGGATAGGCGCATTGCCACGAGCAATCCGCGCCACCCGAATCCGATGAAGCGAAATTCACGCTATTCCTCAACGGCAAGCGCTCCTGCCAAGGCTGTCGGCCCTGCTCCGTTAACGCCTGATTTGCAGCGACCGAGGCCTGCATCAGGTTGTTCCAAGTGAGCGGGATCGCTTTCGATTTGTTGGTGGACGATCCGGAAAACACTATCAGCGCGAGCGAGTTCGCATCGAAAAGGTGCGCCTCGCGTTCCGCAAAGTGCACCGTATCGTCAATGATGTCCTGTTTCTGCCCCATGATCGACCGCTCCCACCTAGGCGTTCCGCAGATCGACTCGATCACAGCACTCGCATCGGCCATCCCCAGAACAAGGTCGCGCGCCTTTCGCAGCATTGCGCGAAGACGCTGGGAGTCAATGTGCATGGCAACACGTCCGCCGAACCGCTCGAGCGTGAGCTTTTGTGCCACACGATCACCCTCGGAGAGCCGCACGTCAAGCGCGGCCAGCGTGAAATCGGCATACGCAGAGGCAAGTGCAAGAAATACGAATTCGGGAGAGTTGTCGGCTTCAACCACAACGATATCGCCGGAAGCAACACCTTGACTCTTTAGACGACGAGCCAATGCCGCGGAGATGATGCGCGCCTGCTTATATGTGAACGCGAGCTCATGTCCAAAACTATCAACGAACGTGAAGAATACACGATTCGGATTGATACGGACGCTGGTTTCGAATGCGTCGATCATCTAGGCCACCGGATTGAAATGGATGATTTCGGGGCTTCTCGGAGTATTTATAAGCTTTATTTTAGAGAAGAGAAGCGGGCCTAGAAGGTTTGATTGGCGTTTGCCCGCGACCGTATATATAGTAACGCCTCGGCGATGAATTTTGGTCGAGAAAACACATTATGTTGTGATTTTTTTCGTCGAATACCACAATCTGTGTTCTACCTGCGAAGATGCATCTTACCTGTCATGATCGAGCCGTTCAGCGGGAGTTTGTCGTCGTTGGCGCCACGGTCAAGTTGTCGCAAAATGCCCTTGTCGGCGCATTGAGTTGCGCACAACAAGGGCAACGAGGCAAAGATACGTCCAGATGGCTCTTCCCAAGCAACCCTAGATAGAACCTACGGTGCCTATGAACAAAACCACACCGTCAGGCGATTGGATCGTGTAGACAAACGGGCGGTCCAAAACGAAGCTGATCGGCTCGTCTTCCGGAAGCATACCTGCGGCCTTCACGCCCAAAGCGGTATAGGCCGCAGCCTCCACTCCATCCTCATCAAGGCCGATATGCGTCTCTTGAATCGCATCGCTGATATAGAAATCGCCATTCTCAGAACCGATCATCTTGGAGAACATCGAAGCGTTGGAAGCATCGAAAATATCCTGAACACCGAGCGAGCGCAACGCCTCGATCAAGTTATCGAAGCTTGTGTCGATCGTGAATTTCGGCAGAGATATATCCACTGGGCGCGACTCGAACTGAGTGCCCAACAACTGTTGAATGGTATCGGTCTCAATCAGCAGATCGGATGCCGCAACTCCGTCATTCGGCAGGAAAAACGACATTGTGTATCCGTTCGAAAAGCCAAGTTGGCTCGCCGTGAAATTGCCGCCCTGTGCATATCCGGCCATGTCGAGCGATTTGTGCATCATCTGCGCGGTGGTATCTCCGGAATAGGCATGAAACGGTTCATCTGTCGTAGCCGCACTATCGAACTGATCCGCCCATGCGCTCTTGAAATACACCGTGTTTATCAGCTTTGCCACATCATCGCTTGAAGTGTTGAACTCAGGCGAAAGCAGACCTTCTGTTTCGTCCGAGATCCATTTCGTGATCTGCGCGTTTGCCGCGTCGGTTCCAAAAGCGACATTGAACGCGGAAGCATCGAGCTTACTTTCGACGACGTTCAGATACTCAGGAGTAAACGCATAGCCCCCGTTTACCCAGATGGAATTTGCGATCTTAACCTGATCGGCGTTATCTGCTCCACCGGCATCATCGCCACCGCCACCGTCGCCTAACGAGCCATCAGTGCCATCCGCATCATCGCCGGCAAAGACATCCTCCCCATAGGGGTCTTCCAGCTTGCTCATCCATGCCGAGCAAAACGATGCCAGATCCTCGGCATCAGATGCGCCCATCAACTCGAGCAGTTGCTGCTGAGCTTGACCGTCAGTGCCCTCGGCCGCCAATGCGAGCGCAAAATACAGCGAAGCCGGCGAAAAGCAAGCGTTGTTGAGGGCAGCGTCGGCTCCCATGCCTTCCGGATCGCCAAAAACGGCCGCTGTACTGTTTGCCGTGAAAGCATTCCATGTATTCACGTCAATCTCAATATCCGCGATATCCCGCCCGATCTCTTCAACGCGGTTTGCCGCAGGTGTCGAGCTTGAAACAGAAGACGCCGTTGGCGACGCGCATCCGGATAAGGCCACGGATGCAGCTAGGCAAAAGGAGGACGCAACGCAAGCCAACGCCCTCGAAATGCCGCAAACTCTACGCATAGATCTCCTTCTCGACAACGAGATCGTTCTTGATCTTGCCAACGAGCCTCTGCAGCGCATCAATGCAATGCGGACGGATATCTGCTCCGATCAGCACATACATGATCGACTCACCGACGCTGAGCACGCCTTCGTTCAGCCACACGCGAACGTAGTAGACGCCCTCCCATGTAAGCGCTTCTGCGATCGCATCTTCAACGCCCTGCGCATCATAAGAGAAATCAACCTGAGCGACCTCGCCCAAGCCCTCGACACCTTCACGCACCTGCGCCTTCGGCGTTATGCGCACGATGCCGTTATGCGCTAGAAACATGCCGCATTTATCCGCGTTCTCAGACGCCTTCGCCTCGCGAAGCCACTCGTCGATGGATGGTTCTATCTTGGTCATAACATATCCTTTTCTGTTGGATTTCGATGCGTTTACATTATCCAGCATCTTACTTGCATACGATAGCGCAGCAGTAGGGTTATTTCAGGCGAAACAGAGCCCGCCGTTGAAAGAATGATGATTTGGCAACTATAAATATTGAAAGGAACGAAGATGGCAACCGAAAATGAATCCATAACCGTGATCGACAGTTTACGCATTGAGCAAGCCCGCAGTGAGGGCGTTCCTCTAATCGATGTTAGGCCTGCATTTATGTTTGATCAGGCGCATATCCCCGGCGCAGTGAACGTGCCGCTCGTTAATCCTGAGGACGGGTCTATGATTCCAGATGAGTCGCTAGTTGCTGCCATCGAGAAGGCTGGCGTGAAACCAGAAGATGATGTTGTTCTCTACTGCCAAACAGGTCTTCATGCCGGACTTGCGGCGGACACGCTTGCGAAGGAAGGATTCACGGATGTCGAAGTGTATTCCGGAAGCATGAACGACTGGGCCGCACAAGGTTTACCCACCGCGTGAGTTTGGGACGGTTCCATCCCGTCACCCGACTTGCGCCCGACCCCGCTGCCTGCTTAGCTTGCCGCCTCGATGCTCCCGACACACATCCATCCCACCCAAAAAATCCACGCTCTGTTACCAGTTTCTTACAAGTTCGCAATCGGATGTCAGCAGATAGACAATGCGTTATGGCCGAGGCCCTCCGTGCAATAAAGTCAGAATATCGACAGTACGAACGAACATCGGTAGGGCGGAATCATGAAATCAACAGCAACCTACAAAGTGGAGAAACACGAGCGGCTGCGCGCCATGATCATCGTTGTTTTTGCCATACTCGTGATGGCGATTGTCTTGATAATGAATCCGGACTATGATTCCAAAGCGATGGCCGCAGATTCCACCGATATCGTTGCAGCCCCAATGACGGTTTCCGCTACAACCCCCGCGGTGGATCCCGAATCAACTCCTTCGCCTTCATAATGCGCTTTTCCAACATGAAGCGCATAGGACTCACATTTCAATCTTTTATCAGAGCATTTGATCGAAGGCTACAGTTTCACCTCTTTCATGTATAATGGATGCATATATCATGATGTTGGGAGGAAATATGCCAGCATTGCAAATTAAAGACTGTCCGCAAGATCTCTACAACCAGCTGAAAATCTGCGCAAACGCCGAAGATAGAAGCATGTCTCAACAGATGGTTCATATCTTGCGCTGCTTTCTTCACCTCTACAACACGCTTGGGCCCGATATTATCAATACCGATCAAGCGATCTTTAGATCTGAAAGTGATCTTGCGCCTTCATCTCTTCATAATGACAATATGCCCGGCAATAC
Organism: uncultured Eggerthellaceae bacterium; assembly: GCA_910588945.1. Lineage (GTDB taxonomy): Bacteria > Actinomycetota > Coriobacteriia > Coriobacteriales > Eggerthellaceae > MGBC163016. Next base: position 24,369 of record CAJUSF010000058.1, on the reverse strand, counting down.
TACAACGCACCAGCGAAAACAACTCTTTCAGAACATCATCGATCTGCCATCCGTCCAACTTCCCGAAGAAATCCAAGACACATCTCTTTTGATTCGCGCAGACAGAGATGAGCGCTTTGAACGCTTTGACTTTGTCTTTGCCGACAGCGAGGAGCAACGATGATCGTTATGGATTGCAGTGCAGCAGTAGAAATTGCGCGAAACACCCCTCGAGGTCAAGGGTTACTTTCTCTCATCGAGCCAACCGATAAGATTATTGCTCCTTCATGGGTTCAAGCCGAAGTCCGAAATGTCTTTTGGAAATACGTTCATGTCGGCGCGATGACCACCGAACTCGCCCTTGAGCGGCTCGCCGTAGCAGAAGCTCTCATATGCGACTTTATCCCCATCAGCAACTATAAGCAGGAAGCTTTCTTTGAGGCAATTAACCACGATCATTCTTTTTATGACATGCTGTATGTATGCATGGCACGCAGAAATGGTGCAACGCTTTTCACGCTCGACAAGCGTCTGATCGAGATTTGCATCCAAGCAAAAGTCAACTGTGTTGACGAAGTGCTTCTATAAAACAGCTGGCTTCAACCAGCTGAACGCAGGGATGTAATCTGCTCCGATCTTATATCGCATTGATTGCACACCAAAACTACTCTCATACCAATTCGCCCATACCGAGCTAGTCTCATAGCGTGTTGACCCACACATAGCATGTTGGCTCATGCTACGCCAACTCGAGACTTCATTGTCTCGAATAAATCGTACATTTGTATGTTTTGTGAAGATTAGCACTCTAACCTTGCGAGTGCTAATCTACCTGTTCATAATATGATTCGTAAATGAAAACGCGCTCTTGCTCTCATCGTTTTATCTAACAGCATGTCAAAAACACATGCTCGTAAGCGAATCAAGATCGGTACCGCAAGCAAATAAAAAGCAGAGCAAGTCCGTAGCGAAAAGGAGACATCACTATGCAAATGATCATGCCTTATAGGCGCCGCCACTCTTCACCTCTTGGCTTTCCGTTCGGATCGATGATGCCGAGGCCGATGGAGAAATTCGACAGTTCATCCATTATGAAGACAGACATCAGCCAGACAGATAACAGCTACGAGCTTTCGATCGAGCTCCCCGGATTTTCAAAAGACGATGTAGAGCTCGAGCTCAAAGATGGCTATGTAATCGTCTCGGCCCAAATGAAGTCAGAGTTCGAAGAGAAGCAACCCGAAGCAGAAGCACAACCCGATGTGCAAGCACGAGCAGAAGCATCATCGGATGATGCCGAGAGCAAAGGCGAGCAGTCCGCGGAATCTGCACCACCACAAAAATGGGTGCGTCGCGAGCGTTTCTTCGGCAGCTGTCGTCGGTCATTCTACATGGGCGAAGACATCGACGAAGAGAACATCTCTGCGAAGTTCGAAAACGGCCTCTTGAACATCAGCGTCCCCAAGAAGGCGCAGGAGCAAGAGCCCGAGCAGAAGAAACTCATCGCCATCGAGGGCTAATCCCTCCCACCGCTCGGATGCTCAACGCGCGGCCGATACGGCGGCGCAGCCACAGCAAAAGCCAACCTTTCTCACTTGTTACCCCCTTTGATAAGGCGCTCCACCTCCGAGCGCCTTATTCATTTTGGGGAGATCCAGCAAGGTTTCTTACAAGACAAATCTGGTTTTACACAAGCCGATCGCAAACAGAACGACCCAAGCAATAACCACACCAAGTCGAGCAATGTTGCCTAATGTTATAAATACAACTCATGTCTAGGCTTATCTATCGGGCGTCTTCTACATCGCTCCTGCAGTATTTGCCAGCTTTGTGTTGATTCTGCTCATCGCGTCTGTGTAGTATTGCAGTTCCTGCGCCGACAGATCCTCATCACCTAATTGATCCAGTTTGTCCATAGTTTCAGAATATTGAGACATGAATTTTGCATAATCAGCTATGAGGGCAGAAGAGCCCGGATCGTTGCTGTACTTTTCCATAAATGCGCAGTAATCATCAAAGAACTTCTCATAACTATCTATAGCCTCTTTGATGCTTGGACGAATTCCGTCCACGGGAGCATCGTTGGCAGTCGATGAGGCCGCCATCTCTGCTGCTGAAGAGCTTGCCTGACTAGAAGATGATGATGTCGATGCCGAAGACGACGAAGATTCCACGGGAGCATTGAGGCTGATTGTCATGTACGACTCCTTGGAGTCATAGCTCAGCGAGAGGTCATATCCTTCTTCATTATCGGCGTAATAATAGGTTTCTGCTTTTGTGTAATCAACAGAAAATCCGGCTTCTTGACATTTCTCGACATAAGCGTCGTATTGGTCTGCCGTAGTATTGCCAATATATGCATAAAATGCGGTGCTTGAGTCAATTGAAATTTCCCCGTATTTCGACTCAGGTTCAGGAAGCATTTGAGCCACTCCGCTCGTTGGCCACTTAATCTCTTTGAAGTCTCCAGTTATCGAACTTTTCGAAGGACTGTTGAAAGCGTATTGCGCCGAACAACTGCTGACTCCAGCCCCGATTAAAAACAATAAAATGGCAAGTGCCAAAACACCAAAACGTATAAACGTCAAATTTGATAGTTTCATTATCTCTCCTTGTTGCTCTAAACTTTTTACCCTTGAATAGCTGCACCGCAATGCTCGCAGTTTGCGGTTGAATTCTTTGCTACCTGATTTGTTGCGCCACATCCGCTACAAACAACGGCCACCATTTCAACTGGAGCCTCTGAAGATGCAGCTGAAGGAACGACATTTGCTGCATTACCGGATACATCATTGTTGCGCAACACACGGTTTCCTTGTTCGTCTACCACCATTCCTTGCGCCAAACCCTTTTTTATCATCAGCTTCAGATTGTCTTTCACCGTAGTGGCTGAGGCGTTGGTTGCCTGTGCGATAGTGGTCAGTGATCCAGTCGGATCGTTTGATAGAACCGTCATATAAGTCTTGTAGTTTTTGATCAGTAAGCGCCATTGAATTCCCGTCAACACAAGGAAAGCGCCGAGCAACACGTAGGCAATACCCTGTAAAGGAATCATCGCAATGCTTGTCAAACCTCCCAATATGAGCAATCCACCGAAAATGAATTCCACTACGCTCGCTGTTTGTCCTTTTAGTTTTTGCTCCATCCTAAATTCCCCCTCTTCTTGACTGACTGATCTGGGTGCTATTTTGCTCGAGCTTGCTCAGCTCGTTGAGCCCTTTTGAGGTGTCTTTCGCATCTTCGTCCTGAAATCGTTTCCCGACGAAATAGAAGACGAGCAGTAAAATCGCCTCTGCCAGCAGATCAACCAAAGCGATCGATAGAAATACTCCAAGCGCTGCTGCGTGTGCTGGAATAAATAGAAGGCTTGCGACGATTAGCACAGCGCTGCAGATAAATGCTGCAGACGTTGCGCCTGCTACAAAGAAAAGAGAATTATCATCCTTTGCATTGTTTATAAAAAGCAATGGACCGAAGAGCATCATCTCGGCCAGCAACAGCCCGCCTAAAGATGTCCAAAAAAATTCAAGCGCTGTTGGAACAACAAATAGATAGACAATCGTTGAGACTGCAATGCAAAGAGCACTGATTATCGCAATAAGATTCGTTGAGAGTTTCATGAAGGATTCCCTTCCCCAGAATTTGAACACGAAAGATCCGCGGCTTCTTTTCCACAAGCAGGGCAGAATCGATAATCGCTAGACATAGATGTCCCGCAGTGACCGCAGAATTTCTTCGCCGAAATCCCTTTTTCCGCTTCGAACTGAACAACAGAATGCTGAATATTTTGTTGAGAGCCGACGTTAAGGTTCTGTGCGATCTCATTAAAGGCACCTCCCATTCCGGCGCCTACTCCGAATCCCATTCCCATTCCGATACCCGCACCCATCACCGGAGCGGCCATCGAACCCTCATTGGTGGCAGCACCTTCCAATGTGTCAAACGATCTCTCTTGAACATAGGTGTATCCGATGATGTCCATTTCGGCTTTCTTTGCCAACGCATCGCGAAGCCTGATTACCGCCGGATCATCCTCCGGAACGCTAATATCGTTCACATAGAAGTTAGGAAGCGCTACGCCGTACTCCTCCATGACAGGCGAAATGCGACTATGGAGAAAGTCTGAGAGTTCGTCCAAATGCATATTGATATTGAGAACATCAATCTTCTTTTCGAGAATGTATGTGGAAATCGCATCTTTAACACGAGTAACATAAAGACCGCGAAAATATTCCGATATATCCTGCTTTGTAAATGAGCTTAAAGTTCCGACCAGCTTAACAAGGAATTTCTTTGAATCGACGATTTGCAGACCAAATTGGCCGTTAGATCGCACCGGCACGAAAACCCCAAAAGTGGGATCTTGAATCTGAATCGGGGAAGGCGTCCCCCATTTGACATTAAGATTGAATACTTTGTTTACAAACCATACTTCAGCTTTAAAAGGAGAATTGCCACCGAAAGGCAGATTTACAAAGTTCTCAAGAATGGGAATATTCTTCGTGCTTAATGTATGACGCCCGGCATCAAATACATCAAGTGCCTGCCCGCCTTTGAACAATATAGCCTGCTGAGACTCATTAACGATAAGCTGAGTCCAAGTCCCCAGTTCATCATCTGGGTGTTTCCATGCAAAAACATCGGGATTACCATCGTATTTGATCACTGAGACAAGAGCCATCTATGTCATCCTTCTTAGTAGTCTGGGGCGTATTGCTGTGCGTAATGGCTTCATATTTGAAGCCGTAAAGCACATGGTAGCACATATGCTTTATGCATGAATATTGAACAAAAACGTCTTCTACTCGGCAGCGCTGTGCGCGCCCGTAGGGAAAAGCAAGGGCTTTCTCAAGAGAAGCTCGCCCTCATGGTTGGGAGCTCGAAATCGCACATCTGGCGCATCGAGACCGGCCGTGTAGGCGTCGGGCTCGATGATCTTGCCCGCATAGCGGATGCCCTCGGCACTGAAGTGCGCAACCTCATCGCTTTCTGACCGCACTTCTGCCGTGCGACGATCGCTCCTCCCATCTCACACCAACCGCCCTTCCAATCGCATTGCGATCAAGTCGCCGTTTTAATTCGGACTCAATCCGCTGCTCGACAAATAACGCGAATTCGACTCGTATAGACATCATTGCTTCGTGCCATCGTCCATCAGCGCCACGACTTTTTTCGTCTTCTCGACCGATTCCTCACGTAAATCGATCTCGTTTGAATAATCGATGTACGACACAAGCTCTTCATCCGCGAGAATGTTTGCCATATAGTCGAGTACCGACAGAACAAGACTATCTTTTTCCAGCTCGCTTACATCTCCCGCTCCCATTTCTCGAGCGATCATCCGCCGCAGGTCCTCCACGCGGCTCATTGCAAGCACGATATCGCGATCCGACTCAAGCGCGATCTGCATGACAAGTTCCTGCGTGTGAACCATCAGTCGCTTCATGTAGACATAAAACGCCGCCATCTCGAGGCTCCCCGATGTCATATCTTCGCCAGCCTCCTCCACCATCGAAGGAATCAGCGCGTCATCCTCAAAGACCGCCCAAAATCCGAGATATCCCATCTCATCCATCGAATAGACGTTTTTGCTCCACCATTCGCAGAATCTGTCTATCTGCTCCTCAATCCCACAAAAACCCAGAGCCCCATCAAGCGTTAAATAGTCATCAATGATGTCGTAAAGCTCGTCGAACATAGCTTCAATCTCGTCATCGGTAAGATTCTGCAGTTTGTTCATGCAGCTTGAATAGATCGTAGAGTCGCGCACCATATCGGCGAACGCATCGATATCTTGAGGCCCTGCAACTAGGCCTTCAAAAAAATCAGTATCGGTGATATCGACGAATTTGGCGAAAAGGATCAGGTTTTGAAGATGATTCTGCTGCCGTCTAAGGTCGTCGATCTGACTTTGGATGACAGCGATGAGATCGGCATCATCGTTGTCGAGGATCTCTTTTATCTGTTTCAGCTTAGGTCCATAAGCCTGAATAATCATAATCCTTTTCAGACGCTCGATGTCGTCCTCTGTAAACAGCCTGCGATTGTTCGACACATTCTCTCCCGTACGTTTGGGGCTTATTAAGCCCATTTTTTCGTAATTGGTGAGAGCCTTTTTAGTTATTCCGGTCATCTTTTCGATTTGGCCGCTGGTGTAGTATTCCTTTTCGTTTTCCAAGCGGTTTCACCTCCGAAAATCAGGTGCTTGATCCTGCGGTTTCGATCAAGTGTAGACTACGACCTTAGGTTATAGTCAACAACTTCCCACGAGAATTTTGAGTGAAAGTTACTGCACAACAGGTTGCGTCATTTCGAGAAGCCGGTTTATTTCATGTCAGGGGACGGGGATGACGGCATATTCCATCGTTCGCAATTGGAAGAGATCCAGTGTGGGGGCAGGATGAAGTCCTGCCCCGATGTCTCAGATAGTTACTAGTTTCAACCTGTAGAAATGATTGCCGAGGTGCTTACAAAGCGAGTTCCGCAGGCGCAAGCCGAGGACTGTTTGAGCGACTAAGTATCTCGGCAATCATTTCACCCAACCCAGTCACTAGTTTCAACCTGCATCACAAAAAGATCCTTCGCTACGCTCAGGATGACAAACGACATGTAAGCGTATTCGGTTCGAAATGACATAGGCAGCAACAAGGGCGGGATCAAGACCCCGCCCCTAAAAAGCAGCAACAACAAAATGCAGATGCAACCAGAACTCTAAATGATGCCTACTTACGAGAAGTAGTTCACGCCGCCCTCGAAAATAGGCTGATACAGATTGCCGGGCACATTCTTGTAAAGCCCATCGCCCGCACGCTCCGAGTGCCCCATCTTGCCAAACACGCGCCCATCGGGAGAGGTGATCCCCTCGATCGCCCACACCGAGCCATTGGGATTCGCATCCAGATTCATGGAAGGCTGTCCAAATGAATCAACATACTGCGTAGCGATCTGACCAGCCGCAGCCATACTTGTAAGCATATCAAGCGACGCAACAAACCGTCCCTCACCATGGCTGATAGCAACCGTGTTGATATCGCCGACGTTGCATTTCGACAGCCACGGAGACAACGACGAACACACACGCGTATCCACTAGCCTGCTCTGATGGCGACCAATGTTGTTGAACGTCAACGTCGGACTATCCGGCGTCAGATCGACAATGTCGCCATACGGCACAAGCCCGAGCTTCACAAGCGCTTGGAACCCGTTGCAGATACCGAGCATCAAGCCGTCACGATTCTGCAGCAGATCGCGCACCGCCTCGGTCACCGCAGGAGAACGGAAGAACGCCGTGATAAACTTCGCCGATCCATCTGGCTCATCTCCGCCCGAAAAGCCTCCAGGAAGCATGACGATCTGCGAGCTCTTGATATTGCGAACAAGCTCGTCGGTGCTCTCGTGAACATCATCGGGTGTCATATTGTTGATGATCTGCGTGGTCACTTCCGCACCCGCGCGCTCGAATGCTGCAAGCGTGTCGTACTCGCAATTCGTGCCAGGAAACACCGGGATGATCACGCGCGGACGGGCAATCTTCGAACCGGAATATACAGCAGGCGCAACGCCGTCAAAGGAAACCACTTCTACCGTCGGAAGCTTGGCGGCCTCCTCCTTCGATGTGCGATACAGGAACACGCCCTCGATCCCTGACTCCCACACCTCTTGGATCTGCGCAAGGTCAACCTCTTCGTCAATCGACGCCATAACATAGTCATCCATAGTCTCGCCAAGCGGCAGGATCTCGCAGCCATTTCCGTCATGATCAACGACCCATTCGTCCGGAATGTCTTCCTTAACAGCGCCGATGCCCGATTCGCGAAGCATCTCAACGATGGAGTCCGCATCCTCATCCTCGACTAGCTCGACAACAAACGTTCCAAATGCGGGCGATTCGAGCTCCGCCATATTGACCATATCGTCAAGCACCATACCGATTCGGTTGCCAACACACATCTTGAAAAGCGTCTCCGCCAAACCCGCGTAGCCGACGGTCGCGCATGAAGCCACCTTCCGCTGCCCAATCAGGTACTCGACCGTATTCAACGTGCAAACAATATCCGCCGGAACATCGCTCAGCGGACTGATCCACACAACGCTACTTCCAGAACGCTTGAACTCCGGAGACGTAACCCGATCGATCGACGTTGTGCCTGTCGCAAACGAAACGAGCGTCGGCGGAACATCCAGCTCCTCAAAGCTGCCAGACATCGAGTCCTTGCCGCCGATCGCGCCAACACCGAATGCCAGCTGAGCCATTAACGCACCGAGTAACGCCGATGTTGGCTTACCCCAACGATCCGGATCGTTGCCAAGTTTCTCAAAATACTCTTGAAAAGTTAAGTACATCTTACTTCTCTCGAAGCCCGTAGCCACAAGCTTAGAGATCGACTCAAGCACCGCGATATAAGCACCTACATACGGGTTCTCCTCGCTGAGATACGGATTGAATCCCCAAGAAAGGCCCGACACCGTGGTGGTCTGACCGCCGAGGACCGGGAACTTCGACACCATCGCCTGAGCCGGCGTGAGCTGATACTTGCCGCCGAAGGGCATGAGCACAGTAGCGCTTCCGATCGTGGAATCGAATCGTTCGACCAGACCCTTGTTGGATGCCACATTGATGTCAGAGACAACGTCGGTCAGCAACTCGCCGAGAGAATCATGCACAGCGAAATCCTCCTCCGGAGCCTCGAACACCGAAACCTCGCCCAGATCGCCTATACGCACAGTGGCCTCTTTAGGCGCACCGTTACTCGCCAAGAACTCCCGCGAAACATCGACGATGGTCTTGCCACGCCAATCCATCTTCACGCGGGGCTCTTCTGTAACCTCGGCAACGGGCGTCGCCTCCAGATTCTCCGCGCGAGCAAGCGCGATAAAAGCGTCCACATCATCCGGAGCGAGCGCAACCGCCATGCGCTCCTGACTCTCCGAGATTGCAAGCTCGGTGCCGTCAAGCCCCTCGTATTTCTTGGGAATGCGATCGAGATGGATATCCAGCCCATCGGCCAGCTCGCCGATGGCAACCGACACGCCGCCGGCACCAAAATCGTTACAGCGTTTGATCATGCGGCACGCTTCGCTGTTGCGGAAAAGACGCTGGATCTTGCGTTCCACAGGCGGATTGCCCTTCTGAACCTCAGCTCCGCACGTCTCGATCGAGGAAGCGTCATGAGCCTTCGACGAACCTGTAGCACCGCCGATTCCGTCGCGCCCCGTTCGTCCGCCCAACAGTACGATCACATCTCCCGGCGCAGGTGTTTCACGTCGAACATCGCTTGCCGGCGTCGCGCCCACAACAGCGCCGATCTCCATGCGCTTGGCGGCATACCCCGGATGATAGAGCTCGCTGACCTGCCCGGTAGCAAGGCCGATCTGATTGCCGTAAGATGAATAACCCTGCGCCGCCGTCGTCACCAACTTGCGCTGCGGAAGCTTGCCCTTGATGGTCTCGCTCACAGGCACTCGCGGATCAGCCGCGCCGGTCACACGCATCGCCTGATAAACATACGCACGTCCGGAAAGAGGATCGCGAATAGCCCCGCCAAGACAGGTGGCGGCCCCACCGAACGGCTCGATCTCCGTCGGATGATTGTGCGTCTCGTTCTTGAAAAGATAGAGCCAGTCCTGCTCTTCACCGCGCACATCCACCTTCACCTTTACAGTGCAAGCGTTGATCTCCTCCGACTCGTCAAGCCCTTGAAGCTCACCCACGGCCTTGAGCGCCTTCGCTCCGATCGTACCCATATCCATGAGGCAGATCGGCTTTTCTTCCCGCCCGAGCTCAGCGCGAAGATCGAGATATGTCTCGAACGCCGCTTGCACGCCTTCGTCCGCGATCTCGATGTCCACAAGTTCGGTGTTGAACGTGGTGTGCCTACAATGATCGGACCAGTAAGTATCGACCATCTTGATCTCGGTGATCGTCGGGCAGCGGCCCTCGTCCTTGAAATAGCTCTGAAGGAAAGTGATGTCAGCCAGATCCATCGCAAGCCCGCGTTCCTTGATGAAATTCGCAAGCTCGATGTCGTTCAGATCGAGAAACCCTCTCAGCACCTCAACATCTGCAGGCTCGGGGAAATCCTGCGCGAGCGTGACAAGCTCTGTCATGTCGGCTTCGCGCGATTCGACCGGATTGATCACGTAACCTTTGATGGCATCGACATCCGCATCGCTGAGATCACCTTTGAGCACGTAAACCGCGGCGCTCTTCACCATCGGGCGATCGCCTTGACTGATAAGCTGGATGCATTCGCTCGCGGAATCCGCACGCTGGTCAAACTGGCCGGGAAGATACTCGACCGCGAAAACAGTCTGCTTCGCGTCCTCGCCCTCGTCTGCGCCCACCGCGCCAAGAAATTCCTCTGGCGACGCGTAGGTCACATCGCTTTGCGGTTCGCTAAAAACGGTGGTCCTATACGCAGCGAACGCCTCATCGTCGATTCCCTCAACATCGTAGCGATTGAGCACGCGCAAGCCCTGAAGGCTGTTTATCCCCAAAATATCGCGAAGCTCAGCAAACAGCTGCTGAGCCTCAACATCGAATCCGCTTCTTTTTTCGACATAAACGCGATTGACCATAACAAATCCTTCGATTGATCCCGGACGTTCATCATGCAAAACCGATCTCAAAGCAGAAGCGAAGTCCGCTGCAAAGATCGCAAAACAGGAAACTACTCCTCGGCCTTGGCCTCAGCCTCGGTCTTAGCCTGCTTAGCCTTCTTGAAACGCAATATGCTCTTCTTCGGCTTGGCGCCATCGGAAGAATCGCCGTCATTTGAATCGTCTTGAGCCGAATCCGCCTTGGAGTTTTTGGAAGCCGCGTCCTTCGCGCGCGCCTCCTTCATCTGCGAGATCTTACCCTTCGCATCCTTGTCCTTGGCATCCTTCTTCGGATCCTGTTTCTTCTGAGCACCGCCTTTGCGGCCTTTACGCTCCTCTTCGCGCTCGAGCGCCACCATCTTTTCCTGATACTTCTTGCGCTCTTTCCTGATCTTCGAGAAATCGATATAGAACGCGAAGATAATGAGACCATATGCGCCAAACAGCGCCACCATCGCAAGCCACTCGGGCTGAACGCCACGGAGCAGCCACGAAGCCGCAACGCAAACGATCGCACCGATAAGCGCGACCCACCAGATACGACGCAGCTTCTTATATTGCTCGGTATCGGGTTTGTAGTATTTCTTATCTAGCTCGCGCTGGCGCTCTTGCTCCTTTTTGCGCGCCTCCTTCTGCTCGGCCTTACGCTCTTTCGGAGTCTGGCGCGAGGTCTTCACGACCACGGTTCCGGCGGCTTCCTTCTTCGGCTTCGCGGACGCCGCGCTCCTGCGCGTTTTGCCGGTGTGTCCGTCGCCTTGATAACGCTCGTTCATCGGATTTCTCTGGGACATCTATGCTCCTAATTTCCAAAGCTCGTTTGAAGACAATTATCTCTTAAATACGCCCTCGATTCGAGACGTATTTCTAAATGCACGAATCGAATGCGCGAATTGATCTTGCTCTATAAGCTCTTGCCGGTGATGAGCTTATATGCTTGAACATATTTCTCCGAGGTGCGCTCGATGACATCCGCGGGAAGATGCGGCGGCTCGCCCTGCTTGTCCCAGTTCGCGCTCAGCCAATCGCGGACGAATTGCTTGTCGAACGACGGCTGGCTTTTGCCCGGCTCGTAAAGATCGGCCGGCCAGAAGCGGGACGAATCCGGAGTAAGAACCTCATCGCCAAGTATGATCTTGCCGTCCAAGCGACCGAACTCGAACTTCGTGTCTGCGATGATGATTCCCCTTTCGCGCGCATAATCGGCGGCCGTGTTATAAACTGCAAGCGAAAGGCGGCTAAGTTCTTGCGCATCGTCCTCGCCGATCATCTCTGCGCAGCGCTCGAAGCTGATGTTTTCATCATGACCGCCGATCTCAGCTTTGGTTGACGGCGTGAAGATAGCCTGCGGAAGCTTGGATGAATTCACAAGCCCATCAGGAAGATGGATGCCGCACACTGTGCCTTGTGCCTCGTATTCCTTAAGTCCGCTTCCGGCAAGATACCCGCGGACAATGCACTCTACCGGGAACATCTCAGCTTTCTTGACCAGCATGAAACGCCCGCGAAGGTAGTCGGAATACGGCTTGAATTGCTCAGGCAGATCGGCAACATCGGTGGAAATAAGGTGGTTTTCAACCACGCCATCCAAAAGCTCAAACCAAAATACCGAAAGCTGCGTGAGCACCTGACCCTTGTATGGAATCGTGTCCGGAAGGATGAAATCGAATGCCGAGATGTTGTCGGTTGCAACAAGGAGAAGTTTGTCCCCAAGATCATACAAATCCCGAACTTTACCCTGCGCATCGGGCATGATATCGATAGGCGTGCGCTGAATCATCTTCGATCCCTTCATAGACGACAAAAGCAATGCCTCAATTATACCGCGCTCGGCTCTATCATTTCGAAGAATGCAAACACGCATCCGAGTGCAACAATGGGGTAACACGTGAAATGATTGCCGAGGTGCTTACAAAGCGGGTCTTGTTTGTTGCATGCGATCTGCTTGCATCTACTCCGCTGATTCTGCAGCGCCAGAAACGCATGATAAGCTTATAGCATCATGCGTTTCGCCTGCGCGAAGCCAAAGCGGAGAGATGTAAGCAGATCATAAAGCGACTAAGTATCTCGGCGATCATTTCACCCAAGCCTACCGTATGATGCAGAACAAGCTATTCGTCCTGTTCCGTATCAAATTCGCTTTCAGGTTTGGGGCGATTGAAAATCCCTACCCCCCCCCCATTCTTTTTCTCAAAAGATCGAAGGGCACGCCTCGCCTGCTCCAACGACTGACGCTCATCATACGCGGGCAACAGGATCGTAAAAGTGGAGCCGACACCTTTCTCGCCCTTGACCAGCACCTTGCCCTTGTGCCTGTCGACAATCTCCTTCACAACGGCAAGCCCGATACCAAGACCGCCGCTTTCATACTTTCGACCGACATCAGCGCGCCAGAACCTCGAGAACACCATCTGTTCCTCTTCAGGAGTCAATCCGACGCCCGTATCCGACACGTCGATCGCAGCAACCTTGCCCTCTTGGTGCACATCGACCAAAATGCTGCCGCCCTCAGGCGTGTATCGCACGGCGTTTGAAATCAGATTCGCCACCGCTTGCTTGATCTTGTCCGAATCGCCAACGATCTTCACATGTGGCTCGGCATGATATTCGATCGCCAGACCGGAATCCACAACGAAGACCTCATGAGAGATGACCACGTCCTCGATGAGCTCGCCAAGGTTGACGATCTCCTCCTTGAACGGCTGCGTTCTGTTCTCCAAGCGCGAAAGCTTGAGCAGCGCATCCACCAAACGCGAAAGGCGACGAATCTCGCTGTCAACTAGCATCAGATGCTCGTCATCGCGATCGTACACACCGTCAACCATAGCCTCGACCGTGGCTTGGATGGCCATGAGCGGCGTTCGCAGTTCGTGCGCAACGTCCGAGGTCAGACGGCGTTCCAGCTCGCGGTCGCGCTCGATCGCTCTCGCCATCTCGTCAAGCGTCGCACCCAATCTTGAAACCTCGCCGACACCATCCATGTCAGTGCGTGCGGAAAAATCCCCCTCAGAAAGCGCCTGTGATGTGCGCGTAACCTTGTTGATCGGGGACACCAGCTTACGCGCGAAGGCAAAACCCACAAGCGATGCGATCACGATTGACACCGCAGCTGCCAGCATCAATGCCCGGTAGGTGTTGTCACGGAATTGCTCGTCGAGATGATTCATCAACGTATCGGATCCATAGACCCAAACTCGAACTGAACCCACAACACTCTCGCCGACCGTAATGTTTGAGATGGCCACCTGTGTGGCGTTGTTCGGCTCGAAGGTGCCGGAGGCGTCCTTAGGCAGCGCATCAGTGGAGTCAAACACCATTTCGCCATTGTTCTTGAGAACGCGCACTCCGACCTCGCTAGAAGTGGTAGCGGCCTGCATAGCCGCAGCAAGCGTGTCGTCGTCAAAGACACCGGATTGCTCAAACGCGGTTGCGATCCTGTTGGATGTGGTCTCCGCGAGAGAGTTCATGTTCTCCGACGTGTACATCTGGAAATACTGGTTCCAAACGATCGAGATAACACCGATCGCGATAAGTACGGTGAAAGCGGAGATGAACACGAATCCGATGATAACCTGCGAAATGTAGTTCAATCCGGAGAAGATATGGCGTTTCTTCTTCTGCTGCGGAGCCTTTCGCATGGTCGGGCTCTGCTTTACGGGATCGGAGTTCTGCCCTGTTGCGGCGGGTGATTCTGAAGATTCGCCTGAAGCATTATCGCGCGTTTCGCTGCGCGCATCGCTCGACGGTGCCGGGCTGAGCGCTTCGCCAGAAGCAGGCTCAAAACCATTTCCTACCTGCGAGGGCTGCTCATTGCCTATTGAGCTCGGCGCCCAAGCGCCTGCCGTAGCGTCATCCGCACCACCAACCGTACCCGCATCGGCGTCACTCGGCATTCCGGAACCTGTCCCCAAAAGGACATCATCACTGATAAGACCCTCCCATTCAGGGAGGTCCTGATTCCCGTTAATGTCGTTATTGGAAGCGTTGCTCATCTATATCTGTTGCAATGTCCTAGGTCGAAAGCTTGTTGCGTCGGTCATCGATTGTCGATTGTCGGTCGTCTATCGTAAGGCGGCCATTCATCAGCCGCAAAAAGCGCGGCATTCGAAGCGCATACAGAGCAGGCTATCGGCTCTTCTTATTCGGGTCCTCAAAACGATACCCCACACCATGAACGGTATGTAGCCACTTCGGATGACGCGGGTTGTCGCCGATCTTCGCACGCAGATTCTTCACATGCGAATCGATAGTGCGCTCATAGCCCTCGAAGTCGTATCCGAGCACCTTCTCCACGAGCTCCATACGCGAATAAACGCGACCGGGGTAACGCGAAAGGGTGGTGAGCAGCTTGAATTCGCTAGCCGTCAGATCGATCACCTCGCCGTTCACGAGCACCTTATGTCCGGAAACGTCGATCGTAAGCTCGCCGAACTCGAGAACCTCGCGCAGAGGCTCGCTGTCGGAATGAACGCGACGCAGCAGCGCACGGACGCGAGCGACTAGCTCACGCGGGCTGAACGGCTTGACCAGATAGTCGTCTGCGCCAAGCTCAAGACCGATGATCCTGTCTTCAACTTCGCCCTTAGCGGTAAGCATGATGATCGGCACATCGGAGGTGTCGCGTATAACGCGGCAAACGCGCTCGCCGGGAACCTTCGGAAGCATCAAATCCAAAATGATCAGATCGAAATTGTGCTTTCCGAATTCATCGAGAGCATCCTTGCCATCACCGACGGCGGTGACCCAGTAGTTCTCTTTCTCGAGGTATGCGGTGACCGCATCTCTAATGTTCTTCTCGTCTTCGACTAGCAAGATCCTGCGTGTTTCTGAGCTCATTTCTACCTCATTCGTACGGGAGGACAAAACTTTATAAGCCGATCAATAAATTTTGTGTTTTATTGTAGCGTTTAATCGGCGCAAGTGCCCCAACCGTTGTGCTAATGACATAATAGCAGCATGAAACAACAGGGACCCTCTGCAAACTCAGGGCGAAACGACGCGCGTAAAAACGCTGGCGCATCGAGAAGGCCGCAGCGAAGCAGAGATCGAATGAGCCAACATAGCCTTGCCGGGCACAGTAAATCACCCAGCAAAGCTTCGATGAAAAGAGCCGCCTCGGGCTCTTCTTTTCCTGCGCAAAAACCACGTTCGAATTCACAGACCTCACTTATGAAAAGGCCGCCGGAGCAGACTTCGCTCGTGCGAAGATCGCGCTCGAACTCCCGCGCACAAGGGGCGCAGGGCGTGCAAGGGTCGCAGGGCTTACAGGGGATTCATACTAAATCGGGCGCTCACACTAATCCAAGCATGCCGACCAAGCAGGCTTCGCAATTTAAGC
Organism: uncultured Eggerthellaceae bacterium; assembly: GCA_910588945.1. Taxonomy (GTDB): domain Bacteria; phylum Actinomycetota; class Coriobacteriia; order Coriobacteriales; family Eggerthellaceae; genus MGBC163016. The sequence continues at coordinate 8,456 of CAJUSF010000058.1, read as the reverse complement.
CTAACCCGCAGGCGAAACCAAATCCGCAACCCAAGCCGGGCACGCAAACCAAGCGATCGCCGGCGCAACTGCTCGACAAAGACTTCCTGAAAGAAAAGCTTTTAACCCGTCGAAACTTCCTCATCGGTGCGGGCGGCATAGCAGCGGCTGCAGCCATAGCCTTCGGCGTCGACGCCTCGAAAAAAGCAACCCAGCAAGCCGAAAGCGATGCCATCAAAGCCGTCGCAGGCGATGCCGCCGGGGCTAGCTCAACATCGGGTGATCTCTCTATCCTGAGCGTCCCCCAAGACGCCGTTTTCACCACCGAAAACTGCGAATACATCGACAACTCCGATTCGGTGCTGAACCTTCGCACCACGGTCTCGCTTCCGCATGGAACGCTTATCTGGGCAAACGACGACTCGGTGGCGGCATGCCTGCTGCCCACTGAAACCTCGTCGCCGCTTACGCAAATCGGCATCTTGGGCCTCGGTAACGGCAATCTCACCACCGCGCTCAGCAAGCCTGTCTCCAGCGATGAAGGCTTCCAGATCTACGACGTAAGAGCCAACTCTATCGGCGCAGTTTGGGTGGAATCCGACATTCTCAACGGGTACTGGCGCGTGTATCACTCGGGACTTTCCGGCAACACCATCGCCTCGCCTGTGCTCGTAGCCGAAGGGAACGACGACTGGGATATGCCCTCGATCGCCATTTGCGGCGGGTATTCGTTCTGGCAGATAACGCCGAACCAAGTGAAGAACAAAAACGTCTCTTCCGCAAAACTTAAGAGCACTCTCATGCGCGCGCCGATCGGAGCGCCGATCGAGAATGCAGAGGCCGTCTACGAAGCGAAAGGCTACATGGCTTGTGCGCCAAGCGGAACTGCTACTGGCGTTGCGATAGCCCCACGCGCCGACGCGTCGGGCGTCTATTACCAGCTGACTCACATCGATGCGGAAAGCGGCGAGGTCACCGATAGCATCACGCTTCCCGCGTCCATGAAGCCCTCCGAGATATGTTACGGCCAAACCGGGTTCAGCTTCTCATTCGACGGCATCTACCAATACGGCGACGGTATCGCCAATCTGGGAACCTACACTCCGGTGACACCGGTCGCGCTCACCACGCAAGCTGCCATCGAGAATGCCGAGCTTGCGATCAGGGATAGCTTGCCTACCGAAAAGGACGGCTCGATCAGAGAGCTGAACGAGAGCGAAATCGAGTCGGCAGCCAAACGCGGCATTTCCGCCGTTGCCGATCTCTACAGCGCCTCCGAGTGGTTCCGCTTCCCGAGAACGCCACTGACCACGCCATCTTGGTGCGGCTCGTGGTTTTTAGTGAAGTCGACAAACGTTGTGGCCGGGGTAGATCTTGTAGGGAAGAGATACTTCACGCTTCAAGCATCAGGAAACGGCGAGAACTATGGCGAGTTCCTTGCGAGCTCGGGCACCATGAACCGCGTCGTAACCTATGCGAACTTAGACTACACGCCCATCAACGGCGAACCGATCAAAGAATGCCAAGTCCGCATCTGGACAATCGGTTAGTAATGAGCTCATAGCCCCCTTTTACCGCGTCCTGACGCTTCTTGATAATTATTAATAATTTCAAAAAATACAAAACAGGTGGCTGCAATGAAGCTAAAAATCCACGAGGTGTGCTTAGCTGGCGTGTGATGCGGGCGAGCAGCCCTCGTGCTGTGAGCGCAAGCATCAAAGCGTCAGATAAGCGCGCATTCGTGGATTTTGAGCGTCAGGTCGGACTGGAGCTTTAAATTTTAATTTAAAGCGGACGAAGATTCCGATCGGCCTAAGCCAGCCGAATCTGAATCTTAAGAATTAACTTGTAGCGTGATCCTCGCAGATGTTTGACCGACCTCTTCCAAAGTGTCAGGATCATAAGCGACAAAAGTTGCAGTGGCAGGATAGCTTCCGGCCGGCAGATCTTGGGAAAGCTTGATCTTCTCGATGTAGCTGTCAGGACGCAGACCGCCTGATTGATACACCACTTCACCCGTACTATCCAGCTTGATGGTTACCCGCAAAACGTAGCGGTTCGAAGGAACATTCTCGATATAGGCAGTGCCCTCTGACTCGCCGTTCTCAAACTCGATCAAGCTGGCGATCGAGATATTGAGCATACCTTCCTCAACGATGCGATTAAGCTCGGCAACGATCTCTTCCTGCGTCTTGTAAGGCGCCTGACCTGAAACAGCTTGGCTGTCGTAGAAATTGCTTCCGCCTCCGAGGAACCACCACGCGCCGAATGCCGCAGATGCGATGGCGACCACCAAAACGATAGCGATCGCGATCATGACCGGACGTCTTTTCTTATCGCCTTCGGGCTGATCGGAGCCTCCGGGAGTTCCATCTGTTGGACCGCCCGGAACAACCGGACCGCCCGACATTCCGGCAGCAGGGCGCTGCACCGGACGCGGCGCTTGCGTGCGTAATTGCGGGTTCGATGCCGGACGAGGCTGAGTATATGGCCTAGAAGCGGACTCGGGGGCTCTGTAGGGCATTTGAGCGTTCGAGCCATTATCAGGTTTGTTATTCATTTGCGCTTCCTTCTTTATACGACATGATCTAAATGCAAAATGGGCGCGGTTCACCCAACACATAAATTGTCGTTTATATGATAACCACCAAACTAGGTTAAATGCAAGAAATTAAAGAGGAGGAGACCCGGACTAGGGTCTAAACCTCGTGCATGAAACTGATTCAACAACCGCAACAGCGCTGTGGTCGAACAGATGCCTACACTTCATGCATGAAGCGAAAAACATCCTCGCGCTGGATGTTGATCTGCGTGCCCATCTGCGCACCAGCGGCAGTGAGCCTATCTTGCGTAGCATCGAATCCGCAAACCTCCGGATTTAGCGTTACAAGCATCGTCATCGAGAAGATCTCGTCTTCACCGAGAATCGTTTGACTGATGTCATCGATGTTCGCACCGCATTCCGTAAGTACGGTGGCAACTGCGGCAACGATCCCTGTTCTGTCCTTTCCAAGAACTGAAACGACGCATTTCATATTGGATCCTTTCGCTGAGTCCAGCTGTTTTCTGATTGTTTCCGACTGTTTCCGGCTCTTTTCGGCTGTTTCCAAGCCCGAACTGTCTTCTAAGTTACTTCCTGAAGATAAGGCTGAGCGCCTCGTCCCTTGTTGTCTTGCTCTTGCGGAACGATCCGCGAACCGCGCTCGTGATCGTACGCGTTCCCGGCTTCTTCACGCCACGCATGCTCATGCACAGATGCTCCGCTTCAAGCACTACCAGCACGCCTTGAGGTTGAAGTTCAGCAACAAGCGTGTCGGCGATCTGCGATGTAAGACGCTCTTGCACCTGCGGACGCTTCGCGAACGCGTCCACCAAACGCGCAAGCTTGGAAATGCCGCAGATCCGACCGTCGGCTGCGGGAATGTACACCACGTGCGCGTGTCCGAAAAACGGCACCAAATGATGCTCGCACATCGAATAGAACGGGATGTTCGTCTCGATGATCATCTCCTCGTGATGTTCATCGAATGTAGTCTCGAAAAATCGAGCAGGATTCTCCGTCATGCCCGCGAAAACCTCTTCATACATCCTTGCCACACGGGCGGGTGTCTTGAGAAGCCCCTCACGGTTCGGATCTTCGCCGATCCCTTCGAGGATAAGACGCACGCCCTCTTCGATTTTCTTTGTATCCATAAACACAGCTTTCTATGCGGATCGCCATACGGATTGCCGCTTGATCACATTCCGTCGATGATTTACGTTCGCAACATTATATGCCATGACCCGGGTAGGCCTTTCAAAGAAAAACACTCTTCGCGATCCAATAAAAATATAATCAAAACATAGGTAGTTCTAGTGAAGCTCAAAATTCGCGAGGTGTACTTAGCTGGCGTGTGATGCGGGCGAGCAGCCTTTGCGCTGTGAGCGCAAGCATCAAAGCGTCAGATAAGCGCGCATTCGTGGATTTTCACCCCAAGGGTACTTCTTCGCTTCGCTCAGGGCGAAGCCGTCAGGTCGGAATGGAGCTTTAAATTTTAATTTAAAGCGGATGAATATTACAGCGGCTGTTCTAAACCTCCGTAATATTTACCTCCAGCCCCACCGGGCAATGATCGCTTCCGTAAACCTCACTATATATAGAAGCGCTCTCGATCTTGTCGACCAACGACTTGCTTACAAGGAAGTAGTCGATGCGCCACCCGGCATTCGTGTTGCGCGCGTTGAATCGGTAACTCCACCACGAATACGCACCTTCGAGATCAGGATGAAGACAGCGGAACGTGTCCACGAATCCGGCATCGAGTAGCTCGCCGAATTTACCGCGCTCCTCATCCGAAAAGCCCGCGTTGCCACGGTTTCTGTCCGGATTCTTCAGATCGATATCGTTGTGCGCCACGTTCAGGTCGCCGCATATCACGACAGGCTTCGGGCTCGTTTCCTCTCCGGAAGGCACAATCCCCTGCTCGAGCCCCACACAGAAGTCCCGAAACGCGTCATCCCATTGCATCCGGTGATCGATACGTGCCAACTCGTTCTGCGCGTTCGGCGTATAGACATCCACAAACCAGAACTTCTCGAACTCAAGCGCCGTGATGCGTCCTTCCGTGTCGAGATAATCATCGCCCAAGCCGCGCAAAACCCGCAAAGGCTCCTCTTTCGAGAAGACCGCCGTGCCGGAGTACCCCTTGCGCTCGGCAGACGACCAGAATTGATGGTAGCCCGGAATATCAATCTCCACCTGATCGGGCTGACATTTCGTTTCCTGAATCGCAAAGATATCCGCATCGAATTCGCCGAATGTCTCCAAGAAATCCTTCTTGAGTACCGCCCTTATTCCGTTCACATTCCAAGAGATAAAACGCATATTTATCTTCCTTCACGTCCGCTTTAAATTATAAATTTAAAGCTTCATTCCGACCTGACGCTGCGGAGCCTGATAGCACCTTATCTAGCCGTCTACAAGCACGCCTTTACAGCTTGGCACGCTTGAATAATCGTATTATGATTTTCGATTATTCAAGTGCCTCATTGCGCAAAGGCAAATCGGGCGCGCTTTCGCGGCTATCTAAGGCACTCTCAGCCTCCTCGCTATCTTTACGGCGTCCTGCTTCATATAAGAATAATTAAAAGTATAGATCATGAGCTTAAGGCATCTTGGCTCATTGATTCCATGCAATGCCAAATAATTCTGATCGACTTTAGCCGATCGGAATTATTTATGATAAGGTTCGCGGCGAATGATCTTAAACGCCCGATAGATCTGCTCAATAAGCACAACGCGCGCAAGATTATGAGGCATCGTAATCTTGCCAAACGACCAACGTTCTTTTGCTAACGCCTTCACCTCGGCATCCACCCCGGTCGATCCCCCGATCACAAACGTTACCGCGCTGGTGCCCTCAAGCGCGAGCGCGTCGAGGCGAGAAGCGATACCCTCGCTCGAAAGCTGTTTACCCTGAATATCCAGCAGGATCACATACGAGTCATGCGGAATGGCCTTGAGAATCGCCGCGCTCTCCTTTGCAAGCGCCGCCTCAACGCCGCCCGACGTGCTCGGGTCGATATCTGCGATCTCGATCACCCTCACCTGTGCGTATGATTTAAGCCGCTTGAGATACTCGTTGCAGGCCTCTGTCCAGAAGCGCTCTTTCAAGCGACCGACCGCCACGACATCGATGTGCAGCATCTTCGACTCCTAAATGCGCTTGCGCTAAAGTGCCCAATTTCGGGCCATAAAGGCGTTTGCTGCGCGCTCTTCCGCATCGTTGAGCGGCTCAAGCTCAAGTGGCTTGACACCTTCGCGGTGCGCCTTGCGCTCGAGCGCCGCTTTGAGAAGATGATCCGCTACATCCGGATTCTTTGACAGCAATGGCCCGTGCAAATATGTCCCGATCACACCTTTGAACAATACGCCATCAGCGTATTGTTCGGGCGATCCGTCTTCGTTGTTTCCCACACCTACCTCGGACACGACGCGTCCGAACGGCTGAACTCCTTCATCGAGGTACGTGCGCCCCGCGTGGTTCTCAAAGCCGATCACTGGCATATCTGAAAACGGAGTCTCAAGCGCGATATCGCTGATCAAGCGATCGGTGGACGTACCGGGGCGACGGGTTTCAATGTCGAGAATGCCAAGGCCCGACACCTCTTCGCCATCGAGTAGCCACACACGACCGAGCATCTGATAGCTGCCGCAGATCGCAAGCATGGGGCCGTCCTCGTCGACATAGCGTGCAAGGTCATCGCGAATTTTGCGAAGCTCTTCAGACGCCAACCGCTGCTCTTTATCAGGCGATCCGCCAAGCACCACAAGGTCGACCGCGTCGAGATCGATCGCCTGTCCGTAGTGCACGCGCTTGACCTCAACGGGAATGCCGCGCCATGCAAGGCGCTGCTCAAGAACGCGCACATTGCCGCCGTCGCCGTATAGGTTTAACAGATCGGGCAAGATGTGTGCGATAACGACAGGCGTGTCGGTGGTGATCGCGTATTCGGATGATGACAAAGTGTCAGGCTTAATGTCATCTTTCTCGCGATCGCCAGCTTCGCTCTTTTTACCGCCATCGCCTTCTTCAACGAAACCCGAAGCGGGATCCGAATCCAAAAAAGCCGGCACGCAACTCTCACCACGCCCCTGTTCGGCCATTTTATCCAGCTGCCGTTTCACACGCGGAAGCGCCGTATAGTTGGCGATAGCGTACACCGGCGCCGTGGCCGGCATCTTGGGATCGTTTGCAAGCGCCTTGTAAACATCGTCGATGTCGTCGATCAGCTGCGCATTGACGCCCGCATATTTCAAGCGAACCTGAAGATCGTTATTCCTCGCGCCACCTGCGAAAACGCGCGTATCACTTTGCGATGCGAGCTCCTCGAAATCGATATCCCAGATCCAAGAAACATCGAAACCATCCACGACCTGCGTGTTTATAAAGAATGCTGCAGCTTTGGGGCCTTTATCGGCATTCACGATACGAAGGTTCTGATTGAAGCCCGTGGGGTTTTTGGCCAAGTTGAGAAGAGTGCGGCGCCCGTCCACGCAATACTCCTGAAGTCGCCCGTTCTTCGGGTCAAAATCCGCGACAGCATCCGTGATGCTTTCGGCCGAGCAGCCCATTGTCAGCGCAGCGGCGCTAACGGCAAGCAGGTTGTATACCATGTAAGTGCCGTTAAGCTTTGTACGCACGTGAAGCGCTTCGGGCGTTCCAAGTGTTTCAGAGCTCGAATGACCCTGTAAACTCGCCTCGCGTGCGGTATCCGAATGCTCGACGATATCGAACTCTAGATTGCCGGGAACAAGCTTGATGTCACGCGCGCCAAACCTTAGCGACGGGCGCGCGAATCCACAATTCGAACACCGATAAGCACCGAGTTGGCCATACTGACGGTAATCATAGGTAAACATCGTCAGGCACCGCTGACACATTGTCGCATCGGCAACCTGATTTTGCTCGAGCCCCATTGGTTCCAACGTACCAAATGGGATGGAGCCAGCACCTTCGCTAACAGATGACGTCATTAAGCCTGACCCTTTATCATCTTCTTTGGCGGCAGTGTCATCATGCTTTGCGCTTCGCGTAGCCTTACGCTCGGCATCCACGCGCTCAGCTACCATCTCACAAAGCGGATCATCCGCGTTATATATAAGTATCGTCTCGGGGGACGCGATCAAACCCGAAACGATCGCATCTTGGATATGATCGATCTCTCCACAACGATCCAATTGATCGCGGAAAAGGTTGAGCAGAAGAAAATACGTGGGTTTCAGCTGCGGAACAACTTTGGCTGACCAAAGCTCGTCGCACTCTAAAACGCCCCAATCCGCTACCTTGTTTTGCAGAAGTGCTGATGCGATGCCGGAATTGAGGTTGGCACCGGTCCGATTACAGAGAACGCTGAAACCCTGCTTTTCGACCACGTTTGCCAAAAGATTGGTGACCGTGGTTTTGCCGTTTGTCCCAACGACGACGATGGAACCCTTTGCCATCTTGCCTCGCAGCTCACCTATGACGCCGGGATCGATCTTTAGCGCCACAAGCCCGGGAGTGTTGGCCGCAGGACGACGCGCAACATGTCGCAGCCCCCACGTCAGAATCGCGCTTGCGGTCTTTGCCAATCCAAGTTTCACGCTCATCGAATCCTCGCTCGCTGTTCGGGGGGCCGAATCCGCCCTTAAAGAGAATCTACCTTTCAAGTGACCGATTATATCCCATAGACACCGCATAGATATCGGCTCGCCGCCGACTCGCTGTCGCCCACATGCATAGATCCGCAACTTGCTCTCTCAGCAAATCCTTCTTTCGACTGGAATGAGTATCTTACTCATGCGAAATCGGCGCGGTAACGTACAATTCTTTGCGCACTTTGACAGCAGCATAGCCTAGATACGAAAAGACACGGCTCCAGCCTTCGGTATGATTTGAGTGTCGAATTCGAATCAGCCAAGGAGGCGAAGCCATGTCCGATCCCATCGTAACATT
>CAJUSF010000057.1 GCA_910588945.1 uncultured Eggerthellaceae bacterium | reverse complement strand
CTCTTCTAAAGGCGAGCCCGAACGACATGGCGTCGTTCTCGTTCGATGGCGCCAATGCCGGACAGATCAAATTCAATTCGCCTTATGACGAGATAGGCTTTACGTGGAGATACAGCTTAGACGGCGGTGCCAGCAAATCAGAGGAGTTTCGGGAAAAGGACATAACGCTCACAGACGAGCAGATGGCAACCCTTACGGAAGAGAACGGGATTCAGATATACATACAAGGATTGTCTGAATCCAGGCCCGCCTACACGATACCTTTGGTCGGGACAAAGCTGCCTGATGGATTGTATGCCAACGATTTGGAGAACCGGGTCATTGGCGCCAATACCACATTCGAGTGGCGGAACAGCGCAGACCAGAGTTGGACATCGTATGCGAAGGCGTCTCCGAACAACACCGGCGACAAAACCTTGGAAGTTCGAGTGGCCGGAACGGGCAATCATCTTCCGAGCGAATCGAAGGCGTTCCAATTTACTGCCGACAACCAGCCGAAAGACCGCAAATATGTGGCGGTTTCGCATTTGAAGGTCGAGAACGTCTCTTCGGAAGAGGTTTCATCCTTGAACCCGGTTACCGGTGAGCTGTATCGGGGAAGCGCTTCTCATGCGATAGATGCGAACATATACACAAGTTGGTACAACTGTGGATTCACTAAAACCGACAGGTCTCCCTATATCACGTTGAAGCTCGACAAACCTCGCTACATTTCGGCAATAGAGATCGTTCCAAGCGTTATAACATATGTTGTTCCCGAGCAGTCTCCTGACGGTGTTCCTTTTCCTCCTGAATTGGTCGGGCAGGAGATGAAGGCCGACGGTCATTTGAAGTCAGCGACGGTGGAAGGAAGTGCCGATGGTGAAAACTGGCATCCTTTGCTAGACGGCGAGGTCTCTTTTGCTGCAGGAGAGGACATCCATAAGATCGAGATACCTGAAGAATACAGGCAGGAGGACGGTGGAGCGATCAGCTATATCCGGATCAATGCCAACCCTTCAAATCCGACATCTTACAACTATTGCTTCGTCAAAATGATCAACGTGTATCAGGACCTTCGCAACGCTAGGCCCACCGCAGGCAT
>CAJUSF010000056.1 GCA_910588945.1 uncultured Eggerthellaceae bacterium | reverse complement strand
GGTGATTTCAAGCGGTCATTGCACCTTATGCTGCATCCTCCAATAATTTCGCGAATGCCTCCGCAGGATTCTTCCACCCAAGTGTTTCTCTGGGACGTCCGTTAAGCTGATCTTGCATCTCTTGCACCTCTTCATCGGTCACCTTCGTGAAGTTGGTGCCTTTTGGGAAGTAGTCACGAATAAGGCCGTTTGTATTTTCATTTGTGCCTCTCTGCCATGGAGAATGAGGATCACAGAAATAGACCTTCACGCCTGTCCTTTCTGTGAATGAAATATGTGATGCCATCTCCATGCCTTGATCCCATGTGACCGTGCGCATGAGAGCTGAAGGAATGCTTTCTGCCATTTCAGCCAGCCTCGTTGTGACAAGTTCTGTAGGATGTAGCTCCAAGCGCTCTACGAGAAGAAATCTTGTTTGCCGCTCAACGAGCGTGATCAGGCAGCTTTTATGATCGCTTCCTATCACAAGGTCTCCTTCCCAATGCCCGGGAACGGCACGATCTTCTACTTCGGCTGGTCGAAGCGATATCTCGCATCCTTCGACCCAAGACTTGCCTTTGCCTCGTTTGGCGCTCAGACGACTCTGTGGGAGTCGCGCACGTCTGCCGCTTCTGAGTGCTTTCTCGAGCTTGAGCTCCTGGCGCAAAGCTCCTTTTCCTTGCACATAGAGCGTCTGATATATCGCCTCATGACTCACACGCATCTCCTCATCATCCGGAAAATCCTCTTTCATCTTGACAGATATTTGTTTTGGGGACCAGCGCAAGGCGAGTTTTTCCAAGACATATATCCTTGCCTGTACATTCTTATCAAGCTTGCGAGTCTTGGGCCTTTTCGCATCTTTATCTGCCTGCATCTGAGCAAAGTATGGATCATATCCATCCTTTGCGGAATGCCTAGAGATCTCTCTGCTTACTGTCGAGCGTGAAAAACCGATAGTTTTTGCTATCTGAACATGCGACATGCCAGTAGAGATACCCATTCCTATTGCAAGTCTTTGTGCGAGGTTGAGCCTTCCCGATTTGTATTCAGCAGGTGAATAGCTTGGCAAAATCGCACCTCCCATGCATCCACGAGTGAAGCAGATGTCCTCAGCAATGCACCATCTTCTTATAGTTTCATGGCTCACTCCCACAGTGTGTGCTGCATGCATCAGAGTTGCACCATTTCTGATGGCCTTGATCGCTCTGTATTTTGTCTTGCTGTTGTATCTCATAATAGGTCACCTTCCATCGTATCGATGGTGCAATGACCGCTTGACTCGATCCTCTCATAATTGAAACCTTCGCCATTTTGTCCATCGTCGTTTTGGCGTTGCCGCATAAACATTCACACGGACGCAAAAAAAGGACGACGCTGAGCATCGCCCTTATATCTATCTAGCTAGTCCTTGAGAAGGCTGGACCAAATGCGTTTTCCTACGACGAATATCTACGACGAATAGCCGTTCGGATTGCTCGACTGCCAGCGCCAGCTGTCCTCGCACATGCGATCGAGATCGTATTGCGCCACCCAACCGAGTTCGCGCTCTGCTTTGTCGCATGCGGCGAAGCTCGTTGCGATATCTCCTGCGCGACGTGGCTTGATGGCATATGGAATTGTCTTTCCGCATGCTCTCTCAAACGAATGGATCACATCGAGCACGCTCGATCCTGTGCCGGTGCCTAGATTAAAGATGCCTACACCGTGGCGGCTTCCATCCTCATCGGATGCACCAACCATGGATCCCCAATCGAGCGCATCACGATCGATGTCCTCGGCAGCGGTCCCCACCTTGCCTCCAAGCCAGTTAAGGGCAGCTACATGCCCACGCGCGAGGTCGACCACGTGAATGTAGTCGCGCACGCCCGTGCCGTCATGCGTGGGGTAATCGTCTCCGAAAACGCCCACCTCTGCAAGCTTGCCGACTGCCACCTGCGCAACATAAGGCACAAGGTTGTTCGGAATGCCGAGGGGATCTTCGCCGATAGCGCCGCTCTCATGCGCGCCGATCGGGTTGAAGTAGCGCAAAAGTGCGATGTTCCACTCGTTATCGCCGATGTAGAGATCGCTCAGAATCTGCTCAAGCATGCTCTTCGTCTGGCCATACGGATTCGTCGCGTTATGCTTCGGGGAGCTCTCCGTCATTGGCACGCTGTCCGGTTCGCCGTAGACTGTGGCGCTTGATGAGAATACGATGTTCTTCACGTCATGTTGGCGTGCCACTTCGGCGAGCACGAGCGTACCTGCGATGTTGTTCCAGTAGTACTCAAGCGGCTTTTCGACGGATTCGCCGACTGCCTTGAATCCGGCGAAGTGAATGATCGCGTCGATATCGTAGGTGCTGAAAACCGCATCGAGCGCTTCGCGATCGAGGATGGAGGCCTCGACGAATGCAAGCGCAGGAGAGAAGACGCCGTTAGATGCGGTGCTGTTGTCCTTCTTGCGGGCAAACTCTTCAATCTGGAGATTGAAGCCATTGACAGTGATGCTGCGCTTATCGCTCGGACGCAGATCGCAAATCTTAGACACGCGCTCTACGGCCTCGGGGCTTGAATTACTCAAATCGTCCAAAATAACGACATTGAAGCCGTTCTCGAGCAACTCGACAACGGTGTGGCTTCCGATGAAACCGGCGCCGCCTGTAACAAGGATCGTCAGATCCTTCGAATCTTTTGCAAGGCTCTTGTTAGGCATTTTGTTCTTTCTCCTTTGACCCTTCGTTTTCATCCGCGTCTTGGTCGACAACCTCGATGGCTATCTTCTCGACGCGCAGCCTATCCATCTCTATAACGGTGAACAGCACACGGATGTTTTTAAGCGCATCCGAATGCTCGATCTCGACAGTGTCTCCTTCGCTTGGGATCTTGTCCATCAGCATCAACAGATAGCCACCAACGGTCTCGACCTGATCGGAGTCCTCCACAGTGAAGCCGATCACTTGGTCAAGCTCGTTTATTGGCATGCCACCATCCACAACGAAAGAGCCGTCCGGAAGTTTCACGACCTCATCATCGGCATCATGGCGATACTCGTCATCGATGCGTCCCACGATCTGCTCCATAACATCTGCAAGCGTAACGATGCCGGCTGTGCCGCCGTGCTCGTCGACCACGAGGCAGATCTCAGTGCGCTCTTCCTGCAACGTATCGATGAGACGCGCGATAGGGGTGGTCTCGGGCACTGGCGGAAGTTCGCGGATGTTCCATTCGCTCATCGGCGTGTCGATGGGTTTTCCGTAGAGGTCCTTGATGTGGATGAAGCCGAGGATGTGGTCGCGATTGCCGCGGCATACAGGGTAGCGGCTGTAGCGATGCTGACGGATGATGTCGATGTTTTCCTCAAGCGAGTCTTCAATATCGAGAAAAACCACGTCGGTACGTGGCGTCATAATGGCCTCGGCATCCTTATCGCCAAGATCGAGCACGTTGTCGACAAACTCGTTTTGATCCGGATCGATCAGACCGCTCTCGGTCGATTCGTCAACCAAAAGTTTGATCTCATCGCCTGTGTAGACCTCGTGCTCGTTGGCCGGATCGTGACCAAGCAGTCGCACGACACCGTTGGTGATAGTGTTGAACAGCCACATGATCGGGTATGTGATCTTGTAGAACCAAAGCAATGGCGTGGCTGTGGCGAGTGCGTACTTTTCAGTAGAGAAGATGGCCAGCGATTTCGGGATGAGCTCACCGACGACCACATGCAGTGTCGTCATGATGAAGTATCCGATTGCCACAGCGCAGATGGCGATCACAGCCTCTGGTGCACCGAATAGCTCGAACAGCGGTCGGATGAGTGCGGCAAATACCGGTTCACCTAGCCAGCCTAACGCAAGAGAGGCAAGCGTTATGCCCAACTGACATGCGGAAAGATAGGCGTTGACGTTGTTTACGATCGTCAGCGCATTAGATGCGCCGCGCGCTCCGCGTGACATTGCGATTTCAAGCTGCGACCTCCTGACGCGCACGAGCGCAAATTCCGCGATAACGAAAAACGCATTCATCAGGAGAAACAATACTACTAATACCAGACTTAAGATTATGTAACCCGCTTCAGACATCTCGATTCATTTCCTTATCGGCTAATTTGTGCAAACCGCGCGCGGCGGCAAATGCGCGCAGTCAATGATCTATATAAGTGTAATGGATGTATCGGAGTTGCCAAACGATTTGATTGTCTACAATACCGAAATGTTTATAAGGCGGGAAAAGTCAGACTGCGTGTAGGCGTGCCGGTGTGTCGACGGATCGCCTGTCGGCGCAAGCATACGGGCGCAGATCGCTGTGAAAATCGTCAAAGATGCTTTCGGGATGAAGCTACCGCAGGGGGATCGGAGAAAAGCTCGCAGATGCTCACATCGAGAGCGCTTGCGGCCTTTCTTATCGTGGAGAGCTTCACATCGCCCTCGCCACGCAGCAGCTTGAGAAGGGTGGGGCGCGTGATGCCGGCCACTTCCGCGAATTTTTTCTTGTCGTAGTTCTGTTCAGCCATCAGACGCTCGATGTTCGTGGCAAGGATGACGCTGTCCTCAAACGCGAAGAGCGCATGCATGCGATCTGTGCCGTGTTCCATTTTGCGATCAAGATTTGTCATGCAATGAGCGTAAACGTAATAGTTTGAGGGCGTGTAAAGCGCAGTTTACACGCGCCGGACAAAATTACGTCTGGCATGCGGTTTTTTTCGCGTAGCACGCTGATTTGGTTAATCCCCATAAAAAATCAGTGCGATCAGTATTAGACTATATCCAATAGGGTAAAGCCGATTTCCTGATAAGAGATTGAGCAGGATAAAGCCGATGGCTGGCAAAGCGCCTTTCGCGTGGGTCTATCACTTATATATAGTATTGATCGCGGCGCGAGGATTGGTGCCAAGCAAAACGGCAAAGCAACAAAACAACAAAGCAACAAGCGTGAAGCACATAAGCGGAAAGGGTCGTCATGTTATTTAAAAATATCGCGATACTCGATGAGAATCTGGACTATCTGCCTGATCAGTGGGTTGCGGTGAAGGGCGAATCAATCGCCTACATAGGCGGCGAGAAGCCGCAAAACGCCGAGGAGTACGGCGAGGTTTACGACGGCACAGGCAAGCTTATGATGTCGGCGCTGTATAGCGCCCACGCCCATGCCCCCATGACTTTGCTGCGCGGATTTGCCGAGAATCTTCCGCTTGATCGTTGGCTCAACGAAAAATGCTGGCCTTTCGAGGCGAAGATGACACCCGAGGATAACTATTGGGCGACTTTGCTCGCGTGCGCTGAGATGTCGCGTTACGGCGTGGTCAGCTTTTCCGATATGTACTACGCGACACCCGAACGCGCGCAGGCTGTGGATGAGACAGGAATGAAAGCGAACCTTTGTGAAGGGCTTCTCGCATTCGAGCCCAAGCCTTATTCCGAGTACCCGATCTGCGCTCAGAACGAGGATTATGTGCGTCGTTTTCACAACTCAGCTAACGGGCGCATCAAGATGGATTACAACATTCATGCCGAATACACTTCAAATCCGGTGGTGTGCAAGGATATCGCGCAAATCGTTGCGGAGAAGGGGCTGCGCCTTCACCTTCATATGAGCGAGACGAAAAAGGAAGTTGAGGAGTGTCGCGAGCGCCATGAGGGGATGTCGCCTGTTCAGTATTTCGAATCGATCGGCGTGCTCGATGTTCCCGTTACCGCTGCTCATTGTGTTTGGGTCGATGAGGATGATCTTGACATCATGCAGGCTCACGATGTTTTTGTGGCGAACAATCCGGTGTCGAATATGAAGCTCGGAAGCGGATTTGCGCCGATCGCGAAAATGTTGGAGCGAGGGATGAACGTATGTGTCGGCTCCGATGGCATGGCTTCGAACAACAACCACAATCTGTTCGGCGATCTGTACGTGATGGGTCTCATCTATAAGGGATTTACGCTCGACCCGGCTGTGGTGGAGCCGGAGCAGATCTTGCGCGCGGCGACCGAAATGGGCGCGCGTTCGCAGGGACGTGAGGATTGCGGCGTCTTGAAGGTTGGCAACAAGGCCGATCTTTGCATCTTCGATACGTCAGGTCCGCAATGGACCCCGATGACATCGCCGATCTACAACGTTGTGTTTGCAGGTGACGGCTCGGATATCGTTTTGACGATGTGCGACGGCAAAGTGGTGTACGACAACGGAAATTGGCCGACGCTCGATCTTGAGAAGGCGAAGGCCGAGGTCAGCGCTCGTGCAAAGAGGATAATTTCTGAGCTTTAGGATTTTGACTGTCCGATCGATCGGAACAGTCGAGTTGTTTCTGCTACCTCGCATTGCAAGCTCTGTTGTGCGATGTGAGGTAGTCTGCTGTTTTAAGGAAGCGGTCCTCCGTATCGGCGGCATCGGTGCTGGCAGGAAAAAGCCATATTTCGATTTCGTGTTTAGGCATTGCTTCTTGTAGCAACTCGTGCTGAAAAACGCTAAACTTGAAACCATCATACAAGCGGAAGATCGGCGAATCTGCTCGGCTGTATGGCCGCGGTCCTAAGGCCAGTTTTCCCGACCAGAAAGATGGGTGATCGAGCATGGCAGCACCTGCTACAGAGCACGTAAGAAACATCGTACTAGTCGGACAAGATGGAGCAGGCAAGACATCACTTGCTGAAGCCATGCTCTACGTTTCGGGCAAGACCCCGCGCATGGGTACCACGCACGATGGAAAGTCCTATCTGGATTACGACCCCGAAGAGATCAAGCGCAAGTTCACCATCAACACTTCCGTTGCGCCGATTCCGTACAAGGATTACAAGATCAACGTGCTCGACACTTCGGGTCATCCCGATTTCATCGGTGATACGCTGGCCTCTATGCAGGCCGCCGAGATGGCGCTGTTCGTGGTTGACGCTGTGGCTGGCCCGCAGGTCATGACAACACGTCTTTGGCGCGAAGCTGAGGATATGCGTCTTTCGCGCGCGGTTTACATCAATCACATCGATCGCGAGAACGCGAACTTCGACACTGCAATGGCGTCGCTTCATGCGCGTTTCGGAACGCGCTTGGGTGCTGTCACCATCCCAATGGGGGTCGACAAAGGCTTCAAGGGTGTCATCGATGTTATCCGTATGAAGGCGCACTACCACAATGCTACGGGCACCGATGACAGCGTCGAGGAGATCCCTGAGGAATTTATGGAGGCCGCGATGGCGGCGCGCGATAAGCTGTGCGATCTGGTCGCAGAGGCTGACGACGAGCTTATGATGAAGTATCTCGACGGCGAAGAGCAGCTCACGCAGGCTGAACTCGAATCTCTTCTCGACAAGGCGATCGCGCAGGAGCTCATCATTCCTGTGTTCGTCGGATCCACCATCATCATGCAGGGCGTTTTGAACCTCATGGAGGATATCGTCACGTACTTCCCGCATCCAAGAAGCCACGGCCGCTTCCGCCAGATGTCTGATGGTGTAACCATTCCGATCGACGAGACCAAGCGTCCATCTGCATTCGTATTCAAGACAGCATCCGATCCATTCGTCGGCCGCTTGAGCTTCCTCAAGGTGCTTTCGGGTTATCTCGAGCCGGGCTTAGAGCTCATTAATTCGCGCACCGGCAAAAAGGAGCGCCTAGGCAAGATCCAAGTTATGATGGGCAAAGAGCCTGTTGATGTGAAGAGCGCAAAGGCTGGCGATATCGTTGTCGTGCCTAAGCTCACAGAGACGAGGTCGGGCGACACGCTTTCCGTTGAGGGCGATATCGCCATTGAGCCGCTCGAGCTTCCCGAGCCGCTGTATCCGGTTGCTATAGAGGCTGCCAACAAGAACGACGAGGACAAGCTTGGTACGTTCTTGGCGCGTGTGGCTGAGTCCGATCCGACGATTCGACTCGTCCGTGACGATCAGACCCACCAGACGCTTCTTTATGCGATGGGTGACACGCAGGTGGATATGATCCTTTCGCGACTGAAAGAGCAGACCGGTGTTGAGGCGCGCTTGGTCGATGTGAAGATCCCGTATCGCGAGACGATCCGCAAGACCGCCGAGGCGCAGGGCCGCCACAAGAAGCAGACCGGCGGCGCCGGACAGTTTGGCGACTGCTGGCTTCGTTTGGAACCGTTCCCAGGTGGTGGATATGAGTTCTTGGACGAAATCAAAGGCGGCGTTATCCCTAATGGATTGATCCCGGCTGTCGACAAAGGCGTTCAGGAGGCCATGGCCGAGGGGTTCCTCGCGGGATTTCCGATGGTGGATATCAAGTGCGCCGTTTTCGACGGCTCGTATCACCCGGTAGATTCGAACGAGATGGCATTTAAGCAGGCAGCTCGCATCGCGTTCCGCGCGGCTTGTGAGAAGGCCAACCCTGTGATTCTCGAACCGATGGCTACGATGGATATCACCATTGGAGAGGAATATGCGGGTGCCATCATGGGTAACATCACCACGCGTCGCGGGCGCATCATCGGCACCGATGCGGGCGAGGCCGGTGAGACGATCATCAAGGTTCGCGTCCCGTATGCTGAGGTCATCGACTATACGAAGGACCTTCGTTCGCTCACACGCGGCTCTGGATCCTACACCATCGAGATCGACGGATATGAAGACGCACCGCACGATGTGACCAAAAAACTCGTCGCAGACTACGAAGCGGCACGCGCAGCAGGAAATTAGCGCCAACTAACGTATAATGTTTGGGCATGTTCATTGGGGGATGAGCATGCCCATTTTCTTTGCCTTTAAGACGCATATGGGAAAGGTGCGCTTTCAGGCTGGGTCGCGATGCGATCTTTCGAATTATGCGATGAAGGAAAAATATGAAGGGGGTTTCATGAGTAAAGGAAAGACTGTTATCTATAGCTTCTTGGTGGGAGGTCTGCTTGCGCTCATTGCGCAGACGATTCTTTCGTTTTGGCAGGTCGTGCTTGCCGGCACACCGATGGAGTTCTTCATGGGAGGCGCAACGCTTATCTCCATGGGTGTTATCGGATGCATTCTCGGCGGATTGGCTATTTATCAATATGTCGAGGAGTGGGCAACTTTCGGCGCTCTTCTGCCGTTCTCGGGCTTTGCGATGGCCGTTGGTATGAAGGCGGTTGGTCCTTGGACAACGAAAAACGAGTCGATGGGCAAGTGCATCTGGAACTGCGTTTGGTTTGTGGTTTGGTTCAACGTCTTATTTATGGCGATCTGCGTTGCTATTGGATATGTTTGCGGAATGATGGGCGTTGAGCCTGCTCAGAATCTGGGCGTTGCCAAGACCGAGGGCGGCATGCTCTTCTTCAATGCTTTCTGGGTTGGTGGTCTGCTTGCTGCGATATTCCAGGTTCTGTTCCTTATCTGCAAGTCGATCACTCCGAAGACTACGCCTCTCTACATTTTGATGACGGCATGGATGGTTGGCGCGATTCTTGCTCCGTTCGGTGTTTCTGGCGCTCTTGCCAACTTTGCCGGACAAGGTTTTTCGGTCATGATCACAGTGGGTGGTTATAACACTTACAACATTGGTATGGATCTGTTCCTTGGTGGAGAGCATGCTGCAGCTGGTTTGTTGCATCTCGGATCGTTCGCACTTGCTGTATGCGGTCTGGCTCTCACGGCTCTGTTCACATTCTGGATTTACAACTGGGTGTTTGGCCGCAAGCCGATCCATCAGGTTCACATTGAGAAGGCGCAGGCTTCGCTTGAGGAGCTTACGGAGAAGTTCCCGCCGGCGGACAACCTTGAGGGATTTGATTATGATGTCGATCCTGAGGCTGAGGCTCCAAGCAAATAGTCATATTCGCTTGCGTCGTAGGTAATCGTGGCAAAGAAAGGACGGGACAGGCTCTCGTCCTTTCTTTATTTATAGGCTACACTTCTTTAATATGATTCTACTGTTCACAGCGAGAGATGGCGCGTTCAAGCCATCGTCGAGGAGCGTTCATGGCAAGCAATAAGAAAAAGCGCCGTCTGGAAAACGAGATTGCGCATCTTGAGGTGAAGAAGCGCAACGGACTTATGCGTGGTGTGGCTGCTTTTGTTGTTATGATTGTGCTCATCGCGTTAAAGACCGGATTTACGACTGCGGGCTATGAGTGGGCGAACACGATGATCGCGAATATGGGAATCTTCATACTGGCGATCGTGGCAGCGGGTGTTGCAGGTGTGGGAATGCGCGATTGGCAGCGCGCTCGCCTTGCTATCAAGGCTCGTGAGCAGCAACTTCATAAGTAGTTGTAGATAGTCGCCCAAATTCAGTTATGATTTACAGGCTGCGCGTCATTGTGCGGCTTCGTTCTGCGCTTTCGGAATTGGAATGTATTTAAGATCGGCGGTATTACACAGTGGCAGATATGGGTGAAGACAAGATCGAGCGCGAGGAAATCGCGCCTAATGGGAAAAGACCTGACAGTGAAGCTGTCGAGCGCGTCACCCGGATGGGAAGCGCTTCTATCCCCAAGTTGATAGTCGAATTCGCTGTTCCTTCTGTTGTGGGAATGGTGGTTAATGGATCGTATAACATTATCGATTCGATATTTCTAGGGCACGCTGTCGGCGAGATAGGTTTGTCGGCGGTAACCGTTGCAAACCCTATCATGATTGTATTCATGGCGCTTGCCATGCTTGTTGGTAACGGCGGTAATGCGTTGGCGGCGCTTCGACTTGGCGAGGGCAAACGAGATGCGGCCGAGCGGTCGCTTGGCAATGTGGTGTTTCTAAGCATTGTGCTTTGGGTTCTTGTGGCTCTTGCTGCGGCCAATCCCGCGCTGATGGATATGTTGCTCAGTGCATCGAGTGCAACCGATGAGGTGCGCCCGTATGCGCATACCTTCATTCAGATTCTTTGCTTCGGTTTCGTTTTGCAGAGCATCGGCATGGGCGTGAATAACTTCATCCGTACATGCGGCGCGCCGAATATGGCGCTCGGAACCATGGTGATCGGACTTGCTATGGCGACGATCTTCAATTTTTGGTTCGTGATCTTGAACGGTTGGGGAGTTGCTGGCAGCGCATATGCAACACTGCTCGGTCAGGCCTGCTCGGCGCTCACCGTGCTTTGGTACTTTATCTTCAAGAAGAACGTTCCGATGCGCTTGCGTCTGCGTTGCATTGTGCCTGACAGCAAGATCGTCACTACGATCCTTGCGTATGGATTTCCGAGTTTCGCTATTCAGGCCGGCATGGCTGTGGTGAATTTCGTGTTGAACTATCAGCTCGCGAAATATGGCGGCATCAGCAGCATCGGGGCGGTGAACGCGCTTGCGTCGATCGGCGTGATAAACAGGATCGGAATGTTTGTTGTCATGCCGCTGATCGGCATATCGATCGCTCTGCAGCCGCTTTTGGGGTACAACTACGGCGCGCGCAAGATCGACCGCGTGCGCAAGACATTATGGCTGGGAATCGCCATCGCCACAGGAATCGCGCTAATCGAGTGGATCGTGATCATGGTGTTTCCCGAGGCTATCATCAATGCGTTTGGGATAAGGAACGCAGAGTTGCTCGATTTCACTACATTTGCCCTGAAGGTGCAGTTCATAATGCTTCCGCTGGTTGGCTTTCAGATCGTGGGCGCAAACTATTTCCAAGCAACCGGGCAGCCTTTGAAGTCCATCTTCCTTACGTTGACGCGTCAGATATTGTTCCTCGTGCCGCTGCTATTCGTTCTGCCAAATATCTTGCCTACGATCGCGCCGGAATTTGATGGGCTGGATGCGTTGTATTTTGCAACTCCTATGGCGGATTTCTTGGCGATCTTCACGGTTGCTGTGTTCATTGCGTGGGAGATGAGGCGGCTGCGCAGGATGACTGTTAGCCCGGCATCTCCGGTGAAGTCGTCGGAGTAGGTTTGATAGGGTTTGAACATCGAAAGGTTTTTCATGGATTATTCAGCGAATCTAAATATCAGTCCGAGCGCGCGAGTGGTGAACAACGCCGTTGTTATCGGAGATGTGACGCTGGGCGAAGATGTTACGGTGCTGTTCAACGCGACGCTTCGGGGCGATGTTGGCGGCAAGATCGTGGTCGGGGATCGCACGAACATTCAAGAGCTTGCATGCATTCACGTGCCGCTTGACGATGACACGATTATCGGGTGCGACGTTTCAGTCGGGCACGGTGCCATTCTTCACGGATGCACGATCGGCGATGGAACGCTTGTCGGCATGGGCGCGATCGTGCTTGATGGGGCCAAGGTTGGGAAGAATTGCCTTATCGGCGCAGGCGCTCTTGTTACCGGTACGGCGGATATTCCGGATGCTATGCTGGTTATCGGCTCGCCAGCGAAGGCAGTACGCCCTTTGACCGATGACGAGCTGGCCGGCCTTGAAGTGAATGTCGCGGAGTACGTGCAGATCGGGAAGGATCTGGAGGCTCAGGGCTTCATGCGATAGGGCGTCATGTGCGCGTGTCCAGCTTCTGATGCGCGCGTCTGCTGGGTTTGTGGTGTAGATCATTTATGGCTTCAATTGGTGTCATTTCGAACATTACCTTATAGGGACAGGATGCAATCCTGTCCCATGATGTTTGTATTATGTCTCTATTCTGTCATCCTGAGCGTTGCGAAGGATCTTTTTGTAATTCAGGTTATATCCAGTCACAACCCGTGTCATTTCGAACCGAGGTTGCGTTGCAGCCTATGTGTGAGAAATCTAGATACTGGTTTGGATGAAATGATTGCCGAGATACTTAGTCGCTCAAACAGTCCTCGGCTTACGCCTGCGGAACTCGCTTTGTAAGCACCTCGGCAATCATTTCTATAGGTTGAATACGGTTGCAATAGGTGTCATTTCGAGCGGAGCGAGAAATCTAGTGACAGGTCGATGTAGGGGCGCAATTTATTGCGCCCTGCAACAGGGCTGGTGATGTAACACGGGCGCACGTAAAGTGCGCCCCTACGTCCACCTAGAAATATAAACATCGGCCGCATAGGAATGGTGCCAAAGTTATTCGTTGGCGCAGTGATTCTTGTGTTGACAGTAGGTGTTGTTGTTCTATTTTCCAATTCCAGCACCTTGCGCGATGTTCGGAGTATCATTGTCTTGAAAGCGAGACTCCCTTTTAGAGGGAGATCTTCAAAAGATGCCTGTGAGGTTTATGAATGTAGCGCGATACAAGTGCCATGAATTAGCCGAGTTGTTTAAGGCTGGTAATTCACGCAGCTAAAGATAGATTGGTGGCAAATATGAAGAATCCTTTTGAATCGTTTTTTGAGGATGCAGCCTCTGTAGTAAGCAATGCGGCAAACGAAGCAAAGAAAGCCGCTGTTAATGTTGCTTCAAATGTTGCCGATTCTGTAGCGCCTGTAGCAAATGAAGCGGAGAAAGTGATTTCTGAGACGGCTTCTAACGTTGCGAATACTGTGATGCCTATAGCAAACGCGCCGCTAAAAGCCGTGTCGGAGATCCCGGTCGTTGAAGCTGTTGCAAAAACGGCTTCCGAGGCCGCTTCTGCAGTTTCTGGTGCCGTAGAAAAGGGAGTTTCGGTAATAAAAGAGAATTCTTTTTCTGAACGATTGAAAAGATGGCGCATTGATGGCTTTAAGGATGGAATTAATCAAGGCGCTTATTTGGCAGGTCAGAAGAGGTGGAACTTCTATTATGCGTATGTCGCAACTCTTTGTTTCTTTTTGCGATGCGATAATGAGTTTTCTGAAGAGGAACGAAAATGGCTTGAGGAGAGTCTTGATCATTTGCGACTTGAAGGAGGAATTCCAGATGAGGTCAGAGATCGTTTACATGAGATTGCGGACAATGAAGATTTGAGCTTTGAAGAAATCGCCCAAATGCTTAACGAGATCAGCCTAGTGTCTTTGGAGGCAATCGTTGACAATGTTGCATTCGCTGTCGAGCTAGACGGAGTCGTTGCCGAAGAGGAGCGGGAAGCGCAGCAGCTGCTTCGTAGTTATGTTAACGAAAGAATGGGTGGTTCGTGCGAGGATGAAGATAGTTGGACCAAGCGTGCGATCGATGAATCAATTGCGGAGTACTCAGAAAATTACGATCGCATCAATGAAGAGTTCAAAGAAATGACGAGGCTTCAGGATAAAGACATTGCGTTTTTGTTAGGCGCAACAATGCTTCAGGTTGCAAGGGTTTTCGTTATCAATTATCTGACGGGTATTGAGAGTGCGGGTGTAGGCAACAAAAAGGAAAAGGTGCTACATGGAGCGCAAGATAAGCTATTTGAAAATATAGGACGCGACGAGAGTATCAATGCAGATAGATTATACGCCCCTCTGCATCAGATTCTCTCTCCTAAATGCGGAGTTCCTTATGATGTTACAAATGCAAATGGTGAACTTCCAGGCCTGTTCAGAGGAGCAAATCATAGATTTTCAACTTTAGGACATGATCCGCTTTTGGGGTTGATCTTCGGGACATCAAACATTCTGACAAATACCATCACATGCGTGAACGATAAAGGATTCCTAGGAACCGGAATTGGTGTTCCCAGTACTTATCTAGTAGATTATGCCATTGGGTATCCTGTGATCAGTTCTGAGCAAGCAGGGACTATTGAAATGCTAATTAAGTCCACGCAGAGAATCGGAGAAGAGCCAGAAGCCGCTGCTGCTGCGTTGATAAAGCAATTGATCCATATAGGAACAGACCTCTATACTCCTTGTGGAATTCAGCTTCCATTCGCAAATATTATTTTGAATAAAAGTCATGCCGATAAGCTGTCAAGATACGTAAGTACAGGTGATGTGCTAAAGGTTGGCGCGCAGGCTGGCTTGACGCTGTTCATAAATTGGCTAATCGCTGCACTGCACGGATCTTCGCTGATCTTCAACGAAGAAGATGAAGATTTTTCAATGGAAACATACCAGATTCGAACAAAGAAGATTCTACTAATATCTGACGCGATCGCGACTTCTAGTAGCGTAATTCAGGCTGCGATCACAAAAAACCCGAAGTGTTTAGATTTGGGTGGCGCAGCGGTTTTGATCTATAGGTTGTTTACTGATACTCGATTCATCACAAAAGTTAAAGAGGATTACATCAACACTGGATTGAATAGTATCTACGAAGAGCGCGCAAAAGGTATTTTGTAGCTCAACAAGAGTACATGCATTAACAGGACATGACAGCGTAGGGTGCGATCAGTGCCTGAAGCTGTTTTAGTACTTTAGTACGCCAATGGTCTAAGCGCTTTGGTGGAATGCCGGTCAGAAAATACGCTGTTAAATAGTAGAATCAAATCATGAGGTTATGGCGCAAGAAAAAGAGTAAGACACCTAAGGATAAAACCTTCGACTCGCAATTGCTGTTGAGTGAACTGGCGGATTATATTCAGGATGTCTATCTTGGCTCTCATGGGGTGGAGAGTTTTGAGACGGGTTTAGCTGAGCTCGGCGCTTCCGATCTATTGCTCGATGATCATGATGAAGAAAATAGGTACTTTGCAGCTGACGCAGGGTTTGAGTGTTTTGCAAGTGCATGTTCGCAGAGTCTTGCGGATCGACTTGCAAATCTTGATGAATCGTTCGCCCAGACTGTGCTGCGGCTGATTGACGAACGAAGCCTTAGTGATGTTGAGGTTTATAAGCGAGCAAATATGAGTCGTCAGCTTTTTGCGAAGATCCGAAGAGATGATAATTATAGGCCAACAAAAAGGACAGCGTGTGCGCTAGCCTTTGCCCTCGAATTGAATCACGATGATGCTCTTGTGCTTCTATCGCGAGCAGGATTTACACTTTCGCATAGTTCTAAGTTCGATATTATCATTGAGTTTTTCTTGATGCAGGGGATCAATGATGTCTTTCAAATAAATGAAGCTCTCTTTTTGTATGATCAACCGCTTTTAGGATAGGTTTTAGGATGCATAGATCGCATTTTGGATCGAGTTCTCTCGCTTCAAATTCTACTCCATGGTGATGATCGATGCGTTATCCAGTAATGTCGCCTGACGGTTTACCGGCTGATTCCCGCTTTTAAATAAAGTTATTCCTGTCATGAAATATCGAAGAGACAGGAATACATCATGAAAGACTATACAGAGATCGTTTTCATCCTTGACCGCAGCGGTTCTATGTCGGGGCTTGAGGCGGATACAATCGGCGGCTTCAACTCGATGCTTGCCAAGCATAAGAAGATGGAGGGCGACGCTGTGGTATCCACTGTGCTGTTTGATGATCAAATAGATGTAATCTGCGACAGGGAGAAGATTCAAGACGTTCAAAATATCACAAGCAAGGAATATTACGTGCGAGGATGTACGGCATTGCTCGATGCGGTGGGCTGGGCGATAGATTATATGTCGAATGCTCAAAAGACACTTTCGAAAAGCCATCGTGCAAAGAATGTCGTATTCATTATCACGACAGACGGTCAGGAAAATGCGAGCTGCAAGTATGGATATGAGGAGGTCAAAAGCCTCATCAAGAAGAAACAAAAGAAGGGATGGGAGTTCATCTTTATGGGTGCGAATATCGATGCGGCGGCCGAAGCTGCGCGCATTGGTATCGAGGAGGGCTGTGCGATGACTTATATGGCGGACGGCCTAGGGACGGAGGCCGTATACAGAGCCATGGGTGATGCTGTTTGCCAGATGCGGACTGATGGGAAGGTTGGTCGTTCGTGGTCAGCGGCAATAAAAAAGGACATGGCCTCGCGCGGCAAGATTAAAAACCGTAGGCACTGATGTTGAGAAAATAGACATCATCAGGCGGCAGATAAAGATAAGCCTCCATCTAATTAGATCACGTGCTATTTTCTTGCTTTCAGCAAGGCGCCTGATAGGTGAACACATTGCATAAGCTGAGTGTTTTGCCGTCTACCATGATTTCTAACTCAAATAAAAGCATAATACTGTCAACATGCAAGGAGCCTCGTTACACAATGTAAAGAGGCTCCTTTGGAGAGTAGTCATGAGGCCACAATCCGAATTTGGCGATTTCATATAAGCATATTAGATCGCTGTTGTTTTGTCTATTTATAACAAAGGAGAAACAGCGAGGATGAATTTTAGCATCCAGTGCACCTATCCGCTTTTGCGAAGATTAAAGAGCACTCGCCTCAAGAGTGATGATGTCGGCAGCCCACGCGATCAGTCTATCTGCCAGTTTTTCGATCGCCTCAGGTGTATCCATGTTCACCTTACCATCATAGGCATCTAAAAACAGAGTTTCGTTTTCGGTCGCAAGCTCGCGCATTTCGGCGCGGGTCGCAGGGAATGTTCCAAGATTCGCGAATCGCAGGGCTCTCATAGCGAAGAAAGCAGGCTTTATGCAGGCGTCGAGTATCGACCCAAGATTCTGGTCATCAAAAACCACCGTGTGCACCATAGCGTGATAGATCTCAGCCGCTACCGCCTTGGCGGAGTTGATGGCATCTTCAGCGGTGAAATGCGTGTTCATGAAATCGAACGATCCGTAGTGAACACGGGTGTCTTTCACGAGATTGAAGGCATCGTAGCGCTGCCATGCAGCAAGCACATCTGTCGACCCGACGAAACCGCATGCGAGTTCGCTTGACGGCATTAAAGCAACAATGTCTTTATAGCGCTGAAGATCCTCCTTCGAAAGCCTGTCAATCACAACAACGGCATCGATATCGCTATCCGGTCTAGCTTCGCCACGCGCGCGACTGCCTTGGATTCCGACGAGTTTGAGCCTGTCGCCAAATGCATCTTTAAGCTTTGTGGAGAATTCGTCCATCCATTGGTCAATGTTGATCGTAGGTTCCATAGGCTTACGTTCGCTTTCTGAATGCTGAAGGGCAAAAAGATGATGTGAAGGATGGATTATTATAGGGTTTTGCTTAAAGTGGCCTGAAAGAACAAGGGGTTTTTCGGTATGCAAAGCCCGGTCATAACCATGTCAGGTTTGACAGCTCGATCGCTATAAATGTATATGCAGGCTTTATGACGTTCGCATGGAAACATCATTTTTGCCGCAAATCAAGGTAAGCTATATTTCAAAATGTTTATCATAGAAAAGTGATCATAGGTATATGCAGGCTTTTGGCTTGCCGTAAGATAGGGAAAGCGATGAGTAAGATCAAATTTGCTGTTGTGGGTCTGGTTTTAGGGCTGGTGCTTGGAGTGGCCGGTGTGCTGATCGTTCAGAATGCGGATTCATCCAATGGCCATTCGAACGTGCAGCCTTCCGTGGTGTTCGATCGCATCGTGTCCAAAAATGAGCTGGTGAGCGCTTCGCAGGATTATTCGATCACAGAGAAATCTACGCAAGAGGCGGCCACGTTCTTCGATCTTTTTGACATCCCATTCACCGACACCAGTTTTTGGTATAAGTACGTCGGGACAATCAAGGTCGGAGTCGATCTGGAAAAGGCTGAATTCTCGCAAGAGGGCAATACGATCACGATAGCGTTGGAGCAGCCGTATATCATCTCGAACACTCCCAATATGGAAGAGTCTGGCGTGCTCGAGCAGAACAACAATCTCTTTGCTTCCGTTCCGCTTGAGGATGTTGATGAATTCCAGCGAGAATGCATCAGGACTAGTGAAGAGAACGCTGTGACCGGTGGTCTGCTCGACGAGGCGAAAACAAATGCCGAGGAAGATATCAGGGATATGTTCAACGCCGCATTGGGAGGCGCCTACAATATTGATTTCGAATGGAAGACAGCACAAGAGTAAGCGAATCGGGGCGATCGATCGGGTATCTGATCAGGAGTCTTGGCAATATGCGATGGTCGTGTTAGTTATTTGAGCCGTGTGAGCGCATATTGTTTCGGGTCCTTTGCGTGATAGGAGAGGGCACTGAGTGGTTTGTCGATCAAAAAAGCCAGCTCAGAGCGTTATCTTTCAATCATCAAAAATACAAACAAATGTTCTATATTTTGTGCTATCATTGAAACAACTTAAAAAACCGGCGCAAGTGCACCCAACCTGTCTGACCTAAGGTTTGAGCGTCCGAATGCAGCAACTTTACCCTGAGTGCGTGCATTCAACGCTTGCAGGTCCAGAAATCAGGGAAAGAAAGTGGGTGCCAATATGTGCTCCGATCAGTCGTGTCCCTCCGTCAAAGATCTCGATGATGTATGTACGTTTCAGAGCGCTTTGCGATCGTGTGATCCTGATCTGCTTTTGGATGTTTTGCTGGATACGGAAGCAGGTTGGGGAATCTCTTATAGGAACGTTGGGTCTAATGCCAAAATGTCTTTACTGGAAAAGCTTGCCTCTACCATCGCATTGATGCTGTCGGTCGGCGACAAGGGCCGATCACTTGATACAGGTGGTGCGAATCATTCACAACATTTTGAGTTTGCTCCACCGGGTTACAGCAATACTCAGCCTGTTCCCCCAAATAAGATGATTGTCCCTTTTGAGACGTTCAGCGTGTCAAATGATGGCCATTCTTTTATAAGAAGGCTGGATGCGCGGCTGCTGGATTGTTCAAGGCTTGAAGAGGCTATGCGGGTGATTCGTGATATAGGCGGTAAAGTGCGCCTTGTGCCGGAGCATCGGCATCAGCCTATCTTGAAAAACGGCATAGATCCTTTTGAGATGGCAATGGAAACAGGCTTGCTAGAGGATATATGCGTCTTGGAGGATGAACAATGGTCTGCCACCATGCAACGCAAGATCTGGCTTCCGCGCACCTACTGCGAACGCGAGAGGTATTGCATCTTGGCGAGTGTTTTCTGGACTATTACATACAATGGCTTTTTTGGAAACGCTGCCGATAAGATTATAGGAAGACAGGATGTTTCTCCTATTCCCCTTGAAACTTTGGATTCTTTTGATGACGACTATAAGGACAGGCTTTTCGAAATAGCGTCATTGATGAACTACAACGGTTGGGTCGATTCTATCGAGTCATTGACATTGCTTTGTGAAGCCGCTTGATGGGATGGTTTCGCAATGTGGTATCGCCCGGCAAAAGGTTATAGTTGCCGGTTTGATATGTAACACGCTCGAAACATGAAGCAAATTTGAGCGAAACATAGTTTATGTAAACTTGACTCACATTTGGAGGCTTGCGCTTGAGGTGTAGCCATCCAAATCCAATGTGGTCTATCTAATTAAAAGGAAACTCGATGTTCAAGCACAAAGGGCCTAAGGAAGGCGAAGTCAGAATACCATCCGGATGCGCCATTTCAGGGATCATGGATAAGAGCGGTGCTCGCCACGATGGAGGCGACATCCTGCGCTCCATAGCGTTGATGCATGATAGAGGAAATGGTCTTGGAGGCGGATTCGCTGCATATGGGATATATCCGGAATACAGAGACCTCTATGCGTTTCACATCATGTATGAAAGCGATGAGGCTCGGCGGGCGACAGAGGAATATCTGGATATCTATTTCATGAGCGAAAAGCAGGAACGTATTCCTACAGAGTCTATCGAATCCATTAAGAATCCTCCTGATATATGGCGCTATTTTGTGGCTCCACATCCGATGCGCTTGAATATGAGCGGTATGGATGAAGCAGAATACACGATGCAGCATGTATTTCATATAAACGCGCGGATTGACGGAGCTTTCGTGGCTTCTTCGGGAAAGAATATGGGCGCGTTCAAAGGTGTGGGCTATCCGGAAGACATCGGGGAGTTCTACAGAATTCAGGATTACAAGGCTTGGGCTTGGACGGCGCACGGAAGATTCCCGACCAATACTCCCGGCTGGTGGGGTGGAGCCCATCCGTTCACATTGCTTAATTGGTCGGTGGTCCACAACGGTGAAATATCGAGCTACGATGCGAATCGTCGATATGTGGAGCAGTTTGGCTATGACTGTGAACTGCAGACCGATACCGAGGTCATCACCTATCTGTTCGACTTTCTTTCTCGACATTGCGGATTCTCGCAGGAAATGGCGGCACATATCATGACGGCGCCATCTTGGGAGGATATAGACAACATGCCTGAGGAGCTGGCCGCCTATGAGACAGCGCTTAGAGTTGTTTACTCTAGCGCTTTGGTCAACGGGCCTTTCTCGGTGATATTAGGATCAGATGAAGGGTTACTTGCCTTAAACGATAGATTGAAACTTCGTGCATTGATGGTCGCAGAGAAAGGCAGCATGGTTTATCTGGCAAGCGAACAAGCTGCTATCGAAGTGGTTTGTCCGGATGCCGAAAACGTGCGCTCGATTGGCGGTGGTGAGCCGTTCGTGATCCAGCTTGATGAGGTGGTAAAGCGAAAGAGCGGCGAATCTTCCGAGAATATCCCTGCCAAAGAAAAGCCTTTCAAACATGAAGTAGGCGTTCAGCCACGTAGTAGGAAGGATATGTAGGATGTTGGATTATATTCTTCCAAAATACAAGGTACGTCACGATGCGATCGATTGTGTGATGTGTAAGAAATGCGTCCGCGAATGTTCTTATGGGGTTAACAAGGTTGATGATGAGCGCAACGTTATCGTCTCGGACAACCTAAAGTGTGTTAATTGTCAGAGATGCGTGGTCGTATGCCCTACGCAGGCTATAACGATAACCGATTGGCCCCAAGTTGCAACAGGCTCTTCGAGTTGGACGCAGTCGGCTATGCAAGATATCGCGAAGCAGTCTCAGACAGGAGGCGTCCTTCTGTCCTCCATGGGAAACCCGAAGCCATATCCGGTTTTTTGGGATCACTTGGTGTTAAATGCCAGCCAAGTTACTAATCCTTCGATCGATCCGTTGCGTGAACCGATGGAGACCCGCGTGTTTCTCGGAAGCCGCCCTAACATGCTTAAAGTAAATGAAAGAAAGCACAAGGTAATCACAAAGCTGCCTCCGCAGTTAAAGCTCAACATGCCGGTAATGTTCTCAGCTATGAGCTTCGGATCGGTTTCGTTGAACACGCAGAAGGCTTTGGCTATAGCCGCTAAAAATCTTGGAACATTTTTCAATGTAGGAGAAGGCGGGCTTCATAAGGATCTCGAAGCTTATTCTGAGAATACGATAGTTCAAGTTGCTTCGGGTAGATTTGGGGTTGACCCGCATTATCTGAATACGGCAAAAGCTATAGAGATAAAGATCGGACAAGGTGCGAAGCCGGGGATCGGCGGTCATCTTCCGGGTGAGAAGATAAATGCCAAGGTGTCGCAGACAAGGATGATCCCACAAGGAACAGATGCGATATCTCCGGCTCCCCATCACGATATATATTCGATAGAAGATCTTCGCCAGCTTGTGTATTCCATCAAAGAAGCCACGCTTTATCGTAAGCCGATCGCAGTTAAAGTCGCCGCCGTGAACAACATTGCAGCTATAGCAAGCGGTATGGCTCGCGCCGGAGCGGACATCATCGTTATCGATGGCTTCCGAGGAGGCACCGGAGCTGCGCCAAAACGTATCAGGGATAACGTCGGTATTCCGATAGAGCTTGCATTGGCATCGGTGGATCAGCGTCTGCGCGATGAAGGCATACGTTCTACTGTTAGCTTGGTTGCCGGAGGAACCGTCAGAAGTTCGGCTGATGTCGTGAAAGCCATAGCGCTAGGTGCGGATGCCGTATATATAGCCTCGGCAGCTTTGATAGCTATCGGTTGTCATCAATGCCAAGACTGTTCAAGTGGAATGTGCAACTGGGGTATTGCAACCCAAAAACCTGAACTGACGAAAAGGCTCGATCCACAGAGCGCTGCGCAGCGCATAGAGAATATGGTTCGTGCTTGGAATAAAGAGATCGAAGAGATGATGGGCGGAATGGGTATAAACGCAATAGATAGCCTCCGCGGAAACAGATTGATGCTAAGAGGGATCGGTCT
The DNA here is from genome assembly GCA_910588945.1 of uncultured Eggerthellaceae bacterium. Taxonomy (GTDB): domain Bacteria; phylum Actinomycetota; class Coriobacteriia; order Coriobacteriales; family Eggerthellaceae; genus MGBC163016. Next base: position 18,496 of record CAJUSF010000056.1, on the reverse strand, counting down.
CAATGAGAAGGAGCTAGAGATCTTAGGAGTCAAATATGCTGGAGAGTAATGAAGTGTTTGAAACCGTTGATCTCGGAACATCACATTTTACTGAGGCCAATGAAGCGGTAAGAGCTGCGCTTGATAGAAGCGACAACGTTCGATTGGTGGATACAGAAGGCCAAAGATATTTGGGATGTGCGATGCGCAGTGGTAAGAAGCTCGAGATACACGGCACTCCCGGAAATGATATGGCCTGTTTTATGGATGGCGGCACGATCGAGGTGTTTGGGAACTCTCAAGATCAGATCGGCAACACGATGAATGATGGGCTAATAGTCGTGCATGGTCGCTGCGGAGATGCTGCGGGATACGGAATGCGCGGTGGAAGCATCTACATACGAGATGACTGCGGATGGCGGGTTGGTATCAATATGAAGCAGTATGAAGACAAAAAGCCCGTCATAGTCATCGGAGGTGATGCAGGATCTTTTCTAGGTGAATATATGGCCGGAGGTGTGATAGTTCTTTTAGGCAAGCCTGAAAGGTATCTTGCAACGGGAATGCATGGAGGAGTGATCTATCTTAAGAATAGGATCGATAGTGACTCTGTGGCCCCAGGATTGATGGTTGAAGAAGTCGATGAGGCCGATAAGGAATTTCTCAATGAGGTCCTTTCCAATTACAACCATTTTTTTGCAGGAGATACGAATGAAGGGGCCCCTGTGACAGGGGATGGTTTCTACAAACTGATCCCTGAATCGTCGAGACCTTATGCATCGATGTATGCAAGTTGATCGATCCGATGCTTGAAGCGTCGGATGGTGAAAGAACCTTGACAATCAAATAAAAGGGGCGGACCGCTCGATCCGCCCCTAAATAGAATTACAAAGTTAAGACGATTTTTTTATTTTGCGTCTTTGACCTCAACGAGTTCGAGCTCGAAATTCAAAGGCTTGCCGGCTAATGGGTGGTTCATGTCAAAAGTTACGATACCATTCTCGATGCCCGCAACCTGAACCGGGAAAGGCATCCCATCAGGTCCTTGCATATAAACGGTCTCTCCTACAGGAAGCTGATCCGCATTCGGGACGTTTTCAACCGGCACCTTCTGGATAAGGTCTTCGCGTACCTCGCCATAGGCATCTGCGGGCTCTAGATGCACCGTTTTCTTATCACCGACCTGCATGTCTAGGACTGCATTGTCAAATCCTGGGATAACGTCGCCGGCCATGCAGGTGAACTCGATCGGCTCACCATGATCGTAGGAAGAGTCAAATTTCGAACCGTCATCCAAGGTTCCGGTGTAGTGGATCTTTACTATTTTTCCTTCATTGCTCATATTCATTCCTTTCAGGAATTCCATCGTTGTATCGAATATAACATAGAGTTACTCAAGTGCCATTGCAGCTAGAGTCGTTCGGTCGGCAACAAGCTGAGCCAAGGGTCGAAGGAGTTCTAAGTCCTTATCATTAAGCGATGCAGAGGCGAGGCTGATAAGCTCATCCGCAATTTCGCTTACTGGATGACCGTAAGCTTTGCCGTCATACCCGTTTTCCATCAAAGAGGATTTCGCTTCAGCGATATCCTTTTCGCTCACCTCTTCGAAAATCGACTCCATATGGGATAAAGATGTTTCGTCGTAGAAAAGACCTTTGATCAATGCCGCATATGCGACTACATATTCTATGGGCATCGCATCGGCGGGTCTTATCTCGATGTACGTTTTAAGACGTATATCGTTGAAAAACATCGACAGAGCGTGTTCGATGTCGGCTTTTTCCATCGTTTTGTCTGCATAGATCTCACCGAACGTCTTTTCAGAGAATACTTGACTGCCGCTTGATACATCTATGATGGCCGGTGTGTCCAAGATGTATTCTGCGTAATCCTCCAAGGTGAAATCAGGGCTCATTACGCCGTCGACTATTCCGCATCTATCGGGATCGCATTTCTCCCAGATTTCGGTGCGGACCATCTCATGTTTACGTACTTCGCCTTCGAATATCGGAGAATTGTCGCAGATCAGCGAGAAAACAGGAACACATGCGCTTGCAAGCTTGAGCTTCCGCAAGCAGTCTTCGGTTGATGTGAAATCTATAGCCACTTGTGTCGCTGCGCTTCCGCGCATCATGCATATCCCGAACATCGATATGCTACCCAGATACTTATTCATATAGTCGTAGCGAACCTTAGGGATCAACTCCAAGTCGATAGCGCGCCTTGTTGGGTGATAGCCCGGGCTCAGCAGAAAGACATCGTGCGGACTGATCAGGTCTACCACTTCACTCTCAAACCGCTTGAAGCTGTCTTCGGCTTTTTGCAGATCAGTAAAGGGTCCGGCTGAGAATTCCAGTTGTGCAGCAGGCTCTAATGTGACAGTGGATCCATTTCGAGCTAAGCCTATGAGATCGCCGTCATCGTCAATCATCTCTTCAGGAAAGTAGCGCTCTAATTCTTTGAGCAGCCATTTTTGACCGAACTCCTCCGTGTAGGAAACGGGATCACCATTTTTATGCACAAGTGTATGCTCAAGCTCTATACCGAGGGCATTGCCTTCGGTCTTGATTCCGCTCTCGAAGTATTTCACCAGCGCATCGATATTGCTCTGTCGTGCCGGTTGGTTCTTTGACATCACGTTCTCCTGTGTCCTGCCGCCTGATCGCTTGCAATTGATCGATCAAAGAAGCAATTTCATGGCATGTTTTTATGCTATACGTTGAAAAATTGTGTACAATAATCCATCGAAGCGCTCATGTTAGCACTTCGATGGTAAAAATAACGTCAATACTTGGAAATGAGGGCATATCGTGATGTTAGAGATCACGACAAATATTGCAAGCGCCGTATTATCGGTGCGCCCTCGACGACGTTCTTAGCGCGACAGCTTCTCATCGCTGAAGCCGAGCTTTCAAGGTCAGGTCGATCCGCTCTTGTCGATGGATCCGAGCCGAAAGATTCCGGCAGTGATGCAAATCAAGCTGCTTCGCGCGTTTTCATTTTGTGATGACCCCATCATTGCGTCCTTTGGTGCGATCGGTCTTATCTGTGAAGATCCATACAATCATTATGATCATAGATCTGTCGATCGAGACTTATAAGGTGATTCCCGTATCAATGAATCTGATGCCAATGAGCAGGGTCAAACGATGCAGGGGTCAACAGCCCCGCCACTGATCATCGAGAGTTTGCAAGGAGATTTTGATATGACGTTCAGAGCTGGAGTTGTAGGTGCGGCAGGATTTGCCGGAATAGAGGCGGTTCGCCTTTTGCTTGGTCACCCTGATTTCGAATTGGTGTGTGCCACTTCAGATGCCAATGCAGGAGTAAGAATAGATGAGATGTATCCTGCGCTTCGAGGCTCGACGGCTCTTGAATTTACAAAAAACGCCGATGCGGATCTCGGTTCTTTAGATGTGGCCTTTTTGGCGGTACCACACACGGCTGCGATGAGCGTTGCTCCAGCTTTGATCGATGCAGGCACGGTCGTCATAGACCTCTCTGCAGATTTCCGTCTAAAGGATCCGGATGTTTACGCAAAGTGGTATTCGACCCCACATACCGAAGTGGCATTGCTTGAAAAGTCCGCCTTCGGCCTCCCCGAAATCAAAGGCGAAGAGATAAGAAGAGCAGCTGGGCTCTATGCGTCAGGCGAATCAGTGCTCGTTGCGTGTGCCGGTTGCTACCCAACGGCAACATCGCTTGCAGCCGCTCCGGCATTGATCGGCAATCTTGTTAAAGAGGATGCTCTCATTGTTGCAGATGCGATATCTGGCGTCACTGGGGCTGGAAAGAGGGCCTGCGAAAGGACGCACTTCTGCTTTGCAAATGAGAATTTGGAAGCATATGGCGTTACTACTCATAGGCATACTCCCGAAATTGAGCAGATCCTAGAGATTCCAAATCGGCTGGTGTTCACGCCGCATTTGGCTCCGCTAAATAGAGGGTTGCTCTCTACCGTTACAATTCCGATCGATGCAGGGCTTGCCCAAGGCATTGCAACGACAGAGGATTTTGTGAGCCTTTATAAGGATTTTTATAAGGCCTCTCCGTTCGTTTGCGTTCTCGATGCAGGTAAACAGCCCCGCACGGCATCGGTCATCGGAACGAATAACGCACAGATTGGACTTTCATACAATTCTCAGTTGGGGGTACTAGTCGCGGTATGCGCAATAGACAATCTTGGCAAAGGCGCCGCTGGTCAAGCCGTTCAGTGCGCGAACATAGTATTCGGATTGCCGCAGGCGGCGGGCCTTTCCAATATTGCAAAGGCCATCTGATCGATAGGGTTTCATGATGAATGTGGATATTCAGAATAATCAGGCTCGGATCACCGTCTCATTCATAGAGAACGGCGGAGTGACTTCCGCAAAGGGCTTCAAGGCTAGCGGCGTTCATGCTGGTTTTCGCGCTAACCCGGATCGTAAGGACTTGGCGCTCGTGGTGGCCGACGAGCCATGCGCTACGGCAGCGGTGTTCACTCAAAACGTATTCTGTGCGGCGCCGGTACGGTTTTCGAAGCATCAACTCGAAGCTAGCTCGGGAAATCTCGGATATGGATGCATGAGGGTGGTCGTCATCAACTCTGGCAACGCCAATGCGGCAACCGGAACTCATGGGCTTGAGGTCGCCCAAGCTGAGGTTGAAATCGTGGGTGATGCTCTAGGATGTCCGTCAGGTGAAGTGCTCGTCGCATCCACCGGCGTCATCGGTGTGGAGCTGCCGCTGCGTCCATTTGAAGAAGGCATTGCTCCTGCAGTTGAGGCGCTGTCTGAAGAGGGTGGAGTGGATGCTGCGCATGGCATCATGACTACCGATACATATCCCAAACAGTGCGCGGCCAGATGTGAGTTCGAGCTAACTGATGGCGTTACTCATACATTTACGGTCGGGGGAATGGCAAAGGGCTCGGGCATGATAATGCCGAACATGGCCACCATGATCGCCGTCATCACCACCGATGCGCCTATCGCGGATATCGACCTTCATTCAGCTCTTACGCAGGCAACATCTGTCAGTTTCAATAAAGTAACGGTCGATTCCGATACTTCCACCAACGACACTTGCATCCTCATGGCATCGGGAGCGGCTTCATCTTCCGGACTTACGCAGCAGGATTTCGTGAAAGGCTCTTTAGCGTACGGCGCATTCGTTCAGGCGTTGTCTTCCGTTTGCATAAAGCTCGCACGCGATATGGCCAAAGACGGCGAAGGAGCTACCAAACTCGTTACGGTCGATGTCATCGGTGCTAAAAACGAGGCGGATGCCGATCTGGCAGCTCGTGCGGTAGCCAATTCTCCGCTGGTGAAGACAGCTATCGCCGGTCGCGATGCCAACTGGGGTCGGATAGCAGCCGCGCTCGGCAAATCCGGCGCAGTCTTTTCGCAGGAGAATGTGGATATCGACATCATGGGAATGCCTGTTTGTAAAAAAGGTCTTACGCAAGAATTTGACGAAGATGAGGCTCTTCGCAAGTTTGAAGACCCCGAGATTAAGATATTCGTGGATCTTGGAGAGGGCGAGGCGTCTACTACCGTGTGGACATGCGACCTCACGCACGACTATATATCCATAAACGCTGACTATCGCAGCTAGTAGGTTTAATATGGTGCGTGACAAAATGCTAAAGGAACAGGAAGAAGAGATGAAATACGATAAGGAATCGCGGCCTAACGGCGTGTCGAGCATCACAGGTGAGGTGCTCAGTGAAGCGATGCCCTGGATCAAAAACGTTACCGGCAAGACCATAGTCATCAAGTACGGCGGAGCCGCTATGGTGGATGCTGATCTTCGCGCGAAGGTCATGGCGGATATCGTGCTTCTGAAGATCATCGGGGTGAACCCTGTTATCGTACATGGTGGCGGCAAAGCGATAAATGCTGCAATGGAGCGTGAAGGGCTTCCGGTCGAATTCGTAGATGGCCAGCGTGTTACCACCGACGAGGCCATGGCGGTCGTGCGTCGAGTGCTCACAGGCGAGGTAAACCAACAGCTTGTGCAGGCTATGAATCAGCACGGCAACATGGCTGTTGGAATATGTGGAACCGATGCGGGAACGATCGTGGCTACGCGAGCAAGCGAGAGGCTCGGTCGCGTGGGTAAGATCGTCCATATCAACAACTCGCTTATAGAAGATCTAGTCTCTTCTGACTACATACCTGTCATCGCTTCGATCGCTATAGGAGATGACGGTCAAGTCTATAATGTCAACGCCGATGTTGCGGCGGGTCATATCGCGGCAGCCATAGGGGCGCATAAGGTCATCTTCCTTTCGGACATCGACGGACTATACGAGAATTATCCGGATCAGGATTCGCTTATCGCATATCTGTCTGCCGACGAGGCGAGAGAAATGATCTCATCCGGCATCATTTCCACAGGCATGATCCCGAAACTGGAATCGTGCATACGTGCGCTTGACGAGGGCGTGCATCGTGCGCATATCGTCAACGGCACTATCCAGCACGCACTTCTGCTGGAGACGCTAACGAATAAAGGCATTGGCACTATGGTCACCAACTCGACGACGCCACACACGTTCGACGCGGCGCCTCTTGGCAACTTTGCCTCAAAACTCACCGAAAAGAGGGGGATTTAGATGACACTTGAGAACGAAAGAGAACTCGAGTCCAGCTATGTCATGCATACGTTTGGCCGAAAGCCTGTCGAATTCGTTGAAGGCAGAGGCATGGTTCTCAAGGATTCTGACGGCAAGGAGTATCTCGATTTTCTTTCAGGAATCGGTGTGTGCGGGCTTGGGCATTGTCATCCGGCCATTGTGAAAGCGATCCAAGACCAAGCCGAAAAGCTCATTCACGTGAGCAATTATTTTTACATCGAGAAACGCGGCGAGGTGGCAAAACGCATCTCTGACCTATTGAACGCTGAGGAAACCAGAGGTGGTTCTAATTCTCATCTTGCGCTCGGACAAGCCGATGACGGTGCTGATGATTGGAAGTGTTTCTTTGCCAATTCCGGTGCAGAAGCTAATGAATGCGCCATAAAACTCGCTCGCCTCTATGCGAAAAAGCGTGCTATGAGCTCCGATGAAGCCATGCACTCTGATCCTGCATCGCTCATCATCACGTTGGTGAGAAGCTTTCACGGGCGAACACTTGCAACGCTCGCAGCTACAGGACAGCGGGTGTTCCACCAAGGATTCGAGCCGATACCTGAAGGGTTCATGCCTACTCCGATCAACGATTGTGAGTCGTTGCAGGATATATTCGATCGCTTGGGCAAGTCCATATGCGCCGTTATGATCGAGCCTATTCAAGGCGAATCAGGTGTGCACGTGTGCAACGAAGAGTTCTTGAAGACGGCACGCAGGCTCACCGAAGAATACGGCGCGCTTCTCATATTCGATGAGGTCCAAAGTGGCACGTATCGTACCGGAAAGCCGTTTGCTTTCCAGAACTACGAGGTCATGCCCGATGTTGTCACGATCGCAAAGGGTATCGCATCCGGAATTCCTGCCGCAGCATGTGCAGCTAGAGGGCATTTCGGTGATGTTCTACAGCCGGGACAGCATGGCTCCACCTTTGGAGGAAGCAACATCGCCATGGCGGCAGCATTGGCAACTTTGGACGAGATGGGCAGCGCTAGTTTCACCAATAACATCATTGAGACCGGCGTCTATTTGAAGGAGCAGCTCGATCAAATTCGTGAAGTCATGGAGGTCCGCGGGCTTGGCCTTATGGTCGCGGTCGACCTGAAAGAGGGCATCGATGCTCCGAGCGTAGTTGACGCGGCCCTCGATGAAGGTCTTGTGATCAATGCAACCGGCGCACACACTCTGCGTTTCCTTCCGCCATTGATCTGCACGAGTTCAGATGTAGATACTTTCATCGAGCGGCTCAAAGCGGCCATTGGAAGGCAGGTCGAAGATTCAGCGGCCTTATAACGATCGCGAAGTAAGCGAAGTAAAAAACAATCCGCGCAAGCGGTCTTGATATATCTAGCAATATTGGAAAACTAAGAAGGGAAAGAAATGTCAGAGAAGGAAATTGCAGTACTTGCATACAGTGGCGGCTTGGACACAAGCGTTTGCATCAAGTGGTTGATCGATGAGTTGAATTTGGACGTCGTTGCGGTAGTGGGCGATGTAGGGCAAGAGCATTCAGGTCTCGAGAAGGTCAAGGCGCGCGCTCTCGCATCTGGAGCGATCGACTGCATCGTTGTGGACATGCGCGAGGAATACGCCGACGAATATCTTACCTGCGCACTCGCGACCAACGCCTTGTACGAGAATAAATACCCGCTCCTCTCAGCGCTTTCCCGTCCTGTCATCTCAAAGCATCTTGTCAATGTCGCGCATCAGTTCGGTGCGAAATATATAGCGCATGGCTGCACCGGAAAGGGCAATGATCAGGTACGCTTCGAGTCCTGTGTGCTGGCGCTTGATCCGTCGCTCAAGATCATCGCGCCTGTTCGCGAGTGGGATCTTCACACCCGCAATGAGGAGATGGAGTGGGCAAAGGAACACGGACTTGAGGTGCCGACCACAACTGCCAAGCCGTACTCTATCGACGACAACATCTGGGGTCGTGCTATCGAGTGCGGCGTTCTTGAAAACCCATGGAATGAGCCGCCGGATGACATCTGGGAAATGACGGTCAGCCCGCAAGAGGCACCGGATGAGCCCACCTATGTCGAGGTCGAGTTCAAAGGTGGCGTGCCTTGCGCTATCGATGGCAAGTCGATGAGCTATCTTGATGTCATCTACAAGATGAATGAGGTTGCAGGCTCGAATGGATTCGGCAGGCTCGATCTGATCGAGGATCGTGTTGTGGGCGTGAAGAGCCGTGAGTGCTATGAGGCACCGGGTGCCCTCGCGCTCATTAAGGCACATCAGGCTCTCGAGGATATGGTGCTCGAGCGCGATCTTCTTCTCTTCAAGCTCGGAGCTGAGCAGAAGTGGGCGGAGATCGTATACAGCGCTATGTATTTCTCGCCGCTAAAGGTTGCCCTTGATGCATTCTTCGACGAGACGCAAAAATGCGTTACCGGCGTTGTTCGTATGCGCTTCTATAAGGGAAATTGTGACGTCGTCGGCGTAAAGAGCGACTACTCGCTCTACGATTACGGTCTTGCTACCTATGATGCTGATGACAGCTTCAATCATGATGCTGCGAAGGGCTTCATCGAGCTTACTACTTTGAGGAACCGCGTCTGGTCGATCAATCGCCATAAGATGGATGCAATCCCGGAGCAGATGGCTGATGTTGACTCCAGCGTTGACGAGTTCTCCAAATAGGTCATCTAGCATCAGCTAGGCAAATAAACCGGTCAAGATCAGAAATATCAGGGAAGGAATAAGCATGGCAGCGTTGTGGTCAGGTCGTTTTGAGGAAGGCGTCGATGAATTCACGCAGCGCTTCGGTGCTTCCCTTCCCGTTGACAAAGCGATGTATTCTGAGGATATCGATGGATCTATCGCTCATGCGAGGATGCTTGCAAAGCAAGGGATAATCTCTGCGGGCGATGCGCAGGCAATAGTTGATGGGCTTGAGTCCATTCGCAAGGATATCGAGGCAGGCGACTTCATCTTCGACATAAATGATGAAGACATACACATGGCGATCGAAGGCGAGCTGACGCGCCGAATAGGCGACGCGGGGGCAAGGCTGCATACGGGGCGTTCACGGAACGATCAGGTGTCTACCGACACGCGTCTTTACATGAAGGGACGCGCGCGATCGCTCATGCAGGCCAATATTTCGCTTCGCGAGGCGCTAGTTGACCAAGCGAATCGCAACATGGATGTCATCATGCCCGGCTATACGCATCTGCAGCATGCTCAGCCCGTGCTTTTTTCGCACCATATGCTTGCCTATGTTTGGATGCTTACACGCGATTTTGACAGGTTGAAGGCGGCCTATATCGCGGCCGATGCAAATCCGCTTGGTGCAGCTGCGCTCGCGGGTACAACCTATCCGCTAGATCGCGAATTCACCACCGAGCAACTCGGGTTCGACCACGCTATCCCAAATTCGCTCGATGCGGTGTCGGATCGTGATTACCTGCTCGACCTCATGTATGCTTGCAGCGTATCGTGCATACATTTGAGCCGTCTATGCGAAGAGATCATTCTTTGGTCCAGTGCTGAATTCGGATTCATAACGCTTTCCGACTCGTATTCGACAGGGTCATCGATCATGCCTCAGAAGAAAAACCCTGATTTCGCAGAGCTCATTCGCTCGAAATCTGGACGCGTCATCGGGGATTTGGTTGCGCTTTTGGTCACCTTGAAATCTCTTCCTTTGGCTTACAACAAAGACCTTCAGGAGGACAAGCAAGGCGCCATGGATGCGGCCGATACGCTTGAGGATTGCTATGTATGCGCAGCGGGAATGATCTCCACGATGCAGCTCAACCCCGATGCGATGCTTGCAGAGGCTTCCAAGGGTTACCTCGCTGCAACCGATGTGGCCGACTATCTCGCCAAGAAGGGAATGCCGTTTCGCCGTGCTCATGAGGTGGTGGGCCACCTTGTGCTTCTGTGCGATAAAAGGCAGTGTGGGCTGGAGGATTTGGCACTTGAGGACTTCCAAGCCGAAAGCGATCTTTTCGAAGAGGATATAGTGGGCTGCTTGGATCTTGAGGCTATCGTGGATGCGCGGCGCACATTCGGCGGCACCTCGCCGAATGCGGTCAAAGATCAGATGTCTCTGGCCACAGAAAAGCTCGATCAGGATCGGGGTATCTGCGCATAGGTATCTGCGCGTCTCTCCGATCAGAAGACATTTCTAACGGGCCCTTACGCATTTGGCGCGGGGCTCGTTTTCGTATGGGCGCCACGCGCAAAGTCAATGCGCTTGACTACCTAGGCCGCAAATGCGAAAAATGTGTACCAATCTTGTAATCGCGCCACCCTCTGTTTCAGCGAAAACCGCGCAGGTGATACAATGCTGCAAAACCATGAACTGGAGGTATAAGTGGGCTCTAGAGCGATCAAAGGTCGTTACAATATCAGGAAGAAGAACGGCAAGGCCATTGTCCTTTCTATCTTGGCGATCATAGCTGCAGTTTTCATCTCCCTTTTCATCGGCGCTGCGGCGCTTGCCAACACTTGGCTTCAAGACCTTCCCGACTACACCAATTCGGAGGCGTTTAGCACCTCTGCTACATCTACCGTGTATGCTTCGGACGGCAAGACCGTTTTGGCTGAGTTCCAGCTCGAGAATCGCGAACCGGTCGAGATCGATCAGGTCAGCGAATATGTCTTGAACGGAACGGTCGCTACCGAGGACGAACGTTTTTACACCCATCAAGGCGTTGACCTTTACGGCTCCATGCGCGCGTTGGTCAACAACATCACAGGTGGTGCGCTTGAGGGCGGCTCCACGATCACGCAGCAGCTCGTCCGCAATACGATTCTTTCCGAGGAGATGAATGAGATCTCGTTCAAGCGTAAATTGCGCGAGATGTTCATCGCCACGAAGATGGAGGAGATGTATAGCAAGGACGAGATCCTGTTGATGTATCTCAACACTATCAATTACGGTTCAGGTTCATATGGAATCCAAGCGGCGGCCGAGCGTTATTTCTCCAAGAACGCATCCGATCTGACTTTGGCGGAGGCGGCCACGCTCGTAGGCATCCCGCAATCGCCGACATACAACAACCCTATCGATCATGCGGAAAATTGCCTCTCAAGGCGCAATCTGGTTTTGGACAGGATGGTCTCTAACGGCTATATCACGCAGGAGGAAGCGGATGCCGCCAAGGCCGAGCAAATCGTACTAAATGCCACAGAGCCTTCCACCAACGGCATAGTTGCATATCCGTATTTCGCAAGTTATGTGCGCAATCAGCTTCTCAACGAGGACGGCAAGTACGACTTCTCCGTGGCTGATATTTTTGAGGGTGGACTCAACATTATTACCACGCTCGATGTCGAGTATCAGGAGGCTGCCGAGGCTGCTGCTGCCAAGAAGGTAGAGCAAGTGGGGTCTGATTTCGAAGTGGCTATGGTCGCCATCGATAATGAGAATGGGTTCATCAAGGCCATGGTTGGCGGCAAGGATTTTGACAACCAGCAGGTCAACATGGCTACAGGTGAAGGCTCGTCCGGACGCCAGTGCGGATCGTCGTTCAAAGTGTTCACATATCTTGCGGCCCTTGAGGCAGGTATTGATCCTGAGACGATGATCGACGCAGGCGCAAGCATGGAACTTCCGGGCGCAAATGAGGTCCACAACATCGACAACCACGATTACGGCACTCGTTCTATCGCATCGGCGCTTGCGGTCTCATCGAACACTGCGTTCGTCCGTTTACTGATGTCTGTCGGGGTGGATAAGGTGAAAGAGATGGCGCAGCGTCTCGGCCTTAAGGGAACGCTTCAGGAAGTTGCGGGCCTCACGCTCGGCATCAACTCGACAACTCCGCTCGAGATGGCAGACGCCTATGCCACAATCGCGAATGGCGGCACGTATTACGAACCGCAATGTATCGTGTCTATCACCGACAAGGACGGCAACGTCATCGTTGATAATTCCCATCCGGAAGGCGAGCGAGTGCTCTCCGAGGGTGTTGCCTATGCTGCGATCCAAGCTATGGAAGGCGTTGTTAGCGCATCTGGCGGAACCGGATACGAGGCTCGCCTGTCCAATGGACAACCTGTTGCCGGAAAGACCGGCACAACCGATGACAGGAAGGATCACTGGTTCATCGGATGCACGCCGTCTATCACAGCTGCTTTCTGGCTGGGCCAGCGTGCAGATGTGTACTCGCAGGCAAGAGCTATCCCGGGATATATGACGGTCACCAGTGCTTTTGCGGACTTCATGAACCGCATTTTGCAAGGAATGCCGGTTGAGCAATTCAAGGAAGCGCCCGCTCCGGACTATATAGAGAAGTATGTGGACACCAAGAACCACATCGGCACTGGAGGCTGGTCGAAAGACGAGGAGGAGGAAGAAGACGAAGGCGATGAGAACGAAGATCCTGGCCATAGCAATGGATCGATCGCTCCAACTGAGCCGACAGACCCGGCAACGCCGCCTACGACAGAACCCCCTACAGAGCCGACAGATCCCGATCCTCCGACAGAACCGACGGACCCCGATCCTCCGGCAACGCCGTAATGGCGCAACGCAACGTTATCTTTTATAAACAAGTGCGATAACAAGGCGATCTTTAATGTAGTATGGTCTTTGCATTTAATCACAGTGCAAAGACCATTTCGATTCATACGCTGATATGCAGGAGAACAGATGTCAACCAATTCCATGTTCAACGATATATTCAAAGCAGCCAAACCCAATAAAGCTGCGAAGATCCTGATTGCGATCTGCGCTTTCGCGCTCATGTTCGCGCTTGCCGGATGTACAGCTCCGCAGGCTTCCAACCAAACAGAGGGCGAAGACGCTCCCATGACGAGTAGCCAATATATGGCGCAGGTCAACCAAGCAGTCGAAGAGCTCAACGAGAGGCTTCAAAGCTTCAACGATGCGGTTTCGCGTCAAGACCCGATCACCATGAGAACGCAGGCCGATAATGCTTTTTCAACATTGGATAAGCTGGCCGCTATTGAGGCTCCGGAAGACATCAAGGATCTTCGCGATCAGTACATTAAGGGCTGCGACCAGTTAAAGGACGCGCTCAATGCCTACATTGATCTTTACTCCGAGATGACGGCCGCAAAAGAGGAGGCTGAGTCATCTAGGTATAATGATCCTTTCAATGCGTCGGATTATTCCGGGCGCATCGAACAGATTCAAGAACAATATAACGAAGGCATCCAAACGCTTGAGGACGCCGATAACAGTGCAAAGGATCGCTAGGCAAGCTTGTTGTGCACACAGCGAAAAGCGCCTTCGATCGAACATCTGAGTCGTATAGATATGAAGATCCCAGAACTTCTGGCCCCCGCGGGCAATGAGAAAGCGCTTCATGCGGCGGTGAGTTCCGGCGCCGATGCCGTCTATCTCGGACTCGACCGCTTCAATGCGCGTCGCAATGCGGATAACTTCACGCTCGACACCCTTGAGCGGGCCTGTGATTATGCTCATCTCCGTGGTTCGCGTATCTATGTCACGATGAACACGATCATTTTGCCAGATGAACTCGACGGCGCGTTCGATTGCGCGCGAGGGGCTTATCTGCGTGGCGTGGATGCTCTTATCGTGCAAGATGTCGGGCTGGCTGCTCTAATCTCGCGCTGCATTCCCGATCTTCGCTTGCATGTTTCGACCCAGATGAATGTTCATAGCTCTTATGGCATCGAGGCCGCCGCTGCACTTGGCGCGAAGCGGGTCACGCTCGCTCGTGAGCTTTCGCTTCCGGAGATAAATCGGTTGGTCGTGGCTGCGCATGAGCTTGGACTTGAGGTGGAAACGTTTGGTCATGGGGCGCTGTGCATCTGCTATTCAGGCCAGTGCTTCATGTCTTCTATGATCGGCGGCCGTTCGGCCAATCGCGGGTTATGCGCTCAAGCGTGCAGGCTCCCTTACAGACTCATCGATTCGCTTGATCCTGATCGCGAACTCAAATCTCCCGGCGATTTTCTTCTTTCGCCGAAGGATTTGTGCTCTATCGATCATCTCGATCGGCTGGCTTCTTTGAATGTGGATTCGCTAAAGATCGAAGGCCGAATGAAGTCTTCTGAGTATGTATCATCGGTGGTGTCGGTCTATCGAGAAGCGCTCGATCGCTTGCGCGAGCGTCTTGGCGGCACCGATGGCATCGAAAACACAGGTGGCGTCGAGGGCTTTGATAGTGATGGCAATAAGGGCGGCAATGATAGTCCCAATCGCACATCGATAGCCGAGTCTACCGCTCGTCGCATTCGTGTGAGGCCGACCGAGCAGGAGAAAGAAAAGCTCGCTTCGGTCTTTTCGCGTGGATTTTCGCCGGCTTATCTTGTCGGAGAGCGAAGCGGCGAGATGATGAGCTATCAGCGCCCCAACAATCGGGGGCAGTTCGCTGGACGTGTGAAGACAATTCGCGATGGCATTATCCACCTTGGGTGCGAGATCTCGCTTGAGGCGGGAGATCTTTTGGAATTCTGGACCCGAAAAGGGAACACCGTCTATCAGCTGCCTAGCGATTTTGAATCCGGTCGTAAGACCGTTTATATTCCGCTTGATGATTTGGATGCGAAGGTGCAGAAGAACGACCGCGTGTTCAGGGTGCGGTCTGCCTCTGCGGCATTTGTCGACGATGAGCGCGAGCCGAGAATCCCTGTTGTCGGACATGTTGCTCTCAAGCTAGATGAACCGCTGCGAATGAGCTTCAGGGTGGCCACGCCTTCTGAGGTTCAAAGGGCTGTTCGCGCTGAGTCTTGCAAGGGTGGGGCGCTAGCTTACGATATAGCTTTGCGCTTGGATCAGCTCTTAGACTCGCGCTGTACGCACTTTGAAGGGAAGTCCGAGGGCGTCCTCGTCGAAGCCGCGCACTCTAAGGCCATCACGGCTAAAGAGGTGGAAGAGCATGTCGATCGCATGGGTTCAACCCCGTTTTGCCTCTTTGGTCTAACCGTGGACATAGATGATGGTGTAGGTCTGGGCTATTCTCAGATCCATCGATGCAGAGCCTCGGCACTCGAAGATCTTGAGGCTGCTATCTTGTCAACCTATAAGGATCGCGATCTGAAGAAGACTCCTTCGATCTCTTCGTCTCGTAAATCTGAACGCGTCGGCGTTTCATCCGGAATCGAGATTGCGGTGCTTGCCACGAATCCGGATTGTGCGCGAGCGGCAAAGCGAGTCGGTGCGGATTCGATTTACGTTCCCGCGCTCAACTATAAATTCTCTCAGGCCCAGACGGCGGGAGTGCTGGACAAAAGCCCACGTCAGGCGGGTTATCCGAAAGGATGCAGGCTTGTCATGCCTGTTGTCGATCATGACATTATTGGTGGCTCCTGCGAAGGAGATAGTGCATCTGATGTGAAGGAATTGGGATGCGCGCACGCAAACGGGGAGGCTTGTATCGGTATCGATGTTTGGGATCTCGTGCATCCAGGCGATGAGGTCGTGGCCTCAAGCCTTGCGTCTGTTCAGCATTCGCTCGATGCGGAAGCCATAGTCGAGATCGGCCCGAATCTTCCTGTCGTCAATGTGGCGGCGGTCGATGTTGCGGATGCATTGGGCGCAAGATGCGTCTGGCTTTCGCCGGAGTTGAACATCCATCAGATCAAAGAGGTTGCGTCAAAGGGCGATATGGATTTCGGTATCACGGTATTTGGTGCACAGGAGCTGATGGTGACCGAGCATTGTCTGCTTATGAGCGAGGCGCCTTGTTCGCAGGACTGCACGAATTGTGCTAGACGCAAGAAGCCGCATACGCTTCGCGATCGCAAGGGGTATGAGTTCCCGGTCGTAACAGATGCACTAGGGCGCTCGCATCTATACAACAGCGTCAAGCTCGATGCGATGGGCGCTTTGGAAGAGCTTATCGATGCCGGCGTCAGCCGGTTCATGATAGATGCTACATTGCTGGATGCTGAGCAGACCGCACAGGCCACAGGCAGGCTCATCCATGCGCTGAAGCAGGTGCGCTCAGGCGGCGGCAATATCGATAAGCTGCCGAACACCACCACAGGACACCTATTCAGAGGCGTGTTGTAGTTTCGTCGGCTTCGATCGGCCAGCAGGACATGATAACTGCTAGAATGCATAGCGTTCCAGCTTCGAAACACTTACAACTTACGGAGGCCAAGATGTTATCTCCTGAAGAGCAACTTCACATAATCAGATCGGGCGCAGCTCAAATCGTGCCGGAGCAGGCGTTGTTGGATAAGCTCAAGCGCGGCACTCCGTTGAATGCGAAGCTCGGTGTGGATCCGACCGCGCCTGACATCCATCTGGGGCACGCGGTTCCACTTCGCAAGTTGCGTCAGTTCCAAGACCTCGGTCATGAGGTCACGCTAATCATAGGTGATGGCACCGCACTTATTGGTGACCCCTCCGGTCGTAATTCGACACGTCCGCAGCTTACGCGCGACGAGATCGCGGCCAACGCGCAAACCTACGTGGACCAGGCGTTCAAGGTTCTTGACCCGGAGAAGACGACGCTTCGATACAACTCCGAGTGGATTCTCGATCTTGATATGGAAGGGCTTTTGAAGCTGCTTTCCAACTTCACTGTGGCGCGTATCCTTGAGCGCGACGACTTCCACAACCGCTATACATCCGGTCAGCCGATCAGTTTGCACGAGTTTCTCTATCCTGTGATGCAGGCATACGACTCCGTCGTAATAAAGGCTGATGTCGAGCTTGGAGGCACCGATCAGCTTTTCAACCTGCTCGCCGGTCGTGAGCTCATGGAAAAGCTCGGGATGGAGCCGCAGGTGTGCCTTACGCTTCCGCTTCTTGAGGGAACCGACGGCGTTCGCAAGATGTCGAAGTCATATGGCAACTACATTGGGCTTACCGACGAGCCAAATGATATGTTCGGCAAGGTTATGTCTATTCCGGATAACATGATGGTCAAATACTTCCGTTTGGCGTCGACCGTCGATGTCGACGAGATCGATGCCATCGAGGCCGATCTTGCGGAGGACAAGCTGCATCCGAACAAGGTGAAGCGCTCGCTTGCGCGAAACATCGTGGGGGCTTATTACGATGAAGCATCAGCAGTGGCCGCTGAGGAGGCGTTCGACAAGCTCTTCAAATCGCATGAGGTTCCCGATGATATTCCGGTATTTGATGGAGAGCTCATTTTGAATGATGACGGGCAAGTCTATATGGCGGCGTTCTTGAATCAGGCTGGCTTGGCGGCAAGCGCGGGAGAGGCCCGTCGTCTGATCGACGGCGGCGGTGTCAAGATCGACGATGTTGCCATGGAGCCGAAAAGTTACAATGTCGATCCGCAGATCCTGCAAGGCGCGGTCATCAAAGTAGGCAAGCGCAAGTTCTTGAAGATTCCGAAAGCCTAGGACACCTCATTGGGATGAATTGGCGCTATTTGGCATCGGTTCATCCCTTAAGTCTGAATCATTAAAGATATCGAGCTTCACACCACCGAGCATTGCGAATTTATCATGCGATGCTCGGAACTTTTTTTATAGCGGCCTGCTTCTTATCTGGGATGAATTCATGCCAGATTCCGTATCACGCTTTTTGTCGGTACTGCTCTTTTGCGAACAAACACCCGGCGAAGATGCCCTGCTTTGGGCCATCAATATCGCTCTCAAAAAAAATTTTCGAAAAAGTTTCCAATTTTTGTTGACTTTTGATTTTGATGCGCGTAGTATATTCGTTCGCGTCACAAACGCATCTGATCGACGCAAAAGCGATCGATCAAGCACCTTGAGAACCGGATACTGTAGAGATGCGATCGCATCATTTGAGGGCTCTAAGAGCTCGAAGATGATCGGTCGTGCGAATCACGAATTTCGATCACAAAGATCTGAACTTCTTAGAAGCAAAGATCCTCGTCGATCCAATTGAATCCAACTTGGTTTTTGGATAACACTCCATAAGACCAGGATTTCGAACGGAGAGTTTGATCCTGGCTCAGGATGAACGCTGGCGGCGTGCTTAACACATGCAAGTCGAACGATTAACCC
>CAJUSF010000055.1 GCA_910588945.1 uncultured Eggerthellaceae bacterium | reverse complement strand
GGTCTCAGACGAGGAAGTGGACAAAGCTCAATGGCAACTCAATAATCGCCCGAGGAAAGTTCTAGATTGGAAGTTTCCTTCCGAGGCGATGCAGGAAGTTTTGGCGGAAGGTGCAATGATCGTCTGAAGCCGCCCGGGGATGATGGCATATATGAATGGGTCAAATATGATCAATCGAGCACATCAGGCGGCTGCGACAAAGATTCGATACTGATCACCGCCGTTTATGCATGTCTGCAAGATGATAGATTCATCGAACTGCGTGACATCGGATTCGATCTGCTTCCAAGTGGTGCCCTTGTCCACATCGAACACCTTCGCGATATAGTACGTGCGCGCATCTCCGCTTCGATCCACAACGCCAACAGGGCTTCCGTCGCCAAGCGATAGTACTGGCGTGAACACACCGGGGTTATGCCCGATGAAATATCCCCACGTTCCATCATCTACATCATCCGAGCCTAGCCATAGCCCTGCCGTATTACTAGGCGCGCTCTCCGTCTGGAAAGATGCGACATACGGGATCTGTAAACCTTCGATCACGAGATAGTTCGTAGAGCCCGTTGGCTGCTCGGAGGAATACGACTGCGCAAGGCCATTTGATTCTATCCCGATCTCAGGATCAGCCGGATTCGCATCGTTCACCCTAAGCTCAGCGCTCTCTTGTATCGCGCGAAGGTCATCAAGTCCCACATCGGCATCAGAGTCAAGCCCGATTCTCTGGGCTGTGTTTCTGATCTTCTCGTAAGCCTCAGCCATGTCCTCATTGTTGACCCCGTCGATATCCTCGATAGGCACAGGCTTTTTCGGAAGCATTCTTTCGACATCTGTACCTTGCGATATGTTCCCGATATTCACTGGATGGGTGGGTGTAACGGCAAAAGCGATGCCGGCCATGACGCCGACGCATAATAGCAATGCAACTATGAGAGAGCCAAAGGCGAAATGCTTTTTCATGGTGTCTCCTTATGTCAGAACGCCACGCACCACAACGCGCTATGGTGCAGCTATTTCGATATTGATTAAAAGATATGCCTTTATATGGCTGTGCTTTGCGGTTTTGGGCGGTTGTTGAGCTTCGGATTCGCAGTCGTTTGAATGCGTTGCTCGTCCGTGAGCTCTGTGTTGATTTTGGCGTTGTGTCGCTCGATCGGGAGTGGGCGAGGGGTGTCTCATATATAATTCATACCATGGAAATGAACGATGGAAAGCTCTACATAGTCGCAACTCCGATAGGCAATCTCGGTGATATTACGCAGCGCGCGCTTAAAGTGCTTGAAACAAGTGATGCGGTCTATGCGGAAGACACTCGTGTCACAGGAAAGCTTCTTGCTGCGTTCGGTTTGAAGAAGCCGTTATGCCGCCTTGATGAGAATATTATCCGGAGCAAGACTGACGAGGTTATCGAGCGCATCAGAGCCGGTGAGGTCATCGCATATTGTACGGATGCTGGAATGCCGGGCGTGTCTGATCCAGGCTCAGTCCTCATTGCAGCGGCGCGCGAGGCATCTGTGCCATGTGAGATACTTCCGGGGGCCTCTGCAGGAACGCTTGCCTACGTTGCGAGCGGTTTTTCTTGTCCGAATCATTATTTTGGATGCTTTTTCCCGCGCAAGAAAACCGAGCAGATCCAGACGCTCGATTCGCTTGCGAGTCTTAATGCTGCGCTTATCTTCTACGAAAGCCCTCATCGCCTGCTTGACTCGCTTTGTACGATCAATGAAGCCCTTCCGCAAAGGCGCATTTGCGTGTGCCGCGAGCTTACAAAGCTTCATGAAGAGGTGTATCTCGGCACGCCCGCAGAGGCGCTTTCGCATTTTGCCACCATGGAGGAGGCTTCGGGCATAAAAGGCGAGATCGTTATCGTCATCGATGCTGCCGGTGCCGATGAAGCTCGATCTCGAGATGATGATGTTCTAAATCAGGCCAACGAGCTGATCTGTCGCCTCATTGCCGATGGCGAGCGGGTGAAAAGCGCTGCCAAGATTGCTGCATCGGAGCTGGGGATAGCGAAGAATCTAGCTTATGAGATGGCGCTTTCCGCTAAAGAGGCGCAAGATGATACCTAGGAACAATGCTTTGTCCAAGCGAACTTCAGCCAAGCCTGTAGAGCAGCTCATCTTTATCGATGATCTTGAGGTTCGGATCCGCCGCAAGCGCGTGAAAAATCTGAGCATCTATGTCAAAAGTCCGAGCGCTCGTATAGAGGTATCCGCCCCGCTGCGAATGTCGGATGCACGCATACGACAATTCGTCTCGCAGAAGGCATCTTGGATTCGTCGCAAGCAAGAAGAGATCCTCGCCTCTCCGCACAGCAAGGCAGAAGAGGCGGGAGATGAGGAAAAGAAGCTCTGGCGCGATGTTGTCTCTTCGTTCACTCCTGCGCTCATAGAGAAATGGGAGCCTGTGATGGGGGTGAAGGCGGGCGAGATTGCATATAGGAACATGCGCTCGCGTTGGGGTAGCTGCAAGCCGTCTACCGGGCGGATCTGTATCAATACGCGGCTGGCTTTATATGCGCCTGAGTGTCTCGAATACGTGGTTGTCCATGAGCTTTGCCATCTTCTTGAGCGCGGTCATGGACCAAGATTCTATGAGCTTATGGACTCATTTCTTCCCGATTGGAAGGAACGCCGAGCCAAATTGAGGTGATCGTTGTATCTGAAGTTGTGAAGCTTTTTTAACGGTATGGTAAAAAATGGGCGATTATTTTGAAAAACTTTCAGGTACGGTCATTTTATGAGCAAAAGTAGCGTATAGTTGGATTCGCTTTCGAAGTGAAGGCATGCGTGCGGGAACTTTTCCGTTCGCAAGGTTTTTACCCTGCTGCGGCGGGGACAGAAAAGAGGAATTAGCATGGCTGAAGGTACTGTAAAATGGTTCAATCCTGAGAAGGGTTATGGCTTCATCTCTCAAGAGGATGGCGAAGATCTGTTCGTTCACTTCTCTGAGATTCAGATGGATGGATTCAAGACCCTTGACGAGGGAGCAGCAGTTTCCTTCGACATCACGACTGGTCAGAACGGTAAGCTTCAGGCCAGCAACGTTGTCAAGAAGTAAGCACGTTTTACATAAACCATTTGAAACGCCCGTCGGATCTTCGGCGGGCGTTTTTGTTTTCGGTCTTTGATGCACGCTCGTGTGCAAGTTTGATTCGTGCGCGAGTTCGGCTTTTATTCCTCCACCGGCACTAGGGTGGGCTTTGCGGGCTCGGGGAGCTCTGCTGTGCAATGTGGGCAGCGCGTGGCGCCCTCGGCTACTTTTTCCAAGCAATACGGGCAAGCAGGTTCTTTTTCATCATATTCCTTGCCGTCTTTACCGCGAATGCGCGCTGTCCGATCCTTCATATTATTAAACGCTTTCACCATCAAAAATACGATGAATGCGATGATGAGGAAATTTATGATCGCCCCGATGAAAGCGCCGAAGTCTATACCGTTCTCAGTTCCAGGTACCGGTATTTTAAGGCCTGCAACACTTGTTCCGTTGCCTCCTGTGATCAGTGTGATAAACGGTGTGATTATGTTGTTGACAAGTGATGTGACGATGGCGGTGAACGCGGCGCCGATGATGATACCGACAGCCATATCCACCACATTACCGCGGTTAATGAATTCCTTGAAATCTTGAATGAGCTTCATTTTGCCGCCCCGATCCTATTTGTCAGCAGGCCTGTGGGCAGGTGGTGCCTCTGTTGCGATCGCCAGAGCTCTTCGCGTACTGCCCTCAGTAACACCTTGCACCCGCACTCTTCTTATCTAGCCGATCTCATTCGCTGCAACAAGACCGTGCAGATAGGCGATGATGTCGTCTGATTCGAGCATTGGCTCACCGTTTATGACAAGGCAGGGGACCTGTGTTTTGCCTGTAAGGCTAACGAGGTCATCGATAACGCCCGGCTCTAGCGTGTTACGCATCTCAAGTTCGATATCTTGGTCTTGCATATAGGCCAAGACTTTATGGCAATATGGGCAGGTAGGTTTGTAGTACAAAACGAGTCCTGAAATGAAAGCCATGATTTCTCCTTTGGTTGAGGCTTTATTTGAATGTGTTCTGATCGGGATTATGGGCGAATCCGACGCTCGACGGTTTCAGGATACATCCATTGTTCGCTCTTCGTTACGCAAGTGAAGCGTTTTGTTGATTTTGCGGGCACACGCAAATGTGCGCATCAAAATCGGATGCGCACCTACGCGGTGTCTTGATTCTTGTTGACCGCAAAGATAATGATGCAGGTTGAACGTAGGTGCGCATGCGCTTTTCATGCGCACAAATTGCCTACAATCAACGCACCTTGAACTCACATGCGAAAGCTCCTAATGGATGAACATCGCGTCGCCGAAAGACAGTAGGCGGTATCTCTCATCTACGGCGTGTTTGTATGCAGACATTATGTTGTCATATCCTGCAAACGCCGACACCAGCATCATAAGCGTTGAGCGCGGCACGTGAAAGTTCGTGATCAGGGCATCGACCACCTGAAATTCGTAGCCCGGATAGATGAACAGCGACGTTGCGGCGCGCTTGCATGGCGCGAGAAGATTTCCGCATCCGCTCTCACGCGCCGATGCGGCTGCGCTCTCGAGCGAACGAACGCTTGTGGTGCCAACGGCGATCACGCGGCCTCCGTTTGCTTTGCATCGCTCGATGGCAAGAGCAGTGTCTTTTCCGACGCTGTAGAACTCGGTGTGCATCTTATGGGCAAGCGGGTCCTCTTCATCCACTACGCGAAATGTGTCCAGCCCCACTTCGAGCTCGACGGTTGCCCAGTCTATCCCTTTGGCACGGCACATCTGTATAAGCTCTTCTGTGAAATGCAGTCCGGCCGTTGGAGCCGCCGCTGAGCTTTCGTTTCTGGAATACACCGTCTGATAGAGTTCGTCATCTCCGGCATAATCTTTGATATATGGCGGAAGGGGAGTTTTTCCCACCGCATGAAGCGCCTCGTCAAGCGAATCGAGCTCCGTCGAGATGCGCGCCACTCGCTCGCCGCGCTGTCCGTCGCGCGCCCAATCGACTACCTCGGCCGAAAGCGCAACACTGCCATCCTCAGCGCAAAAATCCACGATCGCGCCTGTTTTAGGCTTTAGGCGCTTTCCGGGCTTCACGAGCACCTCCCAAAAAGCAACACGGTTTGTCCTCGGCTCATCTCCGCCGACTTCGCGGAGCAGAAACACCTCAGCGGCTCCTCTGGTGTCACGTTTGTGGCCTAGAAGCCGCGCAGGTAAAACACGGGTCTCGTTCGCCACGAGAAGGTCTCCCGGTTTCAGATATTCGATCACGTCGGAAAAGATCGCATCTTTTATCGCTCCACTATTCTTGTCGAGAACGAGCATGCGGCACTTATCGCGGGGAATGTGGGGCTCTTGGGCGATGAGTTCTTCAGGAAGGTCGTATTCGAAATCAGATGTTCTCATAGCAGGTCATACTTTCTATAAGTTTCCAGAAACGATGCAAGCGTGAGTTTTCGAGCCATAAGCTGTTTGAATGTTGCGGTCGTCTTACGTGTGGCTTTCATGTCTTCGAGCTGGCAGCGGATCCTCTCGTGTTCTGATGCGATCTCATCGCGCATGCGGATGAAGGAGGCGAACATCTCGCGCTCATCGGCGCTGATATCGCCCGACCTGGCAACATCGCCTAACCTAGCAACATTGCCTAACTCGATCGCCTCGCTTGTCTCATTCATCAGCCTCACCGTCCTTGCGCTGCTCGCGAAGCGCTTTTAGTACAGCACGCTTCTTCGCCTGCTTGGCATCGTATTGGCGACGCTCCTTGCGCTTCATCTCGAGCTCGCGCTCCGCTTCTTGCCGCTCGAGCCTGCGTTTTGCCTTGATGGCATCACGCTCGGCTTTGCGCTCCTCGCGTTCTGTATCCGCCTCATCTTTCGAGAGTAGGCAACCGCAATAGTTCTGACGGTACATCCCCGAGGCCCTCGAGCGTCTTGTCGCCTCGGCGTAAAGCGGCGAATAGTCCTCATAAAATGCGCGAATCCCGTGTCTTTTGCATGCCCGCTTCAGCTCTTCGCAGATGATATCGCCATATTGGTATGGGCTTACAGAAAGCGTGGTCCCAAGCGAGTCGAAGCCGTGCTCTTTTGCATATGAAGCGCTTCTCTCAAGACGCATTCTGTAACATGCGCGACAGCGCGCCCGACGCTCATCTGTGCCTTGCGCTGCCGCTCCGATGCGCCCGGATGTCTGCGTCCATTTTGCATTGTCGTAGTCATCCTCGATAAGCTCAACCCCCACATCGCGAGCATGCTCGCGTATCGCATCGAGTCTGCGTTCGTACTCATCGATCGGCGCAATGTTTGAGTTGGAGAAGTGGATGGCGGTCTTTATGCCGCGCGAGGCGAGCACGCGCAGCGGTTCGAGCGAACACGGACCACAACAGGCGTGCAGTAACAGCTTTTCGGGCGCACTGCCTTCGTTGGGTTCAAATCGATCATTTATGTCCGCGATCTTATCCATGCTGCGCGCTATACTATCACAGCAAAACGTGAATTCGAAAACCTCTGCTAGGAGTTGCGATGAGTGATGCAAGAAAGCCTTACAAGGCGATATGTTTTGATCTTGACGGTACGCTGCTGCCGATGAATATCGACAAGTTCCTCAGCGACTATTACAAAGGAATCGGCGTTTTCGCCGGTAAAAGCGGACTGAATGCTGCCAAGTTCATCGAAGCGCTTGACTCGGGCGTTAAGGCTATGATGGTTCATGAGGACAATAAGACCAACCACGATGTTTTCTGGGAGGCGTTCTTTGAGGTATATCCTGAATCTCGCGAGCGTGCCCACGACGTCGCCACCGAATTCTATGAGACGGATTTCGATCATATAGGAGACGATGTCGTGCCCAATCCGTTCGTCGCGAAGACGATAGAGCTTTTGAAGGAGAAGGCCTATCCGCTTGTTCTCACCACCATGCCGATGTTTCCCAAGCGTGCTGTGGAAAAGCGGCTCGGCTGGGCGGGAGTGGATCCTGATGTTTTCATGCATATGACATCGTATGAGAACTCCACCTCAATAAAGCCGAAGCTTACCTATTATCAGGAAAACCTCGACTTGCTCGGTCTTTCTGGACAAGATGTGCTCATGGTGGGCAACAATACGCTTGAGGATCTGGCATTTTGCAAGCTTGGCGCGGATGCCTATCTTGTTACCGATTGCCTGCTCGATCCGATCGATTTTGACATTGACTCCGTGAAGCACGGTTCGTTCGAGGATTTCTACAGCTGGGTTAAAGGGCTGCCCGATCACGAATCCGCCGGATTGTAAGAGGGGTGTTCTCGATGGCTCTTTTCGATTGCAGTATCGACGCGACCTCCGGCGCTGCGCGTGCGCTGACGTATACCACCGCGCACGGTGATTTCCATACCCCAATGTTCATGCCTGTGGGCACGAGTGCAACGGTGAAGGGGATAACTCCGAGCGTGCTTCACGATCTGGAATCTCAGGTTGTGCTTTCCAATACTTATCACCTTTCTATGCGTCCCGGCGAAGATATCGTGCAAGAGGCCGGCGGCATCCATTCGTTTATGGGATACGACGGTCCGATGCTCACCGATTCTGGCGGCTTTCAAGTGTTCTCGCTGGCGGACACGGTCAAGCTCTCCGATGACGGCGTTGCGTTCAAGAGCATCTATGACGGCTCGGATATCTTCTGGACGCCGGAGAAAAACATGGAGATCCAAGAGAAGATTGGCGCCGACATCGTGATGCAGCTCGATCAGTGTGCGCCTTATCCAGCCACGAAGGATTTCGTGGAGAAGGCTGTGGACTATTCGAGCGCTTGGGCCGCACGTTGTCTTGCTGCGCACAAGAAGCCTGATCAGACGCTTTTCGGTATCGTGCAAGGCGGAATGCATCTCGATCTGCGCTTCGAATCGATCCGTCGTCTTCTTGAGATAGAGAACACATCTCTTGCCAAAGGCGGTCGCCGCTTCGGAGGCTTTGGCATCGGTGGCTATTCGGTGGGTGAGGATCACGAGGTGATGTTTGAGACCCTCGGCGATGTTGCGCAAGCTCTTCCGGAGGATCGGCCGCGCTATCTTATGGGGGTGGGAAACCCCACAACGCTTGTTCGGGCAGTCGCCCTCGGCGTTGATATGTTCGACTGCGTTTTGCCAACAAGGACAGCGCGGATGGGCACGGCCTTCTCGAGCACGGGAAGGATGAATATGCGAAACGCGAAGTTCATCCACGATTTCACGCCGCTTGATCACGATTGCGATTGCTATACCTGCAAGAACTTCACTCGTTCATACATAAGGCACCTCATCAAGCAGGATGAGATCTTGGGCGGAATATTGCTGTCGATCCATAATCTTTATTATCTGCTTGACCTGATGAGGCGCGCGCGCAAGGCGGTGCTTGAGGATAGGTACTCCGAGTTTTTGGATGCGTGGATGGATTCTCCGGCAGCGAATGATTACTAGTGCTTATATGCCTGCCGCAGCATGGTGATATCGTCAGCGATTTTCCGACTGTCCTTAAATTGGAATATTCTTGAACCTGCCGGATATTCATATGACTTAGTCCGATGTTTGTGGCACAATAGCTTTTTGGTGTATTCATGCCCGAAAATGCATTCCCCAACCGTTTGGATATATCATCTGCATCGGACATTCGCCCATTGAGTATTAGATCGAAATGAAATATGAAAGCAACAAGGAGAAGCAACATATGGCACTCGAGCGTAGCGTTAAGAAGCCTGTAAAAAAGCATGATAGACGCAATATCTGGCTTCTGATCCTGACGGCGGTCCTGATCATCGGATCTGTCGCACTGTTCACGCCTCCGGATCAGAAGATCCATCAGGGCTTGGATGTTCGAGGAGGTCTCTCCGTTGTTTTGACCGCGCAGCCCGAAGAGGGGCAAAGCGTTACGGTTGACGATATCGAGGAATCGCGCAGCATCATCGAGAACCGCGTGAACGCGCTCGGTGCGTCTGAAGCGACCGTTCAGGCTCAAGGGACCGACCAGATAGTCGTACAGATCCCGGGTCTTGCCGATACGGAAGAGGCGCTTGCCACAGTCGGCTCCACAGGCCAGCTCGTGTTTGCGCGCCTCGATTCTTTTACCGATCAGGATGTTGTCAAGCGTATACAGGAAGGCAACTTCGGCGAGGACGCGCGTTTTGAAGATGAGTTCGGCTACTCTTTCCCGGCTGAGGATGAAGTGACGCTTGAGGTCGAGCCTGGCACCTATACCACGCTTCTTACCGGCAACAACATCGAGCGCACGACGGTCGATCGTGCAAGTCAGACTAGCGCTTATTATGCAGTGAATCTCGATCTTGACTCCGCTGGCACTGAAGCGTTTGCTGAGGCCACCCGCGATCTTGTCATGACGCGCGGTCAGGTTGTCATCCTTCTCGACAACGAGGTTCAGAGCGCGCCGGCTGTTCAGGCCATCATCTCGGATGGCAACGTTCAGATCACTGGCAACTATTCATCCGATGAGGCGCTTGCACTTCAGGCTGTTATCGAGTCCGGATCACTTCCTGTGAATTTTGACATATCGCAAAGCCAGGTTGTCGGACCGACGCTTGGTCAGGAAGCCCTTTTCGCGGGACTTATCGTTGCGCTTATCGGCGTTGCTCTCGTTATGCTTTATCTGCTGTTCTTCTATAAAGGCCTCGGCATCATCACAGCATCGGCTGTTCTTGTCATGGCTGCCATCTATCTCGGCATTCTTGCGGGGCTTTCGTATTTCAACCTTTTCAGCCTGACCCTTTCTGGCATCGCAGGTATCGTGCTTACGATCGGTATGGCTGCCGACTCTTCCATTCTTACCGTCGAGCGTTTCCGCGAAGAGATTCGTATGGGAAGAAGTATCAAGTCGGCCTCCATCTCAGGTGTGCGCCATGCGATCTTTACCTCCATCGATGCTGATCTGGTCTCGATGGTCTCTGCGCTTTCGCTGTTCTTCCTCGCAAGCTCATCTGTTAAGGGCTTCGGTCTTACCCTTGCGCTGGGCATTATCTGCGACATCCTTATGATGGTGCTGTTTAAGGCTCCGCTCATCCGTATACTTGCTCCGAAGGTGATCGCGCGTCATCCGGGATTCTGGGGCATCAAGGATTGCGAGAATGCCTCGCATGCGTACTCTGATTTGGCTGCCGCCGAAGGTGTGTCTATTGAAGAGGCGGAAACCGGCGAGCAGATCAATCTCGCAGAGAGCGAAAAACTCGCCGAGCTTGCAGATGGCCAGACGGGCGAGAGTGTTGCTGCCCGCGTGGCGAAAAGCGTCAAAGGTCGTTTCATAAAAAAGGACATCAACTTCCTTGGATACAGGAAGATATTCCTTACCATCTCTGCTGTTGTCGTTGTGGCCTGCGTGGCTGCGATGGGTATTCGCGGTTTCAATCTCGGTATCGAGTTCAACGGTGGAAGCGCGGTTACATACACGAACACAGGTGAAATCACTACCGAGCAAATGCGCGATGCGTTTGCTGAGCAGGGTGTTGAGGATGCTGTTATTCAGACGACATCGACGAACAATACCGATGGCTTCCTTGTTAGAACCACCGATACCAACGCGGAAAGCGCCACTGTTGTCGCTAACGCCGTTGCCTCAAAGCTTGGCATCAATGCCGAGGATGTAGGTGTGGACACTATCGGTCCTGACTGGGGGGCAAGCGTCATTCGCTCGTCGCTCATCGCGTTCTTCGTCTCGATCATCCTTATCATCATCTACATCGCCATTCGATTTGAATTCAAGATGGGCGTGATCGCTGTTGTCGCCTTGTTGCATGACCTCATCATCGTCATGGGAATCTATGCGCTTGTGGGCCGCGAGGTTAATCCGAATACGATCGCTGCGCTTCTTACGATCTTGGGCTATTCGCTCTATGACACCGTGGTCACCTTCCATAGGATCTCTGACAACATGAAAGGCGAGGCTATTAAGTGCTCGTTCATGACCATGGCTAATCACTCCATCAACCAAGTCTTCATCAGGACTATCAACACCACGTTGACCTCGTTCGTACCTGTTGCCGCTATGTTGTTCTTCGGCGGCGAGACCTTGAAGGACTTTGCGTTCGCAATGGCCATCGGCCTTATCGTTGGTTCCTACTCATCGTTTGCGGTCGCCACTCCGCTCTACAGCATGTGGAAGTCCCGTGAGAAGAAGTTCGCGAAGCTTCAGCAGAAATATGGCAAGACCATCGGTATCTTCGCATTCGAAAGCGCGGATAGCCCGGCTATCGAGCAGGTGCCGTTGGCTCGTCTTGAGCAGATGAAGAAGCAGGCTAAGCAGGCGCAAAAGCGCGCGGTCAAGTTGTCGGATTCATCGGATGGCGAGGTCGGATCTCCTTCCTACATTGATGATGTCGCAGGTGACGCCGAGGCGGCCGTGAGCGCGGCGATCGATCATGAGAAGGCTGTTTTAGGTGCGAAGCCTAAAAACTCTCGCAATCACTACAACATGCCTCCGGGTAAGAATGCCAAGCCGGCGAAGAAGATAAAGCGTCCGCAGAAGCCTAAGAAATAAACAGGCGATCGAGATCGGATTCGAGTGCGCATCGATGTTGATGCGCACTCATTGTTATAAGGAGCAAGATATGGCATGCGAAGTAAGACGAGGCTCGAACCCTGATTTCTGCCCGCCGGTGGAAGAGGGGATCACGCTCAGTTTTGAAGATGAAGAGGGCAGCGTCGTCGAGATGGAGTTTCTCGGTCTTGTGATCGATAAGTCGCATACATTCGGATTCTTCTTTCCAACAGATGAAGACGACCCGGCATTTCGAGATGGACAGACCCTCGTGCTAGAGGTGACGAAATTCGACGATGAGGGCAACCCTTCCGAGTTTGAGCTTGTCGATGATGAGCAGACCGCTCTTTCGGCTTTCGATAAGTTCCGCGAGGTCACAAAGGATATCTACACCTTCGAGTAGATGCGACGCTTGATGTTGTTATGAAGCATCTGTCGCGATTATCCGCCCGTCTTTCATCATGATTGTGCGCTCACCAAGAAGTTTGGCTTCTTGCTCATCGTGCGTGATCATGACGATCGTTTTGCCTGTGGCTTTGAGTCTGGCGATCAGATGCAGAAACTCGATATGCGTCTTAGGGTCAAGGCTCGCGCATGGTTCATCCAAAACGAGCACATCGGGGTCCATCGCCAGCACGCCTGCAAGCGCAACGCGCCTCTGTTGGCCGCCTGAGAGCTTGAAGGGGCTTCTTCTTGCGAAGGTTCGAAAATCTAGCATAACGTCGTCCATAGCCTGTCGAACGCGCAGATCGATCTCATCCTTATCGCACCCTGCATTGAGCGGTCCGTATGCTATGTCGTCGTACACTGTTTGCGCGAACAGCTGACGTTCAGCATATTGAAAGCAAAGTCCTACGATTCTCCTCGCTTTGTTCGCGCCTCTTCTGTCTGAGGTGGGGATTCCCTTTACGCTCACTTTACCCGCGTTTGGCTTCAAAAGCCCATTCATGTGCTTTACGAGCGTGCTCTTGCCACTGCCGTTTGGCCCCATGATCGCGACAGTATCTCCCGCATCGATCGTGAGATCTATCCTATCGAGCGCAGAGTGTATCGGCACTATGTCTTGTCTGCGTTTGCGTTTAGGAGCGTCATAGGAATAGCTCACTTTGTCGAATGTTATCATCGACGCGGATCCACCATTTGCACCTGCACCAGCATCCATATCGGTATCGGCTACTGCGTCTGCGTTGGCATCTACGCTCGCGCCTGCGCCCTCCGACCGTTGCGTTGCCATATGCTCCCTCGCATAGTGCTCAAGCTCATCGCGCGTCGGAAGCGGCGGGAATACCCTTGCGATCACAGAATCGTCAGGCGCGCCGTCATATGTTATTCGCCCGGCTTCCAGAGCAATGATGCGATCGGCAAGCCTCGCCTCGGCCTCATCATGCGTGATCATCACGATCGTGACACCTTCATCGCGAAGCTTTTGAACAAGGCTAAGCAATTCGGTCGATGCCGCAGGATCAAGCATGGATGTCGCCTCGTCGAAGATAAGCAATTCCGGATTCATTGCAAGAGCATCGGCGAGCGCCACGCGTTGAAGTTGCCCGCCTGATAGCTTGTTGACATCGCATTTCGCAAGATGCGGCATCCCAACTCGCTTAAGGCTTCGATCGACCCTTCGCCTGATCTCGTCGCTCGAAAGTCCGAGATTTTCAGGCCCGAAGGCCACCTCGTTCTCAACTATGGAATTCACCACTTGATCGATTGGATTCTGAAAGACATACCCAGTCTGCGACCGGATGGCGAAAACGCTCTCATCCGATGACGTGTCCATCCCGAAGATTCGCACGCATCCCGTATCGGGGGTGAGAAGTCCGTCGATGAGCTTTGCGATCGTGGACTTTCCCGATCCGTTCTCACCGATGATGCAGATAAGCTCTCCGGCGCTCACCTTGAAGCTCACATCATCAAGCGCACACGAGCGGCGATCGTAGGAGAAGCCTACGGAGTCGAATTCTATGATTGGGTTTTCCTGCAATTCTCGGATACCTCCGATCGCATGGATGGCTGATGCCCTCCGTCCGCGCGTTGCATTGGATCGGCTGTCAGGATTTTCGCATATCTTAACAAACGCCGAGCGCATCGACCATATAATTATTACTCTACCTTACTAAAGTGCACATATTGCTGGACGGATAGATCGCGGCTTGGATCGATCCGGCTCAGGGAGCGGTTTGATCCGGCTCTGAAACATAGGAAGGAAAACGCGTATGGATGCAGTCGTCGACGTGATAAATGCGATCGATGCATGGGTGTGGGGAATTCCGATGCTCGTGCTTTTGCTAGGAAGTCACATTTTCCTAACGTTTCGTACTGGCGTCATCCAGCGCAAACTTCCTGTGGCAATTAAGCTCTCGGTATCGAAAGACCCTAATGCGCCGGGCGACATTTCCCAGTTTGGCGCACTTTGCACGGCGCTTTCGGCAACTATCGGCACCGGAAACATCGTAGGTGTTGGAACCGCGATCATCGCGGGCGGTCCGGGCGCTGTGCTGTGGATGTGGCTCACAGGCGTATTCGGTATTGCCACAAAGTATGCAGAGACGTTCGCCGCGGTCAAGTATCGCGTGAAGGACCACAACGGCAATATGCTCGGCGGCGCAATGTATGCATGGAAGCGCGCCTTCAAGAACAAGGACGGAAAAACCCCTTGGTGGGCAGAACTTGGAGCTGGGTTGTTCGCGATATTTGCAGCCATCGCGGCGTTCGGCATCGGAGCGGCTGTGCAGACGCAGGCTGTCACATCGGTCGTCACTACGAATGTGAGTGCAATACCTGATTGGATCGGAAGCTTTCTTGATTGGATCAACGTCGATCATACTGATGGTGTAGGCATCCTTCCCGAGGCCATCATCGGACTTATCATCGTCGGTCTTGTGGCGGCTGTCATATTCGGTGGCGTGAAGGCGATATCGCGTGTCTGCGAGAAGTTGGTGCCGTTCATGGCGTTCGCATATGCGATAGGCTGCATCATCATCCTTGTCATCAACTGGGCCTATATCTGGCCTGCCATCTGCCTTATCGTCGAATGCGCTTTCACACCACGTGCAGCATTCGGGGGAGCCGTCGGATCGGGTCTGATGTTGGCGCTGCAATTCGGATGCGCACGCGGCCTGTTTTCAAATGAATCAGGTCTTGGATCGGCACCCATCGTGGCTTCCGCTGCATCTACGCGAAATCCAGCGCGCCAAGCGCTTGTGTCGATGACGGGGACATTTTGGGATACCGTTGTAGTTTGTGCACTCACAGGCCTTGTTTTGGTTTCGACCATGATCGGCAATGCCGACCTTCAAGCCGAACTTATGGCCGGCAATATCACCGCTGGCGCCGAGCTCACAAGCGCCGCATTCGGTGAGATACCTATCATCGGAACACCTATCCTTGTGGTTGGCATGATCCTTTTCGCATATTCGACAACGCTTGGCTGGTCATATTATGGAAATCGTTGTATCACGTTTCTCTTCGGCAAGAAAGCCATCAAGCCTTATCAGGTTCTCTACCTAATAATTGCGTTTCTAGGTGCAATAGGTGTCGGTGATGTGGTCTGGACTGTATCAGATATCACAAATGCGCTTATGGCGGTACCCAACATCATTGTTGTGCTGCTTTTGTCGGGGGTAATAGCGCGAGAGACAAAGCACTACGTATACAGCGGCAACCTCGATGAACAGGATTGCGAACCCATTCCGCAACTTGAGGCCAAGTAGCACATTTGTGACGCGTTCATTCGGCCCCAGCTTGCAAGGCGAAGCCGCATCGATGAAACGGTGGTGCGCCGTTGTGTTGCGGCGGGGCTTCATTTAACGGGTATAATCTCACCCATGGCGAGATTAGCTATCATAGGCGGGGGAGCCTCCGGACTTATTGCTGCATGTGTTGCAGCCGAACTTTCGCATGCTTATGCACGTGATCGCAGCAAGGATTCTCCGCTCGATATTGTGATTTATGAGGCCACAGATAAGATCGGTCGTCCGATTTTGAGATCCGGCAACGGAAGGTGCAATCTCACCAATTCCGCGATCGATGCATCAATTTATAGAAATTCCCAGTTCGTATCACAAGCGCTTGCGGCCGCATCGTCGCTGCGCGTGCCGCTTCATCTTGATGATTCAGCTTTTCAGTATCCGCAAAATATCGTCGCTTGCTATTTTGAGCAGCATGGCGTTGCCTTGCGCGAAGAGGCGCAAGGCGGGATATATCCGCTCACCAATAAGGCTTCCACGGTTTTGGATGCACTTAAGTTTGTGATCGCGCGCTTCGATGTTCGGGTGGAGCTGGATTCGCAGATCGTTTCGATCGATGAACCTACATCCGATGCGGGCCCGATCACGCTTCGAGGAGTCGACGGCGAGTTTATCCGCGTAGATCAAGTGATCGACGCCACGGGCGGTACGCAGTCAAAAGGAGTGCTTCTTCCATTTGTCGATCATATTGAAAGGATGCCAACGCTTGGCCCTATAGCCACGGATAACAAACTTATAAAACGCCTCGACAACATACGCGTGCGTGGCGAGGTGTCGCTTGCGTCAAAAGACGGAACTATCAAGGTGAAAGAGCGTGGCGAGGTAATGTTTCGCAAGTATGGCTTGTCGGGCATTGCGGTGTTTAACATCTCGCGCTTTATGGAACCCGGCGATGTTGTCATGTTCGATTTTTTGCCGCAGATTCCGCGAGGGGATATCGGCGAATATCTGCGAGTGCGTTCAAGGCGCTTGGAGTCGTGCACGTTTGGCCGACCGACGAACTTCGATATGCTAAACGGCCTTGTGCTTCCCGATGTTGCCGATGCGCTCTTGAAATATGCGCATCTGGATGACAAGGCGCCCTGTTCACCTGCTGATTTTGATGTTCTTGCCGATGCGCTCAAGTCGTTCATGATCGAATGCAAAGGCATAGGCGATGCAGCTTTATGCCAAGTTGCGCGCGGCGGTTATCTGATGGAGGGCATCAATGCAGCCACCATGTCGGCGAAGCGCTCCCCGCGCATCCACGTAACGGGCGAGAGCCTCGATGTTGACGCCCCTTGCGGCGGGTACAATCTGCACTGGGCATTTGCTACAGGGATGCTTGCTGCATATGATGCGCTCATGCAGATAACTAAGGCGGGCTGATCGATGCGTCTGCTGGCGAAAAACATACAACTATCGCTTGATGCGATGCTTCCTGAGAACCCGCGATTGTTCTTGCGCGAGATATCCCGTGCGCTCGGTGTGAAGAGCGCATCCATATCTGATGTGACCATAGTTCGCAAAAGTGTCGATGCTCGAAAGAAGGATAACGTTCACTTTGTGGTGAACGTATCATTCGAACCCAAGCTCGACAAGCCGCTCGAATTCTGGTGTGAACGCGCGAAAAGGGGTGTGAGTATCGACATCTTTTCACCTCTGCCTGTGATCGATATCCCGAAAGTGCCCGTAGCGCAGGTCGTCCCTGATGCGACTGATGTGACTGATGTGACCAGTGCGGCCGACGCGACTGGATCGGCCGGGTGTCAGTTTGGTGATTCCATGGGGTCATCCGATGATGAGCGCGCGCGTCCTGTGGTTGTTGGTGCCGGTCCGGCGGGTCTGTTTTGCGCGCTCTACCTTGCGCGCGCGGGGATGCGGCCCATCCTTATAGAGCGCGGACAGGCTGTTGAGAAGAGATTGCAGGCTGTGAAGGCATTCGCTGAGGGCGGCGATCTCGATCCTGAATCGAACATCCAATTCGGCGAAGGCGGTGCCGGAACGTTTTCCGACGGGAAGCTGAACACCGGAACGAAAAGCCCGTTCAATCGTTTCGTCCTCGAAGAGTTCGTCGCAGCCGGAGCGCCGAGCGACATTCTTGTGGATGCGAAGCCCCATATCGGCACCGATTATCTTGTGGATGTGGTTGCGAATCTTCGCTTGTCGATCATCGAAGCGGGCGGCGAGGTACTCTTTTCCACTAAGCTCACTGACATAGAGCTCGCCTGTGATCGGTCGGTCGTCTCCGTCGTCGTAGAGGATGCTTGCGGTACTCGAAACATTCCTACGGACACGGTTGTTCTTGCTTGCGGACATTCCGCGCGCGATGTCTTTGAGCTCATGGCTTTGAAGAGCGTCGAAATGGAGCGCAAGCCATTTGCGGTAGGTGTTCGCGTCGAGCATCCTCAAACGCTCATAAACGCCATCCAATACGGCAAGTATGCAGGCCATTCCGCTCTTCCTGCAGCCGACTACAAGCTTGCGGTGAAAACCTCAACCGGGCGCGGCATCTATTCGTTTTGCATGTGCCCCGGAGGCGAGGTGGTCGCAGCCGCTTCTGAGCGGGGAGGTGTTTGCGTAAACGGCATGAGCAATCATGCGCGCTCGGGGGCAAACGCCAACAGCGCGCTGCTTGTCGAGGTGTTGCCGGGCGATCTTGATGGCGATAATGTGCTCGCGGGCGTTTATCTACAGCGCGATCTCGAATCTCGTGCATATGCTTCGGGTGGCAATAGCTATAAAGCGCCGATGGAGCGCATGTTAGAGTTTCTTGGTTCGAAGATGCCTGATATGCCGCGCTATCTCGGCTCCTTTGCAAAGGTGAAACCGACCTATCCACGCGGTGTTGTTTCAGCGGATCTCGATGAGTGTCTGCCCGTATTCATAGCTGACGGACTTCGTGAAGGAATCGTCAAGATGGATGCCAAGATGCGTGGTTTTGCGTATCCGGATGCATGTCTTACAGCGATCGAGGCTAGAAGTTCGAGTCCAGTGCGCATTATTCGTGATAGGACCACACTTGTGTCGAAGAATACCAAAGGCCTCTATCCGACAGGCGAGGGTGCCGGATATGCGGGTGGGATCATGAGCGCGGCATCCGATGGGCTTCGTGTTGCTAAGCGAATCGTTGAGCAGGCTATCTTTTCAAATGAGTTGAAGCTCGCCCTTGATTATCTTCGCCGCGGTCGTGCTGTGGTTTTTCCGACCGATACCGTATGTGGTATAGGCATGTCTATTCAAAGCGCTCCTGATGCAGGCTATCTTTTTAAGGTAAAGGGCCGAAGATCCGATAAGCCTCTCCAGTGGCTCGTTTCGAATGCGAAGGATATAGACAGATACGCAGTGGATATTCCCGCTTATGTGAAGAAACTCATTGATGCATTTTGGCCGGGCGGACTTACTATAGTTGTCAAAGCTGCGCCTGATGTGGCTAAGGAATACATTGCTGCTGATGGCACTATTGGTTTTCGCATGCCCGCCGATGAGGTTGCGCTTGATCTTATTCGTCTGGCAGAAGGTCCGCTTATCACTTCATCGGCAAATCACAGTGGTAGCCCAGCTGCATCCGCGATATCCTCCATTGACGCAAAATGGCTTAAGGATGTAGATGCTTTGGTAATACATGGCTTTGATGACGCCAGGCGCGCCGCAATAAGCCCAGTTGCCTCCACCGTGGTCGATTGCACTTCATCTTCACCGAAGATTCTTCGTGAAGGATGCATATCTGTCGATGAGATCATGGCTGCGATTTGATAGCATTGTCACGTTGTGAAGATTGCTTGGCAACAGAGTGTACGTCAACAGATTGTGTGGCAAGACCGATCTCGCAACATAACAGAAACCAAAGGAGTCTACACTGTCCAAAAGCGCGATCTGCGCAGTTATTCGGAAAGGCGGCAGCGATGCGCATCAGCATAGCAAGCGACCATGCGGGCTTCGAGCAGAAAGAGCAGCTTAAGGTCTATCTTGAAGGTCAAGGATACGGCGTTGTTGACCGTGGGCCTCAAAGCGATGATCGCGTGGATTATCCTGATTTCGCGCAGCTTGTCGCTGATGACATTGCAAAAGGTCAAGCCGACATCGGTGTTCTTGTGTGTGGTACAGGCATCGGGATGGCAATTGCTGCCAATAAAATCCATGGTGTGCGAGCCGCCAATGTTATCAACGTCGAGTTTGCTAAGCTTGCGCGCGAGCACAATGATGCTAATGTCGTCACAATATCAGGGCGTTTTGTCGATCTGGACACCAATAAGCGCATTTTGGATGCATTTATTGGCGAGCCTTTTGGCGAAGGAAGGCATGCGGGGCGTGTAGAGAAAATAATGGCACTGGAAAGCTGATATCTGGCGGCGGGCTATTGCATTGAGATTGCGGCTTTTATCCGGTAATACGCTAATCCGGCAATCCGGCAACAACCTGCTTCACCGTTGTCGTTAGGTTTTGATAGATAAAAAGAAGGATGGGAAAGAACAAATGGCACTTGATTTTCTACAACAAAGCGATCCTGAGATCGCGAAGGCGCTAAACGCAGAGCTTGCACGTCAGCGCGGATCGATCGAGCTTATTGCTAGCGAGAATTTCACATCGCGTGCCGTCATGGAGGCTGTGGGAAGCGTTCTTACCAATAAATATGCCGAAGGGTATCCCGGTAAGCGTTATTATGGCGGATGCGAGAAGGTCGATGTTGTTGAGAATATAGCGCGCGATCGTGCCTGCAAGCTGTTTGATTGTAAGCATGCCAACGTTCAGCCTCACTCGGGTGCGCAAGCAAACTTCGGTGCCTACATGGCGCTCATTCAGCCGGGCGATACGGTGCTTGGAATGAGTCTTGATAATGGCGGCCATCTTACGCATGGCTCGCCTGTAAACTTCTCTGGCATCTTATACAACATAGTTTCATACGGTGTTGATAAGACAAGCGAAACTATCGACTACGACGACCTGCTCGCCACGGCAAAAGCATGCAAGCCGAAGTTGATTGTTGCCGGCGCATCCGCCTATCCGCGTATTATCGATTTTGAACGCATGGCTGAGATTGCCCATGAGGTGGGCGCGTATCTTATGGTCGATATGGCTCACATCGCGGGGCTTGTCGCCGGAGGTGTGCATCCGTCTCCTGTGCCGCATGCCGATATCGTTACCTCCACCAGTCACAAAACGCTGCGCGGCCCACGTGGTGGTTTTATCCTCACTAATAATGAAGAAATTGCCAAAAAGGTTGACAAGGCGATGTTTCCAGGCGCTCAAGGCGGCCCGCTTATGCATGTCATCGCTGGTAAGGCTGTGGCGTTTGGAGAGGCGTTGAAGCCGGAGTTTGCTAAGTATGCCAAAGATGTCGTCGCCAACGCATCGAGCCTCGGTCGCGGCATAACTGATGCAGGGTTGCGCCTTGTATCTGGTGGGACCGACAATCATCTATGTCTCGTGGATCTGACTTCATCTGATGTTACGGGTAAGGATGCGGAGAATCTGCTTGAGGGTGTCGGGCTTACAGTCAACAAGAACACCATCCCCAACGAGCAGAGAAGCCCGTTTGTTACAAGCGGGATCCGTGTGGGATCTGCTGCGGCCACAACACGCGGCTTTGACTCTGACGAGTTCTATGAGATCGGCAAACTTATCGCTAAGACCGTGTTCAACGCAGAAGACAAGACTGTTCTTGCTGATGTTCGCGCCAAGGTCGATTCGCTTCTTGATAAACACGAGCTATATCCGGGGCTTGTTTACTAGCGAGTTTAAAACACCTAAAGCGAAAGGGGATGACATATGCCCGATCTTGAGGATAGACCCAGCTGGGATGAATATTTCATGGCGCTCGCCAATCAAGTGGCCAGCCGGACTACCTGCATGCGGCGTGCGGTCGGCGCGGTCATTGTGAAGGATAAGCGCATTTTGGCTACAGGATACAACGGAGTGCCCACAGGCCTTGCGCATTGCTCCGAGACAGGATGCCTTCGTCAGCAGCTCGGGATCCCCTCCGGGCAACGTCATGAGATCTGCCGTGGGCTACATGCGGAGCAAAACGCTATCATCCAAGCGGCGCGCTACGGTATAAATATCGAGGGTGCATCAATCTATGTGAATACTCAGCCTTGTGTGGTCTGCGCGAAGATGATCATCAATTCCGGAATCAAAGAGATTGTGTATCAGAATCCATATCCAGACGAGCTTTCCATGTCAATGCTTGAAGAGTCTGGACTTAAGCTGCGCACGATGGAGAGCAACTGAGCGGATGATCTCATAGCGAAACGGAAGCGCTGGGGTTGAGCTTTACCTGCCATCCGAGCTTTTGATGACACTGGGTCTTGCTCTGTGTCGCATTGATCCCGAAGCAAAATATCGCATCGTTATACGGTTGCTTCTTCTTGCGAAAAGTCAAGAATTGAAAGCTAGTTCTTTGAGAGTAATATAGGGTTGAAAGATAGACTCCCGCTCATATATCAAAGGTGATTCTTTTGGAGAATAAGGATTTCGGCGATTCACGCAACACAGAGCACACAAAGACGGAAACAAAGCTTCTTGCTGGTAAAAGCGCGGCTAAGAAGGTCAGCCCTCGAAAAGCGATGCGAAACACCCTTGCAGGCACGATCGCGCTTACGCTTGCGGCCGTTCCTCTCATCCCTGCGGCGCAAGCGCTAAATGCGGCTGACGACCAATCTTTACAGGTATCTCAGGGCACAGACTACAAAGGCAGCGATCTTATCGAGAGATTCAAAAGCGGCTCTACCCTCACGCTTGCAGAGATCGCTGAGATCGACATGGATGCCTGCAAAGCGGCTGATCCGCAGATCGCTGCAAAGATTATCGAACTTAAAGCGACGCTTGAGGCCGAGGCGGAAAAACCTGTCACTCCGGATGTACCTACAGATACGATTACGCCTGAACCTAACCCTGAGCCCGGCAACTCAGGTGATCAAGGTGAAAATGGCGATGGCAATACAGACACAGATGTTGATTCGGGCTCTCAAAACGATGGCGCCGATGTTCCAACAGACGGGCAAGGCACCCCATCGTCTCCTGTAACGCCCGAGATCCCTGAAGGGGAGGATCGGGATGAGGCACTGCTTACACCGATCGACCCATTTGATGTTCTTCCCGAATCAATGGATCCATATGAGCCGTCCGAGAACTATCCCGAGTGGTCTTATTCGGGCGATACCGATTTCGTGACCAAGCACTACACCGAGGATCTAACGACTGAGAAGTTCATTGCTGTTCTTTCTGAGCAGGCAAGACAGGTGGCTGGCGAGCGCGGCCTTTCCGCATCGGCCATGATTGCGCAGGCGGTCTATGCCACCGATGGGGGACGTGCGCTCTTCTCTCAAGCTCCTGCAAGAAACCTCTTCAGTTCGAAGAGCTGTTCGGTGTCACTGACCCCGGTCTATGATGAATGCGGAACGTTCGTCAAGAACGAAACCTCGATCGTTTTTGGCGATGAGGATGCCTCTCAACATTTCGATACTTACCTAGAGGCTTTTGAGGATTACGCCGACAAACTCTCTACGCTTTTAAGTATTGATGCAAATCGATCGACAGCCGCTCGCGAAGCGTTCTCGGAGCCACTCGATTTCTCCAAGACGCTTGAGTATGCACAGGCGCTTTACGGTCTTTCGGATGAAGACGTGGCGGTGATCGAAGAGATTGCGAATGTTTACGAACTTGTTCGTTTTGACGAGCCAAGCGAGGATGAACTGCAAAATCCTTTGGAGGTAACTCGCACGGATGCCTTTGGG
The DNA here is from genome assembly GCA_910588945.1 of uncultured Eggerthellaceae bacterium. Classification (GTDB taxonomy): domain Bacteria; phylum Actinomycetota; class Coriobacteriia; order Coriobacteriales; family Eggerthellaceae; genus MGBC163016. The sequence goes on along the minus strand of CAJUSF010000055.1, from coordinate 34,754 downwards.
CATACCTATTGTGAACAGGTCTCCCTTGCTGATCTTGTGGCTGAAGCAACATCTCATCTCGGTGTTCCTTATGTTTGGGGCGGCACAACCACAGATGGATTCGATTGTTCAGGTTTGGTGCAGTATTCCTACTCATGTGCAATCTGTCTGTCTCTTCCGAGAACAACATATTATCAATGCACCCAAGTCAAGATGTTGATTTTGACGATCTTCGGGCGGGTGACCTTGTGTTCTTCCAGAAAAACGGCGTGGTCGGCCATGTAGGCATGTATATCGGCGAGGGATGCTATATCGAGGCCCCTGCACCGGGTCAAGAGGTGAAGATCACCTCAATGGATGAGAAAATGCCTCATTTTGCCAAGAGGATTTTATTCTAAACGCTATGTCAGAGAGTAACTGAGTAAGAGGAGTGCTCTCCTTTTACTCGCCCTGCACTCATTTTTTTCCGTTCACCTTGAATTTGCACATGATGTCTACACAAAGGGTTCTATCCTCGATATTATACAAATGGTTTTAAGAGCAGGCTGAGCTAGATTATGCTCGGTGGGTTATGTGAAAGCAGGTTTGATGGTTATAGCGATAGTGCTCGGTGCGATATCAGGATTGATTGGATTCGTGCCGCTGGTGTTCGCGCTCGCCAGAACCAAGCATAATCCCAAGACTGGTAACTTCGCTCCTATGGCGAAACTTTTGATCGGGCTTGTCGCCTCTTTTGCCATTCTTGTCATCTGCGCCGTACTTTGCGTCGTGGTTGATAAGCCGGATATTCTGCCCTTTGTGCTGGCAGAGGCATTAGCTCTTTGCGTAAGTGCCATTATTTTCGGCATTCGCTCGCACAAAGTGCACAATAGTGAAAGCAAGTAGAAGGAAGGGATCCTCGTGAATCCAATCGAAGTACTGTCTTCGCACGTACCTGAGTTGTCTGAGTCATTCAACTCAGCCATTGTGATCGGCAACAGTTCATTCGGTATGACGCAATATGTCTTCTGGATGATCATTTGTTGGCTCATCACTGTTTTGTTGGTCTGTCTTGTAGCCCGTAAGCTCACGCTTATTCCGAGCAATAAATTCATCAATACAGTGGAATATGGATATCAGTTCGTTAGAAACGACATGGGCGAGGGAGTGATTGGGCATGGCTATAAGAAGCATGTTCCGTTCCTTGCGACTCTTTTCTTCTTCATTTTGATCTCAAACTTCGTTGGTCTAATTCCTGGATGCAAGACCCCTACAGGTACTATTTCTGTTACCTGGGCACTTGCAACCATCTCATTTATCTACTTTAACTTCTGGGGTTTCAAGGCTCAAGGAGGTATCGGATATCTCAAGAGCTTCGCTCCGTCTGGGCTTCCGATTGTAATGGTGCCTATTATTTGGCTTCTCGAGCTTTTTAGCTGTATCATCCGCTGGCTCACGCTCGCAGTTCGACTTTATGGCAATATGTTTGCAGGCCACATGGTGCTTGGTATTTTTGCTCTAGCATCAAGCGTGTTCCTTACCGTGGCTATCCAGTCGGTTGATATCGTCTCTGGCGTTCTTACTATCCCGTGGTTTTTGCTTCTAATTTTTATGTATGCCTTAGAAACGCTCGTTGCATTTCTTCAAGCATATGTATTCACTACGCTAAGCAGTGTATATGTAAGCTTGGCCACCTCGGCGCATTAAGTTTTGCATGCTCGCGTAGCTGTGTAAGGTCTCACTATTGGGTCTATCCGGCATATTTCCAGCCGGTGACTATATAAAGGTGTTTTTGGGAAAACAGGCTCAAAAACGTTAAAAGGAGGAAATTGTGGAAATTACGATGGTTCTTGCTGCCCTTAAGGTAGTCGGCTATGGTCTTGGCGCTATCGGACCTGGCATCGGCATCGGCATCGCATGCTATGGCTGCTGCGTCGGTACCGCTCGTCAGCCTGAGCTCCAGGGCAGACTCTTCACCAACTTTATTCTTGGTGCAGCTCTTGCTGAGGCACTTGCCCTTATCGGCTTTGTTCTTGCGTTCATTATGTAACTTCTGGCTCTGATTTTTATTGACCAGATCAAGCTAGAAGGAGGAAAGCACGTGAGAGCAAGAGCGAACATTGCATTCAGAGTAAGCGCAGCATCCGTTGCACTTATGTCTTTATGCCCATCGCTCGCGTTTGCTAGCGAAGGAGAGGAAAGCGGTGGTATTTCTGCGATCCTTCCTGATATGTTGGAATTTATTCCAATGCTTATCGCCTTCATTATTCTTTGGATTATTCTTGCCAAGTTCGGCTGGCCTATGTTCAACGGCATGCTTGAGAAGCGAGAGAATACTATCAGAGAAGCACTAAAGCAGTCCGAAGAAGCGAAGATCGAAAGCGAACGCGTACTGGTTGAGTACAAGAAACAATTAGCAGATGCCAAGGCGGAGGCTGCGAAAATCGTTGCTGACGCTCGCGAGACCGGAGATGCTGTGAAGGCTGAGATCCAGTCCAAGGCGCAAAGCGAGGCAGCAGATATGATCGCTAAAGCCAAGTCTACAATCGAGGCCGAAAAGAAGGCGGCGATCGCGGAATTGCAAGCATCTATTGCCGACACATCGGTCGATGTCGCGTCCAAGATCATCGGACAGGATCTAAGCGATGCTGAGCATCGTGCGATCATCGAGCGCTATGTAAAAGAGGCAGGTAGCTTCAATGGCAACTAATCGGCTTATCCAAAAGAGCAAAGTAGATGTCTACGCAGGCACACTGTTTGATGCTGCCAACGATTCAGGCGGAAAGGAAGAGGTCGTTGCTGTTCGCAATCAGTTCGTCGAGTTGCTGAACATCATCTATGGCGATCTGGATCTTTCCATGGCTATCTCGGGTACGATGTATACGCCTGAAGAGCGTTATAAGCTTGTTAGCACTGTATTAGCTGATGTTGCAACCCCTCTTCGTGAGGTGATTGCAGTGATGTCGCGCAACGGTGATGCATCTTTGCTTACCCGTGTTTATCACGAGTATGAGAGCGTGATCGAGGATAAGCTGAAATTATGCGTGGTTGATGTCGTGACGGCTGTGCCTCTCGACGATGAGCTGCGTGCACTCATTAAGCAGAAAGCAGAGGCCGACTTAGGAATGACCGCAGTGCTCTCCGAGAGCATTGATAAGTCGATTCTGGGCGGCATTATCATGAGCGTAAAGGGAATGCGGATCGATGCGAGCGTTATATCGCAACTGTATCATGCGCGTGAGACGCTCAAACAGACAGATGGAGGTGAAATCTAGTGACTGAAATCACCGCACAGGCAATTGATGAGGCATTGCGCAAGCAGCTGGACGAGTTGAACGTCAATGTTCAATCCCGCGAGGTGGGCACCGTTATCCAAGTTGGTGACGGTATCGCACGCGTCGATGGACTTCGTGACGCTATGGCTGGCGAGCTCCTTGAATTCACAGGATCTGAGGGAAAGACCGTTTACGGTCTTGCACAGAATCTTGAGGAAGACGAGGTCGGCGCAGTTCTCCTTGGTGATGTCACCGCTATTAAAGAGAACGACCAGGTAAAAACCACTGGTCGTATCGTTGAGGTCCCGGCAGGTCCGGCGCTTCTCGGCCGTGTTGTTAACCCGCTCGGCCTTCCGATTGACGGTAAAGGGCCTATAAATGCTGCGGGAACTCGTCCGGTCGAGTTTAAGGCTCCGGGTGTTACCGCTCGTAAACCCGTTAACGAGCCTATGCAGACAGGTATCTTGGCAGTTGACTCTATGATTCCGATCGGTCGTGGCCAGCGCGAGCTAATCATTGGCGACCGCCAGACAGGCAAGACCGCTATTGCGATCGACGCTATCATTAACCAAAAAGAAACCGACATGATCTGTATCTATGTCGCTATCGGTCAGAAGGCATCAACTGTTGCAGGCGTTGTGGAGACACTTGAGCGCTATGGCGTTATGGAAAAGACAATCATCGTTTCCGCTAACGCATCAGATTCCGCTCCGCTTCAGTACATCGCTCCTATGGCAGGTGCTGCAATGGGAGAGTACTTCATCTACAACGGCAAAGATGGCAAGCCGGCAAGCGCTGACAATCCAGGTCAGGCTGTGCTTATCGTCTATGATGACCTTTCAAAGCAGGCTGTTGCCTATCGTCAGATGTCGCTGACCCTTCGCCGCCCGCCGGGACGTGAGGCTTATCCTGGAGACGTTTTCTACCTGCACTCACGCCTTCTCGAGCGTGCGGTCAAGATGTCAGACGAGAACGGTGGCGGCTCAATGACCGCTCTTCCGATCATTGAGACTCAGGCTGGAGACGTTTCTGCATACATTCCAACCAACGTAATCTCTATTACTGACGGTCAGATCTTCCTGCAGACAGACCTGTTCTTCCAAGGACAGCGTCCTGCTGTTGATGTAGGTATCTCCGTTTCCCGCGTTGGTGGTTCGGCTCAGATTAAGGCTATGAAGCAGGTTGCGGGCTCCCTGCGTCTGGACCTTGCGTCATATCGTGAACTTCAGGCATTTACCCAGTTCGGAAGCGATCTTGACAAGGCCACACAAGATCAGCTCACTCGTGGCTCTCACATGACAGAGCTTTTGAAGCAGGGAAGATACAATCCGATGCCGGTTGCAGAGCAGGTTATATCTATCTATGCTGGCAATGAGGGTTATCTTGATGATCTACCTTTGAACGATGTTGTGCGCTTCCGCACCGAGCTTCTTGACACCATTCGTGCCAAGCATGCCGATGTGATTGAGGCTATCAACACCGAAAAGAAGCTTACCGACGAGATCAAAGCAAACTTGAACACTGCTATTGCGGATTTCAAGAAGGCTTTTGCACCGACAGAGTAAGGTGAGGTAGAACATGCCCAATCTTCATGACATAGAGAGGCGCATCAACTCCGTAGCATCTACGAAGCAGATCACGCGCACCATGGAAATGGTTGCAGCGGCTAAGATCAAGCGTTCGACAGATCGCATGGAAAATGCGTTACCTTGGGCGAGAGCGATATCGGACATGCTCATCTCAACCGCAAGACATGCTCCTCGCGATTCTGAGCCACTGCTTCAGATTCATGATGAGGTCAAGCGCTGTCTTATTGTTGTCATTACCTCGGACAGAGGTTTGGCAGGCGGCTTCAACAGCACGGTTTTGCGCCATGCTGACAAGCTGATCCATAAGAAGCAGCGTGAAGGTGTCGAGGTCGAGGTCGCAGCATGCGGCAAGAAGGCTATAGGCTATTTCAACTACCGCGGTATCGAGCCGATATTCTCGTTCGCTGGCCGCTCTGCCGATCCGAAATATGAGCAGGCAGTTGAGCTCTCGAGTTACACGGGCGAAAACTACCATAACGAAGATCATATGATCGATGAGGTCTATGTGATCTACAATCATGCCAAGAACGCTGCAGAGCAGAGACTTGTTCAGCAACAGGTTCTTCCCATTCAGGAGGAAACCTACTCTGCACTGCTCGGACTCACTGATAAGGATGAAGATGTCTTCCAGCAGTTCCGCGAGAAGACAGGCGAATTCCCTCCGGGCGATATCGATTTTGTTCCGGATGCTGAGTCCGTGATGTATTGGCTGATGAAAGAGTATCTTCGTAACGCATTTTTCTATGCATTGCTAGATTCTGCAGCAGGCGAACAGGGCGCTCGTAGAAACGCTATGAAGTCTGCTACGGATAATGCAAACGAGATGGTTTCAACGCTAACACGTGTGTACAACAGAGTACGTCAAGGTGCCATCACCACCGAGATCAATGAGATCGTTGGCGGCGCCGCAGCTTTGGAGGAATAAATGACTGATGTTAATGTAAACGAAGTCAGCCAAGGCGGTGTTAAAGGACGCATTGTACGTATCGTCGGCGCTGTCGTCGATGTGGAGTTCCCACCCGACGCAATGCCTGCAATCTACAACGCTCTCACCGTGCATGCTGACACTCCTGCGGGAGAAATCAATACCATTTTGGAGGTGCAGACACACCTTCCGGGCGATCTCGTCCGTACGGTAGCGCTTTCCTCTACTGATGGTATGGTTCGCGGTATCGAGGCAACAGACACAGGTCATCCGATTATGATGCCTGTCGGTCCTGAAACCTTAGGCCGCATCTGGAATGTTATGGGTGAGCCGGTTGACGGCAAGCCGATGCCGGAAAACGTCGAATGGATGCCGATTCACCATCCGGCACCGCCGTTTGACACTCTTATTACCTCGACTGAGACATTCGAGACCGGAATCAAGGTTGTCGACCTCATCGAGCCTTATGTTAAGGGCGGCAAGACTGGTCTGTTTGGTGGCGCAGGTGTCGGCAAGACCGTTACCATTCAAGAGCTAATCAACAACCTAGCTCAAGAGCACGGCGGCACTTCCGTATTCACCGGTGTAGGCGAGCGCACCCGTGAGGGTACCGACCTTTACCTTGAGATGGAAGAGTCTGGCGTTATCAACAAGACTTGTCTTGTGTATGGCCAGATGAATGAGCCTCCGGGAGCACGTCTTCGTGTTGGTCTTGCAGGCCTTACCGAGGCGGAGTATTTCCGTGATCAAGGACAAGACGTGTTGTTGTTTATCGACAATATCTTCCGCTTTACTCAGGCCGGCTCCGAGGTGTCCGCACTTCTCGGACGTATGCCTTCTGCTGTAGGCTATCAGCCGACTCTCGCTACCGAGATGGGTGACTTGCAAGAGCGCATCTGTTCGACCACGACCGGATCTATTACATCCGTACAGGCTGTATACGTTCCCGCTGACGACCTTACAGACCCGGCTCCGGCAACTACCTTTACCCACTTGGATGCAAAGACGGTTCTCTCTCGTTCCATCGCCGAGCTTGGCATCTACCCTGCGGTTGATCCGCTGGAGTCCACCTCCCGCGCGCTCGATCCGGAGATCGTAGGCGAGGAGCACTATCGTGTTGCCGTCGGCGTGCAGCAGATTCTGCAAGAGTACAAGGATCTTCAAGACATCATCGCGATTCTTGGTATGGACGAGCTTTCTGAGGACCAGAAGCTCACCGTTAACCGCGCGCGTAAGATTCAGAAGTTCCTTGGCCAGCCGTTCCATGTTGCTGAGGTCTTCACCGGAACACCGGGCGTTTATGTCCGTGTTGAGGATACCGTTCGCTCGTTCGCCGAGATCTTGGATGGCAAGTGCGACCACATCCCTGAGCAGTGTTTCGTGAACAAAGGCCCGATTGAGGATGTCTACGCTGCTTATGAGGCAATGAAGAAGGAAGATGAATAATGGCTGGTACGTTTCGTTGCGTAGTTGTAGTCCCTACTCGTAAGCTATTTGATCAAGATGTCTATTATGCCAGCGTTCCGAGCGAGGATGGTATGTTCGGTGTGCTACCGGGTCACGAGCTTTTAGTCTCATTGAACGGTGAGTCCGGAGTGGTTACTTTGAATCTTGACGAAGCAGGTAAAGAGCAGGAGAAATTCCTTCTGTTCAACGGATCGGCCCAGATGTACAACGGTATTTTGACCGTGCTTGGTATCTTTGGTAAGAATGTCAAGACGATCGATGCCGCAGAGATTGAGGAGCGCTCCCGTGAGCTCAAGGCTCAGATTGCTGAGATGGAGTCTCTTGCTGATGATGTACAGGATAAAGCTGAAATCGAGTTTGAGAAGCGCAAGCTTCGTTGGTTTGAGATTCAGCTCGACTACGCTAGGAATGCAAACTAGCTGATTCCTCTATATTTTTAGAGCCTGTTTTAAGGGGTGACACCGGATGGTGTCGCCCCTTTAATCTTTTATATCCAGATTCCTTAGAACAGGAATTGGAATGATATGAAACCGTTTGTCGAATAGCAGTGGCGCTTTCTTCTTTCGGTGTTACACTTTGTAAATCCGTAACACGTGTTACGGATCACAGGTTTGTAACATCGCTTATCGCATTGCAACGCATTGCATTGTGCGACTATGCGGCATCTGCTTGCTGGCAAAAGAGTCGAGCATTCTTCTGCCACATACGATGATGCATAAGATGCGCGATGGGGCACAGGGCGTCAATGTTATGCGTCTCGCAGTGTTGAAAGATAAGCGTGAAGCTTTTGAGCGTATGGAGGGGATCTCAACATGAGTCTATCGCGAAGGCAATTCGTCAAGTATTCGGGCATCAGTGCCGCTTCTTTGTCGCTTGGTGCCTTGCTGAGCGCCTGCTCGGGCGCAGCTTCGTCTTCGGCAGGATCGTCTGCATCGACCGATGCGAGCACGGTCATCGTGTCGATGACGACCTCTTCTGAGCCCGCATCTGGATTCGATCCCTTGTATGCTTGGGGCTGCGGAGAGCATGTGCATGAGCCGCTGATCCAGTCGACTCTTATTACCACCGATGTCGATCTGAATTTCGTCAATGATCTCGCAACCGGCTATAGTTGCTCTGAAGACGGGCTCACTTGGACCTTTACCATTCGCGATGATGTTAAGTTCACCGACGGCGAGCCGCTGACGGCCGAAGATGTCGCTTTCACGATCAATGGCATCAATGCTAATGAGGCAGCACAGGCTGATCTGTCGATGATCGATGAGGCGGTGGCGATCGATCCGACTACTGTGGAGCTTCATCTCAATAAGCCCTACAACGCTATGCTCTATACACTTGCGGTTGTTGGCATCGTTCCAAAACATGCATATGACGCTGCCACTTATGGCAGCAACCCGATCGGAAGCGGGCGATACATACTCGAACAGTGGGATCGCGGACAGCAGGTGATCCTGAAGGCCAATCCCGACTACTACGGGGAAGCACCGCTGATGGATCGTGTGGTCGTGCTCTTCATGGAGGAGAGCGCCTCTTTGGCGGCTGCGCAATCGGGAACGGTGGATGTGGCTTATACGGCGGCAACATTGGTGGACTCAGCCGATCCGTCGGGATATTCGGTCTTGAACTGCGCGTCGGTCGATTCGCGTGGAATCTCACTGCCAAGCGTCGAGGCGGGATCTCCCGTTGTTGTGGATGGCGATATGGCCTTCATGGCGGGCAATCCTGTTACAGCTGATACGGCTTTGCGTCGGGCGATCAATATGGGTGTGAACCGCGAGGCGATGATCGACAATGTGTTAAATGGATACGGCACCGTTGCCTACAGCGTGTCTGATGGCATGCCGTGGTACAACCCAGCTATGGAGGTAGCCTACGATCGCGAAGCGGCGCTGAGCGAGCTCGCCTTAGGTGGATGGCAGCCCGGTGAAGACGGCATTCAGGTAAAAGATGGACTGCGCGCATCGTTTAGCATCTATTACAGCGCCAGTGATTCGGTGAGACAGGCCCTCGCTCATGAGTTCGCCAATCAGATGGCGGAAATCGGAATCGAAGTGATTCCGGTTGGCGGTGGCTGGACGTATGATGATAGCGGCATATATGCGCATCAATATTCCGATCCGGTGTTGTGGGGATGGGGAGCCAACACGCCCATCCAGATGTATTCGCTGCATTATGGCCCATCTTCGCAGAACTACTCTCAGTATAAAAACGACGCGATCGATACCCATATGGATGCCGCATTGGCCGCGACAAGCATCGAGGAGTCTTATCCGGAGTGGCAAGCTTCACAGTGGGACGGCGAGAGCGGTTTTGCTCCACAAGGCGCAGCGACATGGGTATGGCTATGTAACGTGGATCATCTTTATTTCAAGCGCGATGGGCTTGTTGTGGCTGAGCAGAAACCTCATCCGCATGGGCACGGATGGTCGCTCGTGAACAACGTTGATAGATGGCATTGGGAATAGTGCCTAAATACATCATCGGACAGATCATCAGGTTCGTACTGCTCATGTTCGCAGTGAGCGTGGTCGCATTCGCGCTCGTTAGCCTCTCGCCGATAGATCCTCTGCAAGCCAACATTGGGCAGGCCTCTCTTGCGGGCATGACCGAGGAGAAACGCGCCGTGCTCGCGGCCTATTGGAACAGCGACGCCGATCCGATAAGTCGCTATCTGGGCTGGGCTTGTGCACTCATTCAGGGTGATATGGGCACCTCTCTTCGATTTAATGCCCCTGTAGCTCAAGTGATCGGCGTGCGGGCGCTGAACTCGTTGGCGCTGATGGCGATCGCGTGGCTGTTCAGTGGCATCATCGGTGTGGTGCTCGGTGTGCTTTCTGGTGTTATGCGGGGAAGCCTGCTCGATCGATGTATTAAAGTCTATTGTTTCGTGCTTGCAGCAAGTCCGACATTTTGGGTTGCGCTCTTGCTGCTCATTGTGTTTTCAGTGCAGTTGGGCTGGTTTCCTATCGGCTTTTCGCAGCCTGTCGGTGTTTCTTCGGCGCAGGTGTCCTTCACAGATGCGCTGCATCATATGGCGCTGCCTGCTATCACGCTTTCTCTGGTTGGGGTGGCAAATGTCACCCTTCATACCCGCGAGAAGACCATCGATGTGATGAATAGCCCCTATATTGCCTTTGCGATCGCGCGCGGACAGAGCAGGCGTGAGGCGGTCATTCACCACGGCCTGCGAAATCTTGTTCTGCCAGCCATCACCATTCAGTTTGCCCAGATCGCTGAGATCTTCGGGGGCTCGGTGCTCGTTGAGCAGGTGTTTTCCTATCCCGGACTCGGCCAAGCGGCTGTAAGTGCGGGGTTGGGCGGAGATGCCGCTTTATTGGCGGGGATCGCTGTAGTATCTGCCGCTCTTGTGTTTGCCGGGAACATGGTGGCAAACATCTTGTATCGGGTGATCGACCCCAGAATGAGGAAGGAGGCATCCTATGCTTGATGCGGATATCCTTCACCTTCCTCAGACAAGAAGGCTGACGAACAGAAAAGCGACATATCTTTGCGCGCTTGGGGCCGCCATCTTTTTGGTCGTGGTGATCGTCGCTGGTCAGATAGTTACAGGGCTTGCTATGCAAACGGATTTTCTGCAGAAGAATCTACCGCCGTCGATACAGCACCCCTTCGGCACTGATTGGATGGGGCGCGATATGTTTGCCCGTACGCTTGCGGGATTGAGTCTGAGCATCGTTGTCGGTTTAGGGGCGGCAATGATGTCGTCTGTGATCGCGCTTGTGCTCGGCCTCATCGCGGCGCTTGGTGGCAGGCGTGCTGATGCAGTGGTGTCGTGGATGATCGATCTTATGATGGGCATTCCGCATATCGTTTTGCTGATCTTGATCTCATGCGCGCTTGGTGGGGGATTTGTCGGTGTGATGGTGGGTGTGGCGTTTACTCACTGGGCATCGCTTACCCGTGTTGTCCGCGCCGAGGTAATGCAGTGCAAGAATTCGGACTTTGTGTCAGCGTCGTTGCGTTTGGGCAGATCAAAGGCCTATATTGCGCTCAAGCATATGCTTGCTCATGTTGCTCCGCAATTCCTAGTCGGTTTGATACTGATGTTTCCGCATGCGATCCTCCATGAAGCGGCGATCACGTTTTTAGGGTTCGGCATTCCGCCCGAGCAGCCTGCTTTGGGGATCATCCTGTCAGAATCCATGGGATTTCTGTCGACAGGCATGTGGTGGCTGGCGGTGTTTCCTGGCATCGCTCTCATCGTCTGCGTGTTGCTGTTCGATCTGGTCGGATCATCGGTGAGAAAGCTGATCGATCCTGCTAGCTCACAGGAGTAGCAATGGAAGAAATGCGGAACATGAACACAATGCCTTGCGAGATGACATCCCATGAACAGGATCATTCGACGAGCAAAAAGCATCATCACCACACCCATGCGCATTCCAGCGCTCATGGCGTCGGTCACCATCTGCTTCAGGTGGAAGATCTCTGTGTGTCGTTTTCCATGTATGAGCAAAATGACAGCGCACGATTTGGAGACTATCTACGTTCAGAAAAACATGAGGTTCGGGTGATCGACGGACTGAACATCTCTGTCCATGAGGGCGAGATCGTCGCTGTTGTTGGCGCTTCCGGTTCGGGTAAGACTCTGTTGGCCGACTCCATATTGGGATTGTATGAACCCAATTCGCTGGTGAGCGGTTGCATTTGGTTTGATGGTCAGCGCCAAGATGCTGCATCGTTGCGCCGTTTGCGGGGGCACGAGATTGCTTTTGTGCCACAGAGCGTTAAAGCGCTTGATCCGCTTATGAATGTGGGTAGGCAGGTGCGTGGATTCACATCTCTTAACGGCATGTCTAAGCGCGATCGAGCGAAGAGGCAAGAAGAGCTTTTCGAGCGCTACGGATTGCCGGCAGATGTGGGGAAGATGTATCCGCATGAGCTTTCAGGTGGCATGGCGCGGCGCGTGCTTTTGTGTTGCGCGTTGATGACATCACCAAAGCTTCTGATTGCCGATGAGCCGACACCGGGGCTCGATCTCGATCTTGCGGTCACGGCGATGGAGGATTTTCGCACTCTGGCTGATGACGGCGTTGGGGTGATGTTGATCACGCACGATATCGACCTTGCCTTGCGTGTTGCTGATCGTCTTGCCATCTTCAAGGACGGGTCTGTGATCGAGGAGACGAGCGTGGCAGCATTCAAAGAAGGCGCACTTGAGACAGAGTTTTCCTTGCAACTCAGAGATGCGCTTCCGGAATTCGGGTTCATATGTTAAAGGCGAAAAACATTGATTTCGGCTATCGAGCCGACCGGTTGGTTTTGAGCGACATCTCGTTTGAGGTGATGCCGGGCGAGCGTGTTCATCTAAGCGCATCATCGGGCGAGGGAAAGACGACGCTCGCTCGTGTGTTGGCAGGATATGAGCGTCCTTTGAGCGGGGAGATCACGGTGGACGGCGATCCTCTTTTATATCGCGGGGTGTGTCCTGTGCAGCTTATCGGGCAGCATCCCGAGCTCATGCTCGATCCTCGGATGCGGATGAGCGATACGCTTGCGGAGGCGGCAGAGATATCATCCGAGCTCAACGAAAGATTGGGGATACGAGAAGAATGGCTTGCGCGCTATCCTCATGAGCTTTCCGGCGGCGAGATGCAGCGATTCTGCATTGCACGCGCTCTGATGGCGAATCCGAGATATCTGATCGCTGATGAGATATCCACAATGTTAGATGCCATCACTCAGGCGCGCATATGGAAGGTGCTTCTCGAAGAGGTGGAGCGCCGCGATATCGGGCTGGTGTTCACTACGCATTCACCTGCACTCGCCGAGCGTATTGCCACCCGCACGTTTAGGTTGTGAGCGGTTTGGTTGACAAAGGGTCAGGCCTAATGTCATCGCCCACTTACATGATCATAACTTAGTTTTAGTAATAACCTCTCGTCCAATCCCCGGAAATAAGTAAGGGGGACAACGGGGACGGGGGATGTTGTCCCACTTTTAACGACTCTGCATGGCAGTATCACCACACATCACCGCAAGCATCGAAGCGGCGGAGGTTGCACCAAAGTGGGACAACCTCCCCCGTCCCCGTTGTCCCAGGTGGCAGAGAGTCAGAGTGTTGCCATACCGGCATACTCAATGTATGGAGATTTGCTCGGCTATTACTATATTGATATGCTCTAAGATTTAAGTTTCGTATACTAAGAGCTGCCAAGATTAGAATTTTGACAGCTCTTAGTTTTTGCAATCAACTAGTTTATAAGGAAAACCTGCGTTGAATGCTTTTGTTAAAAAAGATGGCAACGGCTATTCTCACTGTCGATATGCGTGTTTCGTTCGCTTCATCGTTCTTCTATGCATCTATTTTTTGATAAGTGGGTGCACATCGTCCTCGGTACAGATCGGAGAATTCTGTATACCGAAGTCGAATCAATATGAGATCGATGATGTGGGCTCTATGCACGAAATACGAACGCGTGAAGGAAAGATTATCCCAACATGCGACACAACCATAAAGATGGCCGGATCGCAATATGGGATCGGAGCAGCTTGGTTCAGTGGCGTTACACTAGAAGAGGCAAAGCGGTATTTTGACGAGCATGCATTCAGCGAAGAGTCCCCGCTGGACGATCATTTCAATGTGCAAATGCAAGAGCCTGGTAGTATTGATGCTTACGATATTGTGTCCCAAAGCGGAGTATCCGGATATCTCGTCAAAGTTGAGTCTATTGCGGATCTAGGGGAGTCACATTCATACTATCTTGAGACATTCATCTTTCCAACGTCGGATGATTCGATAGGCGTTCTTATCTCAGTTGCGTATTCGGATGGGCAGAAAGAGATACAAGAGAAGCTCTTGGATGAAGTTATGAGCGGTTTTATGGTCGACCAATGATCAGGTAATAACACCAGCGCGAATAATGATCCTTGTAGACACTGCGTCCGCAAGTATGCTCAAAACGCTGCGTGTGGAGCCTTTATGGCTCTGCCGCAATGTTTAACATGACATTAGGGAGTGCGAAAACCATGAGTAGCAAAGTAATCCAGAATAGAATTGACAACGGGAACAACGGGGACGGGGGATGTTGTCCCACTTTTAACGACTCTGCATGGCAGTATCACCACACATCACCGCAAGCATCGAAGTAGCGGAGGTCGCACCAAAGTGGGACAACATTCCCCCCGTCCCCGTTGTCCCATTCATCCCTCGTTCGATCAGCTCGCCTTAAAGTTGTAGACCGGTTTGATGATTCGCTCAACATGTGCCGTGGGGTCGATGTTCTCCAAAATATGATCCATGCTCTTGTAGGCCATGGGACTTTCGTCCAGCGTCGCTTCGTTTACGCTCGACGACCAGATGCCCGCTTCAGCCATGGTCTGCTTAAATTCGCTTACCGACAGCTTTTCACGAGCATCGTTTCTACTAAACAAGCGCCCTGCACCGTGGGGTGCCGACTGATTCCAGTCGTCGTTTCCTTTTCCAATGCAGATGAGACTACCGTCGCGCATGTTGATGGGAATAAGGAGCCGTTCTCCTTTGCGTGCCGAGACCGCTCCTTTACGTACGATGTTGTTTTCGTGGTCAATGTAGTTATGTACCGTTTCAAAGTTATCGAACGCGTCTAATTCGACCCCGAAGAGCGCGGCAACGATGTTGGTTGCAATCGTTTTTCGATTCAGTTGCGCGTATCGCTGGCAAGCGGCCATATCGTGTAGATACTGATCGCGCCATAAGTTCGTGAGGTATGCCAACTCCTCTGGAATTTCAAGCTCTTTCGCATTGAATTCGTCATCAAGCTTTTTCAGTTTTTCCTGGATCTCGCTTCTGCGTCCTGCGGCCTTGTATTCTGCGATGATGCGGTCGCGCTCCGCAAATAACTCCTCCTTTCCAGATGCTAGATCGATTGCAAGTCGCTGATAGATGCTTGCAACCTGGGTGCCAAGATTGCGGCTTCCTGTGTGAATGACGAGTTATTTATTACCTGTCTCATCTTCGTCTATTTCAATGAAGTGGTTGCCACCGCCAAGCGTCCCAATGGAGCGATCGATGCGTTTTGAATTCTTCAGCATGCGGTAACAGGCAAGATCCTGAAGCTCATCGAATCGATTAAATCGACCTTCATGCACTTTGGTGCCTGCAGGAACGTGTGTGCGAATTGTCTCGTCTACCTTGGCGTAGTCGAGGTTCGCCTTTCCGAGATCGACCGTGAGCATCCCACATCCGATGTCAACGCCGACAATGTTGGGAATAACCATTTCGCCAAGATCAGCGGTAAAGCCGATTACGCAACCAGCGCCTGCATGAACATCAGGCATGATACGGATACGGGCATCTTTGACGAATTCCTGATCGCAGAGCTGTTTTATCTGTTCGGCAGCGCTTTCCTCGATTGTGTTGGAGAAAATTTTCGCTGTGGAGAATGCTCCTGTTATTTCTTTCATGATTCCTCCTTAGAGTCAAAATTGCGGCATGTTTATGCGAGTTTGCTTATGTACGGAAATTACTTTTCAGGAATAGATTGCTTTTCACAAACAAAAAAGCGCTCCGAGTATTCGTGAGCGCTCTTGTATTTTGTAAGGTGTGGTTGCTTTGCTTTAGGCTTGATATGCGTCCTGTTGAACAGGGTGGGCAAAGCGATAGCGGCTCACAAAAAACGAAGGTGCGCTCGGGCTGCACTCCAATGGTTGGAGATATGACCGTTGCTCGTCGAAGCATGTATCATCGAGATGCAAGCACGTGTAGAGATGAATCATCGTGATGTTGACACCTGTGATCATGGCTTCTCCCTTCGCAATTATTGTCGCTACTAACTGTTCTTTTTTGCCACGCGCGTGAGGCGCTTTGCATTATAGGCGTTATATGCTGCTTGTCAAATTCTTTTGCGGCTGTGATACAACGAGTGGGACAACGGGGACGGGTGATATTGTCCGAAACGGACAACGGGGACGGGTGATGTTGTCCCACTTTGTTCACAACGCTTCTGATAAAGGTATAGAATTTTTGTTATCGCGATAGTCAAACACTGATCAGCGCAGTTGTCTTACTCAGGATAGGATTATGTCATGAGGATTCCCGTATTCGATTTGAACGGTCACTTTGAAATTCCTGGCGACAGCATTGAGAATTCGCTGAATCGTAGAATTCCTTTTTGATGGATTAAGTGGTCAGCGCAGCTTGATTGGGCACTTGTGCTGCTCGCAGTTTCCGGGAGATATGCCTCACCGCGGGCAGTTATTGATTACGCTTTAAGCTCGCTTTCCTCGTCCTCTCCAGATGAAGTTTATGATCTCGTCATCTTGAATTACGAAGAGCACCCGAACTGGATATACGAGCAAAAAGCTCTTACGAAAATTGCTTTGCGCATTCATGAAGATGAGTGGAGAAATGCCAAGAAACGTCTGTTTTATTCACTTGTGTACTGGGAATACGTAAATCGCGGTACGTTTTCTTGGTGGCGCTTTGATGCTTCATATTATCTGAATATGCTCT
Source organism: uncultured Eggerthellaceae bacterium (assembly GCA_910588945.1). Lineage (GTDB taxonomy): Bacteria > Actinomycetota > Coriobacteriia > Coriobacteriales > Eggerthellaceae > MGBC163016. Next base: position 18,086 of record CAJUSF010000055.1, on the reverse strand, counting down.
GGGAGGATTTTGATCATCCTTATCCGGATGATTTATTTACGAATCAGGCTTACGAAATTGACGAGAAAGCATATCGGGAATTCATTCAAAAGCATTGGGGTGAGTGTGCTTCCTCGTCTTCTTCTGCAGGGATCGATGTGATTCAAGCTGGGGCTTCAGAGAACCAAAGAGTCGAAGCGACTATATCGCGTCGATTAGTTGCGGAGCCGATTGCATATCTTTTAGCGGGAGACAGCGATCTCTTTTTGAGGCAGCTTAGAGAACAGTTTCGAAATTCGGAGATTATAGGTGAGCAGTATACAGGTGTTGGTTACTATATCGATTTCAAGGTAAGAAACGAATCATTACGCATACAGGGATATAGACAGGATGTGATTTTTGGCGATCTTGAAGCTGATATCGGCGATGGATTGATCGGTTTTCTTCTGCGCATCGAGGATGGTTTCATTGCCAATTTAGAAGCATATAGTATAGACGGTGAAGGTTGGCCACCGAAGGAGCCTTTTGTAAACTATCGCTACGATGGGGAAGAGGGTTTCACTTCTAATCTTGAAGAACGTAGCTGGGAAAAGTTGAGACAAGAATGGGAGCTACCTGCATCGACTCGCCCTCATATTTCGCAAAACTCTTTAATGCATGCATTTGTTTTGGGTAAAGATAATGTAGCTGATGAATCTGCAATCGCAAAGCCACTCGAATGGCTGAAAACCGGGAAAGGCTTTAGCGTTGGTTCATTCTTCTTAGGTCCTGTATATTGGATGTATCGAAAATGCTACATTGCCGCTCTGGCTTTGGGTGTCATATACATTGTGGGCACTCTCATTTTGAGTTTTATTGTGCATATGCAGGTTGAGCACTCTCGGTTTGTCGTGAGGATAATTCAGTATGCTTGCTTTGCGGTTGTGGCGTTTTTGTTTCCTAGAATATATCGAGTACGCTATTTGAATGTAGTGAAAAAAGCGTCCGACAAATACCTGTATAACAGGGCTGAGGTGATAAAGAGCGTTGCCCAGCAGGGAGGAGTGGATAGCGTCAGTGCGGTGCTTGCATGTATTGTTTTCATGATCGCTATAACCGTTTCTGCAACATGGCTGCCTGGCATCCTTTTAGGCATGTGATTGCGGGGAGGATGGGACAACGTCACCCGTCCCCGTTGTCCGAGCCTGACCCTTTGGCAAAATGGCGGTAACGTTTTTGTGATCCGACGCGTCTAATGGGTGTATGTTCATAGAGGCAGAAGAGAAAGGAAGTATATCCGTGAAAACCCTTCTGCAACGCGCTCGGTCAGGAAATGACAAGGCCTTCGTACAAATTTTCCAAGAACATGTGCCTACTCTTTGGCGCACCGCCATGGGATGTTTGCACGATGAAAATGATGCTGCCGATGCTCTTCAGGAAACGACAATTAAAGCGTGGCGGGCTCTGCCCTCATTCAAAGGACACGCTGATATCGGCACGTGGCTTACCCGTATTTTGCTAAACACGTGCTTTGATACGCTTCGCGCTCGAAAGAAGCTCATCCCATTTTCTGATATCACTGAAGCAGACACGCCCGCAAGCGCCGAGTTTCAGTCTGGTAACAATGATTGTAATCGTGCTAATGATTTCGCCTCGTCAGTATCCGATCGTCTTGATGTGGAAGCGGTGCTCGCCCGTTTGTCTGATACTGATCGAGTGATTCTCACCTTGTTTTATGTGAATGACTTCTCCATCAGGCAGATATCCGAGATTTTAGGCATTTCAGAGGGAGCGGTGCGCACCAGACTTACCCGTGCACGTGAGCGCTTCAAGCGTTTCTACACTGATCAGCCCTCCAGTCAAACTTCCAACCAACCTTATGATCAGGCATCTCCTCCGGCCTCAAAGCACGCCATTTCAAACAGTCAGCGAATCACAGGAGCAGCGCTATGAATACCACGATGAAGCAATTAGCCCCCAAAGATAATCAGCTACAGGAAGATGCGTGGGCGCAGGTGATTACTGACGCACTCGATATGGGCGAGGTCCCCCCAGCGGTGCAGGATCGACTTGATCGCAGCTATGCCGCATTGCCGCGGATTCCGCAGGAGGTACCTGCTTATATGCGTCCAGCTCGGCGCTTTTTCCGTGCACCTATTGCAATCGCGGTGGCGTTGGTGTGCGCGCTATTTGCTACCGCAGCTTTTGCTGCATCAAATCTGATTTCCATGAAAAGCGGCGAAGGATCGTTTTTTTTCGCGGACAAGAACCTTCCTGTGTATGACAGCATGGCTGAAGGTGCGCGCTTGCTTTCAGCCGAGGTGGGGCAAGTTTCAACAATTGGTGATACAAACATCACCCTTGACAGCATTTCATGCGATCGCAATGTGGCAAACCTGTATTTTACGCTGACACGTGCGGGTGGTTTTGATTTACAGGAGGCTTCGATGTACACCGGCTCTAAGGAGGCGACCTGGCCTCGCGTGGAGCGCTTTACGCCATGGGTGGAATACGCATTGCAAGACGATGGTGGTATCTATGAAGAAGGGCGTGCACGTCAACTCGATGCTTATCTTGAAGGGGATGCGATCAAGTGCATGATGCGCATCACGCCCGAGCAGTGCATGGGCAAAGAGGTTCGTATTGATCTCAAGGCTTCATTATGGATGTCGGAGACACCTGATAGTATTGCAGCATTTTCGGTCGGACTCGATTTGAGCGAGGTGCCTGCCCCGCGCCAGATCGAGCAACAGGATGTAATATTTGAAACGGTGCAGGGTGTGAAGACCCTAGGGATTAAACGGTTCACCGCATCCGAGCTGGCGACAGTTTTGGTCGTTCGCAATGATGAAGCGTTTGATCCGGATGTGTCTGGACGTCCCGTTTCAGAAGGTATTCCAGCAAGCGCGATAGCGCCTTATCATCTGATGATTACCGACAATATGGGTAACACGTTGGTGCCGGTGAGTGCAGGTGATGGTATGGGTATCGATTTGCAGGGTTCGTACGTGAACGAATATGCTCGCTTGGCCCCCGAGGCGACGAGCGTAACCATCACGCCCATTTTGTATGCCTTTGATGAGGCGGCAAAAAACCAAGAACGGCATTTTGTGGACGTGACCCAGCCTGACGCGAAGATCGCAATAAACGAGTTCGGTGGATACAACGTGGTGAAGCATGAGATACAAGACGGAGCTGTTTTCATCACGTTGCGTCCTTATGGGTGGGTGCCTGACAATGGGGGTCAGGTGTTGACGATCGCTGATGAGCCTCCGACTCTGGAGGAGAGGTATACCGATTCGGTGACGGGTGAGTGTTATGTTGGGGAACATTCGGGTCTTCAAGTGCTCAAGTGCGATTATCAAACAGGTGATGTGCTCGACATGACGTTTTTCTACTATGCAACGGATGAAGAGCTCAAATCGTTGACGCTGTATCGCTATTACGCCGATCCTGTGGGTACCTTTGTAAAAGACGATGCCGCTGCGGTGACACGTTCGTTTTCCTGATACAATCTCTCCGTGCCGCAGTAACGCGGCTCTTGGCATTTGTGGAGCAAACCGATGGCATGGGAGGCGATCCCGTGCCATCGTAGTGTCTTTGTCGATAGTATCAAACGAGTACGAAAGCGGAGTGTTCATGCTGATAGATGCGCTCACTGATGTTCTTTCCGATTCAGGGTGTCTGGATACTTTTTGGGGTAAGCTCGATGAGGGTGAGGATGCCGCACTCGGTGTTGCGGCCTCTGCGCGCGCGTTTCTGATCGCCGCTCGATTCACCAAGGATCCGCGCTCGACCCTAGTAATTGTAGCGGGGGAGGATGCGGCTACCACCTATGCTCGTAACATCGCCGCCTATCTCGGCGAGGAGAAGGTGTTGCGTTTTTCCGAACGCAGCGATGTTCCCCATCTGAAAGATAAGCCTGATCCGGTTACCATTGCGCGTCGCCTTGAGGCAGCGCATGCACTTGCCACTAAACAACAGACTGTCGTGGTAGCAAGTGCACGTTCGCTGATCAGAAAGCTTGCTCCACCCGACTCAAAGCTTGCGCAGCCGTTTGTTTTGAAGGTGGGCGAAGAGCTTGAAGAGGCAGGTATTCCAGGTGTTCAGGATCTTACCTCCTTCAAAGCTGCGCTTGAGCGCATCGGCTATCAAAACACCGGTGAGCTTGACGGGCCGGGAACCTTCGCATCCCATGGAGGTAGCATCGACATCTATCCGGGCAACATGAGCTTTCCGATAAGGCTTGATTTTTTCGGCGATGAGCTTGAGGAGATTCGCCGCATTGTTCCTTCCACAGGGCAGATGATCTCGAGCATGTCTGCGGCATGCATATTTCCGGTAAGCGAGTATTTTATAGACGACGCGTCTCTCGCACGTGCCCGCAAGGCGATCGAGAAGCCGGCGCTTACCAATAAGACGCTTCGTGAAGTGCTTGAGAATCTCGAGGGCGGATTGCGCTTCGATGGCGCGGAGGTTTTGCTTCCATACCTGTATGACAGGCTTTGTACGCTGGGGGATTACGCGGGCGAGCAAACGTGTTCGGTGCTGATCGAACCGCGGTCGCTTTTTGATGATGCCGATCGCGCCTATCAAGAGATTGAAGCCAAAACCAAAGGCAGCGGCTTTCCTGCTGAGGAACTCTATGCAAGCCCAGCGAGACTCAATTTTGGCAATGGTGTGCGGGCGACCTATGTGTCAATTCTGCAGGTGGGCGTGGCTCTCGATGATGAGCTCACGGTGAAGCGCGTTGATGTTGCCGGGGTTCCTGATCGGCTGTTCGGCAAGCTACGCAACTGGGTCGATGGCGGTTATGCGTGCGTATTCAGTGCTCCCAATTTCCGAGCCCGGCATGACATGGAGCTCGATCTGGTCGATCACAATCTTCCGATCCAAGAGCATCTCGATCTGGCTGATGATGGGTTTGCGCGCCTTGAGCGCGGGGTGGTCAATGTGGTTGATGTCGATATCCCTCTTGGCATGGTGATCCCTGCAGCTCGGCTGGCTATGGTGTCGATCGAGGACACCAAAGGATCGAAAACGGCCGCGATGGCGCGCTCACGAATAAACATTACTGATATCACATTCCCGTATAAGCCGGGCGATTATGTGGTTCATGCGGCGTATGGTATCGCTCTGTTCAAAGATATCGTCCGGCGCGAGTTCGATGGCGAGATGCGTGACTATATCGAGCTTCACTACGCCGAAGGTGACAAGCTTTTTTTGCCAGTAGAGCAATTCGACAAGATCACCCGGTATGTGGGGCCGGAAGGATCAACCCCCAAGATCACCCGTCTTGATTCCACTGACTGGTCGCGTGCGCTTACCAAGGCGCGCAAGGCAACTAAGAAACTAGCATTCGACCTGATTGATGTGTATGCTCGCCGCGCCGCTACAAAGGGCTATCGCTTTCAGGTGGATACCCCTTGGATGCAGGAGATGGAAGAGAGCTTTCCCTATGATGAAACACCCGATCAGCTGGCGGCTATCGCGGATGTGAAGGCCGATATGCGCTCGGCGCATCCGATGGATCGCTTGGTATGCGGCGATGTTGGTTTTGGTAAGACCGAGGTGGCGCTGCGCGCGGCGTTCATTGCAGCTCAGAACAAGAAGCAGGTCATGGTGATGTGCCCCACCACGATCTTGGCACAGCAGCATTTCATCAACTTCAAAGAGCGCTTCGAGCCGTTCAAAATGCGGGTAGACATCATGTCGCGCTTTCGCAGCGCCGCTCAGCAGAAAGCTTCACTTGAGGCGTTCGCCGCAGGGGAGGTGAATGTGCTCATCGGCACACACCGATTGCTCTCTCGCGATGTGAATCCCCATGATTTAGGTCTTGTCATCATTGATGAGGAACAGCGCTTCGGTGTTGCCGCGAAAGAGCAGTTCAAGAACCTGCGCGAGTCGATCGATGTGTTAACGCTCTCCGCTACGCCAATTCCGCGCACGATGCAGATGGCAGTCTCTGGTGTGCGCGATATGAGCCTTATCCTCACGCCGCCAGATGAGCGCGTGCCGGTGAAGGTGCATGTGGGAGAGTGGGACCCCGACATCGTTTCGGCTGCCATTCGCTTCGAACTTGCGCGTAATGGACAGGTGTATTACGTGAGCAATCGCGTCCGGACAATCGATGAGGCGATCGATAGGGTGCATGCGGCGGCTCCCGAAGCGCGCGTTGGTGTTGCGCATGGAAAGATGACGAAAGAGGCGCTCGAGCACGTGATGGAGGATTTCGCAGCTGGCGAGCTTGATGTATTGGTGGCGACCACCATCATTGAAAGCGGCATCGACAATCCCCATACCAATACGCTTATCATCGAGGATTCGCAGCGTCTCGGTCTGGCACAGATGTACCAGCTCAAAGGCCGTGTCGGGCGCTCGAGCGTGCAGGCATATGCCTACTTTATGTTTCCCGAGGAGATCCCGCTTACTGAAGAGGCTCATGAGCGCCTCATCGCGCTTGCTGACCATCAGGAGCTTGGCAGCGGCATGCGCATCGCCATGCGCGATCTGGAGATCCGCGGTGCGGGAAATATGCTTGGTGCGGAGCAATCGGGAAATATGAGCGCGGTGGGTTTCGATCTGTTTGCGCAGATGCTCTCTCAGGCTGTCAGCGATGCGCGCGAGGGCATCTCGGATAAAGACGCGAAAGATATCGAGGCGCTCTCCGATATCTCTATCAACATTCCCGGGCATATGTATCTCTCGCAGGACTATATCGCCGACGTCGACACCCGTGTGCTGTGGTATCGTCGCATCGCGAGCGCCACCACGGTTGAAGAGGTCGATGCTTTGCAGTCCGATCTGGCTGCTGTGGCGCCCCAGATGCCCGAGGCGGCTTTGAATCTGTTCGCCAAGGCGCGACTGAAGGCGTACGCGCACGAGCACGGACTTACTTCTATCACGATGGCGGCGGGCAACCTGACGATCGAAGGGATATCGATTCCGCGCGACAAGCTTCCCGACATAAAGCGATCAGGTGGCAGATTCCTCTCCGATAAGAAGAAGCTCATCTTGCCGTTGAAATACTTCGATCCGAATGCAAAGGCCGCGTCCGAGGCGCGCAAAGCAGGGCAACGCCGATCTGTGCGAGGCGCCAAAGTGAAGTCGAAGGCTTGTGAGAAGGTTCAGCGGGCGCGCGAGCAGGAACAAAAACAGCAGCAAGAGCAAGCTCGGCAAGCTGTCCTGAATGCGGGTGATAACACCTCCGGTGTTGATCCGGCCGATGCGTCTGGTAAAAAGACATCTGAGGAGTTTAAACGCATCGCGCTGATAACCAACTTCCTCAGAGACATCTATAATGAGAGCACTGAAGATACTGATGAGGATACCGATGCATAGATGGCTGACATCTCGTGCAAAGCCAAGGTGTCGATAGAATACTGGAAAGGGCAGAAGATGACCGCTGAAAAAAAAGTAAGGGTGCGATTCGCGCCGTCTCCCACAGGAATGCTTCACATCGGAGGTGCGAGAACCGCTATTTATAACTGGGCTTTCGCGCGCGCTTGCGGCGGAGATTTCATCTTGCGGATCGAGGACACCGATCCGGAGCGTTCGACCGAGGAGAACACGCAGATCATCTTGCGCGCGATGCGCTGGCTTGGCCTCGATTGGGACGAAGGTCCTGAGGTGGGCGGCGCATGTGGGCCGTATTTTCAGACCGAGCGCAGTTCCACTTATGCGTCTGCTCTTGAGAGGCTCAAAGAAAGCGGAGCGGCTTATCCGTGTTTTTGCACAAAGGAGGCCCTCGATGAGAAGCGCGCACGCGCTGAGAAAGAAGAGGGCGGGTATGCGGGCTATGATGGCACCTGTCGAGCGTTGAGTAGCGAGGAGGCTGCGCGCCGCATTGCTGCAGGCGAGAGCCATGTGTGGCGTCTTGCGGTGCCGGAGGATCATCCGCCGATCGAGTTTGACGATGCGGTATATGGGCATATGAGTTTTCCCGCCGATGTGATGGACGACATGATCTTGGTGCGAAGCGACGGAAGTCCCACGTATAACTTCGCAGTTGTCTGCGATGATGCGAACATGGGCATCACCCATGTGATACGAGGTGACGATCACCTTTCGAACACACCCCGACAGATCCTGATCTATGAGGCGCTTGGTTTCGATGTTCCCACATTCGCGCATCTTCCTATGATCTTGGGCCCTGATGGCAAGAAACTTTCGAAGCGTCACGGTGCTACTAACGTCGAGGATTATCGCGATCACGGGTATCTAAGTGATGCCATGGTGAATTACCTGGCACTGCTCGGTTGGTCTCTTGACGGCGAGACGACGATCATCTCCCGCGATGAACTTTGCAAGCATTTCTCGCTTGAGCGCATCACCAAGAAGGACAGCATTTTTGACGAGACTAAGCTCAACTGGATGAACGGCGTCTATATTCGCGAACTTGATGCGAACCGCTGGATTGTGGATGCGACACCTTGGCTTGCGCAGGCGCACTGCGATGGTGACGCGGTTGCTGCTGGTGTGAATATATTCCCGACCCCTTCGAAAGAGGAGCTCGGCGAAGCCGCGAAGGAGCTTCGCATTCCGGGCGAGGGAGTGGATGAGCAGCGTTGGCAGTCTTGTGTGGCCGATGTCTCCGATAACGAGGATCTCTATCTCAAGATGTATCCGCTCATCATCGAGCGCCTGAACCGATTTGACGAGATCCCCGCCAAACTTGAATTTTTGTTCTGGGGCGACAATGTGAAACTTGATGAGAAGTCGGTAGCCAAGGTGCTCAAAAAAGAGGGCGCCCGTGCCGATGAGGCTTTGGCACTTTGCAGAAGTGTGCTTGCCGATAAAAACATCGCGTGGGAGGCTGAAGCGCTGCAAGAGGCCTGCAAAGCGAAAGGCGAGGCAGCAGAATTAAAGCCGAAGCTACTCTTCCAGCCACTGCGTGTGGCAATTGCTGGCAATATGGTCTCACCGCCGCTCTTTGAGTCGATCGAGCTGATGGATCGCGCTGATGTGCTGGCACGCATTGATGGCGTGGTTGATGTTGTGTTCGGCAACGGATGTGAGGCGTGATCGTGCAAGAGAATCAGGATTTGCACCTTGATGCCAATCCCACTGCCGGGCAGGCTCATATTCCGGTCAGCCAGCTTAAGCCGAAGCTTTCCGAGAACCCTACCTATGAAGAGATTCATGAGTTTTTCAAGTGTGACACCTTCGCTTCGAAGCAGGCGAACTGTCGTGTTGTCGAGAGTTGGGTTGGGCACGGTAAGGCTGAGATGGTTATTGTTCCCGAGATGCATTTCAACGCCGAGGGTCATGTGATGGGTGGAGCGGTTTTCACTCTTGCTGATTACGCGTTTGCCGCCGCCTCGATGCCTGGCTCGGTGGATGCGGTATCTTTGGTGAGCACCATAGAGTTCATGAAATCGACCAGAGGCTCAAAGTTGATCGCAGTATGTGATGCTGATCGTATGGGCAACAAAGTCGGCTTCTACACAACAGACGTTCATGATGATCTGGGTGTGCATATCGCGCGTGTGGTAACCACCTGCTATAAGCCGACCACGCTCTAGTGAGCCGATGGGCCGGTAGATCGTATGCAGAAAAGCGCCAAGCCTAAAAAGGGCCGCCTTGACGAACTACTCGTCAAGCGAGGATTCTTCGCCGATACTGACCAAGCGCTTCGTTCGATAATCGCAAACGAGGTGCTTGTCGACGATGTTCCTGCGCGCTCAGGTGGACAGGTTGTTTCTGATGTTTGCTGCATCCGTCTTCGAGGAGAGCGACAGTTTGTTTCCCGTGGGGGAAACAAACTCGATGCAGCGATTCGCACGTTTGGCGTGGATGTTGCTGGATTGCGGGCGATCGATGTTGGCTCATCCACGGGCGGTTTCACCGATTGTTTGTTGCAGCACGGCGCAAAAAGCGTGGCTTGCGTCGATGTGAATTACAGTCAGCTTGCATGGTCGATCCGACAAGACAAGCGGGTTGCGGTATTTGAGCGCACGAACATCAAGCAGGCTGACCCTGTCGAGCTGGGCGCTCCTTTCGATATCATCGTGATAGATGTTAGCTTCATCTCTCTTGCCAGCCTTGCAGACGTGCTGGCAAGACTTGCTCGTCAGGAAACGATCCTGATCGCACTGGTAAAGCCTCAGTTCGAATCGCGCCACGAGGAGACAGTTTCTGGAGTGGTTGTGGATGAGGAGGTTCGCCAGCGTACGCTTGAAGAGGTGTGTATCGCGTTGCGGAAAAGTGGATTCGCGGTGGTTGATTCCATGACATCGCCGGTAAGAGGTCCTGCTGGCAATGTTGAGTATCTTGTTTTGGCGCGCTATCTCGACGGGTGCTGAAATGGACGCATCTATAGAGAGAGGTTATATGCTCTCTGCATTTCACCCGATAGTGCTGTGCGTCTTCTTCCTTGCGGTGATCGTTTTGAGCATTTGCATCCCCGTTCCTATCCTTACGGCGATAAGCTTGTGCTTTGCGGTGATCGCTTATGTTCTTTTGCATGCATCGACGCCGGCAAAGATGCTCGCTGCGATGTTGGTGCTCGCCTGTGTCGTTACGTTTTTGAGTCCTGTTTTCAATCCCTTGGGAGAAACAGTATTGTTCACCTATCTAGGAGAGCGCCCATATACGCTTGAGGCGCTGGCCTATGGTGCATCCATTGCGACGATGTTCGCCGCGATGATAGTCTGGTTCGCTGTTATGACAGAGGTGATCGATGTTAGCAAGATCACCTATCTTATCGGGACTGCTTTCCCCAAAGTCGGTCTTATTGTGGTCTTTTCGCTCAGTTTGATATCGCGGTTTGCCGCGCGGTTGAAAGATCTAGCCCAGATCGGGGCGAAGCACGGCACCTCAAAGATTGAACAGGCTGGATCGCGGGTGGAAAACCTTATTCATTGGTCCTTTGACGAGGGGATAGATCGTGCGGATTCGATGAAAAGCCGCAGTTTCGGTATGGGCAAGCGCACGTCTTATAAGCGATATTCGTTCACCTTCAAGGATGCAGTGGCGCTCGCCTTGGTGATCGGATTGGTGAGTGCGGTTGTGGTCTGCGCTATATCAGGATCGCTATCGACAGAGTATTTTCCGCATGTCGTTTATCCGGTTGTAAGCGTGTATCTCTATGGCGCGATGATCTCGTTTGCATTGTTGGTCGCCTTGCCGGTTGCAGGAATGGTTTGGGGGTGGCTGCGATGGCGTATCTGCGTATCTCGAATCTAGGATTCACCTATCCTCGAACGAGCCTGAATGCGGATTCGCAAGCGCGCTTGCGGGTCGATGATCGAATTGATGGGTGCGGCGATGGCCTGCGCGATGATGGCGTGCGCAGCAAAGAGGCATGTGACAGGCTGCGCTCTATGCCCTCGGCAGGCGATGTTGTCCATGAGATATCTGTCGCGCTTAAAGGCATCTCGTTTGAGGTCGAGCGTCGGGATATCGTGTTGTTGGCGGGCAAAAGCGGCAGCGGCAAGACGACCCTTTTGAAGATGCTCAAACCTATGATCGCGCCAAAAGGCAGAATCGAGGGCTCGATCTCGCTTGAGGGCTGCGAGCTTGATCTAATGCCTGAAGCCGAACAGGCGCATCGCATCGGTTTTGTGATGCAAGACCCTGATGCCCAGATCTGCACCGATATGGTTATCAGCGAGCTTGCGTTCGGTTTGGAAAACGAAGGAGTCCCTTTTGATGAGATGCATGCGCGCATTGCTGAAGCAGTGATGTATTTTGGTATGACAGATATTCTGCATACCGAAACATCGAAGCTCTCCGGCGGTCAAAAGCAACTGCTTAACTTGGCTGCTGTGTTTGTTATGCGTCCTGAGGTGATTCTGCTTGACGAGCCGATGGCGCAGCTCGATCCGGTATCGCGGCGGCGGTTTCTCGATATGCTGCTGCGGATCAACGAGGAGTTTGGCACAACGATCGTCATTGCCGAGCATTATTTGGATGATCTGTATCGCCATGCCGATAAAGTGGTGTTTTTGGAAACAGGGCGACTTGCCTGTGAGGGCGATCCTCGTGCGGCGGCTCGCAAGATATACGATGCACACGACGGTCTTTTAGAGCTGCTTCCCGCCTCGGCGCGGATGGCGAAAGCGATCGATCCTGATACGTCTTTTATACCGCTTACGGTAAGGGAGGCCCGGGCATGGCTTGAAGATCGGGCTGATATCGATCAGGGGCATTCTCGATCGCATTCGGTAGCTGAAGAGGATCCCACAAGCGCCCCGGCCATAGCTTTGCGAGATATTCGCTTCAGGTATGACAGGAATCTTCCTGACATCTTGAGGGCGTGCACGTTTTCGGTCCATCCCGGTGAGGTCTATGCGCTTTTCGGTGCGAACGGATCGGGGAAGACGACGTTGCTCAAAATGCTTACAGGTGCGCTCAAGCCCTACATGGGCAGCATACGTCTGAATGGGAATAAGGTTCGCGCAGAGCAGTTAAGGGCATCACATGCTGTCGCGTATATCCCTCAAGATCCCACTTTGCTGTTTAGCAAGAACACGGTCGCGCAAGAAGTTGCGAATTTGGCGCATCTTGATAGGGTGGGACTTGCTGCATGTGCTGATCAGCATCCTTTTGATCTATCCGGCGGCCAGCGCCAGCTTCTCGCCTTTGCGAAGATACTCGACCTTGATGCTTCGATCGTGTGCATGGATGAGCCCACCAAAGGCATGGATGCTGCGACCCGAGGCATTGCTGAGGACATCATCAATCAGATAGCCTCGCAAGGAAGAGCGGTTGTTCTGGCGACCCATGATGTCGAGCTGGCGTGTTCTTGTGCGAGTCGATGCGCGATGTTTTTTGACGGCGATATCACAACTGTGCAGCCCGCACATCAGTTTTTCGAGGACAACTTCATTTATACGACGGCCGTCAAACGTATGGGCGAGGGGATAGTGTCTGGAGCGGTGACGATCGAAGAGATGGTGCAAGCGTGTCAGGTGCGCTGAAGAACATCTTCATCATCGGTGTCTTTCTAGCCGTATGCGCTCTGACACTCTGGGTCGGATCGAACCTCGGCGGGCTCGGGTATTATCTCGCCACTACGCTCATCTTGGTGTATGCGCTTGCGCTATTTTTCCTGCGCTTTGAGCGTCGGGTGCATCTTGAGCGGGAATTAGTCATGATCAGCATCATGTGTGCCATCGCTGTTGCCTCTCGCATCGCGTTTATCTGGATACCTCACTTCAAACCGATGGCTGCCATCATCATGATCGCAGGGATTAGCTTTGGCGCACGTAGCGGTTTTTTGATCGGAGCACTGTCGGTTCTGTTGAGTAACTTCATGTTCGGACAAGGTCCGTGGACGCCTTGGCAGATGGTAGCGTTCGGAATATGCGGGCTGATCGTCGGCGCTTTGGCGGACGCGGGAAAGCTCGCGCGTTGCAATCTCACGAAAAAGCAGTTAGTGGCAACGGCGTTTATGGGTGCGGCGATCGTGTTGTTCATCTCCGGCCCGCTTCTCGATGTTTATGCGCTTGTCTCGATGATCAATCTTTATTCGGCTGAGAGTGTCATTGCGATTATGCTGGCCGGACTTCCTATCAATGCAATACAGGCAGCCGCGGTATTTTTAGCAATTCTAATTCTAGGAAATCCGTTGCTCAATGCAATTTGCCGAGCGAAAGTCAAATACGATCTTAATGCTTCTGATAATTAGGGTAAAATTCAATATGGTTTTAAAATCCTAGCTCCTAAACACACCACTTAAAACTATTCACCTCTGTAGGGCCATCGTGTTAGGGAGAAGGTATGGAATCATTAAATGATTTTCTGGTCTCGATCAGTGGCGAAATAGATGACTTCATGTACACCTATATTCTTGTCATCTTGCTTGTATTTGCAGGTATCTATTTCACCATTAGAACCAAATTCGTTCAGATCCGCTATATCAAGGATATGTTCACTGCGCTTGCTGGTAAAAGCGCGGCTGCGGATAAAGAGTTTAACGATATTGGTGAGGATATTGTTAAACATGCTGATAAGGAAAAGATCGAGCAAACGCAGGAAGACAATGCGGCGTATGCTGGTGATCCTTCAAAAAAGAGGAAGATCTCATCGTTTCAAGCTCTTATGGTTTCAACCGCATCGCGCGTGGGTACGGGAAACATTGTAGGTATTGCAACAGCGATCGCTATGGGCGGTCCAGGTGCGGTGTTTTGGATGTGGTTGATGGCGGTCGTAGGTGCAGCATCGGCCTTCGTCGAGTCAACGCTCGCGCAAATCTGGAAGGTTCGCAATCCAGATGGCTCTTTCCGTGGTGGTCCTGCGTATTATATTCAGCAGGCGCTAGGTAAGAGATGGCTAGGCGTGGTTTTTGCTGTTGCGCTGATACTGTGTTTCGGTTTGGGCTTCAACGGACTTCAGACATTCAACATGACATCTGCGATCGACTACTATGTCATTGAGGGACACCAGCAGGTGGTTAACGCTCTGATCGGTCTGCTTGTTATTATTGCAACGGCGCTCGTTATCTTTGGTGGCACGCAACGAATCTCGTTCATCACATCGGTTATCGTTCCATTGATGGCAGGCGCGTATATTCTGGTTTGCATTGGCACGTGTATCTTTAACGCTAGCGCAATCCCTGAGGCTGTTTCTCTCGTATTTTCCGAGGCGTTCAGTATTGAGTCGTTTGCAGGTGGTTTCACTGGCTCTGCCCTTATGTGGGGCATTAAGCGCGGCTTGTTCTCCAATGAGGCTGGAATGGGTTCTGCTCCGAATGCGGCGGCAACAGCCGATGTATCTCATCCGTGCAAGCAAGGTCTCGTACAAACGCTTTCCGTCTATATTGACACGCTTTTGATCTGTACTGCATCTGCTTTCATGGTGCTGATCTTTTTTGTTCAGGATCCGGATGCGGCGGCGATGTACAACGGCATGCAGCTTGTGCAAATGGCGATGAATAACTCAATTGGGCCGATCGGAATTCATTTCATCACGGCATGCATTATCTTGTTTGCCTATTCAAGTCTCGTGGGAAATTACTTCTATGCGGAAGGCAACCTGTTGTTCATCAAGAATAACAAGACGGCGTTGTTCGTGTTTAGGGTGTTCTGCCTTGTTGCGATCTTCCTAGGTGCTATCAACAGCTTTGATCTCGCCTGGAATATGTCGGACATTTTCATGGGCTTCATGGCGATCATCAACCTGATTGCGATCTTGCTGCTCGGCAAGTGGGCGCTCAAGTGCTTGGATGACTACACCGCGCAGCGCAAAGCAGGCGTGAATCCGGTGTTTGTTGCATCATCTATCGAGGGGCTGCCTCCGACCGAGTGCTGGCATTGTGCGCAGGAGGTTGTCCACAAGATCAGCCCGGAGCAATGCGAGGCTCAAGCGGATGCAGTTGATGGCGCATCCAAGGCATCTGATTAGTAGATAGCGATCGGATCATAGGGTCTAAAGACGATATTCGGATGGCCAACCTCGACCTAGGAGAACCGAAAAGAACAGATGCGGCTGCGATCGCGGTGCGCATCTGTTTTTGTGTGGTCTTTCTGCTGAATATCCAGTGCGCATTGGGTTTTGCGTTGTTTCCCGGATATTATGTCGCATCGTATCAACTGGAAGGACCGGCAGGTCTGGCGGCGATCCGAGGGATCGGCGTGGCGTTTCTCATGTGGAATGCAACCTATCCCGCCTTTATCGTTGCGCCGCGAAGGTTCAGGGTGCTGGGCTGGGTGGTGATCGCGCAGCAGTTGATCGGGCTTGTAGGGGAGAGCCTTATTCTTGCGAGCGTTGCTTCTGTGTCCGGCATGGAGTTGTTGTGTTCATCCATTTTGCGCTTCATGGTCTTTGATGGGGCGGGTCTTGTTATCATGGTCATATCGTTTGCTGTTCTGCTCAAAAGCAGAACATTCGAACCGATTTCGGGATGATAAAAATAGACACACTAACATAAAACGATCAAAAGGGCGAATAAGACCCCGTTTTTAAGAATTGTGCATTGTCAAATTTGCTGCCCTAGGCGATCGGGATGACGCAATACCCCACGGTCGCAAATGCTACTGCGCACGCCGCGCCGGCGATAACGTCTCTTATGTAGTGCACGCCGCAACATACGCGGATGGCCGCCATCGCGCATCCGCTCAAGGCTAGAATCGCTCCTGCCCACGGCATATAGACAGCCCAGCTACACGCTATCATGAACATGCAGAACGTGTGTCTGCTCGGGAAAGACTTCCCAGAAGTATCTTTGTCGATGATTGGTGTAAACCCATATGTCTCATACGGACGCGGTTCGTTGTAGAGGTAGCGAAACGCGCTCACGATGATGAAGCTTGCTGCAGGGACCGCGATGCATCGGGCGATGAGATCGCGGTCAAACAGGAAGAGCAGCATCAGCAAAAGGGGATAGGCGATGTATCCTATCCCCGTCAGGATCCCATTCGTGATGATGAGCGCCGATGCGAGTTTTAGATGCGCACGAACATCATCAACTCGGGCTATGTAGGTCTCTTTGCTCAAGGATTGTCAATGTCGGCACACGTTTATTTCGCCAATAGCGCAACGATGCGCTGTACGGCCTCACGTGTGGCCTCTGCATCGCCAAAGCCTGTAAGGCGGATGTATCCTTCTCCTGCAGGACCGAATCCGGAACCTGGCGTGGTGACGACATTCGCTTCTTCGAGCAGCTTGTTGAAGAAGTCCCACGAGCCCATGCCATCAGGAGTCTTGCACCAGATATACGGGCTGTTCACCGCTCCATAAACCTCAAGCCCCGCGGCTTCAAGCCCCTCTTTGATTACGCGTGCGTTATTGCGATAGAAATCGATCGCGTCGTCCACCTGACGCTTGCCCTCTGGCGTATAGATGGCCTCTGCGCCTTTCTGGATGATGTAAGATGCGCCGTTGAACTTGGTGGTTTGGCGGCGGTTCCACATCGCATTCAGATTCTGACCGCCTCGCACGAGTGCTTTGGGTACGACCGTGTATCCGCAGCGCATGCCTGTAAATCCGGCGGTTTTCGAGAAGCTGCGGAACTCGATCGCGCAGGTTTTCGCCCCGTCGATCTCGTAAATGGAGTGCGGGATGCCCTCTTCGGTGATGAAGCGCTCGTATGCGGCATCGAACATTATGACCGCATCATTGTCGTTGGCGTAGTCAACCCATGCTTTGAGCTGGTCTTTTGTGAGCACGGTGCCGGTAGGGTTGTTCGGCGAGCAGAGATAGATGATGTCGAGCTTCTCTGTCGGAATGGCGGGGAAGAAGTCATTGTCGGCGGTGGTGGGCATATAGTGGATGTTCGTCCATGCCTCCGCATCCACATCATATTCCCCGGCGCGGCCTGCCATCGCGTTGCTGTCAACGTAGACCGGATAGACCGGGTCGCACACGGCTATCTTGTTATCAATATCGAATAGATCACCAATGTTGCCGCAATCACTTTTCGCGCCGTCTGAGATAAATATCTCGTTGACATCAATGTCGATCCCGCGCGCCTTGAAGTCGTTTTCCAGAACAGCCTTGCGCAGGAAATCGTAGCCTTGCTCGGGGCCGTAACCCTTGAATGTGGTCGGGTCCGCTTGCTCGTCGACTGCTTTATGCATGGCTTTAATCACGGCAGGAACGAGCCCTTGGGTGACATCGCCGATGCCTAGTTTGATGATCTTGGCATCGGGATTGGCCTGCTGATGGGCGGCGGTGCGCCTGCCGATCTCAGCAAAAAGGTAGCTTCCCGGCAGTTTCGCGAAATTCTCATTGATTTTGGCCATCGTGTCTCCTTGTTGTTTTTTCAGTTGCACTCTTGGGGTTTTCGGTTGTCAGCCATCAATTATACGGGATAGTATTGCCAATACGTTTCCACAAACGGGAGCGTGTATGGGCGTGCAATTGTGTAAGCGCAAAAGCGTGTACGTGCGTAAGCATGCAAGAGCGTGACACCGTCGACTCTTGCGGCTTGTCGTTGTCATCTTGCATTCGCGCACTCGCCATTACCACCTTGCGCACGCGTTCTTGCCGTTACCATCTATCGCTTGCGGCCTTGCGTGTAGGGCATGTGTGTCCTGCCGCAAGGTTTCGATAAGGATGTTTTTTTGTTGTTATAAGAGATCACCTAAGCCCGCGATATCAAGAAATGATTGCCGAGGTGCTTACAAAGCGAGTTCCGCAGGCGTAAGCCGAGGACTGTTTGAGCGACTAAGTATCTCGGCAAT
>CAJUSF010000054.1 GCA_910588945.1 uncultured Eggerthellaceae bacterium | reverse complement strand
TCCGACTACCGAGTACCTTGTTTTGACGTCGACCTTCCTCTCCCCTCCCGAGGGAAAAGGCGAGGGCACCTGGAACCCAGATACCCTCTACGAAGGCTGGAAGTGGGTACTTCGCCGGGAAAATGGAGGCCCATGGACTGTGTCCGATTGGGGGTACGCATAATTCATATAATCAATATTAGTATATAATATTGATTATATTTACTAAAAATTCTTATTATATTAGGTTCAAGAAGCACGCTTCGTAACCATGCTGCACAACATACGATCCATTGGGAATCCCAGACGTATCAATCTCAACATACCCATTCTTAGTACGCACATAAGGTGCCGTATAAGCTGCTCCTTCCTCGCAGAGAACCATTTGCCTATTTATCCATATCGTCCGCTCATCATAAGAAGTGCCCTCATAGCACCCCACAAGCACTGAAGTTGGCTCATCACTTGCGAGGCAATAGAACGTGTTGGTTTTCCCGGTGCTGAAGTTGGTCGATTCCCCAATTGGCATATACGAGACTCCGGCGCTCATCAACGCTTCCTCCGTCGCCTCGAGCGTACCATCCATTTCCACGTCCTCGATGAAGTCATATTCGAGCATCGGATTCGTTGTCAGATCCCTAAATATCTGATCATCGCCATCTGCATACGGCCCGTTCATGTTGACTACCGGATAAAAATCAACAGGCTCATCAAGATCAATGTTGAAAGCGATGAGCGTCTCATCCGCTTCTCTGTCAAGCGTAGCAACGATGGAGAAATCCGGTGCATCTATCGTGAAATCTTCTTCCGTAGCATAGGGATAGGATGTATAGGCCCGCCCTTCAGAAACGAGCCCCGCCCCAAGCAGCTCCAAGGGAAGGCAATTGCCAGGATAGCTCCCGCGGGAATCAGAATTGACTTCATTGAACGCGACAGGTCGCAAGGCACTGCCATCATTCACGAAGAGCGTGAAGGCGGAAACTCCGGCAATCGCCAAATCGGCTGCTTCATCAGTGACCACCGAGAGGGCTCCACTGTTCGCATTTTGCAATTCTTGAATCTCTGCCACGGTCCAGCGAGCTGCAAGCAACCCTTCGACAGCTCGCCCCCGCGTCGGTTCCACGACCTCTACTTCTTCCGACTCGTCCACATAGTCAGAACGACCCTCGAAGTACTCATCGATAATTTCTTGGGCATCACCCTCCGTTGAAGGTGTATCAAGCGGAGCCTGCGTGCAGCTTGACAACGAGCAGACGGCGACAGCCCCCAATGCCAAGAAGCTCCGCCGAGTCAAACGGGGATGCTGCTTAAAAGTAAGGTTTCCAAAATTGCGATCCATTCGCTCCTCCTTCAATTCATGCGCCAAGATGAAGCGCGCCATCTGTCCACGAAGGAGTTGCTCCGGCAATAAAGGAAGAAGAGCATCCGCCTTCGTCGCCAAACGCCAAGAATCGCTCGACTGCATGCAATCGAAGACCTTGATAGCAGATGCTCTTCTGCCTCTTTTCTTCGATTGCATGAACAAGCAATAGATCGCACAAGCGGCGTCTCAGCGAGCGATATGGTAGACCCGAAGATCCTATGGCGTTTGGCATCATCAAGTATAGCGAATGAGTGCGATTAGGGGTTCGCAGTTCCCTATTCCTCAATAATTGCGCCAAGAGCCTATCTCAAAATGCGAGCAAGCGGCCTGCACCGCGAGGGCAGGCCGCTTGCTGGGGAAAAGGGG
>CAJUSF010000053.1 GCA_910588945.1 uncultured Eggerthellaceae bacterium | reverse complement strand
GTCGAAAGAGTTCAACCACCTCGCAAGGTTTTTGCGGCCAACGCCACAGCTCTTTCGACTCGACGCCATCAGGTGAATTGTTATCGAACACAGCTTCGTATGCCCCAACTTTTGACTCCAAATTGAATATCTCACCTTTTAGCTGATCATTCTCATCCCTCAGTGCATCAACCTCGCCCGACCTCTTAAGCAGCTCCCCCTCGGCAATTTCCAGGACCAACTCCTCCGTTTGCTCAAGTTGTCGCTTAGCGCGCTTTTCGAGGCTAGAGCGGTAGATCATGTCACGAACAACATCGATCCTGACCATGCGCTCATAGAAATGGACATCCTGAGCATACGCACGACGGAATACCGTAACCAGTGCATCAGCGCCCATCTTTTCTATTGCTTCAGCCGTAAAGAATCGATGACGATATTGATCCTTCGGATCGTCGACGCGTAAGCGCCCAGCGTAGACCCGCACCGTGCCATTGGTACATCGATAAGAACGCTCAGGAATAGTCGCCGACATCTCCTCAATGAACTCGACGCTATTCGTGTAATAGACAAGAGCGCTTGGACCCACAGCATCGGTCAGCATCTGCGGATCAACCAACAACTCGACCTTGCCTTCGCTCACTTTCGGGCTGATAAAGATGACAGGAGTTTCCCGCATTGGGTCCGACAGCAGGGCCCAGAACATTGGAAACATACCGGCCTTTAGTTCCTTCGCATTGGCGCTCAAATCAACTCCCGATACCGAACACTTCAACCGCGCGTCCGACAATAGGAGTCTCACGATTCCGGGAATAGATGGGGCGGGCTCATCCTGACAAGGCCCAAGAAATCCCGGTTGATCGCCATATGAGAGCACCAGCGAAACCGTACCTTTGAGCGACGACTCACATGAGAATCCTATCTCGGTCACCCATTTTCTTGCAGCATAGCCTCTTTCTGTAATATTCTCTATGATTGAGCATGCCCATTGGTGCCGTCCGTCATCCGCATAATAAATGGCAGAGGTGAACTGCACTACACGGCTCGGATCCGAGAATCGACAACCTGTCTTGAAGCTGGACCAGATCGCAACATCTCCCGGTATATCAATTCCACGACTACTCCACTTGTTTGTCATCCATTTGCGTATGTCGCAAACGAGAGACCACAAGGCATCCCCCTCAGAACCGGATAGTTCGATATCCATTGATGTCTTGTAGAAAAGCGTAAGATTGAGATCGTGCATAACCACTCCTCTTTCATGTTTGCTCCATCGATTAATATTTTAATAATATAATAATTTCTTGCCAACACATTAGGGCGATACTCATTCTTGCGTATTCGCCCCCGAGGCTATCGGCGTCAACAAAAGAATGCCTGCCACCAACAGAAGGCAAGAAGGGCACACAGCACCCACTCACGCCCTTGATTC
>CAJUSF010000052.1 GCA_910588945.1 uncultured Eggerthellaceae bacterium | reverse complement strand
TAGCATCCCTTTTCGATTTGCTCTGAACACTAACTATTAATAGCTTCCGTAAGGAAGCATATATATAAATGCATGAAGGAGTTAACCGCTGACGCGAAGCGTCAAGGGTAAACGTCAAATACGAAAAGGGATGTAAGGGCTGTGATATTTGTTAAAGACTAAGAACCCTCGGCAATCATTTTCTGATGCCTCGGACCTGTGATCGCTAAGTCGATGCTAGCACCGAATCGCACTAAAGCAGTTTTGTCTCATCCATCTTCCCAAGGATATATCCATTGAGCTTTGACAGGGGACGCCTAAGCGCCAGCCCGAACACGAGTGCCACACCGAAAAACGCCGCCAAGCACAGCATCGATATCCAATATTGCATCCCGTAAATGCCCGCGATGCAGCCCTCGAAGGCCTCCATCGAATGCGCGAACGGAAGCCACGGATATATCGCTTGGAAGAACGGCGCCGACATCTGAATGGGGAATATCCCGCCTGATCCACCGAGCTGCATCACGAGCCCGATTATCGCGATTGCTTTGCCGATGTTGCCAAAGCACGTCGTGAGCGTATAGATGAGGTTCGAAAACACGATGGCGCAAAATACGCATGCGAGTAGATACAGCCAGAAATGCTGGCATTGCACTCCGACGAAGAAGACGTTGCCGATGCAAAGCACGATCCCTTGCATGATGGCGATGAATCCAAAAACGCCGTAGCGTCCGAGATAGGTCTGGTAAGCCTTTACGTCTTTGAGGCCCGCTAGCCGCCGCCGCGAGGGGTTCACATCCGTCAGGGCAACGAGGAAGATCGCCCCGATCCAAAGTGAGAGCGATGAGTAGAACGCGCTCATGGTGTCGCCGTTGCTGCTCATCTCGTATATCGGATGCTTTTCGAGCATCGTCGGTGCGGAAAGGAATGCAGCGATCGCTTCGGGGTTGTTGCCTACGATCTTGCGGATCTCTTCGATATCACCTGTGCTCATCGCTGCGGACAGATCATCCCTTGTAGCTGCCATGCTGTCGCCTATCTCGCCAAGCACCGCCGCCGTATCATCAAGCGAAGCGTGAAGCGCATTCATGTTGCTCGCCAGATCTGATGCAGTGCTTGAAAGATTTCCCGATATTGCATCGATCTTGCCACTTAGATCCGAAGCGCTAGATTCGAGCGCGGAAAGATCACTTTTGAGCGTTTCGGTCTGCTGTTTCAATGTCTCCTCAAGTGTGCTGTTCATCTCGGTTATGCTCTGCTTGGCCGATTCGAGCTCGGAATCTATCTTGGAGCGGGCTTCCTGTGCTGCCGAGCTCATTTGACCGATATCGTCATCGGCCGCATTTACGGCATCTTTCAGCCTTCCAAGTGCACCTATCGCATCATCTATGGCATCGATCGCATTACCCGTAACCCCGCTCGCCTCCAAGCGTCCGCGCAGCTGCTCATAGTCGCTTTTTGTTGCCGAGATGCTGTTCGAGATGTCGCTCAGGAGCTGCTGCATCGTTGCGGGGTCCTGGCTTGCGGAATCGAAGGCGGTATCAATCGCATCGGCCAGTGAATCGTAGCCTGACGTGGTGGCACTGATGGCGGAGTTGACCTCATCGGTAATGCCGCCAAGCGCCTCGTCGGCTGACGACAGCGAAGATGCGGCATCGCTGAGCAGCGTGTTCGCTGTACCCGTCGCATCTTTTGTGTTGCCTAGGATGAATCCGCTTCCTTGGATCAACTGCGCGGAGTCGCCGACCATAGCAGAGAGCCCCTGTATTTCGGAGCGCGCCGCACCAATATCGCTTATTGCGTTGTCGAGCTCATCTAATAGCAGCGTCGCGTAATTTGTGATGCTATCCCCGTTCAGAAAATCGGCTAGGCTGCTCGTTGTGGATAGCGCGATATTCGCTACCGTTTTGGTGAAAGTCTGGTCGATCTCGTTTTGTAGGGCGGTTGCACCGGCTTCGGTGACGCGCGGCGCAATGGCGTTTTCCTTTTCGTTCGAGTAATACTTGATCTCGGCTTTTGTGGCTTTGTCGGAAAATACCGTCATCAGATCGGCTGTGAAATTCTCGGGGATAACGATGGCGGCGTAATACTGGCCGGAATATGCGCCGTTTATGGCCTCGCTCTCGTCCAAGAATACCCAATCGAAGCTGTCGTTATCGTGAAGTGCGCTGATTATCTGGTCGCCTGCGTTTATCTGCGTCGGAATGAGCGAGGAACTGTATCCCACATCGTTGTTCGCTACGGCCACTTTGATGTCGGCTGTGTTCGAATAGGGATCCCAAAAGCCCAGCGTTGTGAGCCATGCATACATCGGCGGCACCAAGACGAGCCCGATGGCTACTATCGCTGCGATCACGTTGGTCTTTAGCGCCAGCATATCGCGTTTGAATATGGCAAGGATGTTATGCATCGTCTGCTCCTTCGCCATGTTCATCGCTCTTACTGTTGGTCTTGCCAGCAGCGGACGCGCTTTTTTCTTCCTCGGACGCATCCGTCTTTGAAGCGACCTTCGTGTGGCTTTTCGCCAATGCGAACTGATACCTGATATCCGCGTTTATGAACAAGATGATCACTTGATACGCGCCGACAAGGAGAGTGGCGGCTATGAACCAACTGAGCAGTATCAGCTTTTCGTTGGGGGAGCCTTTGAACAGCACGAGTGTGAGTAGCATTAAAACAGGAAGCGCGATGAGTGCCACCCATCCGATGCGCACCAGTATGGGGTATCTCGCGTTGAATCTTTTCGCGCGCGCTTCGATCTTTTGGCGATAGCGCTTTGTCTGCATCAACGCCACGAGCATCGGTCGCAGGCGGAACCATCGATCATTTTTGGGAACTTGCTCGGAGTTGAATAGATCAGTGCGCGAGAGCTTTGAGTCGAACAGCATGTTCACGTTGTAACCATAGCGCACACCAATAAGCCCGATTGCAAATCCGATAGGGATGAATCCGAGCCCCAATACGAGCATGTCCATCAAATAATGGTTCCCATAGATGCCGCCGATCGCCTCTCGCATCGCATCGATCGAGTAGGTGAAGGGCAAAAGCGGATTTATCACCTGATAGAACTTAGGCATCATCTCGATTGGGAACATCCCCGATGAGCCGGGTATCTGCATCACTAGTAGCACCACTGCGAGCGCTTTTCCGATGTGGCGCATACAGACCGCCAACGCATACAGTAGATTCACGTATACGAAACCAGCAAGGATACCCGCGCCGAAAAACGCTGCTGGGTTCACGCACTGAACGCCGATGATGAGGTCTCCTGCGCAGATGACGATGCTTTGCACGAGGCCTACACTGATATAAAACATCCAGCGCCCGAAGTAGCCTTGCGTGGGCGTGAACTTCGGAAGGCCTGTCGGGTCGACCCGAATGCGCACGATCGCCATCAGGATAAACCCGCACACCCAAAGCGCTAGGTTGCTGAAAAACGGAGCCACACCCGAGCCGTAAGGGTTCACCGGGTAGATTGTGATCGTGTCGAGCTTCACAGGCGATGACATAAATGACGACACATCATCCGGATTCATCTTGAGAAGCGTGGTCAGTTCTTTGTATGAAGCCGAATTCTGCAGCGCTTTGAGATCGGTATATGTGGACTCTAGGTTCTCCTCGATCGCAGCGAGCGAGGCGTCGATGTCGCTGCAGATGGTCTTGGATCGATCGAGCATGGATGACAGCTGCGTGAGCATCGTCGTTTCTTGCGAGAACAGATCTTTGAGCGACGCGATCGCGCCGCGTAGCGTGCCTATGGCTGACGACATGCTATCTAGGCTCGAGTCGATCTTAGGAAGTATATTCGTTTGAAAATCGCTCGCGTTCTGCCGCAGTTCATCGGCGCTTTTTGTGGCCACATCAGCCACGGTGGAAGTTACATTTTCGATGGCTTGCGACATCTCATCGAGCTCCGCAGATAGCGTACGAAGCGTCTCGATGGTCGATCCTAGATCGGCATTCTGCTGCTCGATATCGCTTATAGCCTGTTGGACCTGCGGCGTTGTGGCAGCAGGGGAGTCGCGAAGCGAGTTGAGAAGCTCGTTGTTATAGCGGTTGAGCCGCTGTGCTTCGGCAAGGGCGGCATCCACGCTCGCTTTTGATTCCGAGACATCTCCCGCGATACGCGAGGCTGCTACGTTCGCATCGACAGCTGCTTTGCTTAAGGCCAGCGCACTTTGCGTGACCTTGCTCGCAAGCGTCGAGCTGTAGGAATTCAGCGTGTCACGTATGTCGGACAGCGTATCGGACGTGGACGAGAGTCGTGAGTCGAGTTCAGGAAGCGAATCGATCAGGCTTCGTAGCGCCTGGTCGGATGATGCAACCGAATCCATTGATCCGTCGATCGTGGGAATCAATCCACCGACCATGGCTCTATTATCCGAAATGGCTCGTCGTGCCGTCTCTACGCTGGCAGAAAGGCTCGCGTCGGCTTCAGCGTCCTTTGACTCCACATCCGCCCCTACCTTCTGCGCGATCTCGACCACCTTATCGCTCACCTTCGCGACAAACGATTCGTTTATAGTGGTCTCCACCTTTGAGGCTCCGGAGTCTGTCACTTTTGTGCCCGAGCCTGAGAGCTTTTCATTTACGTAATATTCGATCTTGGGTTGAGTGAAATTCCCGCTGAATACGCTTACGAAATCCTCGCTGAAGTTAGTCGGGAAGATGAGCGCCGCGTAATACTCGCTCGAACGGACGCCTTCGATAGCTGCATCTTTTGAAACGAATTGCCAGTCTAGGTCGTGGTTGTTGTGCAGCTCGGCGACCACTTCATCGCCGACGTTGATCTCTCCGACATACTCGGAGTTCGCGCCCTCATCATCGTTGGCTACTGCCACTTTGATCGAGCCGGTGTTTTGATATGGATCCCACATCGCCTCGATTGTGTACCAAGCATAAAGGGCCGGTAACACGCATACTCCAGCAAGGATGATACATGCGATGGGGTTGTGCACAAGGCGCTTCAGATCGCGCAGGAATATCTGCAGGATCACCGAGATATATTGTCGAGCGCGCTCGAGCATGTTACATCGAACTCCATCAAGTAATGATCCCTGAAAACGCTAAAACGTAGAAGCCTGTCGCGAAGTCTTCAGGGATTTTGAATACTTGATATCGAGTGTAGCGTCAACTACCAGCTGATCAGTTGGTATCCTTCATCTGTTACCACTATTTGAACTTCCCATTGAGCAGTGGGCTTGCCATCCTTTGTGCGAACGGTCCATCCGTTGGGATCGCTCATGTCGATGCGGGCTTTGCCCATGTTGATCA
Organism: uncultured Eggerthellaceae bacterium; assembly: GCA_910588945.1. GTDB lineage: Bacteria > Actinomycetota > Coriobacteriia > Coriobacteriales > Eggerthellaceae > MGBC163016. The sequence continues at coordinate 14,982 of CAJUSF010000052.1, read as the reverse complement.
TAGGCTCGATAGTGAACATTAGCCCCGGTACGAGGATGGGGCCTGTACCTGCTTTTGTTGTGAAACTGACGAAAGGATCCTCGTGGAACTCAAGTCCGATGCCGTGACCGCCGAATTCGCGGACCACGCTGTAGCCGTGGTCTTTCGCGTAAGCGTTCACCACAGCACCGATATCTCCTAGATGCCCCCAAGGCTTTACGGCTTTTAGCCCCTCTTCGACAGCTTCTTTCGTGACTCGCACTAGCTCTTGCATCTCGGGCGATACATCACCTATGCAAAACATTCTTGAGGAATCGGAGTAGTATCCATCCAAGATGGTGGAGCAATCCACGTTGATGATATCTCCGGATCTCAACACCTCATCTGGCGAGGGGATGCCATGGCAGACAACCTCGTTTACCGACGTGCAAACGCTTTTTGGGAAGCCCTCGTAATCAAGCGGTGCCGGTATTGCTCCGTGCTCGACGGTGTAGTCATATACCCACTTGTCGATATCTTGCGTGGTGATACCTTCGCGGATGTTCTCGGCGACATAGTCAAGAACGCCGATATTGACCTCAGCACTTCTTTTTATACCTTCGATATCTTGCGGCGTCTTCAGCAAATACCGATGCGGGACATCCTCTCCCGCATCGGCTAATGCTTGTAATCGCTCATCAAAATCGAGATGGCATTTCTTGTATTTCTTTCCGCTGCCGCACCAGCAGTCGTCGTTGCGTCCGAGTTCGGGCTCGCCGTCGTACATCAATTAGGTGTCCTTACCGTAGTACTAGTAGATGCTGTTGTTCGGAAAAGCTATTCCGTAGATAGACATAGTAACACCTTGCATGACTACGAACACGCCTAAAAATATCGCGAAGAACTCCGGCGAGAAGATGAAAAACCATCCGCAAAGGATCGACATGATGCCGTTGAGGAGCATGATCCACCAAATGTCGGCGACCCTGCGAAGCGAGAAGGAAGATGCGATTGCGAATGCTCCGTATGCAACGGCGAAGCATCCGACCAAAAATGTGATCACGCCAGCACCCACGAGCGGATGTACAAGAAACATGATCCCCAAAATCACATCGCAAATGGCGTTGGCAAGCGTCCAGCCGGAGCCTTCCGTATAGTTATGCGTGCGAATCCAAGTTGCGAAGTTAAATACGCCTGCAACCAAGAATCCGACGCCAGCAACGATAGCTAGAAGCTCAAGAGTGGCACCGGGCCAAAAGATGACAGCTATGCCGCAAAGGGCCACCAGCACGCCGCCGAAGAACAGCCCCCAGTCGGATTTGTTTGCATTATGGGCGGAGCGTATCGTATGGGATGTCATGATTTTCCCTCCTTTGTTTTTGCGCCATGAACGTGCGCGTTGGATATTGATGCCATTGTGCATCGGCTGGAGGAGAAGAGCTCGCCGAAATGCTAGCGTGTTACGTCTGCGTCACCGATTTGTACTTTTCGGGTTTCGAAGTTCAAAAGCGTACTATCAAGGACGCTTTATTTGAATGATCCGCCAACTCCCTAGACGGAATTTGCTAGATGAAGCTTATTGAATGAAGCTTGCTAAATGGAACTTGCTAGATTGTTAGACATAATCGACATTGATGACAAGCGGTGCTTTGCCAAGTGATCCAGTTGCGCCGATCTCGCCGATGACGGTGGTGTGCTCGCCGCGATACCAACCACCGTTTCCAGTTAGTTCGAAGTAGGTGGTGATGAATACGCGGTTGTCGAGTTCGACGCGAATGACGTGATCGGTTCTCAGAAGGATGTGCGATCCTTCGAACTCGATAACACCGGGAACCTGCACCAGATCGCCTGAATAACAGACAAGCAGCATCGTCGGTTGGCTTCCGGAATTGCCGCCATTACCGCCGTTGCCGCCTGAACTGCCCCCTGAAGAGGGTTGCTGTGCTGGCTCGTTGTTCTGTGCGGGCTCTTCAGGCGCAGGTTGTTCCTCGGGTGGCTCTTCTGGCTGCTCTTCTATGCCGTCGACCGATGTGATAGTTACCTGCCATCCGCGGCTGTCGTTCCACTTGACCTCAGTGTTGACGGTGCAGGTCTTGGCCTCACCTTCACCTTCTGCGGCTTTGGTCAGAACAAACGATGCCGTGCCTCCGTCTTTCGTAAGCTGCGAATCGCTCGTTATCTCGCTGCCTGAAAACTGTGCTGCCACGCTCGAGTCGTAAGAACGCAGAAGAGACGGGATGCTCTCTTGTATGGCCGCGATGTCGGCTGGTCCTTCGGGGGTGGCGCTGATGTTTCCTGTCTGAACACCGCCATCTTTCCAGCTAGATGAGTCCTTGTCGTATGTAAGTCGCATCGAAAGGGTGGTACTGGCTGATATGGAATCGTTTGCCACCTCGGCGTCGGTTGATGCCTCGCAGTAGATCTCTTTATTGGCATCGTTGCGTTTAACTTCGCCGACTTTGGTGTTCTTCAGTTTGGGATCCTGCATGTTCTCGGTGTTGACGAACTGGAATCCGCTGAGCATGTTCTTCTCGAAATCGGAACTTTTGAACATCTCTTCGACTTGGCCAACGTTTGGAGCCTCCGCATTGACCTCTTCCTCGAACAGTCCGAACGGCTTGAAGACGAATAGCATTGCGATCGCCAAAGAGATCAAAGCCAGAACAAGGATTATTATTCCGACGATCAACAGTTTGCTTGTATGTTTGCCGCCCCCGTTGAAATTGCTCGGAGATCCGCCATAATTAGGACTTCCTCCCGCCATATGTGTGGGTACAGCGATTGGAGCCTGGTAATTGGAAGGTTGGGGATAAGCTTGTTGAACTGGTGTGTTAGGAATAGCAGCAGACGCACTGCTCCCGCCTCGCACGGGGCTGTAAGAACCCGACACTTGACCTCTATTCCCATGCGAATTAACTTCGCTCACCGAACTTTTGTCCTTTCAACTGCATGTCACTGTAATTTTTAGCGGCGTTTATGATTGTGCAGCTAGGCAATAATGGTAAAACTATACTATAAATACACGAAAATTGCACGATTAAGGAATGATCTGGACCTATGCCAAACGGCTTGAAGAAAAACAATGGTGAAGGTAGACCGCGCGGTCTGTCGGACCCAAGAAAAACGATGCGTCGACAAAGAGATGTCCGTGTAGGCAGGCATGCCTCTGCTGATACTGGCTCCGAGCGTCGATCAAGGGGTTTTGCCGGACGCAGAGCTGATTCTGGCTCTGCTAAGGCTCCAAGAGAGCACCGGCAGAACTTCATTGCACGTTTCGTCAACCAGTGGTTTGACCGTGTTGTCGGAGCCATGAAGGGTGACGGTCTGTCCTCTGCCGAAGAAAGATACGCCCCTCATAGAACCACGCGTGATTTCGTCTGCAACACTTTGGGATCCGGGGCTTGGGCGCTGGTGTTTCCCGTTGTGACCATGGTGTCCACTCAGCTTGTCGGTGTTGAGCAGGCAGGTATGATCTCCATGGCGTTCGTCGTCGGTTTGCTCTTGATGTTCGTCGGCAATTTCGGCGTGAGAACATATCAGATATCGGACATCAATCGCGAGCATTCGTTCATCGATTACCAGGCGAACCGATGGGCAACATGCGTCTTGATGCTTGTGGTGGGCTGGATATATTGCTCTATCCGCGGATACGATTCTGAGATGTTTGACATATCGATGGCGGTGATCATATATAGATGCGTCGACGCGCTCGCCGATGTTTACGAAGGGCGTCTTCAGCAGGTGGACAAGCTCTATCTGGCAGGCATCTCTCAGACAATACGTTCTCTTCTTGCCGTGCTTGTATTTTCGGTGATCCTGTTCTTCTCGCGAAGCGCGGTCGCTGCCTGCACTGGCATGGCGATAGCCGCCGCGGCCACGTTTATCGTCGTCACCTGGCCGCTCACGCTCCTCGAGACACCCAAGACGCGATCGTTCAGCTTTCCGAGCTTTATCGACCTGTTCAAAGTATGCGCTCCGCTTTTCGTAGCGCTGTTTTTCTTCAACGTCATCGAGAATATGCCGAAGTTCGTGATGGAAGACAGTCTTCCTTACGACAATCAGCTCTACTACAACGCTCTGTATTTCCCCGCACAGATGATCCTCATCACCGCACAGCTCATCTACAAGCCTTTGTTGCTTCGCATGGCCGGAGTCTGGCAGGATTCGGCAAAAAGGCGGAAGTTTAATCTGATTCTAGCGGGAATAATTGCGCTGATCGCCGTGATCACGCTGGTGTTCGCCCTCATAATGGCATGGGTTGGCATTCCTGTAATGAACTGGCTCTACGGAATTGACTTCAACGAGTATCGTGGACTGCTCTACCTCATGCTTGTAACGGGCGGCATCACTGCTGCGATTGATTTTCTGTTCCAAATCATCACCATCATGAGAAGGCAGAAGGATGTCACAGTACTGTTTTGCATGACGTTTATCTTCTCTATCTTCATACCTATCCTCCTTGTGAGATACGCCCAGCTCGAGGGTGCGGTCTTGAGCTATGTAATCGTCGAGGGCATCCTTTTCGTTCTGCTGGCTTGGGAATATTTCCGCATCAGGCGCGATTTGCATGGCAAGACTCTAACGGATGCCGATGTGGCCTCCGGCGGTGCAAGTGCGGGCAGTCGAGCGGGCAGAGGATCTGTCGAGCCGCAGGGCACGCATTCCGAGCGTACATCGTTTGTGGATTTGATAGATCTTGGCGATCCGGAGATCAGCGAAGCGCAAAACGCGAATGAGGGCATCGCGCCTGAAGAGGAGCCTCAAAAGCTCAGGCCCAGCGAAATTCGCGCGATCAGGGAACACCGCGAGGAAGTGATGCGCAAAAGGACTGGTCACAAATGACATCTTCTAACCCGGTGGTCATAGATCCGGCATCGACGCATGGTGCCAGGATCGCTCAAAGCCTGATAGGTATAGGCTTTCTGTTCATAGGTGTTGTGCTCACGTCGCTCGTGGCGTACCTGCTCTACGTTACTGGCGGCGAGTTCTATGAAGGGGCATTTGAGAATCATCCGATCGCTTCGCTGGTCCTGTTCATCATTATGGTCGTTCTCGTGGGACTTGTGTCGTTAAGCCTCATCGCGGTGGGCGTGCTTCTTTTGATGCATCATATGCGTGCTGCGCATATTGTGGCTGAGGTTTCTATCTTCTTGCTGTTCGGCTGCGCTCTTTGTGAGCTTATGCTTGAAGGGATAAAGCCGCTGTTCATCGTGTTTTGTGCGGCGGGTATAGTGCTTGTGGCGATGTTCACGTCGATGGATCCCGCACTTTCTGAAGAGCGTCGGCTGCAGCGTAAACTTCGCGATATGCAGACTAGAGAAGAGGCGCTGGATGGAACGCTCGGTCGCGATGAGACGGGGAAGGGATACATTGCGCTCAACTTCTTCAACCTTTTTTGGATATTCACGATAGGTGCCCTTGTAGGGGATGTCGTCGAGACGTTCTACCATTACATGATTGAGGTTCCAGGGGAATTCCAGATCCGAGCGGGCCTGCTTTGGGGGCCGTTTTCGCCGATCTATGGCTTTGGTGCGGTGATCCTCACTATTTTGCTGAATAGGTTTTACAAGGCCAACATCGTTGTGGTGTTTTTTGTGAGTGCTGTGGTCGGTGGCGCATTCGAGTACTTCGTCAGTTGGTTTTTGGAGTATGCGTTCGGGGCTGTAGCGTGGGACTACACCGGACGATTCCTTAACATCGGTGGGCGAACCGACTTCATGTTCATGTGCATGTGGGGAGTGCTCGGAGTGATATGGATCAAGCTTTTGCTTCCCAAGGTTTTGGAGTTGGTGAATAAGATCCCATGGCAGTGGCGCTATTCGCTCACCACGGTGTGTGCGATATTGATGATCATCAACGGTGCGATGACGCTCATCGCGCTTGACTGTTGGTACTCAAGGCTTGCGGGCATGCCCTCGGATGATTTGGCGGTGTCTCAGTTCTTCGCCACGCATTTCGATGACGCATATATGGAAGCCAGATTCCAGTCGATGAGCATACATCCCGATCTTACTACGCGTATCTGATTGCGACATTTTGCGAAGATCGTTCGGCTGCTGGAACTGGGAAAACTTTAGCGTTTTAACGCTTTGCGTATGAGGTTTCTGGTGATTTGCGTATGAATGGCTTGAAACAGAGTATTTCATTTGTGAACTAATTTCAAATGCCAATAGTTCAAATATGTTGTTTACCGAAAAAACCCTTGCAAACCTTAGACATATTGATGTAATTGGTCTATCCTTATCGTGCTATGCACACGATAAAGTTCTGAAACGATAGGAGAGTGCGATATGTGTTTTAGACCAGCTGACGCAGGTGGAGCAGGCCCGAACGTTTGCCCCGAGTGCGGCAAGACCATCCAGTCCATGGGCGGACTGGTTCTCAAGAACTGCCCGTTCTGCAAGGCAGACTTCAGCAAGTACATGAACGCTGATGGTACCCCGAACACCGATGCGATCGCTGCTGCCCCTGGTGCTCCTGCAGCTCCTGGCGCACCGGCTGCCCCTGGTGCTCCGGCTGCTCCTGGCGCTCCGAAGCCGCCTTCAGCATAAGCCTTTAAATTCGCTGAATTTAAATCGGCCGCTTTTGCGGCCGATTTTTTTATGGGTTGCTTTTAGGTTGCACTTATTTTTTGCGATCGATCCGATATATGAACAGCTTGATCGCGGGTAGTTTCAGGTTCTCGCGTTATATGCAACGAGCCGCGACGTAAAGCAGCTTCTCATTGATCGAGGTCTTTGCCTAACTAACCGGCAAAGCTAATCGGCCCAGCTAATCGACTCAGCTAGCCGACCAGACTAGCCGACCAGACGCCTTAGCTCATCCACGGCGCTCGTGAAATTCGCCTTGTCCTGATCCTTCTCTTTTCAGGACGCTTGGCGAGATAACGCTGTACGTTGGCGATAGAGGCCTTGAGCGTGCGTTTCTCTTCCTTCGGCATATCCTTGCCAGCCTCCTTGATGCGCTCTTCGGCTTGATTGATCAGGCGTGTCGCCTCATCGCGCTCAGCAAACGCATCACGACGCGCTTGATCCTCTTCGGCGTATTGCTCGGCATCGCGGATCGCGGCTTGGATCTCCTCGTCGCTCATTCTCTCCGAGTCGGTGATCGTGATCGATTGCTCGTTGCCCGTTCCGAGATCCTTTGCCGTAACGGTGAGGATGCCGTTTGCGTCGAGGTCGAAGCTCACGTTGATCTGTGGCACACCCGCAGGTGCGCGCTTGATTCCCTTGAGAAGGAACTTGCCAATCGATTTATTGTCGGATGCCATCGGGCGCTCGCCTTGCAACACGTTGATCTCGACTTTTGTCTGAAAGGATGCCGCCGTGGTGAAGACCTGCTCATAATGGATGGGAAGCGTTGAGTTACGCTCGATCACGCGAGTAGCCACGCCTCCTACTGTTTCAATGGCGAACGACATGGGCACAACATCGAGCAGTAACAGCTCGCCTCCGCGGGGCATGAGCGCATTATTCCCGGTCATAGCGCTTTCGAGCGTCGCCGCTTGGATGGCGGCGCCTTCCGCGACGCATTCGTCTGGATTGATGCTTGATGCTGGCTTCTTTCCTGTAAGGCTCTCCACGTGCGCCTGCACGGCGGGGATGCGCGTGCTTCCGCCGACGAGCAGCACCTCGCCAAGCTCGCTGGCGGCGATGCCGGCATCGTTTAGCGCTTGCTGTACGGGCTCTGTGGTCAGCTGTACCAGATCGGCGGTGAGCTCGTTGAATTTCGCTCGCGTCACCGTCTCCTCGAGATGCAGCGGCCCTGATGAATTCTGTGAGAGAAACGGCAGATTCACGACCGTGCTCTCCATAGAGGAGAGCTCCTTCTTCGCCTGTTCGGCGGCTTCTTTAACGCGCTCGTAGGCCATGTTGTTGTTTGAGAGATCCACGCCGGTGCGCGTCTTGAAAACATCCAGAAGATAGTCAGTCAGTCGCTCGTCGAAGTCGTCGCCACCAAGACGATTGTTGCCAGCGGTAGATAGAACTTCGATCACGTTGTCGCCGATCTCGATGATGGATACATCGAAAGTGCCGCCGCCGAGGTCATACACCATAACCATCTGGGGATCCCCGTGGTCAAGACCGTATGCAAGGGCGGCCGCTGTGGGCTCGTTTATGATGCGCAGTACATTGAGTCCGGCGATGGTTCCTGCATCTTTCGTGGCGTTGCGCTGCATATCGTTGAAATACGCTGGCACCGTGATCACGGCATCGGTGATGTTTTCGCCTAGGAAGTTCTCCGCGTCCTTGCGAAGCTTGCGCAAGATCATCGCTGATATCTCTGTGGCTGAGAATTCCTTGCCATCTATGCTCTTGCGCCATTTCGTTCCCATGTGGCGCTTCACTGACGTTATCGTACGTTCTGGATTCATTGCAAGCTGGCGAAGAGCCACTGTGCCGATAAGGCGCTCGCCGTCTTTGGTGAACGCAACAGCCGATGGGGTGGTGCGTTCGCCTTCGGCGTTAGCGATGACGTCGGGTGAGCCGCCTTCGACCACCGACACGCAGCTATTCGTTGTTCCGAGATCTATTCCTATGGCCTTCATGTTTCTCCCTTTATCGTTTCGATCCTGTTGGACTTATACATGGTGGACTTATATATGGGTGCGGTACACGAACGGGTCGTGTTGTGAGCCTAAAATCCGTACATACAAAAGCGCGTGAAATATGAGCATAGCGACGGTCCTAGGCAGATGCAGCAGCAAAGCCAATTCGGGTCGATGCCAAAGCTCGTGAAGCCGCGCCCTTCACCTGCTTGCGTGTATGCCTGAGCGCGGCGGGTGAACTGATTTTCTGCGCGGATATAGTCGGGGTTGTTGGGCTCGAACTGTCTTGCGCGGCGGATATTGTCGTGTGCTGCCACGGTGTTTCCTGCTCCGTTGTTCGCGAGCGCAAAGATGTAGTGCCATCTGCCGCTTCTGCCGGTTGAGGGGATCTTTTGCAGGATGTCGATGGCTTGCTGGTAGTTTCCTGCGTTGATGTTGAGGATGGCTTGGCGCATTTCAGGCGAATCGCTTGCTGAGGCTTCCGGGTGGATCGGTCCTGATGCCTGCCCCCAACCGTTTCCGAAGAAATCATCAAAGTTGATGGTTGTCCAGCCATATGGGTTTTGCTCGCCTGCACCTGGGCCGGAAGATCCGGCGCCGCCATAGTCAAACGGATTAGAATAACCGGTACCGCCCGTACCGGCACCGCCTGCTCCCGAGCTTCCCGCGCCGTATGAATTCGGGTTGGAATATCCGTTGTAGCCCGGCGAATACGGTGCGCCGTAGCCGCGCTTGCGGGCATCGGATGCTGCAAATTTCTCCGGATTGGTTATGCGCTCGTAAGCCTCGTTGATCTTGTTCATGCGCTCTTCAGCGCCAGGATCGTTGGGGTTGAGGTCAGGATGATTCTCGCGAGCCTTCTTTCGATAAGCCTTTTTGACCTCGTCCATCGAGGCGTCGCGTGAAACTCCGAGTATGTCGTAGGGGTTTTCGTTCATCGCCTGTTTCGCTGCTTTCGTCTTTTTTCTCTACTATATTATGAATGTTCCTCGTCGGTTTTCTCGTAGGTTTGGTTGAATTTTTGCCAAACTCCGGAATAGAGCATACATCGCATGAGGTTGTCGTCTTTGACGAGTGGTAGCCTTTCAAAACGGATGGCCGCCTCTCCGATGATGCTTTGCAGTATCGTGCGCATATCATCGACGTCGAGATGAAGCGCTGCAAACGGGTTATAGGAGCCGTGTTCCTTGTCTTGTTTGAGATCGACCGCTGCGTCCATAAGGTAGATGAACCTCCCGAGGTGCAAGCCAAACTCATAGAGCGTCTCTGTCCAGATATCGTCGTAGTGGGCGAAGATCTTGGCCATCAGGCATCCGAATTCGGCTGCGGCATCATCGGGTGATGCGCTCGCGTCTGCCTCCACCTTCCGGATCGCCGCCATAGCCTCTTCGATGGCTGTGCATTCTGTGGGGATCCGCTCCATGGCTTTTGCGTAGGAGCCCGCAAGCATCTTCGTGGCAGCCTTTGCCTTCGAGCTGTTGTCATCAACTACATCATCAAGGCACTTATGATAGGCGAGCGCAACGGAAAGATCGGCAGCGTAGTCTGTGTATTCAGATGTCGAGTATGGCGTTTGCTTCGTGGGGTGCGAGATGCATTTGAAGGTCCCCACCTTTTCTTCAGGTTCATACAGCGAATCGAAGAGCATAGCTAAAAATACAAGATCGTAGCTTAGCGAAAGGCGGCTGACCTGTCCGTATCTTTCTTTGAGCGATTTGCACAGCCCGCAGTAGAGCGCCTGATATCGCTGCTTCTCGGCATCGGTTATCTTGTCGAGTCTGGCTATGGCTATGCCGAACATTGAATGTGGCCTCGGTGTCTATAATCTGCTTGTCGTGGATGTGCTTTGTGGCAGACGGCTTTAGGATCGGATGGTCGTCTGATGCTTGCATTTCGGGCATGTTATCTTGAGCGTTCCTTTGCCTTTTGGTACACAAAGCGATTGCCCGCAGTTGTCGCAGGTGAAATAGACCGTGGTGGCCGTATCTTTTTTCATCGGCTTGTTCACAGAGCCGCTGTTCTGGCCTTTCCCGGCATCCTTGTTTCTGTTGAACAGGCTTTCGAATTTCTCGTTCTCCTGTGCTCGCGCAACCGTGTTTGTCGAGAACATTCTATAGATGCAATAAGCGAGAAGGGCGTAGCTCAGGACGGAGCAGATGATATTTGGCAGAACGATATTGATGCATGCGAGAACGATGGCGGCCCCGAGACACCAACGCCCCAGCTTGTCTGATCCGTTTCTTCCGATCATGAATGTTGCAAGCTTATTGTTAAGGTTATTGAAGAAGTTGCCCATTGTTGTCTACCATGCTTTCGATCTTGAATCGGTTTTGCTGGTGTTTCTTTGCGATTCGCTTCAGTCCTGTGATGTTTAGCGGATGATTATAGCCCACAGACCTTAACATCTTCTGAATTGATACCAAAATGAGTAGAACCCGCATAGGGGAGGCGGGTTCTACTCTTTCGTGTTTCAGACCATGTTCAATATAAGACATAGTCTAGTAAATGTCAACGGTTTACCGCTCTATTTTGTTTTTTTGTCCATCGCCGCGCTCAGAGTCTCTCGGTATCTATTCTTCCGCAGCTTCATCATTCCATTGTGTTTGTCTTGTTTGTCCCATGAGATAGAATACGATGCATGTCAGCAGTAGATCCCGGAGTATATAAGGCTGTTTTATCTGTGCGCCGCGCCTATCCATTCGATGTGGCGTGTCTTTTCATGCGCATATACGGGTACATGATGAACATCGGCACGGTTACAATGCTTACACTTTCGGGCTATTCGTTTTTCATAGCAGGCCTTGTGTCATCGGTTATTGCCATCATGATATTTGTCGTTGCGCCGCGAATCGGCAAGATGGTTGACGAGCGTGGACAATCGAGGGTTATCCCCATCTTCGTGCTTATCAACATGATGGGACTTACAGGGATGCTTGTCACGGTTTCGATACACGGCCCGATCTGGATGCTGTTTGCATCCGGCGCGCTCATGGGGTCGCTTCCCAATTCGCAGGCGCTTGCCCGTGCGCGTTGGACATATCTGCTTCGAACGAAAAAACTCGGCGAAGGCGCTCCTAATATAAGGACAGTATTTTCCTATGAGGGTATTCTCGATGATCTGGGATTTATGTTTTCGCCGTCACTTTCGATATTTCTTGCAACCGTTATCACGCCTATCGCCGGTCTTTTTGTAGGCGGCGTTTTGTTCGCGATCGGCTCCATCATCCTGTGTCTTGCAAAATCAAGCGAACCGGTGCCAGGGTGGAGTGCGCCCGAAGAGGGTTTATCCGAGAATCGTGCGCTTGAAAAACGTGCGTCCAGAGAAAGCGAAGAGCCTCTTTTGGATGCCTCTGATGCTGGCGCGGGAAAAAGAAAAACCCCTTCTCACATATCGACTTACGATAAAGGTGAGGGAATCTTTCGAAAATACCCCGTGGTTCGGGTGCTTTTCGCCTTAATGCTGTTTCTGGGGTCTTTTTTCGGCGTATTCGACACTACGGTGGTCGCGTTTGCCGAGGATCTTGGGGATCCGAACATCGCAAGCGGAGTTCTTATGCTCTCGGCGATTGTATCGATCGTAATGGGTTTTGTCTTCGGCATGGTTCGGATAACATCGTCGCCGTCAAAGCAGCTTATCGTGGCTGCATGCCTCATTGGCTTTTCTTATGCATTCATGATTATCGTATGTGACGTGGTGAGCCTCTACATTGTTTCGTGTTTAGCTTCGCTGTTTTACGCACCGTTTCTGATTGTATGCAACAGCGCGTGCGAGCGCGCGGTTCCGGGCAAACGGCTTACGGAATCCATCACTTTGATGAACGCGGGTTGCACGTTTGGGCTTGCTGTGGGGCCGACGGTCGCAGGTGTTTTGCTCGATGGATTTGGGTGGCATCTGGCGTTTATTGCAGGAGGCGTTCTTGCACTCGCCATTCCCGCAACAGCGCTGTTGTGCAGAAAACTGATCATGCGTGACGTTCGAAGCGACACCTACGAGGTGATTGGCTAGAACAGACGATTGTCTTGATGCGCACAATTGATGGGGCGCACCTTGCGGATCGACAGCTTGTTTGCGCGAAGAGACAGATGTGCGTTAAGTGCTTGGAGCGCGCTGTGGGCGCGGACCGAGCGCAAAATCTAATGTAGTGAGGCTTAGATTATCTATATGAGTCTTGTTATAAAACGCTTGACACTACATCCTAAGATAGTAGAATAACGATTTGGCAATCAAATGGGACGACTGCTAAAACACGATTAAAATCATGCTATTTTCGGATATTGCGCCCAGTGAGAAACGCTGCGGGTGTCCCTGCGACAAACTTTGAACTGAAAGAGAGAGCCTTATGAGAAAATTCAAAACAGAGAGCAAGAAGCTGCTCGACCTTATGATCAATTCGATCTACACGAACCGTGAGATTTTTCTGCGCGAGTTAATCTCTAATGCATCCGATGCTGTTGACAAGCTCTATTTTAGAAGCCTCATGGATGATTCGGTGAAGATCAACAGGGCCGATTTGGCTATTACTGTCGCGTTCGATGAGGATGAAAAGACTGTTACCGTATCGGATAACGGCACTGGTATGACAAAGGATGATCTCGACAAGAATCTCGGAACCATCGCGCACTCCGATTCGTTCGAGTTTAAAGCCGAGAATTCCGAGGGCGACGATGTCGCTGATGTTGATATTATCGGCCAGTTTGGAGTGGGCTTCTACTCTGCATTTATGGTCGGCAAAAAGGTGAAAGTGGTCTCGAAGGCCTACGGTTCGGATGAGGCGTGGGCTTGGGAGTCCGACGGTGTCGACGGATACAACATCACACAGGCTGAGCGCGCAGAGCACGGAACAGATGTGATCGTGTATCTCAAGGACAACACCGACGAGGAACGCTATGACAGCTTCGCTACCGAGTCCACCTTGAGAAACCTCATCAAGCGCTACAGCAACTACGTGCGCTATCCCATCCAGATGGAGGTTACGAAATCTCGACAGCTTCCTAAGCCGGAGGATGCAGGCGATGATTACAAGCCCGAATTCGAGAACTACACGGAGGTCGAGACGATCAACTCGATGATCCCGATCTGGAAGCGCAAGAAGAGCGAGGTCTCAGACGAGGAGTACAACGAGTTCTATAAGACCGACTTCCACGATTTCGAGGATCCGGCCCGCACGATCAGCCTGCATGCTGAAGGCACGCTCACTTATGACGCGCTCATGTTCATTCCGGGGCACGCTCCCTATGACATGTGGTCGAAGGATTACAAGAAAGGCCTTGCCCTCTACAGCTCGGGCGTTCTCATCATGGAGAAGTGTGAAGAGCTTGTTCCGGATTACTTCAACTTTATGCGCGGCGTGGTTGATTCCGCCGACCTGACACTCAATATCTCTCGTGAGACTTTGCAGCATAACGGTCAGCTTCGCGCGATCGCACGCAGGCTTGAGAAAAAGATTAAAAGCGAGCTAGCATCTATGCTTTCCGATGATCGCGAAGCATACGAGAAGTTCTTCAAGGAGTTCGGTCGGACGCTCAAATTCGGAGTGTATTCAAGCTATGGGATGGCGAAGGATACCTTAGGCGATCTGTTGGTGTTCTATTCTGCTAAGCAGGACAAGATGATTACACTCGACGAATATATCGCCGATGCACCCGAGGATTCGAAAGCGATCTATTTCGCAGCCGGTGATTCACGTGAGCGCTTGGTGCAGATGCCGATCGTTACTACGGTTTTGGCCAAAGGTTATGACGTTTTACTATGTGACGAGGATGTCGATGAGTTTTGTATGATGGCGCTGCATGACTATGTATCCGGCGAGGGCTCGGCCGATGATGAGAACCAGGCATTTGAGATCAAGAATGTTGCCGGCGAGGATTTAGGCCTTACCACCGACGAGGAAAAAGAGCAGGCTGCGAAAGCAACTGAGGAGAACTCTAGCCTGTTTGATGCTATGCGAGATGCCCTTGATGGCGATGTCGAGAAGGTGGTCGTTTCCACGCGCCTGACCGATGCTCCTGTAGTGTTGACGACAGAAGGAACAGTATCGCTGCAGATGGCGCAGATGTTCAAGCATCAGCCGGGCGGTGCTGAGGGTGCTCCGGAGGCTCATGTGGTGCTTGAGGTCAATGATAAGCACCCGATATTCGATGTGATGAAGAAGGCGAATGAGGCTGGCGATAGCGAGAAGGTGGCTGACTACACGAAGATCCTATATAACCAGGCGCTGCTTGTTGAGGGGTTGCCGATCGATGATCCGCTTAAGTTTGCTCAGCAGGTATCTAAGTTGATGGTCTAGATTTAGTATTTGCCAGACAACGTATGAGATAGGTGTAGGGGCGAGATTTCATCTTGCCCCTATTTTTCAGGGTCGTGACCCTGCCCGGCACGCGCAGCGTGGCGGGAAATAAACCACCCGCTATGCGGGTGCGCATCGAAGGCTTTGCCCTTGTAAAAACCAAAAGACCACCTGTAAAGGATATGATGC
>CAJUSF010000051.1 GCA_910588945.1 uncultured Eggerthellaceae bacterium | reverse complement strand
GTTGGATCATTGAAAGATAACAAAGGGTCAGGCTCGATGTCGTCGAAGATATGCTCTGCGATGCACTCAAAATGAGGAATTGGGTTCGACTTAGAAACGCGAAAGCGTTTCCATGAATAGAGCGCACGAAGTGCGCGATGCTACTTCGCATGAATGACAGAGGGCCGTATCGGGTTCCGACTGGAAGCGTTTTCCGCATGCGTACATGCAACCAATCTGCGGGTTGAACTATGTTTCGATCCGTGCCATTTCTAGCGTAGCCGCCTAAACGTGCATGAAAACAGCCAGAGGGACGTTTTATCGTAGAGAAATCCGTTATATGGTTGGTTCTGAATGGTCGACTTCTGTATATTGGATGATGTCCACTACCTTATGTCGTCTTGTACCTCAAAACTCGCCCGATCAGGCGTATCATTGTTCCCAAAAGAAAAACGTAGACGACGGGATCTAGGCGCGGGAAACGACGTCTTGAGGCCTCGTGAGGTGGCTCGAATATGCAAGATTATGCTTTCACAGATGCGCTTACAGGCAGCATTATTGAGTTTAATTATGATATGGGAAACGTTTCCCTTACGAAGGGCGCGGAGATTCCTCAAGGTCACAAAAGTATCCTTTTTCCCGGATGTTCGTTTCTCAACTATGCGATGCCGCTCGTGTCTGCGGTAAATGAGACGCTTCTTCAGCACGACATTGTTGACGGCATCTCGATCCTTTGCTGCGGGAAGATACTTAGCTACGAAGAGGGCGGAGATGTTCTGCGAGAGGCTTTCGAGGAACAGATGCGCGAGCATATTGCAGCATCGGGCATAGAGCGAATAGTGTGCGCTTGCCCGAACTGCGTCAAAGCGCTGCGTGAGGCGTTTGCTGATGACGAGCGCACAAGCCACGTGGAGTTGGCGGTGCTTCCGCAGGTTTTGTCGGATATCGGATACAAGGTAGATAAGCGTGTGGCTGCCACTTTGCTCAAAGCTGACGCAGATGCAGATGTACTGCTCTCGGTTCATGATTCGTGCCCGGATCGCGCATATGGCGACTTCGCAAGGGGGTTGCGTGCGATTCTGTCTGAAGGCATTTGGGCTGATCCAGAGCATTCTTGGAAGAAATCGGTCTGTTGTGGGTCGCTTCCGCGTGCGGCGGGCAAGATCGAGCAGGCTGACAAATGCGCACGTATCAATGTGAACGAGGCTGAAGAGATGAACGCCGATGCAATCGTAACAGCCTGTATGAGCTGCGCATTTCAGCTCAATATGGTGAACCTCGGTATACCGACGATTCACTTTCTCGAGCTTTTGTACAACTGGCGTATCGACTGGAGTCGCGTTGGTATGTGGATGAAGCTGCGCTTTTTATTCGACGAGTCTATGGGCGCGATTGAAAAGCCGTCTGGACGAAGCTATATGGGTGTTGAGGAGACATTCGCCTCACCTTCGACATCTGAAACGGCGTATGTCGATGATTCCGATGTGGTTGCAGGCGAGAAGATAATCGATGTCGATGTTTCCGAAGGTGATGAGAAGCATCGAGACGTGGCTACCTCCGAGTGCGATGTGATTGAGATTGGCGAATAAGCTGGATGATACAGTCAGAAGGGGAGAAGAGACTTCTTTCATGAGTGTGGAGACAAAAAAGACAAACTGTCATTACTGCGGCTACCTGTGCGCCTTTGACGCGCAGGTTGAGGACGGTCGCATAGTGGATATCACGCCCGATCCGACTCGCTACCCTTATGATGCGAGTATTCTTGCAGGATGCAGGCGTTGGAAGATGAATCTCGAGATGATCGACTCGCCCGAACGAGTCAATCACCCGTTGCGCCGTTGTGGCGAGCGCGGTAGTGGTAAATGGGAGCGTATAAGCTGGGATGAGGCGCTCGATGATATCGCCTTGCGGCTTACGACGCTGCGGAAACAGCATGGAAGCGGCGTGGTGGCCTCTATGATTGGAGGTCCGCATACCTCGTTTTGGCCGCTTCATAAGTTCATGTCGCTGTTCGGTTCGCCGAACAACATGGGGATCGGTCAGATCTGTTGGAATCCGCGCATATGGATGGACGCTATTACGTTTGGTTGGACGGTTGAGGCCGATATCAACGAGCTTACCAACAGCGTCATTATCTGGGGAACCAATCCCGCTGAGTCTGACAATTCCGCATTTTGGCGTGCGATTATCCGAATTTCAAAGGACGACACTACAAAGTTGGTGGTCGTCGATCCGCGTTACACGAAGACCGCGCGCTTGGCTGATCTTTGGATCGCGCCGAATCCCGGCACCGATTGCACACTGATGCTTTCGATGATCAACTACATTATCGAACAGGATCTCTACGATAAGCAGTTTGTACAGGATTGGTGCGTGGGATTTGATGAGCTGGTCGCTCATGTGAAGCGCTACAGCCTGGAGATGGCGGCAGAGGTGTGCGGTGTGGCCGCCGATGACATCCGTAAAGCCGCCGAGTGGTTTGCCGACAGTCCAGCCGCGATGGTTTCAGGTCGCGGGATCGATCAGATTGGTAAGAATGTACTTCCCACGCATCGTGCGCGCTGCATTCTCTTTGCTATTACTGGCAATATCGACAAGCCCGGTTCATGCCTTATCTTGGATAAAAGTGATTTTGTTGAAGAGGTCGATCTGGAGTGCACCTTCGACAACTGGGAAACCTTGGAAAAGCTCAGTATGAATACCGGTATCACGCCACTTCAGAGCTATTCGGGATATGCGCAAATAATGCGGGATACGAATAAACTCAATCGCCGACTTCCGGCGCGCTACCTTACATCGGCGCATCCTGATTTGGTTTTGAAGGCTATGGAAACAGGTGAGCCTTATCCCGTTCGCGCGCTAATCGTTGAGGCTACCAACCCGCTTCTCACATATGCCGATACGCATCGTGTCTACCGTGCTCTGATGGGACTCGATCTCATTGTTGTGATTGATTACTTCATGACACCCACGGCCGCTATTGCCGATTTTGTGCTTCCGAGCGCGGCGGCGATGGAGCGTGCTACGTTTCAGGCGCATGGTGGGGTGGCCAATATTGCCTATGGCGGCGCTGCGGCGGTTGAGCCATATTATGAGCGCAAGTGCGACTACGACATCTTCCGCGAGCTGGGATGTCGCCTTGGGCAGGCTGATGCGTGGATGCAGGAGACGTTTGAGCAGGCGTGCGCTGATACTCTCGCGCCAACCGGCATGGACTGGGAAACCTATTGCCAGATCGGCATCTGCTCACAGCCTCCGCGCTCCTACAAGCATCTTGAGCTGGATGAAGATGGCAACCCTAAAGGATTTGGCACCGCATCGGGCAAAATAGAGCTTGCAAGTTCTGCGCTTGAATCGCTTGGGGGAGATAGGCTTCCGTGTCCGGCGGATAACAGGACGCTTTGCTCGGATGCATTCATCGCCGAGCGCGAGTCGCAGGGTTGGGTGCATTTGCCGCTCATAACAGGAGGTCGCAAACAGCCCTACAATGCATCTATGTATATGAACAATCCGGCGTTTCGCGAGAAGTATCCGCTTCCTGTTGTTGAGATGAGTAGGTCAACTGCTGAAAAGCTTGGCCTCAAGGCAGGCGAGGGGATTGTTTTGGCTGCGGATAACGGAGAGGCGAGATTCGTTGTCGACATCATCGAGATGAAAGACGATCTATTGCATGCTGACTACGGTTGGTGGCATCCTGAATGGGATGTTGCCGATGGGCGTTTGGGCGGAATCTGGGAGAGCAACATCAACACGCTTACATCATGCTCGCTTGATCAGTCAGAGCCTATGATAGGAACATGGTCCTACAATGCACTTGATTGCATGGTGGCTAGCGATCCTACGCCTTTGACGACCGATGCGATAGATAAAGGACATATCGGCAACACGCGCAGTGCTTGGTGTGATAAGTTGTCATCAGACAAATGATGGACATCATCCATGCATTCGCGTCAATTGCGATAGGGTGATGGATCGAGGCTAAAAGTTTAGGGCGCATATCATCTGAAGAGATGTTTGGAGTCCTTACGTTGGAAAGGTGATCTATGACAGATAGCAAGGTGAAAAAGGAAGCGCTTCTGGTATTCAGTAAGCCTCCGATCCCGGGAACTGTGAAGACGCGTCTTACTGAAAAGTTTGGCGGTTTTCTAACCGATAAGCAGGCGGCGGATTTCTTCAAGCTATGCCTGTTTGATGTATGTGAGGCTTGCATGCATACGCTTATTGAGATGCAGCGCGAAAACGACGCGCTATGCGAGGCCGACCCTGAGGCGCAGAAGATTCAGTACGACTTCTTCATTTCGACAACACCCGCGAGCAACCTAGAGCTCATGAAGGAGACCTTTGATTCGATAGTTCCTTGGCCTATGGAGATTCATTACCTCACTGATGAGGGTGCGACCTTCGATGATCACTTTGACGATGCGTTTTCGCAAATTTTTGCTATGGGATATGACGACATTGTCTCTGTTGGCGGCGATATTCCAACCATGCCGAAATCGCATATCTCGCAGGCCTTCCAGTGGTTGCAGTATTTCCAGCAACAGGGAACACCCGGGTTTGTGCAGGCGCCTTGCCAGGAGTGTGGAACGTCGCTTGTAGGCTTCTCGCACAACACTCCGATCGATCATCAAGGGGTTTATTACAACCTCGATGGCGTGCCGGCACTTGATGCCTATGTTGCCAAGATTAAGGATAAGGACATCCCCACGGCATACTTCTCTCCGGTGGCCGACATCGATGAGAAGACCGATCTTGCACACGCGATTTCATGCATGCGTGCTATTGAGCAGGCGGCAAAGTACCAGCCCGATCTGTTCGTGCCCAAGCGCGTGCTTACCTGGGTGGGACTCATGGGGATCTCGGTGTCAACGCCGCCGAATGAGGAGCATGATCCGCGTCAGTATATAGATCAGTAATTCTTCCTGCAAAATAATATTTATATTATTTTGCAGCTGACGCTGCGGTTCCGACAGGCACCTGTCCTTGCCCCTTGTTTCGACCACATCGTGGCACGAAGGCCACTCGGGTCAAAGGCGGGGCAATTACAGGCACCGGTCGAAACCTCGCTACCTTTACGAACGACCTATGCCTTTTAATTGATTGAAAAAGGAAGCAGGTAGTTCGTAGTGAAGCTAAAGATCCACGAGGTGTGCTTAGCTGGCGTGTGATGCGGGCGAGCAGCCTTCGCGCTGTGAGCGCAAGCATCAAAGCGTCAGATGAGCGCGCATTCGTGGATCTTGAGCGTTAGGTCGAAATGGACTGAATATTTAATTCATTAAATATGAAGGGAAGTTCGAATGAGATTTTTGCATAATACCGGCGCGTTGTGTCCGACGTGTTTGAAGGAGTATCCTGCCGAGGTTTACGCTGACGAGGACAATGTTGTCTGGATGACGCGTGAGTGTCCAGAACACGGGCGACTCGACACGCGTATGTGGCCTGATGCCGATCATTACGAGTGGCTGCGCAGCGAAGCATTTCCGAAGACCAAGCCGCAAAACACGCATCCAATTACGGATGGATGCCCATTTGGTTGCGGCACGTGTGCGCGTCATGAGCGCCGCGGGACGCTTCTCGAGATTGAGGTAACACGCAATTGCAACCTTCATTGTCCCGTGTGTTTTGCCAGTGCGGAAAATGGCGATGATGATCCAACCCTGGATGAAATACACGCTATGTATCAGGTGATCGCTGATGCGGTTGGCACTGATGGTGCGGTGCAGATCACAGGCGGCGAGCCTACCACGCGCAAGGATCTCAAAGATATCATCTATATGGGTCGCGAGATGGGCTTTTGGGGTATCGAGATCAACACCAATGGCCTTGTGATCTCCTCGGTGCCGGGCTATTTGGAGGATCTTGTGGGCGCCGGGCTTACGGGGGTCTATCTTTCGTTCGACGGCGTTACAGGCGATGTGTACGAAGCCACTTGCGGTCGCGATATTTTGGATGTGAAGCTGCGTGCGATCGAGCGCTGTCGCGAGATTGGCATTCAAGTAGTGCTTTCTGTGGCGGTGGTCTCCGGCGTTAACGACCATCAGATTGGCGATATTCTGCGTTTTGCGTTGGAAAACTCCGATGTTGTAGCAGGTTTGGCGCTTCAGCCGGCGTTCACATCCGGGCGCTTTGAGGCCGACCGCGCTATCCCAATGTCTGCTGGCGATGTTATCTACAGTCTGGCCGAACAGTCTGACGGGCTTCTCGAGGTGAAAGACATCTGGCCACTTGGGTGTTCTAACCCGCTTTGCGATACGGGGGTATTTCTCGTGAAGAGCGATGATGCTGAACACGAAAGCGGGTTTTATCCCGCAACGCGTCGCATGACGATGGAGGAGTATGCGCAGGGCTACAGCCCTGATTCACCGCAGGGTTCGGTTTTCTTGGACATCCTGTACAAAAAGGGCGTGGAGGTCAAAACCGGACTTTCCATCATCATCATGAATTATATGGATGCGGTGAGCATGGATACGCAGCGTTTGCGTGAGTGCTCGATGATGGTGACGATGCCCGATGGCCGTGCGATTCCGTTTTGCTCGTATCATCTGACAAATAGAGCTGGCGAGCGGATTTATTCCCCATGGTGTAAGTAAGGGTTGATAAATAAATTTATCAACCCTTGACGCTGCGGTCCCGACGGGCACCTGTCCTTGCCCCTTGTTTTGGGCACTGCGTGGCACGAAGGCCACTTGGCCCAAAGGCGGGGCAATTACAGGCACCGGTCGAAACCTCGCTATCTTTGCGACGTCCTGTTGTTTTTTGAAAACATTTAAGGAGATCATCGTAGGGGAAGGATGAAATCCTGCCACATTTTCCTTGTTTTGCGTGATGGTTTGAATTTGCAAATGACAAGGCTTTGCATCACCTTACATCGTGGGAGATAATACTGAAAAAGGCGAATCCGAAGGAAGACGACATGGCTGAATACAACATCATCAACGATCCAAACAGATGCGTGAAATGCGGGCTGTGCATCGCATTTTGCCCGTGCGATGTGCTCGAGGCAAACGAGGATGGCTATCCATTTGCAGCATATCCCGACAACTGCGTCGGTTGTACCACGTGTTCGGGCAATTGTCCGACGCGCGCCTTGCTGGTTGAATCGATCGGTGATGCCGAGTTTGATCCCTTCGCCGATGAGCCGCGTGCCGAGGAGATCTCGAAGGAAGAACATGCGCACTACGAGGAGCTGCAACGCACCATAATGGAGAAGCTCGGGCTTCGTTGGCAGCCTGTGGCGGTGAGCCTCATCGAGAAGGACGAGCTGCTTCCCAATGCGCCTATGCCGCCCGAGAATCTGCGTTTCTGTCAGGCAATGATGGCGGCGCGTCGTGGTGCTTCCATCCTGATGCCGCCTTTCAGGCATTCGTGTCCTGATGGGACATCCATTTTTGGAATGACAGGCGTGCCCGAAAAGCTTGCGACAGGCGAGATCTATGTGCTCTTCCATAAGGTGGTCGATGCTGAGGCGGCTGCCCGTATGGTTGCCGAGCGCCCCACGCTTCCCGCAAACAGTCGTCGGGCGACCTATGTGGCACCGCTGGCCAAGACGGTGCGTGATCCGGAAGTGGTTGTGTTTACCGGCACGCCCGAGCAGATGATGTGGCTGTGTATGTCGATGAGTTATTACGATGGTCATCGCTTTGACTTTGCGGCCAGTGGATTTAACTCGATGTGTGTAGAGGCGGTGTTATTGCCGCTTGATCGAAACGAGCCCAATATCACGTTTGGTTGCTATGGCTGTCGCGCGGCCACCGATATCGATGAGAATATGATGTTCATGGGCGTGCCTGTTGATCGTCTTGAGACGATTGCGCAAGGTTTGACCGAGCTTGCGAAAAAAGCCATTCCTGATTCCCGTAATAAGATCTACGTCGAACCGATTATGTAGCAAAGGATCTCGTCCATACGAGCAAACGCGCGCATCAAGATCGGATGCGCGCCTACGAAGGTAATGCCACAGGTTGACCTGTAGGTGCGCATGCGCCCTTCATGCGCACGTTTTTGCCCTAATGGAAAACGTACGCGCACCTGCGTCAACCTGCAGGTCATAATTGGCTGCTTCCGTGTCATTTCTCGATACTTGACAACCTCGATATGCAATATATAATTTGCATGTAAGATATATTTTACATGCACTACAGAAGCTTCACTAGCAATAAAACAAGGAGGCACTTTGGAGGGAGCGAAGAACGAACGCATGCGGCAGGCTCGCATCGCTGTAGAGCTTTCCCAGCAAGAACTTGCCGACGTGGTGGGTGCTACCCGTCAAACGATAGGTCTTATCGAGGCCGGACGTTACAATCCTAGCCTCAAGCTTTGCACAGCAATCTGCAAGACTCTAGGTAAAACGCTAAACGATCTTTTTTGGGAATAGGAGCTGACAATGTATCTGAGTGACAAATGGAATAAGATCATGGGGCCTAAGGATGAAAGGCTTGAATATGAAGAAAATAAAGCGGTAAAAACATCCGCATACATACTGCTTATTGGATCGATTTTAAGCCTGTATTATGCCATCATGCTCAATCAGGTTGCCGAGACGACAGACCATCCGATACTTACAACACTAGGCGACAGCGTTGTTCCTGTTCAGATCCCACTAATCATAACGATTCTTGTTGCTGGAATGGTGTCCATATATATGCAGATCCGATCGGGAAACGTTTCGCCGCGCAAGCGTTATGCGGAGGTCGATAGTATTCCATGGGATTACGTCTGCATTATTGCTCTTATTGTCGGAGCGTTTCTGGGAATCCTTACATGTGGAATGCGAATTGTTGCTGAGATTCAAATCGTCGGGATCGATGATGTTGCTTGGTTTGGAGACATTGCGATTGGTGTTGTCTTTTTCATTATGGGATTTGTCATCGGATTTGCATGTTTCGCCATCGCGATCAACAGTGCCATCAAGCGTCGTCATGAGATTGAGAGCGAGATTGAGGGGTAGACGACTACGTAAACACAGGCGCGCATGAAGCGTGGTTCTACGGCTACTTGCAGGTTGAGTCTGACAATACTGCCTCTTGTTTACCGCGCAACAAGCCGCATGGGGCAGGGGTTGCACTCATCGCGCCAAGAGCAAGCGGAGCAGTCCTCGGAAAATCCGGGCTCTATCTCGGTCCAAGCGCACTCTTGAAAGCCGAGCGTTTCGTAAAATCCTCGCGAAGATCCGCGCGAAACCAGTTTAAGCTCTCCGAAACGGGAAAGCGCATCTTCGATAAGCGCGCGTCCCACACCGTATCCACGCCAAGCGGAATACGTCACGATCGGATAAACATTCGCGATGCCCTTGCCGTCAACGACGATGCGGATGAATCCGACCGCAACATCATCTGCGTTTACGGCCACGGTAACGCCATGAACATCAGGGATGCTATCCATGCTTTCTGCATAGGTGTAGGTATCAAGAAGCGCCTTGTCCGTATCGTGGGCAGGGCGCAACGAAAAAAGATCGTTTTGAGATGAAGCCGTCATTTCAGCATCGACCGATCGCCTCAGAGCGAAACAGGCTATTTATGCGCGCACTCAGGCGTCGGTGGAAGATCGATTCCCAAAGCGCAAGCTGCCTGACCGC
The DNA here is from genome assembly GCA_910588945.1 of uncultured Eggerthellaceae bacterium. Taxonomy (GTDB): domain Bacteria; phylum Actinomycetota; class Coriobacteriia; order Coriobacteriales; family Eggerthellaceae; genus MGBC163016. The sequence continues at coordinate 69,319 of CAJUSF010000051.1, read as the reverse complement.
GAAGCTCCTCGATCGTGAGTTCGTAGCATGCAAGCGCATCTATCCAGCGGCGCAAGCATAAAAGCCCCTTCTCGGTGAGCGTGAACATGCGTCTTGCGGCACCCTGTTCAGGGGTGTTCCACTCCGACGTCACAAGCCCTGATTCCTCCATGCGCTTGAGGGAGCGGTAAATGCCTGTTGCATCTGGCTTCTTGCCGCCGAACATCGGCGAGTTCGCGGCCTGCTGCACCAAGACGTATCCGTGCATCGGCTCTCCGGATTGCGCAAGTAGCGTGAGGATCGTCGGCTGCGAGAGTCTGCTTAGGGACTTGCCGAGTTCGCTGCATTCCTTGAGGTCTTCATCGGTTTTCGGATGACACATATTCCACATTTTAGGTCCTCACTTCGGTCTTGAAACACAATGGAGATTATCGCACAGTATTATCAAATGGAGAATAATTCGTTTCTGGAAAGGTTCAGATGTGAAACTATTCGGAATCAAGGATGCAGCTGCGCGCATAAGCTTGCGAGCGGGTCGAAAGTGCCACAGCGCAACGGGTCGAAAGCGGGTCGAAAGCGCACCGATAGCTGAGAGGCTGTCACGCCTGAGATGAGATCGGCGCCTGCTTGACGAAGTCGATACGCGCGAGGTGAAGCGGAACTCCTCTCAGCATCCCTTCGCCATGCTTATAAGGCGCGCTTGGTGAGCTTTGGATTAAAATGGAAAGCGAATTCGAAAGAAAGGTTCTTATGTGTGGAATAGTCGGTTATACAGGAACCAATGATGCGACAGACATCTTGATCGGCGGGCTTAAAAGGCTCGAGTACAGAGGCTATGATTCGGCCGGTATCGCTCTTGGCAACGACGAGGGGATAGAGTCTGTCTGCCGAAAGGGTCGCGTGGGCGATCTGGAACAGACGGTGGCAGGCATGCAGCTTGATGGCGCATGCGGCATAGGTCACACACGCTGGGCTACACATGGTACGCCCTCTGAGGCCAACGCGCACCCCCATCTTTCCTGTGAAGGCGATATTGCGATCGTGCATAACGGCATCATAGAGAACTTCATGGAACTGAAAGAGGAGCTGCTCTCTCGCGGACATGAATTTACAAGCCAGACCGACTCCGAGGTGATCGCGCATCTTCTGGAAGAGGAATATGCATTGTTGGCATTCGACGATTCCGGTCAAGATGATATCGCCAATGCTCAAGGACGTCGTCTTGATCGCACGCCCGATAAGATGATCGCCTCGGGTGATCCGTCTGTGCTTGCGCAGGCAGTCTCGCACGTTACCGAGCGCCTCATAGGCTCCTACGGCCTTGCTGCAATAACATCGCATGAGCCGGGGGTAATTGTGGTCGCCAGAAAAGATTCTCCTCTCGTTGTGGGCGCAGCTCCTGACGGCTCTTACCTCGCATCCGATATGATCGCGCTTCTGGATGCAACGCGCGATGTGCTTATTCTTGAAGACGGTCAAGTCGCAGAGCTCACACCTTCAGGTATCGCTTTGTTCGCCCGTGAACACGATGAGCTTGTCTCCTGCGAATACGAAACTACCCATATCGACTGGAGCGTGGATTCTGCGGAAAAGGGCGGATATGATGACTTCATGCTCAAAGAGATCCACGAGCAGCCACGTGTGATCCGCGATACGCTGGCGGGACGCCTTGTGGGCGACAGGATCACTATCGATGAGCTGGGTATGTCGCCTGCGGAACTTAATCTTATCGACAAGGTCTATATCATTGCGTGTGGAACAAGCTATCATGCGGGTCTTATCGCCAAGAACCTCATCGAACGCTGGGCGCATATCCCCACCGAGGTCGAGGTTGCCAGCGAATTTCGTTATCGCAATCCGATAATCACGCCCACGACGCTTGTTGTGGCCGTGTCGCAATCCGGGGAAACGGCCGATACGCTTGCAGCTATTCGCGATGCTCGCATCAAAGGTGCGCGTGTGTTCGGCATCACGAACGTGGTTGGCTCGCCTGTGGCCCGCGAATCGGACGGCGTCATCTACACGAAGGCCAACAAAGAAATCGCGGTCGCCTCCACGAAAAGCTTCCTCGGGCAGGTGGTGTCCCTTACGTTGCTCGCGCTTCTTCTTGCGCAGACCAAAGGAAACCTTACCACCGGTCAGATCCGTTTGCTGTTCAGTGAGCTGGCCGACACGGCCGAGCAGGTCGAGGAGATCATATCTGATACGACCGACATCGATTCGGCTGCGCTTGCGTGCAAAGACGCATCAAGTGCGCTGTTTATCGGGCGTGGAATGGGTGCGGCTACAGCCACCGAAGGCGCGCTCAAACTCAAAGAGATAAGCTATCTTCATGCGGAGGCCTATCCGGCAGGGGAGATGAAGCACGGTCCTATCGCACTGATCGATGAGGGATTCCCGGTCATCGCCATCGCTACGAAGAGTCCGACCTATGAAAAGGTGCTCTCGAACCTTCAGGAAAGCAAGGCGCGAGGAGCCATGGTTGTCGCTATCGCAACGCAAGGCGATGAGGAGATAGGCAAATACGCCGATCACGTGATATTCATCCCAAAGGTGCGCGACGAGCTTAGCCCCATTACGGCCAGCGTGCCCTTGCAGCTGTTCGCCCGCGCTATTGCGCTCGAGCGTGGCTGCGATGTGGATCAGCCGCGCAATCTGGCTAAATCGGTCACGGTGGAATAGGCGCCGAAGAGGGAAAGAGGATCAAAGTGGCTCGCTCCAAGAAGACTCAAGCTGCCATAGACGGTGCGCTTTCGCTTGACGTTGCGCAGGACCAGGTCGGACTCGGTGTGGATCTTGTCGAGATTGATCGCATGCGCGCAATTCTTAATCGTACAGCATCGTTTCCTGATCGGTATTTCACGGAAGCCGAAAGAGAGTACTGCAATTCTAAGACGGATCCGGCGCCGCACTATGCCGCGCGTTTCGCTGCGAAAGAAGCAGTTGTCAAATCGCTTGGTTGCGGATTCTCGCAAGGCGTGCGTCCTGTGGATATTGAGATAGAATCCGGAAAGGGTGGAAGGCCTGAAGTGGTGCTGCATGGTGCCGCGCTCGATGCTGCTGCTCGTATCGGTGCGAAGGAGATCCCGATCTCACTTTCCCATACAAAAAAAGATGCGATAGCGTGCGCGATCGCGATAACGCACAATTCGCAAATAGCCTCTGAGAAGCGCAAGGATCCCATGGAGGAGCTGACGCGCCAGTTCAGGGATGCCCGCTCGATGCTCGATGAGCTCTAGGCGTGCGGTTTGGGGGTGCAGATGATGCTCAATCTCTGCAAGGTCGATCGCGGCAATCTTGCGGGAATGCTGCCATTTCCCGGCTTGACGGCCAACAAATACTCTCGCGGCAAGTTGACTGCTGTCGGAGGGAGCTGCGCTTATCCGGGCGCGATATGCTTGGCGGCCACTGCGGCTGAGCGTATGGGCGCAGGCTATGTCGAGGTCTTTTGCAGCGATGAAGCGATCCCTATCGTGCGAAATGCGTCCGAGAGTCTTGTCGTGCGCCTGTGGGACCAGCTTGATATTGCGTCATCATCGCTTCGTAAGCGCGTGTCTTCCCGTCCGCAGGCATGTCTTGTGGGTCCGGGCTTTTCATCCGACGGCTCGCAAGCAGAACGGCGTCTCTTCGAGGATGCGATGGGTCAGTGCGCATATCCGGTCCTCATTGATGGTGGCGCGATCGGCTATCTTGCTAGCACACAGGGGATCGCTCTTTCAAATGCGCGGCCGTCTGAGGCTTCGTGTGTGATCACTCCGCATTTCGGAGAAGCAGAAAGGCTTGCACACGCGGCGAACATCTTCATTCCGCAAGAGGCGCAGAATCCGGTGAAGATTGATGACACTTCCAGCGATTCGTGCATTTCGTTGGCAAAATGGGCACACGATCTTGCAAGCGCCTATAAAGCGACTGTCGCTCTCAAAGGCCCCGATACGTTCATTGCTAAACACGATTGTGATACGGTATATATCATGGACTTTGGAGGGCCTGCTCTAAGTAAAGCCGGAACGGGTGATGTTCTGGCTGGTATGACATCTTCGCTGCTCGCGCAAGGCATGGACGAACAGGCCGCATGCGTGCTTGCAACATCGCTTCATGCGCTCAGCGCTTCGCTTGCGAGCGAGGTTTTGACCGAGATATGCGTATGTCCGCAAGACATAATCTGTTTTTTACCTGAAATGATAAGATCGCTCATTGACTGATCCGGATGACATCCATCACGTGGATATACGCTAAAAACCCAGTGTATGGGTAGAAAATGATCAGTCTGAAAGAGCGCTCGGGATGCCGTTTCGCACCTGATGTTTCAAAGCGTGGATAATTTATACGCCGAAGCGATATTCTTGCGCGTGTATAATCATTCAGCGAATGTCAAACAGTGTAGAAAATACAACATCAACGGTCGGGACAGCGAGCGAATCCAAGCAAGGTGGGATCCCTCTTACAGAATCTGCGCCTTTGAGCCATAACCCATTTGTTCATGTGACCTTGGATGCGACTGAACGATCGAAGCAGGTCGAGCAACCTCCTGCGCGACCTGTGGGTCAACCTATGCCGATTTGGGCTCAGCAACGCGCTTTCGGCCATATGCCTGATAAGAACCCAAGGGTCGCAAGAACCTTTCCGCAACAAAAAGATGATGCAGGTGATAACATCGCTCGCGCTGGTGCCGGCGTTGGGTCTTCTTATGCAGCTGCGCCTATATCGGCAGCATCTGCGCGCTCGGCTGTGCGCTCAAACGATGCTCCGGTTACCGCAGGCCCATCACGGTCACGTAGATCCTCCGATGGTGACTCGTCCAAGAATCCATCCGATCCCGCGCTTCGCGTGGTGCTCGAGCAGAAACAGCCCGAACGCGAGACGGAATCGCAGGTGGTAGATGGCGTTGAGGGCAAGGTAGAAATAGGAAACGACCACATCAGCGTACCATCTGATATCTATGCGCAAGACGAACTGAACGATCTTGCCGCCAATATGCCTCTCATCCCGAGCAATCTGATATTCGGCAAAGGCGCGCCTTCCGCCTCGCAGCCCAATGCCGGTCGTCCCTTCAACAGGATGAGCGCACCTGCCCATTCGAATTTCGCCTCCTCGCCGATGGAAACAGGACGGATGGGTGTGGCTTGGCCACAAAACGGGGCGAATCCGATGGGGAATGCGCCTAATCCCTATTTGCAGGGAAACCCGAGAAACGCCATGGCTTCGCGTGCGGGCGCAGGAACGCTACCCGCGATGGACTCTGCAGCCTTCGGTTCTCCGATGGCATCCGCGAACCCTTCATTTGCAGGTTCGATGCAGGCAGGCTCTATGCTTGGCTCGGGAATTGCCGGCGCTGCGATGGGGGCTGCCGCAATGAACTCGGCATCATCGATGCCCGGTTCGGTCCCATCAATTCCATCGGTGCCTGCGAGTACCGACTACAGGCCTTATGCAGCAGGAGGGCTGGGCGCGGCGTACAATCCGCTGCATCCGAATCCGCCTGCGATGTTTGCCGCAGGTTCCGCTCCGATTTCTGCTTTGAGCGCTCAAGGCGATATGGCGCCTCGATCTAACGGCGTTTCCGGGGCTTATCCGGATCCCGCTTTCGCCTCCGTAATGGGCACCCCGTCGCCTTCTATATCGCAGCCGCTAGGATCAGCCGGCAGACCCGATCCATATAACTCGCAGCCGCTCGATAGGATGCGCGGCGTGGATTCGCATAACCCTCAAGGCTCATCAGCGTTTCCGATAGCGGCGGATTCAAGAGTCGAAAAGACGCTTCCATCCGGAATGCCGGTGTCGTTCGACAGCCAGCCCTCATCTGTGCAACGCTCGGCGCAGATGCGCTCGGTGCCTGCATTTGGAGATGCGGGTCGCAGCGCTATGAGCGACCTTCCCTCACCGGCAAGTGCTCCTTCCTCTGCGTTTCCCTCCAATGGCGATCGTGGCGTTCCGCTTGATGCGGGAACTCCGATCCCAAGAGATAGCTTCTCGAAGCCCATCAAGACCGGTGCGCCTAAAAGCGCTGAAGTTGAGAACGAATCGCTATTCGACCAGCCTCCTGTGCCTATCACGGAGGGGATGAAGAGCGCGGATACTTCTCACAAGAAGCTTCGTAGACTCGTGATGATAATCCTTATCGCTGTCGTGTTGGCACTTGGCGGAATCATTGGTTATCTCGTATATTCGGGAACCGTAAACCCCGCCCAGCTCGTTCCTCATATCACCATCGAAGCCTCATCTGATGGATCTTCGGGCAATAACGATTCTCCGCAAAATGGTAATGATTCGTCGTCTTCATCTGCGGCCTCTTCATCGTCTGGCGATGGCGCGGCAGGCTCTGTTGTGTACCAATACACTGCGCTTACAAGAGACAGGACAGCCTATACGGTGGAGGAGACTGCTACTTTTTCCGATGATGGTTATTGCCAGTTCACAACGATGAAGATGAGATTTCCTGATGCCGAAAAGGCCAAGTCGTTTACGGACAATCTCGCGCTCGATTACGGCAACACATTCACGCTGGATTCGCTTGACGGAGCAAACGCTACGGTCACCATCGATAACAGCGCGCTTCGCCTAGATCGCGAGAAGTACGAGGAGTCGTTGCGCTACAGCGTCGAGGATCTTGTCATTCTCAAGAAGTAGATGATGCGTTTCACCAGCGTGAGATGAACTTTTGTCCATATTGGTATACCAATTTGTGTATTTTTCTGGTAGAATCGCGAATATACATTCTCAACTGCAGCTATAACGATTAAGGGGAATGCCGATGATGTATCAAAAGGATGCTCATCATTACCGTAAGATGATACGGCGCAAGCAACGCTTGCAGCGCGTTAAGAGCGTTGCGCTCTTAACGGTTTCTCTCGCGATGATGCTATATGCTATCCCTTGTTTTGCAACAAGTATCTGGGATGCAGACGGCTCTTCTGTCAACAACTCCAGCATCGCCTTTACCTCCAATATTGCCGAGCGCGCATACAAGGCCGCCGAGGAAGGCACTGGTGAGGAAGATGCCGTCTATGACGCATCGGGTTACCTCGTGGGTGAGACCACAGGTCCGGGCCTTCTTGAGGACGAAGATGCTGTAAAGAACGCTAAGCTACGTGCACAGGCGGTATCTGTTGCGACAGCCGAGAAAAATGCACGCATGCATGCCGCAAGAAGCTCGGTTGTTGAAGAGCATGAACCTGATTTGATCTTTGCCTTCCTAGCTTTGGGAATATCTATCGTATGCCTAATCAGCGGCATCCGCACGCTTCTTTTGGCAAGAAAAATGCGCGGTCAGGCTGTTCAAGCTGCATACGATTCTGCTCTGCGCGCTCTGTAATCTCCCTTCAGGACAATTCTGCCTGATCTGATCTAAGGAACCACATGGCTGATTCTGAAAACGACTCTTTATCCGTTGAAGACCTTTTAGTGGCGTTCGGATCGCCCGCATCAACTCCAAAACCTTCGGCAAAAGTCTCGACATCTAAGAGTGCCGCTACTGATGCACCTTCGATGAATGAGGACGAGATCGACCTTCTCTCAGCTCTTGGTCTCGGCTCGAGACCTTCTGCTGCGCCGGCTTCTCCGGTTCAAGATAGGGCTCGGGTTGATCATAGCAGGGCCGATCGCGAGAGTTTCAAGGATGCTGCAAGAAAAGAGCAGCAGATCAGAGCGCAGCAATGGCAGCAGGAGCTTCGCCGCCGTGAGGCAAGGATGGCGCGCACGCAGACCGCCTCCGAAGAGGCTGCCGAGGCGGAACAAATGTCGCCGGGACAGTCGGATCTTCCCTTTATGGAGGAGGGCGGTCTCAGCAAGAGTCCGTCTGCTCCGGAATTTCCGGAATTGAAGAGCGGCGGTTTTGAGAGTCCGGGGGCATATGAGCCCTACAAGATTCCCGAGCCGTCCTTTCTTGCTTCCAAAGGGCAGGCTCTTCCCGCTGAGGGTGCTGCTGCAAACTCTGCCATTTCTGATCAGGTTCAACAGGGCGCGGCAAAGACCTATGACCGAAGCGGTCAAGTTCATCCCGTTGTTCAGAGTTCCACGCAAGAGGGCTTTCAAAATGAAGCCACAGAGCAGCAGGCGCATGATGGGTATGCGCCCATCGCACAGTCCTCGCAGCAACCTTCACAGTTTCAACCGGCCTCACAGATGCAGCAGCCTGATCGATTCAATCCGGTCCAGCAGCCTGTGCAGCGGCCGACCGAGCAGCCGTTCCACAACATAGCGCCGATCGCTGATCAGGCATCGAATATTCAGCCTGTTCAAGAGCTCCAACAGCATGGCGATCAGGGTATGCCCGCTCCCGATGCGGATCAACGTTCGTTCGCGCAGGTCTCCGAACTTCCGAGCTTCGTTCGTTCACCGGAACTTCGTCCGTTCGGGTCATCTGTTGCATCTGAGGCAAACACCTTCAACAGAAGGATTATAGAGCCGCTGGCTCAACAGAATCCGGATGTGCCACAAGATGGCGATCAAGTAGTGCAATCCAGCGATCTTCGCCATTCACAGGAAAGCTTCATAGAGCCTGTGATGCAAAAGACGCAAGAACAGGTTTCGGTAGATGTATCTGAGCCTGCCGAGCAAAATGCGCCTGCTATTGTCGAGCAGCGCCCGTTCCAGAGCTCAGGTGAAGGCGTCGTCAAGCGTTCGTTCTTCCCCGGCGACTCCTCGATCTCTTCGATCCAGCGTCTTGACGAGACGCAGCCGCCAACAAGCTCGGCCGATCAGGAGAGCTTTGTTGAGCGCAAGCAGGTGCCTCTGTCGGATTCGACGGATGCTCTTTCCACTGGAATGCTCGGAAGTATTCAGCCGATGATCGGCGCATCTCCTGATGCCGGCGATCCTTATCAGGAAACACCAGCTGCGCACGAGCAGCCTGCATTTGAGCAGCCCGTATTCGAGCAACCTACATTTGAGTATCAGGCGTCTGAGGCTATGCAATATGATCAGCCTCAGCAGCAGTCGACGGAATCCGCGTCATTTGGTCAGATGCCTTCCACTGAATCCCCGATAGGCTCTGCCGTGCCTTTCCAGGGAGAATCGACGCAGTTCGACGCTTCCATGTCACAAACCTTCGAGCCCGTCGAGCAGGGGATCGCGACCGATCAGCTTCAGGACTTCCCCACGGGCCAGATCACCGATAGTTTCCAAGATGTCGCTCCTCAAGGTGCCTATGCGCCTCAGCAGCCAATCGCGCCGATCGCGCCGCCGTATCCCGCTGCATCGGTTCAAGACGATCAGTTCGACATCGACCGACAGCAGGCAAGTTCTAAGCGGAACAATATCCTCGGAATCATCCTTATCGTGGTTGCACTTTTATGTGCGGTCATGGCTATCGGCATGCTATCGGGGCTGTTCAACATGAATTCCAGTACGCAAGGTGGTGCATCGTCGGCCACAACCGCGTCCTCTGGCGCCCCAGTATCCGATGTTGCAGCCGATCCCAATTCTACGCAAGCGGTCTACACATACGTTGTGCGCGGTGTGGATGGCAGCACTCATGAAGCTACAGAAACCGCCACGTTCAACGCTGATGGATTCCTTGAGGGAAGCACGATCACGCTTGAAGTAGAAAACGCCGAGGTGGCAAATGCGCTTCTCGAGCAGCTCAAGAGCGAATTTGGCGCAAGTGTTGTCAACAGCGAGGCGGATGACAATCACGTACTGATCGATCTCGATATCAACAGGGATGATCTTACGAAAGAAGCCTACACTGAGCTTCTTTTGGCGAACATGACGGAGTTCAAGCAGGTTTCTTAAGTTTTGATGTCTGACGCTTCGGGTCGTCTATAAGGATGACCCACTAAATTTTGCAATAACGCTCGAAATGGATCATAGGGGAGAGACATTCGTTTTTGCTCCTATGATCTTTTTCTATGTTCGTCGATTCGAGCAATAAAAAAGCCCACCTTTCGGTGGGCTTTTTGCATCTGTATAAACAGGTTAATTAGTCAACGTTAGAAGCGGTACCGCGAGATGCTGCAAACTTCTCAACAGTGCTGACAAAAGTGTTGTACAGATCTGGAGAAATGAGAACAGTGGAAACCTGGCCGTCGGTGATCATGACTTTGACCTTCTGGTCCTTCACGACGTCGATGAGCTCGGTCTCGGACATCTTGTTGATCTCTTCCTTGGTGACCATCCAGTCATTCAGGCTCTGCAAGCGTGGGAGATTCAGTCCCTCATTCATGTAAGGCTCCTTTTCACATTGACTACTAACCAATGAAATTGGTTATAACTAGTTTAAGATTATAGTCGTTTATTCTAATAATTGAACCCCTAACGTGCAAAAATTGATATTAATGAACAACATTCATAAATAGACACAGCAACGAGTGATCGAGGTAGGTAAAATGACGCAGCAAGACAACAAGTTATTCGACATTCCTGCGGATGATAATGAGGCCGCTCTGAGGGAGGCATCTAAGCGTATAGATGCGTTGCGTCGCGAGATCGAGCACCACACCTATCTCTATTATGCGCTCGACGCCCCCGAGATCACCGATTTTGCCTACGACTCTTTAATGCGCGAACTTCGCGAGCTCGAAGATAAGCATCCTGAGTTGATCGTGGCTACCTCGCCTACGCGAAGGGTGGGAGGCTATGTTGGCGAGCAGTTCGCGCCTGTGACCCATGAGCAGCGTATGTACTCGCTTGATAACGCCATGGACCTCGAGGAGCTTGATGCTTGGATGACCAAGATCGAGGAGACCTACGGGCATCTTCCTGAACTATGTTGCGAACTCAAGATCGACGGCTCGTCGATCGCGCTAACATACGAGGATGGCGTGCTCGTGCGCGCCGCCACGAGAGGCGATGGCACAACGGGCGAAGATGTGACCGCCAATATCCGCACCATAAAGGACATCCCGCTTCATCTTCGAGACGAAGCGATGCCTGCTGTGGATCCCGCTTTTTCCTCCATAGAGCTACGAGGCGAGGTCTACATGCCCAAATCCAGCTTCGAGGCGCTCAATCATGCGGCCGAGGCCAACGGCAAGGCGCCGTTTGCCAATCCTAGGAATGCTGCTGCAGGTTCGCTTCGCCAGAAGGACCCGCACATAACGGCCGGGCGCGATCTATCAACGTTCATCTACGCCGTCGCGAATACGGCAAGCCTTGAGGTGTCCGGGCAGTGGGAGCTCCTCCAATGGCTGAAGAGCGCCGGTTTCCACGTGAACCCCGATGTGGCCAAATGCAAGACCCGCGAAGAGGTGAAGGACTTCTGCAAGGCCTCATTAGAGAAGCGCGATTCGCTCGCTTATGAGATCGATGGTGTGGTCGTGAAGGTGAATTCATTCGCGGAACAGGCTGCATCTGGTTTTACATCCCACGCCCCTCGCTGGGCTATAGCCTACAAGTTCCCGCCGGAGGAGAAGACGACCGTTCTGACCGACATTACAGTGCAGGTCGGACGCACAGGAGTGCTCACTCCGGTGGCTGAGCTGTCGCCTGTGGTAGTCGCCGGTTCGACCGTTTCTCGTGCGACACTGCATAACGAAGACGAGGTTCATCGCAAGGATGTTCGCATAGGCGACACTGTTATAGTGCGCAAGGCTGGCGATGTCATCCCGGAGGTGCTCGGTCCCGTGCTCGCGCTTCGTCCTGATGATGCGCTTGTGTGGCAGGCACCCAAGACCTGCCCCTCATGCGGGATGCCTGTTATTCGAGAGGCGGGCGAATCCGCGCTTCGCTGCGTGTCGATCGACTGTCCGGCGCAGGCTCTAGAGCGCCTTTTGCATTGGGCATCGCGCGAGGCAATGGATATCGATGGCATGGGTGAGGAGATCATCGGGCGTCTTGTCGAGGTGGGGCGCGTGTCTGACGTGGCGGATTACTATTCGCTTACGCAGGCTGATCTTGAGATGCTTGACATGGGCAGGACCAACAAGGACGGCAACCCAATTCATCTGGGCACGACCGTGGCGTTGAAGTTGCTCGATGCTATCGAACAGTCGAAATCGCGTAGCTTTGATCGAGTTATCGGAGGCCTTGGAATTCGGCATGTCGGCAAGAACACAGCACGCGATCTGGCTGAGGCTTTCCCCTCGATGGAGGCGATCGCATCTGCCGAGATCGATGAGCTCTCAGAGATCCATGGTATCGGTGAGCGTGTGGCGAAGGCGATCTGGGTATTTTTCCGCACTCCTGACAATGTTCAGGTTATCGAGCGCTTGCAGGCGGCAGGTGTTACCATGGCAGCATCGACCGGAGAGGCTGACGATACACCAAAAACGCTCGCGGGTCTTACGTTTGTTTTGACAGGATCGCTTGATGAGCTCGGCCTTACGCGTGATGAGGCATCCGATCGGCTTCGCTTAATGGGTGCAAAGATGTCCTCAAGCGTCTCTGGCAAAACGAGCTTCGTCGTTGCGGGGACAGCTGCAGGATCAAAGTATGATAAAGCCATCAAGCTGGGAGTTCCTGTGCTTGATGAGGCTCAACTTGCGCGGATCTTCGAAACAGGGCAGCCGCCTGTTGTTTAAGGGTCGGCAAGCTTGCAGCGGGTTCTCGCGATGGGTTGGCACCTAGGCTTTTCCCGAAAAGCATCGGTGTTGCCTTGCTTGTTTTCGATCGTCGACCGCGGCAAACCTAGCGCAGTCATGCGCCGCTCGGCGCTCAGCTGAGCCTCTTTCAGTTGTGTAGTTTCCCTTAAAAGATGGCATAAAACTTCACATTTTGTGAGATAACTGTCAAAATAGCCGCATGTCTTACAAAAGTGGAAACCCACGGCATGCGCGCCGTGCAGAGCTCCCGTCGGCTCCTGAAGAGAAGGTCCATCTAGGCCTTCCGGATTCGACTGCGTCATCTGGCGGGTCTTTTTCGCGATACAGCCGTTACTCGCAAGATCGGGAAGAGGCAGGCATCGCCGACAACGTATTGTCCGGTTCAAGTGCCATCGCCGCTGCGCGCAAAAGCCGCAAGAAGCATCGTCGCAAGATCATGGCTGTTGTCATCTCGTGCCTTGTTCTGGTCTTGGGCTGTGCAGGTGCCGCGTTTGCATATATTGGGAATCTGAATGCGAACATCCATCGCGGGCTCGACAATTCGCTTCTCGATGTTCTTATGCCTGTAGATACCCCTGAAGATCCATTCTATGTGCTACTTCTTGGAACCGACAGTTCGCTTGAGAGGATCAAATCCGGCGACTTCGGCAGCGCATTTCGTTCCGATTCTATGATCCTTGCGAGGATAGATCCTAAGAACAAGAAGGTCGCCCTGCTCTCCATTCCGCGCGATACTAAGGTTAACCTCGGCGAGCATGGTGAGCAGAAGATTAATGCCGCCCACGCGTTTGGCGGTCCTTCACTTGCCGTAAAGACGGTATCCGAGCTTACTGGCGTGCCGATCTCTCATTACGCTGAGATCGATTTCGACGGGTTCAGCAGCGTGGTTGACGCGCTAGGCGGCATCGAGGTAAACGTTCCTATGCAGATCGACGACGATATGGCCGGTGGTCATGTTGATTCTGGTCTGCAAACCCTAAGCGGCGAACAGGCCCTTATCATGTGTCGCTCTCGCCATAACTATGACGATTACGGCAACGGCGATGCGCTTCGCACCGCAAATCAGCGCCTTGTCCTTTCCGCTATCGCTCAAAAGCTTCTCTCAGCCGATCCGATATCGATGGCCAATACGGTAACGAAGCTCACCGAGGCGGTTTTGACAGATATGGATGTTGCGCAGATCGTTAATATCGCGCAGAGTATGCGTGGCCTTAATGCTTCTGCTGATTTCTATACTTCTGTTATTCCTACGCAGTCCAAGGTTATCGGTGGCATATGGTATGACATCCTAGATGAGCAAGGCATGAAGGCGATGATTAAGCGCATGGACCAAGGTCTTCCTCCGACCGAAGAGGATGAGGTTGATGCCGCCACTGGTATCGTCACATCATCGACAGGTGCCGAGGATGGCGAGGCTGCGCAGGCATTCAATAAGACCAACTACAACATAACCAAGAACGCCACTATCAACGTGCGAAACGGCAACGGTGCCGAGGGATTGGGTTCGCAGGTAAAAGACATTCTGACATCGATGGGATATCTCGGCAGCAACATCAATGTGGCGAATGCGAATTCGACAGACTTTGACACGACGTTGGTTGTGTTCAAGGATGCTGATAAGGCCGAGGAGGCCAAGATGATCGCTGACGCTTTGGGCTGCGGTCGTGCTGTTCGCGATATGGATACCTATCTCTTCGATTCAGATTATCTGATCGTTATCGGAGCCGACTGGCAATGATTAGTCGCTACGGTTGCCATCTCGATTAAATGGAATCCAAATAAAGTAAGTAGAAGAGCGCGGGGGAGATTTTGCGCTCGTTTTTTCTCCGCGATTATTCTGATTTGTGTATAATGTGTGTATTCGCATTATCCTCATTTGGATATAAATAAGAAAAGGGGAAATTATGAAAGGTTTGTTCAGAAAAGCAGTTGCGCTAGCAGCAGCCGGGGCGATGGTTTCCATGTTTACTCTAACCGGATGCACACAAGGTGGTTCAACGGCAGCATCATCCAATTCATCTGCCGCATCGGAATCTGGTGTCCAGTTGCAGATATTTGCCGCCAATTCGCTAACGAAGGCGATGGATGAGGTTCAGGCTCTCTATACAGAGCAGACCGGTATTATCTTTGCCGACACGCAGTATGAAGGCTCCGGCACTTTGGTCGAGATGCTCGGTGGTGGCGCGTATGCTGATATCTTGATCACCGCCTCTAATGGCACAATGGATGCAGCTGAAGAAAAAGGCTATATCAATGATGACACCCGTTTTGATATGTTCACCAATGAACTCGTGATTGTCTCGGCGCTTGACTCTACTCTTGAGGATGTAACGCTTGAAGATATTGCTTCGGGCACCTACACTCTCGCTGTTGGTGATGCGAATGTTCCTGCAGGCAACTACGCCAAGCAGTCTTTGTCGACCACTACTCCGCCATGCTGGATCAGTTCAGATGGCGCAATCGGTAAGGAATGCGCTGGAACCGACGGCACATTTGACGGTACACCTTTGGCTGGCAAGGTAACCGAAGGATCATCGGTCGGCAATGTCTGCAACTATGCCAACTCCGGAGATGTCGATCTGGCCATGGTGTACAGCTCTGATGTTTATCGTTTTGGCAATGTGAAGCAGGTGGGCACCACCCCCAACGATACCCATAAATCCATCATCTATCCTGCTGCAATCTGCGCTGGATCTAATTTGACGCAAGAGGCTCAAGATTTCTTGGATTGGGCCTTCACGAACGAGGATGCGATTAAGATCTGGCAGGAGTGGGGCTTCGAACTTGCCTAAGAAGGTTTTATCCTGCGAATAAAACCCTGATGTTGCGCGGCATCCCAGCGGTTAATCTTCGCGCTGCAAGCCCTCCTCGTGTACCTAAGTACATGTCGTCGGTCTTTCACGCAAATCTGAACCACTGGATATGCCGCTCACTATCTTTACGAACGACCTGTGCCTTTCGGGAATATATTGTAGGAGCAGGATGAAATCCTGCTCCATTTTCCTCGTTTTGTGGTACAGGTTTATTCGAGAGAGACCCTGTCTCATCTTATTGTCCCGGCTACAATCATTTACAATCATTCTTCGATGAAAACATTAAGCCATATACTACTTACATTACTGAGCGCTTTGTTCGTGTTCGCGGGATGCCCAACGGTCGCGCTCGCTGCTGACGAATATCTCGATGATGTCGCTATATCCGCAGAAGGGGATGCAGCCTTCATCGAAGGCTCATCGTTTGCTCTTAATGATTTCACTCGCTTCGAGAAGGGTTCGAGCCATGAGCGCGGCGGTGCGTATATTGGCTACAACTACTATGAGGGCTCATCGCCCGATTATGCAGCTGCCCTCCAGGTTAATGATGTCGTTATTGTTTATATCCCGCCTTCGGCTCACGCGCTATGCGATGCGTCTGATGCGACTTCGAAAGATGAAATCAAGGCCTATTTCTGCGCACTTGACGAGGCGAATAACAAAGGCGGCGCGCTTCTTAGGGATGCACGAGAATGGATATTCACAAGCGATGCGATATATACGGAGGCAGGTTTTCAGATAACGTTTAGCCTTGAAGCCGAACCTGATAAATTCTATATTGCAATCATGTCCTCTACCGGGGTTTCTACCACGCCCGATCATGCTGACATAGCGCGCATTGTTGCTCCTAGCGAGGTAGACATCGTGCCTGCGGCCACAGGCATCGCCGCTTTTGGCGAATTCCTATCAGGTATCGATATGTCGCCACTTTGGGTCACGCTCAAAACCACAGGTTGCGCGATTGTGTTCATTTTTATACTTGGACTTGCGGCGGCATATTTCACCATGCGTATCCCCAAACGCGCGCAGGATATCTTCGATACGATATTCACGATTCCAATGGTCTTACCGCCGACTGTCTGTGGCTTTTTGCTGCTTTTAGCGCTGGGCCGCAACACGGCGCTCGGACAATGGTTTATCGACATCGGATTTCCGCTCATCTTCAGCTGGCAGGCAACCGTTATCGCGGCCACCGTGGTAGCATTTCCGTTGATGTATCGTTCATGTCGTGGTGCGTTTGAGAACCTTGATGCGAACATGCTTGATGCAGCTCGCACGCTCGGCTGGTCGAATTCGCGCATCTTTTTCAAGCTGATGATCCCGCTGTCGTGGAGCTCGATCGCAGCCGCTACTGTGCTTGCATTCGCCCGCGCACTCGGCGAGTTCGGAGCCACGCTTTTTCTTGCGGGAAACTATGTCGGCATCACGCAGACCATCCCTATTGCCATTTACTTCGAATGGATGGGCGGCAATATGGATGTCGCCATCTTCTGGACAATCGTCATAATCATATTCAGCTTTGCGGTTATTCTATTTATCAATCTTTGGAGCAGGCATACCACGAAGTATCGCTCAAGGGGTGATCGCAAATGACGCTTCAAGCGCGAATAAAGAAGAGCTTCGGTGCTTTTACGCTCGATGTGGATTTCGATGCCGGTTCGGAGACATTTGGTTTTCTCGGTGAATCGGGTTGCGGTAAATCTCTGACGCTAAGATGCATCGCTGGGATCGAGACACCTGATGAGGGGCGCATAGTCGTAAACGGTAAGGTGTTTTTCGACTCGGATGCGAAGATCAACCTTACTCCGCAGCAGCGAAAGACCGCGCTTTTGTTCCAGAACTATATGCTGTTCCCGAATTTGACGGTGAAAGAAAACGTAGGTGCCGGGATCGATCGAAAGACGCCCAAGGACGTGCGCGATGAGATGATTTTCTCCGAGATGAAGCGATTCAGCCTAACGGGATTTGAGGGTAGATACCCCGCGCAGCTTTCCGGAGGTCAGCAGCAGCGCGTGGCACTCGCACGCATGCTGGCTGCACGCCCTGATATCCTGATGCTTGACGAACCTTTTAGCGCTCTGGATTCGCATCTCAAAAACGTGCTCGAGCAGAATCTTGTTGATCTGTTCGAAGCATTTGATGGAACGATCCTGTACATCAGTCACGACATAGACGAGGCGCTCAGGTTTTGCGATAGGATTGCGGTGGTGGAAAGCGGGCACATCCTTGAGATAGACAGCAAAAACGAACTCGTTCACAATCCGCAGTCAGAGGCGGCGCTAAAGCTTTCAGGCTGCAAGAACGCTACCCCTGCTGAATATGCTGGCGACCATAGCGTCTGGATTCCGAAATGGGGGATCACCGTTCAAACCGAAAAGACGGTTCCCAAAGATGTGAAGTTTCTCGGTATAAGGGCTTTCATGGTGGAGCGAGTCGACGGTCCGGCGGAAAACTGCTTCAAGGTTCGAGTTGACAGGATTAGCGACTCTAGATTTGATCGCTCGTTGTTGCTTGGCTTTGTCGACAGGGACAATTCAGAGGTGCCTGAGGTTGATCGCGAAGATGATGAGATGAAGTTTTTGCATCAACATCTCTTCTGGCGAGTGAATATGCTCGGAAAAAGCCAAGAAGAATTGCCGGATGTGGGCGATGTTTTATGGATTCACATTCCAAGGGATAAGGTGTATTTGGTAACCCACTGATCGAGCAACTTATGCCCCTCAATAGTTTACCGATGCCGCGCGTGAGAGATTCTTTGTAATCCACATATCCACCTAGGTTGAGAATAATATAGAGATGTGTATAATCTTCAAAAAGGCTTTCTAAGGAATTTGAAGTGAAAGACGCACATGGCCGCGTAATCGACTATTTACGCATCTCACTGACTGACAGGTGCAACTTTAGATGCATCTATTGCATGCCTGAGGACGGCGTGTGTCAGATGGATCACGATGAGATCCTTCGGATTGAAGATATCGAACGACTGGTCAAAGTGGCCGCCGGAATCGGCATCAAAAGCATCCGACTTACAGGCGGAGAGCCGCTTGTTCGCAAGGGCGTGGTTGATCTTGTCGATTCAATAACCAATATCGACGGCATCGAGAACGTCTCCATGACAACCAACGGCGTGTTGCTCCCCGCAATGGCCGAAGATCTCAAGCGTGCAGGCCTTTCGCGTGTCAATATATCGCTGGATACGCTCGACCCCGAGCAGTTTAAATACGTCACGCGCGTTGGCAAACTTGAAGACACTCTTGCAGGAATTGATGCGGCGCTCGAGTGTGGATTTGATCCTGTCAAGGTTAATGCCGTTACGGTGAAGAGTCTTAACCAGGATTTCCTCGCCTTTGCCAAGCTTTCAATCGACAGACCTTTGCACGTGCGTTTCATC
Organism: uncultured Eggerthellaceae bacterium; assembly: GCA_910588945.1. GTDB lineage: Bacteria > Actinomycetota > Coriobacteriia > Coriobacteriales > Eggerthellaceae > MGBC163016. Next base: position 50,657 of record CAJUSF010000051.1, on the reverse strand, counting down.
GAGTACATGCCTGTCGGCGACAGTTCTGAAAACGGCACTGGTTGGGGAAAAGAAGATGTCATTCCAAGCAAGGAGCTCTTTTCGATCATCAATGAGCGTGCCGCCATCGAAGGATTGCTTCCGCTTGAATCGGCTGCCGCAGATCCGCTGGGTTGGGGTCCTGCGCGTTATTTTGAGTTCCCGGATGCAAAGGGCACAGTCGGTTTTATCTCGCCACTCTCACGACATTTCTGCAGTGCATGCAACCGTCTTCGTATGACTGCCGACGGCAAGATTCGTCCGTGCCTTTTCTCAGATACGGAATACGATGCGAAACAAGCTTTGCGAAACGGCACGGATGAGCAGGTTCGCGCCGTTTTGATGGAAGCGCTGGGCGCCAAGCCCGACGATCATCACGACAAGGTTGGAACCGAGAGAGGAATGAGCCAAATTGGAGGATAATCTCGTGCAGAATAGACTCACGCATATAGATGACAAGGGCGATGTACGCATGGTTGATGTGTCCGCCAAGCCCGATACGGAGCGCGTTGCCATCGCGGAAGGATTTATTTCGATGAATCCGGCCACGCTTGATCTGATTGTTACCGGAAAGGCTGCTAAAGGCGATGTTTTAGCATGCGCGCGTGTTGCAGGTGTTATGGGGGCGAAGCAGACAAGCTCGCTCATTCCGATGTGCCATCCGCTCAACATCACCAAGGCGAAGGTGGAGTGCACGCCTGTTCATGAGGGCGATCGCGAGGACGGGCGCGTCGGAATACACATCACCACCACCTGTGGTGTCACGGGCAAAACAGGCATCGAAATGGAAGCTTTGACCGCGGTATCTGTCGCTTGTCTTACAGTTTATGATATGTGTAAGGCGGTTGATCGCGGTATGGAGATAATGGATGTGCGTCTTTTGAAGAAAGACGGCGGGAAGAGCGGTCTTTGGGAGCGCACTTCCTAGCAACTTCCTATAACCATATAGACTGCGAGGTTGACCATGTCAGTTGCAGAGCCTTTCAAGCGAACGAAGATCATCTGTACTTTGGGCCCATCCGTTGATGATGAAGATGTCCTTTTCGAGCTGATGAACAACGGGATGGACATCGCGCGTTTGAATTTCAGCCACGGATCACATGAGGAACACAAGGTGCGCATCGAGCGATTGAAGCGTGTTCGCGAGCGTGCGGATCTGCCCTGCGCGATCATGCTTGACACTATGGGCCCCGAGATAAGGACCGGGCTTCTTAAGGAAGGGCGTCCTGTCGATCTTGAAGAGGGGCATCGCATTACTCTTACGCTCGATAAGATAGAAGGTGATGCCAGCCGCGTCTCCCAATCGTCGCCTGAGCTTCTTGAGGCGGCTGCCCCTGGCATGGTAATTCTTATAGACGACGGGTTGATCGGCCTTGAGGTGGAATCCGTTGAGGGCAACGATATTGTCTGCAAAGTGAAAGATCCGGGGCGTTTGGGGCAGCGCAAATCCGTGAATGTGCCGGGTGTTTCGATTCCGATCGCTCCGATCACGGAAAAGGATGTATCGGATCTGCTCTTCGGCATCGAGCAAGACATCGATTTCGTGGCAGTGTCTTTCGTGAAGGAAGCCTCAACCATAGATAGCATCAGGCAAATTCTTCGCGACAACGGCGGCGGAAATATTTCCATTATTGCAAAGATCGAGAATGCGGACGCGGTTCGCAATATTGGCGAGATCCTAGAAGCGGCCGATGGGATCATGGTGGCGCGCGGCGATCTAGGCGTCGAGATGCCCCCGCATGAGGTTCCCTACCTCCAAAAGCGCATCATCGAGTCATGCAACTGCGCGCACAAGCCGGTCATAACCGCAACACAGATGCTTGAATCCATGACATCCAACAAGCGGCCAACCCGCGCCGAGGCGGCCGATGTGGCCAACGCCATCTATGACGGCACCGATTGCGTGATGCTATCTGGCGAGACGGCGGTTGGTGCGTATCCTGTTGAGGTCGTAAAGACCATGGTGAAGATAATCCAGAACACCGAAAGTCACTACTTCGAGCGCGTAAAGAACCATGGGCGTACCGGGTCGGGGTTGAAATCGGTGTCTCACGCTGTCGGTATAGCGGCGGTGCAGACGGCGGAGGACATCCAGGCCAAGTGCCTTGTATGCCCGACGATGACAGGCAGAACCGCACGCCTGATGGCATCTCTTCGTGCGCCTATCCCGATCTATTCGGTAACGCCTGATAAGCACACCATGCGCACAATGCAGATATATTGGGGTGTAAAACCGTTTTTAGGAGATGTGCAAGGCGATATGCGTCGCGTCATCCAAAATGCGCAGGATGTAGTCGTTGAGCAGGGGTATCTTAGCGAAGGCGACGTGGCTGTGTTCACATGCGGAGATAGGTTCACATCTCCGATCAAGCGCGATAATCGCGGTGTGGCCGAGAAGTTCGCGCCTGCGAATGTGATGTATGTGGTGCAAATTCGCGATGAAAAATCAGCCATGGCTTTGGCAGGGTCTGGCAAGGATGCCCTTATGACCTCGGCGTTCTTCGATAAGGAAAAGCTCGATAAGGTTTCGCTCGATCGATAGGATCTGAGATTGGGTGTCCGCCGCTCGGCGCTGACGCAATATGGCGGGGGAGGGCCAATGCGTGGCTGGTGTGTGGCACCGCGGCGGTTGGCGTGCGACTGACGCATGACATGCGTTTGGCGTTGCGACCATCGGATTCGCGTCGACCTTGCATCTTTCGCGTGATCGGCGCATGTGATACCATGTCGATTTGGTCGATTTCATATATCTCGAAAGGTTTCATAAATGTCAGGACACTCAAAGTGGGCAACAACCAAACATCGTAAAGCCGCGCAGGACGCAAAGCGCTCAGCTCTTTTCTCCAAGCTTTCCCGTAACATTACTGTAGCGGCGAAGGAGGGTGGAGACCCAAATCCGGAGAACAACGCGTCTTTGGCTGCTGCCATCGATAAGGCAAAGGGCTATTCTCTTCCGAAAGACAAGATCAAGACTGCTATCGATAAGGCTTTCGGTTCCGGCAAGGATGCTGCCAACTATGAGACGGTCATCTATGAGGGCTACGGGCCGGCCGGCATCGCTGTTTATTGCGAGGCTCTGACCGACAACCGCAACCGCACTGCCGCCGATGTGCGTTCAGCTTTTTCTCATGCTGGAGGTAATCTTGGAACTTCAGGTTCTGTTGCGTTCCAGTTCGAGCGCAAAGGTCAGATCATGGTTCCTAAGGAGATCGAGACCGGCGACAAGAAGAACCCGACCGGCCCAAATGGCGCTGCAGCTGACGAGGAAGAATTCATGCTTGCAGTTGCCGAGGCTGGTGGCGATGATTATGAGGATGCGGAAGACGAGTGGATTGTCTATACCGGTCCGAGTGATCTTGCTGCCGTGAAAAATGCGCTTGCTGATCAGGGTATCGAGGTGAAGGGTGCTGAGCTTACGATGATTGCATCCAATCCAACCGAGGTTACACTTTCCGATGCCAAGAAGGTTATGCGTTTGGTTGATAGGCTCGAGGAGCTTGAGGATCTTCAGAACGTCTACCACACAGCAGATATCACCGACGAGATTGCAGAGCAACTCGACGACTAGTTTGATTCCGCTGGTTTGATTGTCGACGTAGGCGCGCATCCGATCTTGATGCGCGCTTTTTTGTTTGGCAATGTGACACGTGCGTATGGAAAACGGACCCGTAACACAAAAACGTGCGCATGCGGATCATGCCCGGATTTGATGTGCGTATGAAGGGCGCATCCGATTTTTATGCGCGCGTTTTGCTATAAAATCCAAATACCAAACTCAAAACCGTCCAAATGCTATACTTGAAATCGTCCAAATGCTATACTTGAAACCGTCCAACTTCTATAGTTGTTTGCTATAATCCCTGTAAACATGCGTAATTTGATAATTTGCCGATACGTAGAAAGGCTAAATAATAGATATGTCGTATATTCCTCGCGTGGCTGATGACCTTTTGAGATGGAAGCTGAAAACATCAGGTGCGGTTCAGATTGAAGGGCCGAAATGGTGTGGAAAGACATCGACGGGGGAGCAATGTGCGAATAGTGTGGTATTTCTACAGGATCCGGATGCAGGCCCGTCCCTTCTTGCTCTTGCCGATTCAAAACCGTCTGCAATCCTAGACGGAGCGACACCTCGTCTCATCGACGAATGGCAGATGGCTCCTCAGATTTGGGATGCAGTGCGTTTCGCTGTCGATCGAAATAAGAACAAAGGCCAGTTCATTCTTACGGGTTCTGCAACTCCCAAAAAGAGACCTTTGCATTCAGGCGTTGGCAGGATCGCGCGCCTTCATATGAGAACGATGTCTCTATTCGAATCCGGTGAATCCAGTGGGGATATTTCGCTTAAGAGTCTGTTCGATCATGCTGTCGACAACGACCCGTATGATATCGCTGCTATTGCCAAGGTTGATATTACCGATATTGCATATGTCGTATGTCGCGGTGGATGGCCACAGGCCGTAATTGAGGATGATCAAGCTGTTGCACTTGCTCAGGCGCAGAATTATGTGAACGAAATGCTCGATTCGGATATTGATGAGCTTGAAGGAAAGAAGCGGAACTCTGCGTGGTTGCGGTCGATTATGCGCTCCTACGCTCGCAATATTGCGAGCGAGGCTTCGCTTTCAACCATCAAGAAGGATATGCAAGGTGATAGACCTTCGGATATTACTCTTTCGGAATACATTGATGCTCTTCGCAGGGCTTTCGTAATCGAAGATCTTGAGGCATGGAATCCTAGATTACGCTCGAAGACAGCAGTGCGCACGAGTCCTACGAGGCATTTTTGCGATCCCTCCATTGCGGCAGTTGTCTTAGGATCTTCTCCTGAATCGTTGTTGAGTGACTTCAATACCTTTGGGCTGCTGTTTGAATCTCTTTGCATTCATGATCTTCGTGTTTATGCTGACGCTATGGGAGCGCAGGTTAAGCATTATAGGGATAAAACAGGACTTGAGGCCGACGCCGTTGTGGTAGCGCCCGATGGTGGTTGGGCAGCTGTCGAGGTCAAGATGGGCAACAGCCGCATAGATGAGGGTGCAAAGCATTTGCTCAAGTTAAAGAATCGCGTCAAGACCGAGCATGAAGGCGAACCTGCTTTCCTTATGGTTCTCACATCTACACAGACGGCTTATCGACGCGAAGACGGTGTGTATGTGGTTCCTCTTGCAACGCTCGCGCCGTAGTCGTTGTTGCGCATGTGAGGTGGTGGAGTGGATGCGCGCATGAAGGGCGCATGCGCACCTACGGGTGACCTGTGGTATCTCCTTGGGGGATACAAAACGTGCATATCAAATACGCATGTGCACCTACACCCTATGTCCGCCTGATGCTATTGACGTGTCAGCTTCTCAAGTGCTGCCATCTTTACGCAGCAGACAAACACTTCAAGTGCTGCCTCTAAATCCGAAAGCGTTGGCATGGTGGGTGCAATGCGGATGTTGCTGTCATGCGGATCGGTGCCATAAGGCCAGGTGGCGCCAGCGCCCGTTAACGTAACGCCTGCCTCGCGCGCCAGCTGTATCGTTCGTTTCGCCGTACCCTCAAGCCCATCGAACGACACGAAATATCCGCCGCGCGGATTTGTCCACTTGGCGATCTCCAAACCCGAAAGCCCTTCATCCAGTTTCTCTTGCACAAGGGTGAACTTTGGGCGCAGTATTTCAGCATGCTTGGCCATATGCGCGCCGATCGCATCCATATCGGGCAAAAACCGTGCATGGCGAAGCTGGTTGAGCTTATCAGCGCCGATCATCTGCGCGCCGATTAGGCGCTTTGTCTCCGCGAGGTTTTCCGCACTGGCGGAAAATCCGGAAACGCCCGCACCGGGAAAGGTGATCTTCGATGTGGATGCGAACTTGAAAAAGCGGTTCGGGCTGCCTGCTTCCTCGCAAGCCAAGGCGATGTCAAGCACTCGATCGAGCTTGGCGGCTTCTTCGGAAAGCGAATGCACGCAGTAAGCGTTATCCCAAAAGATGCGAAAGTCGCGAGCCGCGCACTTCATCGTAGCCAATCGACGCACTGTCTCATCCGAATAGATGATGCCTGAAGGATTCGAATATTTCGGCACGCACCATATTCCCTTGACGGCATCATCGCCTGCAGCGATGCTTTCGACTTCATCCATGTCAGGGCCGTCATCACCAAGCGCGACAGGGATCATCTCTATCCCGAATTGCTCGAGGATCGCGAAATGCCTGTCATATCCCGGAACTGGGCATATCCATTTGATGCGCTCGTATTCCGACCACGGCTTCGATCCCAAGCATCCGAAGTCCATGGCGCGCACGATCGTATCATGCATAACAGTTAACGATGCGTTTCCGAAAACGATCACATCCTCGGACGGACAATCGAGAAGGCATGCCATCATGCGCTTAGCCTCGTCGATCCCGTCAAGCACGCCATAGTTGCGGCAATCGGTGCCGTTTTTGCTGAAGCAATCATTGGCACCTTGCAGAATCGAGAGCATCGGTGTTGACAGATCGAGTTGCGCCGCGCTCGGCTTTCCGCGGGCCATATCAAGTGTCAACTCCTTCGCGCAGATCGCTTCATATTCGCCTTGCACTTTGTCCAATTCCGAGCGGATCTCTTCTTGGGTCATATCCGTATAAGCGCGCATTTCGGTCCTCTCGCCGTTAAAGTTGCTTCGTGCGGGGGTTTGGCTCGCAAAAAGCGGCTGTCACTCCATCACGATAAAGTATAATCCCGAAAGTCGAATCGGGGTAGGGATATGAATAATCCGCCGATTCGCTCGTTAGATTCTTATAAGGGGAGGGAAAATGGTAGAAGGCGATTTTTGGGTATTGTTCGCCATGCTCTTGTATTTCATTGTTGTTTTGACGATTGGCTTCGTTTATGCGAAGAGGTCCAACTCATCAACATCTGAGTACTTTTTGGGTGGACGCAAAGTCGGTCCGTGGCTTACGGCGCTCTCGGCCGAGGCCTCCGATATGTCGGGATACTTGCTGATGGGTCTACCGGGCCTCGCATATTTCACCGGCGCATCCGATGCGGGATGGACGGCTGTGGGTCTTGCCATTGGAACGTGGCTCAACTGGAAGTTCGTGGCCAAGCGCTTGCGCAAGTATTCAGTGAAGGCGGGAAACTCGATTACGCTTCCGGGGTTCTACTCAAATCGCTTCCATGATGAAAAGAACATCGTCTCCACTATTGCCGCACTGATCATTCTGATCTTCTTCTGCGTTTATGTGGGAAGCTGCTTCGTTACGTGCGGCAAGCTTTTCAACACGCTGTTCGGTTTGGATTATCTGACCATGATGTGCCTCGGTGCCATCATCGTGTTCCTCTACACGCTGATCGGCGGATATCTATCCGTTGTAGCCACCGATTTTGTTCAGGGTTGCCTGATGTTCTTTGCGCTCGTTGTTGTGCTTGTCGGCTCGATCACGATGGCAGGCGGTGTGGACAATGTGGTCAACTTCCTGAACAGCATCCCAGGATTCCTCTCCGGTGTTGAGATAGCGGTCCCGGTGGTGGGCGATGACGGCCTTCAGATAATGAATGACAACGCGCCTGTCTTCGATATGCCTGCCGAGTACGGCATCCTGTCCATCATCTCCATGCTCGCATGGGGTCTGGGCTATTTCGGAATGCCTCAAGTCCTCGTTCGCTTCATGGGAATCCGCTCCGCTGAGGAGATCAAGCAAAGTCGTATCATCGCTGTTGTTTGGGTTTGCGTATCGCTGTTTTGCGCTATCTGCATCGGCCTTGTCGGGCGTGCCGCGCTGCCGACGATGTTCGCCTCGAATTCAGCGGCCGAGAATATCTTCATCGTGCTATCTCAGATCATGCTTCCCTCATTCATGTGCGGTGTTGTCGTTTCCGGTATCTTGGCGGCCTCCATGTCGTCCTCTTCCTCTTATCTGCTTATTGCTGGCTCGAGTGTTGCAGAGAATATTTTCCGCGGCGTGATCAAGAAGAATGCCACCGATGCTCAGGTCATGATCGTCGCGCGCATTACGTTGATCGTGGTTTTCCTGATCGGTATTTTGGTGGCTGCCGATGAAAACTCCGTTATCTTTTTCGTGGTAAGTTACGCATGGGCAGGCCTCGGTGCTTCGTTTGGCCCGCTTACGCTTTGCGCTCTATATTGGAGGCGTACTACCAAACAAGGCGCGATTGCCGGCATGCTCTCAGGAACGGCAACGGTTCTTATCTGGCACAACTTGCTCGCTCCTTTAGGTGGCATTTTCGGAATCTATGAGCTTCTGCCTGCGTTTATTGTGTCGTTCATCTTCATCATAGTGGTGAGCCTACTTACCCCAGAGCCTTCACCAGCGGTTCTCGAGGAGTTCGATCACTATATGGACGATGATCCTGAAGATGAGCTTTTGGCTGCGGCCAATGCGGAAGCGGTCGAGAAGACGACAGCTCAGGCGCTATAATTTCGGCGGTTTCAAGCGGCTGTCGAAAATGAATCGACGCTGTGCGACATTTCAGCGGTTCGTCTTCGCCGCTCGACCCGAGCATAGAATAATCTCTATGCATGCGAGGTGGTGCCTTTAGGTGCAAGTTCTTACAACGGCACACTTGAATAATCGATTCAATATTTTCGGTTGTTCAAGTGTGCCGTGTGGCGAGGCATATCTAGTCGGTCTTTCCTGCAAATCTGAACCACTGGATATGCCGCTCGCTTTTTCTGCGACAATCTGTCGTTTACCTAGAGTTCTGATTGATCTTATTCATTGGCTTCCCCTTCAAGGGAGTCCGTATTATTTTTTGCTCCGTATTAGCAGCATTCTTTGGTTTGTGTATAAGACATTCCGGCTTTGCGTCTGCAGATCAAACGTGCTATAGTGTCATGAACTATTGTTAAGAAACAAACGTGCTCAATCTAGGGAGGTTTTCTTAACTGATGAATGAGCATTCAACTGCGCTCACAAGGCGCGCATTCGTAGGCGGAATGGCTGTTATGGGCGCATCCGCTGCACTTCTCACTTGGAACCCCATGCAGGCATTCGGCGCTACGGCAGCCGAGAAGAAGGCAGAGGCCGCTGCGGCGCTCGATAAGCTGGATTCGGTCAACGCGAAACTTAACCAAGCTGAATACGACTTCGAGATGGCATCATATGAGCAGGAACAGGCCAAAGCGGCTATGGATGAAGCTCAAGGCAGGATAGATGAAGCCACGGCACGCATAAGCGATCTTCAGGATCAGTTGGGCACACGCGCGAAAAGCATGTATCGTACAGGCTCTACATCCTTCCTTGATTTGCTACTCGGAGCCACTACATTTCAGGCTTTCACCCAGAACTGGGGGATCCTGAACGACATGAACGAATCCGATGCGCAGATGGTTCAGGAAACGAAGGACCTTCGCGTCGAGGTGGAAGAGCAGAAGGCAGTCTATGCTGAGCAAGAGCAGCAGGCGGCTAAGAAGGCGGCTGAGGCCGAAGAGGTGAAGAACTCCACCGAGGCGCTCCAGAGCGAAATGCAGGCAACCTACAATTCTCTTTCTGCTGAGGCAGCTGCGCTCGTTGCAGCTGAAGAGGCTGCAAGGCAGCAGGCTGCTGAGGCTGCGGCTGCTAATGGTACGATTGCTAATACCGGTACGAATACTCGCCCCAACACGAGTTCTAAGCCGAACAATAGCAACACCTCATCGGGGGATAATCTTCCTGTGATCGGTGGTAGCGATGCGATTAGCCGTGCATATAGCTGCATTGGTATACCTTATGTTTCAGGTGGCGGCGGTCCTAAAAGCTTTGATTGCTCGGGTTTTGTTAGTTATTGTCTCACTGGGCAGACGGGCAGAAAGCTTGGAACAACGGGCACCATGGCTTCATACCCCAATGTATCGAAGGCCAACGCTCAGGCCGGTGATATCGTATGGTGGCCAGGTCATGTGGGCCTCTACGTTGGCGGCGGCATGATGGTTCACGCTTCTTTGTCCAAGGGCAAGGTAGTAGAAGCAGCTGTTAGCTGGTGCGAATCAGGCCTTGGCGCTGCTACCTACAAGCGCTATCGCTAAGTCATTACTGCACGAATCGCGAATCAAGAGCGTCTGCGCTTGCAGGCGCTCCTTTTTGTGTTCTGACTCTTCTACAGTTTCTTGCTGGGATATTGTTGTGCAAAATCCGGGTATGGCGCTTATCGCGTGGACAGCATGGATGGCAATCTTGCACCGCTAGCTTGAAAGCCCTACGCAAGGTTTTCGCGTGTATCGAATATCGCTTTGATAAGGTCTTCGAAGGTCTTTCTGTTTGGAGAGCTCCAAGACATTTCGGTCATGGCGCATAGAAGAAAGTCGCGGCCGTTGCACTCAACGATTCCTGCATCGACCATGGCCGATACATCATTCTCATCACGTGGATACCATCCGGCTTTGTCATACACGCTAATATTCTGGCTTCCGATGTTGTTTACAGAGTCTTCTATCGTCCGCGCGGCTTCGTTCAAGAACGGATACTCGACAACCGATATTCGCCCATCTGCTGAAGTATATTCGGCTATTACTGAATTCGGTTGTAGATTCTCATTTGCGGGTTCGATCAAGATCTCACCGCCATCATCACTATCGCTCACAAGCGTTGTGGCAGTATTCTCATCGGTGTCGCTTTCATCTTCGACGGCGAAAAGCTCATTTGCATCTGCGCTTCCATCGCCTTTGTCATAATCATCAATGTCGCTCGTGTCCTCATTGGGGTTACACAGCGCGCGCCGCAGAAAAGATGTCTCCGTGTTTGAGAAGAATTTACGTAGCTGTTTTGCGGCGGAGGTGTCATCTTCAAGATAATCATGCACTGCCAACCAGAGTTTTGCAGAATCGCGCACCGTGTAGGTCGGGTAGCTCGTATCATATGCAACATCTGTATCTATTCCGAGCGTTGCTAGCCAGCTGGCCACGTCGCTGTCATCCACATTCTTTCGTAGGTTCCAGTAGGAAAGATTGTTGGAGTAGACAATCGTGTTGAACAGGTTGTCGCTAACCTTGGAGAGGTTGACATAGCCGTTGTCTATATAAGTGGAGGCGTAGTACGCGCAAAACGGACCTTTAAACGAACTTGCACCGTAGATAGCATCATCGATGTTATAGGCAAATCCGCGTCCTGTCTCGATATCCATGAAGGCGAACCCGACCTTCATATCGCGGCTCGTGAACGGCTCAAGCGCACTTTGAAGCGCCACTGCATTTTTTTCACTTATAACAGGCGCAGCGTTGTCTTGTTGCTCTGACAGTGTGAATCCTGTCACCTCGGTGGTCTCGGGTATCACGTCGAGGTCCTTTGGATCGAGATTCTCAAAAGACGCATACGAAGCAAGACGTGAGTCGACGAACAATGCAGGGTCGATATCGAAGTGTCTCTGTGTTTCTCCTTCTGCGATATCTTGATCGGCTGACGGAGTTGCAGTGAACAGATTTATGAGCGCCCATGCTAAAGCTAAGATGGCAAACAGGATCACAAAGCGCTTGATCCATGTGGTAACGCTGTGTTTAGGCGATATTTCTGCTCCAAGCGCTTTGGCCGAGCCGCCGAACGGCGGTGTTTGCATCGATGTGCCGTATGGCCCCCGTGCGCTCTTCATAGCGTTTCGTGTTTTTGAGTGAAGAGTGCGTCCGCCTTGGGCTTTGGGTTGGCGGTAGGTATCTACAGCGCGGCTGTTGGATGAACTGCGGCCGCGTTTGGGCTGCGTGCGGGCGGTGGCAGGCTTTCTTGGGTCAACGCGACGTGAAGTGTCTCTTATATCATTATGCTTAGTCCGTCGAGGACGCTCGCTCATGGCTGCATTTGATCGATGACGCTCAGGTCCAACGTGACGCGATCGGTCACTTCGACGATCGGGGTCGGCATGTTGATTACGTTTCGCGGATCTCCCGCGGTCGTCGAAATTAAGCACTGGGTTTCGAGGGCTTTTGTGATTGGAGGGGATTCTGTCTGAGCCCTGGGGTTTTCGCTGTTGCGTGTTTGGACGATCGGGATGCATCCGAGCGTCTCTTCTGCTTGCGCCTGAACGGTCGCGCTCGAAAGGACTGCTCGCCGAGCGGCTTGCGCGCCGGTGGCCGGGCATATCCCTATTGTTCCTATGCGAGGGTTCCGTGGTCAAGCTTCCTCCAGAAAACGACAGTTCCGTGTGATAGCGTGGATCAATACCTGTCATGTTCCAAATGGCGTAAGACCGTTGTGTTGCGCGTTTTATGGTGTGTTTGCGGTATATGCCTAACAGTGTTTTGTAAAGCGATTATATAACGGCTTGCTGTCATCTTCATACGGAAAAAGGCCAGCGTATTATACTGAAAGATTGTGCGTCATTCTTTTTAGTCCGCATGCTGATTGCTGCATTTTGCGCCCGGTGCCCGGCGGTGCTCAATTAGAGCGTCTTTTGCAGACCTTCTTTGATGCAGTTGAACCTCTTCTCAAGACCATTTTCGCTATATATTTGTGAAGATGAGCGCATTACTGATTCATCTTTACTCCACATTTGATTGATGGTTTGTGGGGCCAAAGCCTGTTCGATACAATATGTTGTGCTTTTCCGAGCAAGCGCTTCATATCCTCAAAAAATGCATATTTCACTCGGGATATGTAGTGTTACTATTCATAGCTCATAAGCTTGAAAAACACACCACGTGCTGATCATTTGGAGGCATCACCGATGAAAAAGCATGAACAGAGCATAAGCAGACGTTCATTCATTACCGCAGGCGCTGTTGCAGGAGCAACAGCCATCGCAGCAGGATCTCTTACATCACCTGTTGAAGCATATGCGGTCACCTCAGCCCAGAAGAGGGCAGAAGCGCAACAGGCGCTCGAAAAGCTTGGAACTCTTGAGGAGCAGCTTGACGAGGCGTCGGCCGACTATGGCGAGGCGCTGTTTGAGCAAGAGAGCGCGCAGGCCAAGATGGACGAGGCACAGGAGCGCATCGACGAGGCTAACGAGCAAATCGAATCCCTTCAGGAACAGCTCGGCACCCGCGCGCGTTCGATGTATCGTTCAGGTTCGCTATCCTTTATTGACATGCTTCTCGGAGCGACATCCTTCCAGGCGTTTTCCACCAACTGGGGCGTTCTTGAGGATATGAACGAATCCGATACGAAGATGGTCGAGGATACCAAGCAGCTGCGCAGCGATGTTGAAGCGCAGAAAGCCGTCTATGCCGAGCAAGAGGCGGTTGCTGCTCAAAAGGCCGAAGAGGCGAAGGCGATACAGCAGCAGGCGCAGCAGCTCGTCGATGAGATGCAGGCAACCTACGATGCACTTTCGGCGGAGGCTGAAGAGCTTCTCCGTCAAGAGGAGGAAGCGCGTCGTCTCGAGGAGCAGCGCCAAGCTGAGGCTCGTGCCCGTGCAGCAGCTGCAGCTGCGGCGGCATCGACGGGTAACAGCGGTGGTAGCGGCAACAGCGGCGGTAATACCGGCGGCGGCAAGGGCGGTGTCAACAACTCCAAGCCGCAGACGGTTGACGGTGCGACTATAGTTGCACGCGCACAAAGCTGTATCGGTCTTCCCTATGTGTGGGGAGCGGTCGGGCCGAACTCATATGATTGTTCTGGTCTTGTGGGCTATTGCATTATGGGAACGAACAAGCGTCACTGGACCACTTACTCTATTTACAACTGGACACAGGTTACTGACCCAATTCCGGGAGATATTTGCATCCGCTGGACACACACCGGTGTCTATATTGGTAATGGTCAGATGATTCATGCTCCAAGTCCGGGGAAAAGAGTTTGTGTTGCTCCGGTGCCGAGCAATATGTTCTTTGTGAGATACTAACAAGCCATTTAAATCATATCGAGTGGCGTTAATGCGATGCGACCCTCTGAAACATTTCAGAGGGTCGCGTTGTTTTGTGTTGCGAAGTGGATCATTGGAAGTGAATGGCTGGTCCGAAGGTTTTCGCTGTTATGTCAGCTTGCATAATGGATCGAAGAAAAATAAAGGGGAGAGCTCTTCGAAGCAAGCAGCCTATGATACGAGTGCGCTTATCTGGTCGTAGAGGGCATTCTCGTCGGACTTGTCAGTGTTCCATTCGCATGTGAAAGTATCTAGCGGCGTATCATATCCGGCTTTTTGCAATGTCTCGGTAATCTCTTTTGCGCCAGCAGCCGCCCATCCGTATGAGCCAAACGCTATGCCAGTTCTGCCTTTTGGTGCGAGCCCTTTCAAATAAGTAAGGAACTGTCCCATAGGCGGAAGCACGGTGTTGTTGTGGGTAGGCGAGCCGACGGCGAGGTATTTCGCGTCCATCACATCTGTCATGATGTCGGATATATCCGAGATATCCAGATCGTAGAGACGTGTATCGAGCCCTTTTTGGATGAATGCCTCGCATGCCGCTTCAGCAAGACGTTTCGTGGAGTCATACATGGTTGAGTACACCACGACCGCCGAATCTGTTGGATCGGCTGCACACCAAGTTCGATACAGCTTGATGATATCGCTCACATGCGAGCGCCAGATGATGCCATGTGATGGCGCGATCATGTCGATATCTAGGCCATCCACAGCGTCAAGCGCGCGCAGGGTCTGCTTCTTGAACGGTGCAACGATATTGGCGAAGTATTTCTTCGCGAAACGACAAATCTCGGTCACATCCACCTCGTCATCGAATCGCTTGCTCGTAGCAATGAACTGCCCGAAGGCGTCATTGGAGAAAAGAATCTTGTCGGTGGGAGAGTAGGTGACCATATTGTCCGGCCAGTGAACCATTGGTGTGTGGATAAACGTGAGATCGCGTTTGCCTATGTTGAGAACATCGCCGCTCTTCACAGGGATGAATTCTCTATCCTCGCCGTAATATTTTTTAAGGATAGCGAGCCCTTTGGGCATACTCGTGACAATAGCGGCATTAGGTGCAACTTCGATAAGACTACTAATTGCGCCCGCGTGGTCCTTTTCGCTATGGTTCGAGATGATATAAGAAATATCGGCCGGATCCACAACATCGGAAATGCGCTCGATCAGTTCTTTGGAAAGACCTCCCATGCATGTGTCGATCAATGTGATTTTCTCATCCATGATTAGATATGCGTTATTTGTGGAGCCTTTGGGCATGCTGAAACCATGAATGTATCGTTCATTCCATTCCAGCGCGCCGACCCAGTGGATATCATTGGCGATCTCTATGGCTTTAAACATAATGAGTTCTCCTTTTATAGCCGATGGACGATGGTTTTTGATAAAGAGGATTCTACTCTAATATATGAGCGGGAGCCCTCGCGCTCACCTTTGGTTTAGCACATGTTATCGAATGGATACACCCGGAGGCGTGTTAATGGTTGACACCTTGATTTTGCTAGCGTATCATTCCAAACGCTCGACTTTAACCAGATAGGGAAAAGTCGCAGTGGCAACTTGAAAACTGCACATGGAAATTTGAAGATTCTGATGTATCATTTACAATGCTTTGTAGATACACATCTGAATCGATAGTGCCGAAATGGGCGTGTGCCCGAGTGGTTAAAGGGGACGGGCTGTAAACCCGTTGGCTATGCCTACCTAGGTTCGAATCCTAGCGCGCCCACCATTTCTTCACTTTGAGAGATTTCATCGCTTCCGGCTAAATGTCCGGAGCGTTTGAAATAGATTTGAGCCTTTCGAATGGTTTAGATACGAGGAGGACCTGAGCGGATGCGATTGAGCAGCCTTTGTGCTGTGAGTGAGCAGACGACGAGAGGTCTGACGAAGTAGATGAATCATATGAAAGAGATCAAAGTGCCTGTATAGCTCAGTCGGTAGAGCACTTCGTTGGTAACGAAGAGGTCACCGGTTCAAGTCCGGTTGCAGGCTCCATTATTATATCAATTGAGAAGCATTTAGATATGCCGCTGGTTCGTTGTTTTCGTTCTAAGAAGTTCGAAGACAAGGAAGGCGAAACGAGATCGACGGGCGCGACCTTATGGGGTCGTAACCGAGATCGAGTTGAGCATGACGCGGTATTCGGGCTTCTTAGAGATGAAAACGGCGGTGTAGCTCAGTTGGTCAGAGCACACGGTTCATACCCGTGGCGTCACTGGTTCAAATCCAGTCACCGCTACCAAGAATTTCACGCCTCGCACGATGCGGGGCGTTTGATGCAATACTCATTATTTCCTTGAAGGAGGACAAACAATGGCAAAGGAGAAGTTCGAGCGCTCTAAGCCGCATGTTAACATCGGCACCATCGGTCACGTTGACCATGGCAAGACCACGCTCACAGCTGCTATCTCTAAGACACTTTCCGAGAACGACGGTTCTCACGGCAGCGCAACCGCTGACTTCACAGCTTTCGAGGACATCGACAAGGCTCCTGAAGAGCGCGAGCGCGGCATTACGATCTCCATCGCTCACATCGAGTATGAGACAGACACACGTCACTATGCACACGTTGATTGCCCGGGCCATGCTGACTACGTCAAGAACATGATCACCGGTGCTGCTCAGATGGACGGTGCGATCCTCGTTATCGCTGCTACCGACGGCCCAATGGCTCAGACTCGTGAGCACATCCTTCTGGCTCGTCAGGTTGGCGTTCCTTACATCGTAGTGTTCCTCAACAAGTGCGACATGGTCGACGACGAGGAGCTCATCGAGCTCGTTGAGATGGAAGTTCGCGAGCTTCTCGACAGCTACGAGTTCCCGGGAGACGACACCCCGATCATCCGCGGCTCTGCTCTCAAGGCACTTGAGGGTGACAAGGGTTATCAGGACAAGATCTGGGAGCTCATGGAGGCAGTTGACTCCTACATCCCGACTCCTGACCGCGACGTCGACAAGCCGTTCCTGATGGCTATCGAGGACACCATGACCATCACCGGCCGCGGCACTGTTGCTACCGGTCGTGTTGAGCGCGGCGTTCTTCACATGAACGACGAGATCGAGATCGTTGGCATCAAGCCGACCGAGAAGACAGTATGCACGGGCATCGAGATGTTCCGTAAGCTGCTCGACGAGGCACAGGCTGGCGACAACGTTGGCGTTCTTCTTCGCGGCATCAAGCGTGAGGACATCGAGCGTGGCCAGGTTCTTTGCAAGCCGGGCTCTGTTACACCTCACACTGAGTTCGAGGGTCAGGTTTACATCCTTACAAAGGACGAGGGCGGCCGTCACACTCCGTTCTTCGATGGCTATCGTCCGCAGTTCTACTTCCGCACCACCGACATCACCGGTGTTGCACATCTTCCGGAGGGCACCGAGATGGTTATGCCTGGCGACAACGTCACCATCACCGGCGAGCTCATTCACCCGGTTGCTATGGAAGAGGGCCTGAAGTTCGCTATCCGCGAGGGTGGTCGTACCGTCGGTTCTGGCCGCGTTACCAAGATCATCAAATAGCTTTAGACTATCGAATCTAGGCACACAGCATGAACGCGGGGTTTGCGATTATCGTGAACCCCGCTATCTTGCGAAATCCATGTGTTGTAAAAGAAGTTGCGAACGATTAAGGAATAAAAGGAGTATTCATGCGAACATTGGTCACGATGGCGTGCACTGATTGCAAGCGCCGCAATTACACGACCACAAAGAACAAGCAGAATAATCCTGAGCGCCTCGAGTTCAAGAAGTACTGCAAGTGGTGCAAAGGCCATACTTTGCATCGTGAGACTCGTTAGTGTTCAGTTGAGTTTTGAAACAGGCATACGCCAGTAGTTCAATTGGTAGAGCGTCGGTCTCCAAAACCGAAAGTTGAGGGTTCGAGTCCTTCCTGGCGTGCCAGCTTGTTTGTTCGAGCAGTCTGAGAAATCAGGGCTGCTTGTTTGGCGTTTAGACATAGATAGTTTTCGATCATTATCGAAAGCGAATTTGCAGCAAAGGGAATCAATGGCTAAGAAATCAAAGACTCAAAGAGCCAAGGCATCGGCGGCTAGGCAAGCAAAGAGGGAAGCTCGCGATCGCGAGGAGAACCTTGAGCTTGTCGATCAGAGCGACAAAGGCTCCGATAATAAGGCTGTTGAGAAGGCTGAGAAGAAGTCTGAGAAAGAAAAGCCCGCAAAGGTCAGTGCGGATAATAAGAAATCGAAAGAAGACAAGCCTAAGAAAAAGCGCTTCCAGTTCTTCCGTGATGTTAAAGCGGAGCTCAAGCGTGTAACGTGGCCTTCTCGCGGCGATGTTGTGAGGTGGACAGGCGTTGTTGTTGTCGCTCTCGTTTTCTTTGGTGTATTCGTTGCTGTGCTTGATAACCTCATCATCACACCTTTGATGATCCTTGTCTCAGGTGCTGACCCATCCACCATCGATTGGATGAGCGTCTTCACCGGTGGAGATAATCTCGATGCTTCCTCTGCAAGCTCCGATGCATCTTCTGCTGATGCCTCTGCGACTGACGGTGGTGAAACTGACGGTGGTAATGCGGATGCGTCTACGGATGCTGGTTCTGAGGGTGATAGCGCTGAGCAATCATCAGAAGGCGAATCTTCTACGGAGGCTGAGTAATGTCAAAGAAGTGGTATGTGCTGCATACTTATTCCGGGTATGAGAACAAAGTCAAGGCAAACCTTGAGACTCGTATAGAGACTATGGGCCTTGAGAACAACGTTTTCAAGATCGAGATACCAACTGAAAAAGTTGCAGAGATCAAAGACGATGGCAGGCGAGTGGAAAGCGACAAGAAGGTTTTCCCTGGCTATGTTCTCGTAAAGATGGAGATGGACGATAGAAGCTGGGCGGCGGTCAGGAACACTCCGGGTGTTACTGGCTTTGTCGGCAGCCAAGGTAATCCGTCCCCACTTACTCGTGCCGAGTACAACAAGATCATGAAAAGGACGAGCGTTGAGGTTCCGAAGAAGACCTCTACCACCATGGAGATCGGTCAGGCTGTCCATGTTATCTCTGGACCGCTGAAGGATTTCGATGGGCTTGTCTCCGAGGTCATGCCGGATGCCGGTAAGGTCAAGGTCATGGTCTCCATCTTCGGTCGCGAGACACCTGTTGAGCTTACGTTCGATCAGGTGGAGAAGATATAGCTTTATCTAATTTACACTGGTTGGGATCATGCCCGAGTGGACCGGGGCTTCTCATGGTCTTTGACCTTGTGGATAGAATGCAAAGTTGATAATTAGCGAGGTTTATCAAAAATGGCTGACAAGAACGTATCAGGCTTTATTAAGCTTCAAATTCCTGCCGGTGGTGCAAACCCGGCTCCTCCGGTTGGTCCTGCACTTGGCGCTCAGGGTGTCAACATCATGCAGTTCTGCCAGGCTTTCAATGCGCAGACTCAGGATCAGGCAGGCACCATTATCCCTGTTGAGATCACTGTTTATGAAGACAAGACATTTGACTTCATCTGCAAGACCCCTCCTGCAGCAGTGCTCATCAAGGAGAAGCTCGGCATCCAGTCCGGTGCTGGCATTCCGCAGCTTCAGACTGTAGGAACCCTAAGCGATGCGCAGCTCACAGAGATCGCAGAGATCAAGCTTCCTGACCTTAACGCAAACGACATTGATGCGGCTAAGGAGATCATCGCCGGTACCGCACGTTCCATGGGCGTTCGCATTGAGGGACGTGAGCTCAAGAAGAAGTACGAGGTTACCCGTAAGCTCGCTGCTCTTCTCAAGGGCGAGAGCACTGAGGGTGAATAATCGACCCTAGTGATATGACAGGATTGTATCGGGCTTAGAAGGGCCCTTTGCAATAGAGAAGTGGAAGAGTCGATCAGGGCTCGCCATCACCACGAAAGGAAAGAAAATGGCAAAAGTTTCAAAGAGATATCGTGCAGCTGAAGAACTCGTGCCCGAGATGGAGGTTGCTCCGATTGAGGCTATGAAGATCGTCAAGGAGATGGCAACCGCCAACTTCGACGAGACTGTCACCGTCGATTTTCGTCTTGGCATCGACACCCGTCAGGCTGATCAGCAGCTCCGTGGCACCGTAAGCCTTCCTAATGGCTCTGGCAAGACCGTCCGTGTGGCTGTTTTTGCTGAGGGCGAAGCCGCAAAGGCCGCTCAGGAGGCAGGCGCGGATATCGTCGGCACCGATGAGCTTACCGAGCAGATCAATGCCGGCAAGTTTGATTTTGATGCCGCTGTTGCTACCCCTGACCAGATGGGCAAGGTTGGACGTCTCGGTAAGGTGCTTGGCCCTCGCGGACTTATGCCTAACCCGAAGCTCGGCACTGTAACCAATGACGTTGCAAAGGCTATCAATGAGCTCAAAGGCGGCCGCGTTGAGTATCGCGCAGATCGTTATGGTATCGCTCATGTCATCATCGGCAAGAAGAGCTTCACCGCTGAGCAGCTCGCTGAGAACTACGGTGCAGTCTATGATGAGATCCTTCGCATGAAGCCCGCTGCAGCCAAGGGCAAGTATGTGAAGTCGATCGCAATCTCATCGACCATGAGCCCGGCAGTTGACGTTGATCCTTCAGTTCAGCGCGCATACGCCGAAGCTGATGCCGAGTAATCGATCGCAATCAACTCGCATTGATCCTTGAGCCGCCTGATTCTAGGCGGCTCTTTTTTTTGAACGCCTTGCGTCATCTGATGGCGCAGGTCTCCTAATCCGGTCGATTTGGATCTACTTTACCGACATCAAAGCATTAGTTTCTGTTAATCTCGAATATTTGGTATAGGATATTGAGACATGAAAAGACTCGGAATCATAGGCGGAATGGGACCGGCGGCGACCGCCGATCTTTTTGCGCGCGTGGTTGATATGACCGATGTTGATACCGACCAAGAACATATCGATATCGTCGTTTTGAACGATCCAACAGTTCCCGACAGAACGAGCTTCATTCTCGGAAAAGACACATCGCCTTCCTTTGTACCTCCGCTCCAAGACAAGGCTTCGCAACTTGAAGAGATGGGTTGTGATGTTCTTGTTATGCCATGCAATGCCGCCCATGTGCGTCATGAGGAGATAGCAAGTGTCCTTAAGCACGCTAAGTTGCTCAACATCCTAAAGGAGACGGCGTCTTTGGCGAACTCTCTCGGATGCGGATGTGCCGGGATACTCGCAACGGATGGCAGTATTGAAAGTGGCGCTTATCAGCGCGCTTTTGAGGGAGCGTTGATGACATCTGTCGTTCCGGATGCTGAAGATCAAAGACTTGTGATGTCTGCTATCTACGATTATGTGAAGGCTGGCCGTAAAGCTCCGATGGGTTATCTTGATGCCGTTTGCGATCACCTCATTGAAAAGGGCGCCGATTGCCTCATTCTCGGGTGCACTGAGCTTTCTTTGCTCGGGATCGATAGGGTCTATGATGGTGTGCCTGTGATCGACTCGATGGATGCTCTTGCATATGCCTCGGTCTTGGCATGTGATTATCCTGTTAAGGATATACTTTCCGAATATTGTTGAGTTTTCAATCCTTTAATAGGATTGAAAACCTGACGCTCAAAATCCACGAATGCGCGCTTATCTGACGTTTTGATGCTTGCGCTCACAGTGCGAAGGCTGCGCGCCCGCATCACACGCCAGCTAAGCACACCTCGTGAATTTTTAGCTTCACTACGAACTACCTGCTGCCTTTTCAATTTTATATTTTTAGGAAGATCTAAGTACCCGCCGGAACCGCTATGTTAGGTCGGAATAATAACAATAATTTCCTAATTATTGTTATTATTCACATACTGTTTTCCATCTGTGTCCCAATAGTAGCGCTTAAACTTGCGAATGTAGTTAATACGCATGAGCCACGCCCAGAAATTATGCGCAAGGCTGTCAGCAGAGTAATGAAGCGGGTCGCTATTGGGCTCAGTCGTCTTCTCGAGCTCTTTGATGCGCGCAAGAACCTGCTTGTCTGAAACAGTGTGCTCAAGAACGTATTTCGGAACGATGTTATAGACAAACGGCCTGTAAGACTCTTCTTTCTCAACCTCTTTGCCGAGTATGTAATCCTCTACGATCGGTTTCACGAAGCTGACGCCACCGAGGCTTACGTAATAGGAGCTTCTTCCCGGACGGATGTTCATCTCGAAGAAGACGTATTTTCCGTTTCTCTCGTCGAACTTGATGTCGAATGTCGACCATCCATGGAATTTCACCTTGTCTTGGATGCGCATAACATAATCGATCAACTGCTGGTTTTTGCATCCGATGATCGTGAGCGGATTGCCTATCGCCGACGGGCAGTGGTCCTGCAAGACGATGTCTCCGCTGGTAATGACTCGGATCTCGCCGTTCTCGTCGGTGTACATATTGATTATCCAAAGAGCATCATCGCCGCCGGGAATGAAGTCTTGGATGAGCAGCTGGCCATCATAATCTGACGCTACGATGTTGCTCCAGACTTCCTTGAGCTCTTCTAACGAATAGATCTCGTAGGCCTTGCGCTTGTCCTTTATGTGCGCATGCTTGTAAGCAGACGAATCGGCCGGTTTTGCGATGATCGGGAAAGAGAATTCATCCCATGGAAGATCGATGTTGTCCGTGTTACCGCAGTCGAAATACCACGTCTTAGGATACGGGATATCGAGCTGTTCGCAGAGCTCATAGAAGATATCCTTCTTAGAGAGCTGATCGATCTTCTCGAAATCCTCATACGGGATGACGATTCCAGCGTTTTCAAGAGGTTCTCTGTGCTCTGCAAGAAGAGCCGCCACAGCATCATCGGTTCCCACAGCGATGGTTACCGCTTCGGGATCGGATGAGGTGATTTCTTCGTTGATAGAGATCAGCGTGGGAACGAGAATATCCGGATCGCCCGAATTAGCAACGATCCTGCAATCTGTGAACTTCGAGGAGGAGAGCATCTTGATATCATCGGTCATGATCACGATCGAGCGCTCGACCCCATATGCTCTGTGGAACTCACGCACGAAGCTGTAGGCTAGAACGTCGCCTCCGATCACGATCGGCACCAGATGCGATGCGACTTGTGATTCTTGTAACCTAGGTTCTCTTGTAGGCATGACTCTCAAAGCTCCGTTTCTGATATTCGGGATGTGTCGGCCGGTTCATCTGCGTCTGAGTCTTCGCGTCAGCTTCCCGACCATGGATAGCACCAGATCGGCTTCTTTGACCTTAAGCTTCGCTGATGCGCCGAATGTAATTATAAGAGATACGATGCCGCCTGCAACAACGTAGCCCATCGCCTGCCAGATCGATCCATCTAAGGGCGCTATGAAACTTTGCAGCGCCCAGAGCACACCCGCGCCGCCAGCAGCGCCGGCGATCCCCAGTATGAGCCCTAGCGCTGTAGCGCGCACGATCCGCATCATCCCGATATGCCCGAGCTTGCGCTTGAGGTAGATAAGTGATGCTGCATCGGCGACGACATAAAAGATCGCGCTTGCGATGGCGACGCTTTCGATCGTGATGGGATATCCCGCCTCAGCTGCGCTCACCGCGCCCATGGTGAGCGCCACTTGGATGATGGATGCGATCGCCATCATGATCGCGAATGCGCCCATCGCTCGTAGAGAGCTGAAGATCTTTTGCAGATAAGCGTTTACGCCGTAGAAGGGAAGCGCCAGTGATAGCGCCGCCAGATATGATGCGATCATCCCGACATCATCCATCGTGAAGGCGCCGATATGATAGATGCACACGAGCGGATAGGAAAACACGATCAGGTACAGCATGAAGGGGGTGAGCAGGAACATTATCTGCGAGATTCCCCATGTGACGGTCTCGCACGCCTCGTCGATCTCGTTTTTCGACACAAGATGCGACAGCTCGGTGAATAGCTCCGTTGTGATAGGGATGGCCAAAAACGAGTAGGGAAGCGTATACCAAAGGCGCGCGTATACGATGATGGACGGTCCGTTGTCTGCAAAAGCGTACGACGCCGCATTCATCACAGATACCGTTATGAATGAGAAGATCATCACGAGGAAGGCTGGAACACCGAGCTTAAGCGTTTCGTTGAGGAAAGGATCGCGAAGATCGATGATGGGCCTGAGTACGATACCGTTGCGCTTGAGAGCTGGGATCTGGATGATCATCTGCACGAATACGCCAAGTGGATTGCCGATAGCTATGATATAGAGCGCGATCTCGGGATTCATCGGTGCCACCATCGCATAGATGATGAACGTGATGATGACGATTAAGTTGTTGAATACGGGTGCGATCGAAGACCAGAGGTAGTCTCTATTCGCATTGAGAAGCCCTGAAAATATCGATGAGCCACCATAGAATACCGTTTGTATAGCAAAAAATTGAAAGAGCAGCACGGCGGTGCCCATCGTTTCCTGATCGGAGTAGAAAGACTGCGTGTAGATTATCGCGCTCGGGAATATCATTCCTAGCGCCGCCACTATTCCAAGTATCAACACTACGATCGACAGCAGGTTCGACGCGTACTTGTTTCCTTCAGTCTTGCCGAGCTTATTCTTCACAGAAACATATACCGGCAAAAACGCCGTAACGAGCATCCCGCCCATAACGAGCTCATAGAGCATGTTAGGAAGATTGTTGGCCACCTGATAGGAACTGGATAGGAAAGTGGCACCGATCGCATAGGCCATGGCCCAGGTTCTAGCGAAGCCGGTTATCCTCGAGAGGACTACGCACAGGCTCATCAGAGGCGCTGACGAGCCTGTCGGCTTGTCTGAACCCTCGTGGTTTCCGAGCTTAATATCGCGTGCAGTGAAACGGCTATCGTTTTTGGCGTGCTTAGCCAATATTCGCGTCACTTTCTGAAGTATACTTTTGGTAATGATCGAGTACTCATGATATCAAATGAAGCGTCAATGCCCACCATCGATGGAGATCGAACCATGCTAGTGTTGATAGTCAAGAATAAAACGAATCCGCAGGCGTTAGATGCGGCTTCCTCGTTGGCGTTATATCTTGCCACATCGGGAGTGGATTACGCGATTGTGGATTCATATGAGCTCAACGAGCCTGCTGGGCTTCTCGAGGAGCGCGGGCATGCGGGAGAGAACATCGATCTGGCTGTGGTGCTCGGCGGCGATGGCACGATCCTTCGCACCGCGCGTATGCTCGCAGGTCTTGACACTCCCATTCTTGGGATCAATTTTGGACACTTGGGATTTTTGGCCAACCCTAGCGATGGCGGTGTGATCCCTCTGGTGGCGCGCGCCTTTGCAGGAGAACTCAAGGCGGAGCGCCGTGCGAACCTATCGATCGAGGTGATTCTTGGAGACGAGCTCTCGCCTGAGGACATAGCGCTTCGCGACGCATTCAAAGGGGAGCAGTTCGGCGTGAACACGCAGGGTCTTGCCGGTCGCACGGAGTTCTTCGCTTTGAACGAGATAGCCATAACCAGAGGCCCTATGGGGCGTACGTTCAACTTCTCGTTCGATATCTCAGGCACGCCCATCGCTGAGCTTGACGGAGATGGCATCATCGTCTCATCCTCCACCGGCTCGACCGCATATTCGCTTGCCGCGGGGGGTCCTCTTGTGGCTCCGAGTTATCAGGGGCTCGTCGTGCAGCCGCTTGCCCCGCATTCGCTTTTGGCTCGCGCTTTTGTAACCGATCCTAGTGATGTGGTATGTGTGGATCTCAAAAG
This sequence comes from uncultured Eggerthellaceae bacterium, assembly GCA_910588945.1. Classification (GTDB taxonomy): domain Bacteria; phylum Actinomycetota; class Coriobacteriia; order Coriobacteriales; family Eggerthellaceae; genus MGBC163016. The sequence continues at coordinate 25,273 of CAJUSF010000051.1, read as the reverse complement.
CGAACGATCCTCCCGAGCGGCAACGCTTTTCGCCGATGGTGATATCCTAATGTTCAACCAATTGGTGGATCGTGTTTTGGTCAGAAAGGGTGAGACGCCTACCACGTTGCTCTATGAGGATAGTGAGCATTTCTACCGTTACGCTGCCAAGACATTCTTCTAGTTTTAGACGATTGGAGCTATTTTATGCAGATCGGTTTCGACAACGACAAGTACATCCAGCTTCAAGCCGAGCACATCCGTCAGCGGATAGACCAGTTCGGGGGCAAGTTATATCTTGAATTCGGCGGGAAGCTCTTCGATGACTACCACGCCTCACGCGTACTGCCCGGATTTGAGCCCGACAGCAAGATCCGCATGCTTCAATCGATGACCGACGAGGTCGAGATCGTTATCGCCATCAATGCCAATGATATCGAGAAGTCTAAAGTGCGCGGCGATCTTGGAATCACATATGATGAGGATGTTCTTCGTCTGATGGACATCTTTCGTTCGATGGGTTTTATGGTTGGAAGCGTTGTGATTACTCGTTATGGGAATCAGCCCGATGCGGATGCGTTTCGCAAAAGACTTACCGACATGGGAATTACGAGTTATCTGCATTATTCGATTCCTGGCTACCCATACGACATTGATGGGATCGTTAGTGAAGAGGGCTATGGTAAAAACGATTACATCCGCACAAGCAGGCCGTTGGTGGTGGTTACTGCACCTGGGCCCGGCTCGGGAAAGATGGCCACTTGCCTCTCACAGCTCTATCATGAATATCAACATGGTATTGTTGCGGGGTATGCGAAGTTTGAGACTTTTCCAATCTGGAATTTGGCGCTCAACCATCCAGTTAATATTGCATATGAAGCCGCTACAGCCGATCTTGGTGATGATAACATCATCGATCCGTTCCATCTTGAGGCCTATGGCAAGACCACTGTGAATTACAATCGGGATGTTGAGATATTTCCGGTGTTGCGCTCGATGATGGAGAAAATTGCTGGCGAGAGCCCGTATAAGAGCCCGACCGATATGGGCGTGAATATGGCAGGATATGCGATCGTGGATGATGAGGCATGTCGCGAGGCGTCCAACAACGAGATCGTGCGCAGATATTTCTCTGCAGCTGTGGAGCAGAAGAGGACAGGCGTTGAGGATTGTGGGCTCAACAAGATCGAGATGCTCATGAATAAAGCGGGGATAACCGCCAATCTCTCGCCCGCACGCTCGGCCGCGCTGTTGAAGGCTGAAACGACCGGAAAACCGGCAGGCGCTATGCAGCTTCCCGATGGTAAGGTCGTTACGGGTAAGACAGGAAATCTGCTCGGTGCTGCATCTGCGTTGCTTATGAATGCTTTGAAGGGCGTATCTGGTGTGGATGATGATGTTGATGTCATCTCTGATGATGTTCTCGAGCCGATCTGTCATCTGAAGACCGAACATCTGGGCAACCGCAACCCGCGCCTGCATTCCAACGAGACGCTGCTTGCCTTGACCATTTCTTCATCAACAAACCCGCTTGCGGAGCTTCTTATTGATAACGCTGACAAGCTGCGCGGCTGTGACGCGTATTTTTCGGTGATAATCTCGTCGACCGACGAGAAGCTCTACAAGACGCTCGGGATCAATGTTTGCTGCGAGCCGAAGTATGAGCAGCATCGGTACTATCATAAGTAGGGCGTTTATTTATTTTAATAAATAAACGCATGACGCTGCGCGGCATCCCAGCGGTTCATCTTCACGGTCCAAGACCTCCTCGTGTAGCGAAGTACACGTCGTTGGTCTTTCCCGCAAATCTGAACCGCAGGATATGCCGCTCGCTACCTTTGCGGCGACCCGATTCCTTTGAATATAAAGCCCAGTTATTCTCTATGAACGACCTGAAACGTTTCTATAGATTAATAAAATGCAGGCACCGGTCGAAACCTCGCTATCTTTGCGGTGACCTGCTTCTTTTTGATATTAGACTTTGTTATCTTTGCGGCGACTTGAAACGTTGCTATTGCTTGCATAGGATATGGGCAGCGCTCGGAAACATACCTTTGTTTCGGGGTTGTAAAACTATCTTTGCAAGAAGATCCTTGTTGCTCTGTCGCCGTATAATGTAGAAACGTTGAGAGTGGATGATTTGAGTCTGTTCGAAGCGTAATTCTTTGCCGCTTAATGGCCTTCATTCATCAAACTCGCCCTATTCGGATCGATCAATCTCGCAAGGAGTTCGATAAATGGCGAAGTATATTTTTGTGACCGGCGGTGTCGTGTCATCTCTGGGAAAGGGGATCACCGCGGCCTCCCTTGGGCATCTTCTCAAAGCACGTGGGTACAAGGTGACCATGCAAAAGATGGATCCATATCTGAATGTGGACCCGGGAACTATGAGCCCGTTTCAGCATGGCGAGGTATTCGTCACCGAAGACGGGCATGAAGGCGATCTCGATCTGGGGCATTATGAGCGTTTTATCGACGAGAACCTTACGCGGGAGTCGAATTTCACGCAGGGATCGATCTACCAAACGCTTATCACGCGTGAGCGCCGCGGCGATTTTCTAGGCGGCACCGTACAGGTCATTCCTCATGTTACAGAAGCCATCAAGGAGAGGCTTGTTTCTATTGCCGAGCGCTCCGGTGCGGATATCGTCATAACCGAGATCGGTGGCACGATTGGAGACATCGAGTCGTTGCCTTTCATCGAAGCGGCTCGTCAATTCAAGAAGGAACGCCCGCAAGGTGATGTTGTGTTCACTCACGTTACGCTCGTGCCTTATATCGCAGCGGCGCATGAGGTCAAAACGAAGCCCACGCAGCATTCTGTAAAGGAGCTTCGGTCACTCGGCGTTCAACCTGATTTCATAGTCTGCCGGTCAGATCATGAAATCTCGGATGACGTCCGCGAGAAGATCGCGCTTTTCTGCGATGTCAATAAAGAAGCTGTTCTCGCATGCATCGACGCGTCTTCGATCTACGAGGTGCCGATGAGCCTTTATGAGCAAGGTTTCGATGCCATGGTTCTGAACAGGATAGGGCTTGCGCCAAACAGGGCGGACCTGCGCAATCTGCGGAAATTCTTAGAGGACTGCGCTGATTGCGAGGGCGAGGTGGATATCGCCGTTGTCGGAAAGTATGTCAGCCTTCCGGATGCATACCTTTCGGTCGTCGAGGCACTGAACCATGCTGGGGTCTTTCATGGCAAACATGTGAACGTGCATCTTATAGACGGTGAAGAGCTCAGCGAGGATAGCGCGGCCCAGACGCTTGCCGGAATGGACGGCATCTTGGTTCCCGGGGGTTTTGGATCGCGCGCATTCGAGGGAAAGATCGCAGCGGCGCGTTATGCCCGCGAGAACAACGTGGCGTTTTTAGGGATCTGCCTCGGGCTTCAGGCTGCCGTGTGCGAGTTCGCCCGAAATGTCGCCGGTATGCCGGGCGCCACTTCTGCCGAGTTCGATGAAGATGCCAGATATCCCGTTATCGATCTTATGCCTGAACAGGCTGGTGTTGAGAACAAGGGAGGCACGATGCGTCTCGGAGCCTATCCGTGTAAGATCGTGGGCGGCTCTAAGGCCTGCGCTGCATATGGCAAGGAGATGGTCTATGAGCGGCATCGTCACCGTTTTGAAGTGAACAATACCTACCGGGATGCTCTTGTGGATGCAGGACTTGCGATCACAGGTCTTTCTCCTGATGAACGTTTGGTCGAGATGATCGAGATTCCGAGCCATCCTTGGTTTGTTGCATCGCAGGGGCATCCTGAATTCAAAAGCAGACCGCACCGCCCGCATCCGCTGTTCAGGGACTTCATCGGCGCCGCGATAGCGGCCGGCGAGCGCTAGAATACGTTCATGAACATCGAAGAGGCAATAGACGAATATCTGATCCATCTGCGGGTCGAGCGCGGATCGTCGAACAACACGATATCGCAGTATGCACGCGATCTGTCCTTGTATGCCGCAGATCTCAAGCGCTGCGATAAGATCAATGTTGCCGACATAACAAGAGACGATGTTATTGCGTTTGAAACTGGCATCATGAAGGCCGGGTATTCGCCTGCCACTGTGAAGAGGCGTATGTCGGCTGTGAAGGGTTTTCACCGCTTTCTGATCAGGGAAGATATGACTGACAAGAATCCAGCGGATTCCATAAAGCTCCCTAAGATCCCAGAGAGGCTCCCTGATGTTTTGTCGATCGATCAGGTAGAGCGCATGTTGGATATGCATACAGACTCGTCACCCACTGGCCTTCGCGATCGCGCATTGCTCGAGGTGCTCTATGGGTGCGGCCTACGAGCGAGCGAGATCTGCGGTCTCGATACCGACAGCCTCTACTTCGAAGAGGGCTTCTTGCGGGTGTTCGGCAAAGGTTCAAAAGAGCGGATCGTGCCTATATCGGGCGAGGCGCTACGTGCGCTTGATCGCTACCTCACAGATGCCCGCCCGGCGTTGAGCATGAAGTCGAAGAATCCGAATCCGACCGATGTCAAGGCGGTGTTTTTGAATGCTAGGGGAACGCGTCTTTCGCGCCAAGGGCTTCATGCGATCGTGGCGAAGGCGGGAGGCGCTATTGATGTGGACGATCTTCATCCCCACACACTTCGCCATTCCTTTGCAACTCATATGCTCGAGGGCGGAGCGGACCTTCGCGTGATCCAAGAAATCCTCGGGCATTCAGACATTTCGACCACGCAGATATATACGCATATCGACAGGACGCATATGATCGAGGAGTATCGGGCGGCCCATCCGCGGCAGGGTGCGAAAAATGGATGATATTGTTCATTTTTCGGATTTGAAGCTGCAAGGGTCCCTTCGCTGTCCATGAGTAACCCTTATTCATCTTGCGATCAATGGAAATGGGGAAAAGGACAGGCCTTCTCTGTGCTTTCGTCCCTTCACGCCTTTATACGATATGTGCGCATTACTCTGGTCGGTCTTTGATAAGATAGATTATCGTGCGATTGGTTCAGATAATCGCATTATGCGTTAGGAACATTTCTGTTTATATATCCGATGGCTTTGGAGCAACAGTAGATAATATGTCATTGATAGTCGCAAAATTCGGAGGAACATCGGTCGCTTCGCCGGAGCGCATCATAAACGTTGCGAAGCGTCTCGTATCTATTCACGATGGCGGTGATAGGGTGGTTGCCGTGGTGTCGGCCATGGGAAAGACCACCGATGAGCTTATGGGACTTGCCAATGCCGTGAATACGAACCCTCCTGCACGTGAGCTAGACAGGTTGCTATCCACAGGAGAGCAGGTGTCGATGACGCTGCTTGCGCTGGCGTTGGAGGCGATGGGGTATAAGGCAATCAGCTTCACTGGCCGCCAAGCTGGCATCGAGACAAACGGCATTCACAACAAAGCCAAGATCATGCGTATAGACAACAAGCGTATCACCGATGCGCTCGACGAGGGATATATCCCGATCGTCGCGGGCTTTCAAGGCATCGATGCCAATGGGGATATCACCACGCTCGGACGCGGCGGCTCGGATACCACCGCTGTTGCCGTTGCATGGGGGATCGGCGCCGATGTGTGCGAGATCTACTCCGATGTTGATGGTATCTATACGACAGATCCGCGTATCTGCCCGCGCGCTCACAAGCTTGATTCAATCTCATACGACGAGATGCTCGAGCTATCAAGCGTCGGGTCGGGAGTGTTGCAGTCCCGAGCGGTCGAATTCGCGAAGAAATGGGGAGTTACGATCCATTCGCGTTCTGCATTCAGCGAAGCCAAAGGAACATTGATCAGGGAGGAATCCGCAATGGAACAAGCCGTCATCACCGGCATCGCGCATGATACATCCGAGATGAAGGTGACGATCCGCCGCCTTCCCGATACGATCGGCGTTGCAGCGCGAGTGTTTTCCGCCCTTGCGGCGAACATGGTGAATATGGATATGATCCTGCAGAACACCTCGCTTGACGGCACTACCGACATCTCGTTCACATGCCCTGCATCCGATCTCGGTCGCGCCCGTGAGACGCTGGAGGAGATCCTTCCTGAGATAGGTGCGAACCAGTTCGATGTTGATGAGGACATCGCCAAGATATCTTTGGTCGGCACGGGAATGAAATCCTCGCCGGGCGTATCTGCTCGCGCCTTTCGCACGATGGCGGACAACAACATCAACATCCAAGCCATCTCCACCTCGCCGATCCGTCTTTCCATGGTGATAGATGCGGCCGAGGTCGAGCGCGCGGTGCAGCTTTTGCATACCGCATTCGAGCTTGATTCAGACAGCATTTTCGAAGAGACCCAGCTTTCCGCTGAAGAGATCGCGGACAAGATGAAGAAGGGAAGATAGATATGTGGAACAAACCTATGCCCAAGCGTCCTGTAGTTGCAGTTGCCGGTGCGACCGGTGCTGTGGGGCAGGAATTCTTGAAGGTGCTCCACGATCTGGATTTCCCTGCCAGCAAGGTCATAGCGCTTGCGTCTGCGCGCTCTGCGGGCAAGAAGGTGCGCTTTGAGGGCTGCGGCGATGTTGAGGCTGGAGAGCTTGAGGTTCAGGAGATGACTCACGAATCGTTCGAGGGCGTAGACATTGCGCTGTTCTCTGCGGGGGCAAGCGTGTCTAAGCAGATGCGTGATGCTGTTATCAAAGCAGGCGCTGTGATGATCGACAATTCGAGCGCATTTCGCATGGATGAGGATGTGCCGCTAGTTGTGCCTGAGGTCAACCCTGATGATGTGAAATGGCATTCTGGCGTTATCGCGAACCCGAATTGCTCTACGATCCAGATGGTCGTTGCGCTAAAGCCGCTCTATGATCTCAGTCGCATCAAGCGCGTGATCGTGTCCACCTATCAAGCGGCATCGGGTGCTGGTGCGCCGGCTATGGCCGAACTCTACGACCAGACACGCGAATTTCTTGACGGCAAGTCTGATGACGAACTTACGATCAGCGCGTTCGCGCATCGCATCGCTTTCAACTGCATTCCGCATATAGATGTGTTCCTTGATGATGGCTCCACGAAAGAGGAGTGGAAGATGGTCGTCGAGACGAAGAAGATCATGGGTGATGACGATCTCGATGTGTTTGCCACATGTGTGAGAGTGCCTGTGCTCCGTTGTCACGGCGAGGCGATCAATGTGGAGTTCGCAGATGAGGTGAGCGTTGAGGGTGCGAGACGGGCTCTTGAGGCCGCGCCGGGTATCGTTGTGATGGACGATCCTGCCAGCAACGCCTATCCGATGCCGGGCCTTCTTGCGACGACGGATGCCACGTATGTCGGTCGCCTTCGCAAGGACCCTTCTGTGGAGCATGGGCTTGCATTTTGGGATGTAGCCGATCAGATCCGTAAAGGGGCGGCGCTCAACGCAGTGCAGATCGCTCAGTTGTTGCTTCCGCATTAAACATAAATTTATAGCTTCATTCCAACCAGTCGCTAAAAATCTACGAATGCGCGCCTATCTGGCGCTTGGAAGCTTGCTCTCACAGTGCAAAGGTTGCTTGTCTGCATCTTGACCGCATCATGTGCCAGCTAAGCACGCCTTAAGAATCCCTAGTGTTGCTACGAATTGCTCGTATCCTTTTCAATTCTATATATATGAAGATGCACAAGATGCGTCTTCTAGTCAGCTTGTGGCCGTATATTGACGCAGGCTCATAACACAATATTGCCTGCTCAATTGCATATTCACAAGATTTTTACAACTCTAGGCGGTTGTGAAGCAATTGTGTTTCCAATGTCTTCGACTCGTGGATTCAACTTCGAGGAAATGTGGATAAGGCCCAATTTCGGTATCTAAATCGTCAACTTTTTCTAACCTAAATGTTGCGAAGTCGGTCTTCCGGCTGGCGATCGGGTTCAACTGTCCGACTCGATCCCGCTCCTACCGATATCTAGGTATGAGATGCCATCTGCAGCGCCTTTGCAGAAGCGCTAGACCGAAGAGCATTTGTCAAATGCGGATTAGACATTGAAGGATGAATGTGAAAGATGTGCTCGCAAGGCGAAGTGGGAAGCGAGCCTGTTCTAAGGAAGAGATTTGCAACAACTAGGTAGTGAAACGATTTTCGGTAGTTCTCGAACCAAGGAGGCGTTCGAGAAGGGCGCGCGTTTCGCCTTGGCCTCCGTCGTCTTTTGCGCTGCTGTCTTCACAGGAGCGACGAAGGGGGCGCAGGAGGCTTACGCTGATGAGGTCGACGGTGGATCGACTGTCGTCGTTCCGATATCTGCGACGTTGGTGGATCTGCCACATGACGATACGGGCATTAAGAACAACGTTAACGTGTCGTCTGCGGCAAAGGTTGGAGAGGGCATGGCATCTCAGGTGGTTAAGATGCACACAGATGCGCTCTCGGCGATGCCTACGCGCGAGGAAGCATTGCTCGATCTTGCCTACGAGCAGCTCGGCGTTCCTTATGTCTATGGAGGCACCACGCCTTCCGGATTCGACTGTTCGGGCTTTACCCAGTACATCTTCAGAGAGGCTCTCGGTATCGAGCTTCCGCGTTCGGCTGCGGCGCAGTACGGAGTGGGAGAGTCGGTATCCCTTGATGAGCTTCAGGCGGGAGATCTCGTCTTTTGGGGATCGGGTAGGGGAATCTACCATGTAGGGCTCTACATTGGCGATGGCAACTATATCCATGCAGGCAACAGCTCGCGCAGCATTTGCATCCAGAGCATGGCAGCATACAAGCCGACATGCGCCAAGCGTCTGCTGTAGTCCTGTGTTTCACTGATCGTTTTGAGCAAAGCATAAACTTAGAGATAACGTAGCATTCAACGCAAAAGATCCGTCATCTGACACTACATATCGAGTGGGGGCCGCCTTGAAAGAGGCGGCCTCTGTTCTTTTTGCGGCAGCTGTATTCCCTGTTCCGGATCCCTGTTCTGAAGGCCTCACTCGGTGGCACGGCTGAATGTTTTACGAGCGCTGATGTTGTCTCGGGCCTCATGATGTGCGCTTTCCTGACGGAAGTTTATCGAATACATGATTCGAGGTTGCATATGGCTAACATTTTGGTATTGTCTATCTAGTAGTCTTTTCAAGGAGTATGAAGTTGCTGGAACTTAGTCCATTTTGGTTCGTTACGCTTGTTTCTTTTGTCTCGGGTGCCATAGGAACCGGTCTTGGTGGCGCGGTCGGAGCTATGTTTCGGACTGATTCGAACAAGACTGTAAGCCTTCTTCTTTCGTTTGCCGGTGGCGTTATGACCGCCATGGTGTGTTTCGAGCTTTTGGCGGAGGCTGTGGAGGCCATGCAAGGTGTCATAGATTGGGGCATCGCGCTTGTTGTGGTGTCTGTGATCTTGGGCGTTGCTGTGGTTTACGGGCTCAACTATATGATCGACAAGCACACCAGAAGCAAGGTTCCGCACTCTGCTGATGAGAAGCACCCCTTGACTCACGATGATCTGGATGAGCTCGTACATGCCGACTATCTGGCGCAGGAGCGCAGCTCGAACCACTCGCGCGCATCGCTTGTGGTTGCAGGCGTTGTGATGGCATGTGCCATCGCGCTTCATAACATCCCTGAGGGTATGACGATCGGCGCGAGCTTCGCCATCTCAGACGATCTTCTTGTGGGTACCGGGATGATAATGGCCGTGCTCATCGGTCTGCACAACATTCCTGAGGGAATGGCTGTGGCTGTACCGCTCATCAGCGGCGGAATGCCTCGTCTGCGTGCGGTTGCGCTCACGGCGCTTTGTGGACTCCCGACCATGCTCGGTGCTTGGCTTGGTTTCTGGCTTGGTGATATCGGGCCGTTCGGACTGGCGTGTGCGCTTGGATTCGCATCCGGTGCAATGCTTTATGTCGTATTTGGCGAGATCTTCCCGGAGGCTTATCTGATCTATCGCTCGAAGTCTCCTGCATTCGCTATCATTGCCGGATTGTTGGTAGGGCTGGTCATCATTTTCGCTTAGAACTTCCTGCTTGTCGTCAATCAGGCGCATTTTTTGGATCAAGCTGACAGAACATACGTTGAGCCCATGCGTTGGGCCGTCGAGGTTTGCAATGGTGGGCGATATCAATATCCCAGCGCATGCATGTGGTCGTCGTCCCAGCCGAAGTAGTGGCCTACCTCATGTATCACCGTCTTGTGTATCTGCGCGATCGCCTCATCGTGTGTGGGAAAGCAGCGCTCGTGCGGCCCTTTGAAGATCTGAATCAGATCAGGAGTTTCACCTTCGCATGAATCAAGGGAGCGCTCCGTCAGCGGCACTCCGGTGAAAAGCCCCAATATCTCATTACCGTGCTTGATGCCCGTTTTGCCTTCGCTTGCTTCCAGCTCGGCGAGATCGTCTTGGGTCGGTTCGTCTTGAGCGACGACAGCAAGGTTGTCCATCTCCTCGATGAACTCGTCCGGGATAGTATCGAGCGCATCTGCAATGGCTGTTTCGAACTCGTCATCGGTTAATACCGACATGCTGATCACCTGCTTATTTGTTGTAGGCCAATACAAACTGCTCATGCAGATTACGAAGCGGGATATCGTCGGGAACGTGAATATTTGGGTTGCGCTTCAAGATCTCTATGCGGGCAACGTTGCAGTTGTGAAGACGGCATATTTGCGGACGTGCCTCCCAGATCATGCAGGTGCGATCATCATTTTGGAAGCAGCATCGCTGTGCGTTTTGGTCTTTGGGGGCTATATCGTTTTCGCGTACATATGCATGCATTTTTTCAAGGTCGTCATCTGTGATGGCGATGATGTTTAGCTCGCAACAGTGTCCGCATCTATTGCAATCCGGATAGGTGTTGATCTTGTCGGCTTCATCCATGTTGGCATCCCTTAAAAAGAAGGGCACAGGATGATCTCCTGCGCCCTTGGATCGATTTCGCTTTGCTCTAGCACTGTTTGGGCGTTTCGCCTATTTGGGTGGGTTGGTCGGCAGGCGCTTCAGGCGCGACGGCCGGTGAAGCGGCAGGCGTGGCGGCTGGTATTGCAGGGACGGCAACAGGCTCGACTGGTTGAGCGGCAACGGGAGTGACCGGTGTTGCGACAGGTGCCGCAACAGGTGCGACGACAGGCTGTGCCACAACCGGAGCGCCCGGTGCTGGCATCTGCACATAGACAGGCGCCCCCGGTGAGACGGGAGCATAGCCTGCTGCGTAGAGCTGTTTGTCTTTGTTGGCGAATACGGCCGTGATTATCATGAGCACTGCCACGATCATGCCGGTTCCGAGAAAGCCTACCACAGCGCCTGCGATCGACCAGCCAAACACAAGCCCGAGCTTGTCTTTTCTCGCGCCGAAACGAAGCCCGATGATGCCTGTGACAAGCGTGAATATGGAGCATAGGATCGCCCATCCGAGCAGAGCATTGGTGATGATTCCGGTGATATATGCACCGATGTATTCGTCCGGATCGATATAGCTATAGTCATAGTAATAATCATCGTAGTATGGATAGCTGCTGGAGTAGTCAACCACGGAAGAGTCGGCGATGCTCATCATGAAACCGATTATGGCAATAATGATGCCTGAAAACACTATCGACAACGCCGATATGACGATGGTTGCGATCGAGAGCCCCTTGATCGCCTTGCTGTGATCTTGTTGCATTTCTGCCTCCTGATTCATTCTATTTCAGCCCGTTACGCATCATGTGCGAGCTTTGATACGGGCGGATCTTGCGGTAGGTCCATTCTAGGTTATCGCCGTTGCATTTTTAAGATGATAGGCGAAAATAGATTGTGCTGTAGCTATGATGTTGCTCAAGGCGATCACCTGCGGCAAAGGGTTTCGCCGCGTCGAGTCGCTTCATCAAATTATAGTCCGAATTGACGGTCAAAAAGCCGCGCTCATATGTCACAATCTTGCAAACGCATTTTCGGGCTCGACGCATATTTGCTACATTGCGCTGCGTCAGACGGGCCCGCGAACTTCGAATAAGAGGGAGAAACATGGCTGAGTTCATATACCAGATGTACAAGGCGCGCAAATCGCATGGCGATAAGGTCATTCTCGATGATGTGACATTGTCGTTTTATCCGGGCGCCAAGATCGGCGTTGTCGGGCCGAATGGAATGGGAAAATCCACCCTGCTCAAGGTTATGGCAGGGATGGAGGATGTCTCTAACGGCGATGCGCAACTCACGCCGGGATACACCGTGGGGATCTTGGAGCAGGAGCCGCCTCTTGATGAGAATGCAACAGTCATCGACAGCATCCGCGGCGCCTTCGCTGACATAATCGCCAAGGTGGAGCGCTTCAACGCTATCGGCGAAGAGATGGCATCACCTGATGCGGATTTCGATGCGCTCATGTCAGAGATGGCTGAGCTGCAAAACGAGATCGACGCTGTGGATGGCTGGGATATCGACTCCAAGCTATCGCAGGCGATGGATGCGCTGCAATGCCCAGACTCCGATGCGCTCGTATCCAATCTCTCCGGCGGCGAGCGTAGGCGAGTGGCGCTCTGCAAGCTGCTGCTAGAAGCTCCTGATCTGCTGCTTTTGGATGAGCCAACGAACCATCTTGATGCGGAATCGGTCCTTTGGCTTGAACATTTCTTGAAGGATTATCCCGGTGCGGTTCTGGCGGTCACGCATGATAGATACTTCCTTGACAATGTGGCCGAGTGGATCTGCGAGGTGGACCGCGGGCAGCTCTTCCCTTACAAGGGGAACTATTCGACCTATCTCGAGACGAAAGCCGCGCGTATTGCCGCTCAAGGTCAGCAGCGCGCCAAGCTTGCAAAGCGCATGGAGCGTGAACTTGAGTGGGTGCGCTCATCGCCTAAGGCTCGTCAAGCCAAGAACAAGGCTAGACTTGAGCGTTACGAGCAGATGGTGGCTGAGGCGAATGCCGCCAAGAAGCTCGATTACTCCGACATTCGCATACCTGTGGGCGAGCGCTTGGGATCGAAGGTTCTCAAGGCTGAGCATATTCACAAGGAGTTCGACGGACGTGTGCTTATTGATGATCTTTCGTTCGATCTTCCGCGTGGTGGCATCGTTGGCGTTATCGGCCCCAACGGTGTCGGCAAAACAACGCTTTTCAAGGCGATCGTCGGCGAAGAAGCGCTCGATTCCGGAACGTTGGAGCTCGGTGAGAGCGTGACCATTTCATATGTGGATCAAAACCGTTCAGGGATCGATCCGGATAAACTTCTTTGGGAGGTCGTATCAGGCGGCACCGAGTATATGATGGTCGGAGATGAGGAGGTCCAAAGCCGCGCATACGTCGCCTCGTTTGGCTTTAAGGGATCTGACCAGCAAAAACCTGCAGCTGTGCTCTCCGGCGGCGAGCGTAATCGCTTGAATCTCGCGCTCACGTTGAAACAAGGCGGGAATCTACTGCTTCTTGACGAGCCGACCAATGATCTGGATGTTGAGACGCTCTCCAGCTTGGAGGCGGCGCTCCTTGAATTTCCGGGTTGCTCTGTTGTTATCAGCCATGACAGGATGTTTCTCGATCGCATTGCTACGCACATCCTTGCGTGGGAGGGAACGGATGAGCAACCGGGTCGTTGGTATTGGTTCGAAGGCAACTTCGAGGCCTATCAGAAAAACCGCGAGGAGCGTCTCGGCAAAGAAGCTGCTCGTCCCCATCGCATCCATCGCAAGCTCACGCGCGACTGAGCGTGCTTATAAATGATGTATCATCGTTATCGGTTTTATTCTGATATGCGTCGCATCCGCCGATCTTGTGTGCGCGGATGCGACCTGCGATAGCTTATAGGAGATTCGATGGCGCGTGAACAGTTCAAATCGAGGCTTGGCTTCATTCTTATTAGTGCAGGGTGCGCCATAGGTCTTGGCAATGTCTGGCGGTTTCCCTACATTGTGGGCGAATACGGCGGAGCGGCGTTCATCGTCTTGTATCTGATCTTCCTTATCTTGCTCGGTCTGCCGATCATGGTGATGGAGTTCTCGGTCGGTCGTGCGAGTCGCAAATCCGTTGCACGTGCGTTTGATGTTCTTGAACCTAAGGGCACGCATTGGCATAAGTTCAAATGGGTCGGCATCGTTGGCTTCTATCTGCTGATGATGTTCTACACGACCGTTGCCGGCTGGATGCTGTCATATATTCCGAAGATGGCCATGACAGATTTCGGCGCGCTGGCATCTTCGGCGGCGACCGTGGGAGAATCTGGAGCATCTGGCGCGAGCCAATTCGAAGGCATGTTCTCCTCGATGCTTGCAGACCCTATACAGATGGTCATTTGGATGCTTGTCGCGTGCGCCATCTCGCTTCTAGTGTGTTCTCTTGGTCTGCAAAAAGGCGTGGAGCGCGTAACGAAAGTGATGATGGTGTGCTTGCTCGCGCTGATGTTCATCCTTGCGGTACGCGCTTGTACTTTAGACGGTGCTGGTGCTGGCATAGTGTTTTACCTTCTACCTGATTTCGGGAAACTCTTCAGCAGTTGGGGCGCATTCGGCGAGGCGGTGTTCGCGGCGCTCGGACAGGCTTTCTTCACGTTGTCTGTTGGCATTGGCTCAATGGAGATCTTCGGAAGCTATATCGACAAGAAGTATTCGCTTGCAGGAGAGGCTGTTCGCATCGCGGGCCTCGATACGTTTGTGGCCATCGTCACGGGGCTCATCATCTTCCCGGCATGCTTTGCCTTTGGCGTGTCGCCTGATTCCGGCCCGGGGCTCGTGTTCATCACGCTTCCGGCGGTATTCGATCAGATGTGGATGGGCAATCTTTGGGCTACGCTGTTCTTTATCTTCATGGGCTTTGCAGCCATCTCGACAGTCATCGCCGTGTTCGAGGGCATCTTGAGCTTTTGGATGGACCAGTGGAACATGAGCCGAAAGCGCGCCGTTGTTTTCAATCTGATACTCATTCCTGTGCTGTCTCTTCCGTGTGCGCTCGGATTCAATATATGGTCAGGCGTCGAGATCCCCGCGATCGGCAACATTCAGGCCATCGAGGACTTCATCTTCTCCAACAACATCCTTGTGATGGGTGCTATCGTCTTTGTGATGTTTTGCACCACAAAGCTCGGCTGGGGCTGGGATAACTTCCTTGCTGAGGCGAACGAAGGTCAAGGCCTTAAGTTCCCCAAATGTCTATATCTTTGGTTGAGGGTTGGAGTACCGATCCTTATTCTTGTTGTTCTGGTGATGGGCTGGATTCCCTACATCCAAGTCTGGATAGGGGGCTAGTCTATGGCGGACTCTCCTGTAATTGGCATAACCACCACGCTCAATGAATCGGATGGATTCCAGCGAGTCAATATCGAATACATTAAGCGCATAGCCGCTTGCGGCGCGATACCTATCTTGATAACGCCCGTTCCCGGAGGTGTGCAGCGAAATCGTGAGCTTGCGCATGAGGTTATCGGGATGGTTGACGGACTTTTGTTCACAGGTGGCGGCGACATTCATCCGAAGAACTATATGAACGTAACGCTTCGATGCATACATGAGGCCATGCATCCCGGCGAGCCTTATGTGGGCGCAGAGGAGTCTGTCTATGGCAAGCCGCGAAAGCTCTCTGACACGGCATCGGATTGCGTGAATTGCCCGGTAGATGATGCGCTGCGCAATATCGTTGATGAGGTGGTACCGCATCAGGTCACGCAGGTGGTCGACGGACGCGATGTTGTTATTCCCTCAGGTGCGAGCAGTATCCCTTGTCTTGATGGGCTTTTGGCTGTGAACGATGAGCGTGATGGGCTTGAGCTTGAGCTTGCGCGCCTTGCTTTTGATCGCAGGGTTCCCACTCTTGGGGTTTGTCGTGGTATGCAGGTGCTCAATGTGGCGCTCGGCGGCAGCCTTTATCGCGATCTTAAGGTTTGCGGGATAACCGATCACGATCATATGCAGGAAAAGCCCTACACCGATGCGCTTGAGCCAGCTGCAGTTGTTAAAGGAACGCGTCTAGCTAAGATCCTTGAGGGTAACGAGATGGGTCGGATAAATACGATCCATCATCAAGGTGCGAATCTTGTGGCAGCCCCGCTTGTTGTGAATGCGTGGGGAGAGGACGGCATCATCGAAGGTATGGAAGTAGAGGCGGGCTTCATGCTTGAAGGCTGGCTTGATCCGCATCCATTTTTTATGGGGGTTCAGTGGCATCCGGAATATCTCGGCGCGCATGAGCCGCTCTTCGATGCATTGGTTGCCGCCGCATCTCGATAGACAGACCCCGATCCAAGCGCTTTGTAGTGTTTTATCCCACGCTTATAGCATGAAGCTGGTGGGAAACGTTGACGCTTGCTTTGTGTGAGAACCTCTCGACCACCTCTCCTAGATGCGCGAGCGGTTTGTCGTAGGTGTTGTTCTCCTGTGAGATATGCATAGCCACCAAATGCTCGAGCGTATGTCCTCCAAGCGAAGAGAGAAGCTCGTCGAGCGCGCAGGCGGCCTGTTCGTTTGAAAGATGCCCTCGCTCTGATAAGATGCGCCTTTTAAGCGGGTAAGGGTATGGGCCGTTCATCAGCATGTCGATGTCGTGATTTGATTCGAGCGCCACTATTCTTGCGAATTGCAAGGCCTGCTTGGCCTCATCATTTACCATGCCGGTGTCGGTCAGATAGGCAAGCGTATCCGATGAGAGCATGGATTCGAAGCGAAATCCGAAAGATTGTGCAGCATCGTGCGATGTTTGAAACGCTTTCACTTCTACATCGAGAAGTCGTTGTGTATCGTTGCTCTGATCGGTGCCGATCGCACAAAAATCGACGTTCTCGCTTTTGAGCGCGTCGGCGATATCCGGGCTAGCGTTTCTGATTTTCATGGAAGTGCGCATTGTGAAGGCAACTCCCATCTTCTCGAGTCCGCGTGTGACTACACCAAGTCCTTTAGTGTGATCGGTGTGCTCATGCGTGATTAAGACATCGCTGATGTTGGCTGGATTTACTGATACCTCATCACATCGTGCGAGAAAGTCGCGTTTTGAGATGCCGCAATCGATCAGAATGCACTGTCCGTTCGCGGTTTCTTCCACTATCGCAGCGTTTCCCTTGCTTCCGCTTGCCAAGATATGCAGCTTGAACACCCTGTGTACCTTTCGAGACATCTTTGAGTATCAATGCATGATACTATTTTGAAATGCATATTTTGTAGAGCAATCCGTCAGTTGATCTTTGGGAGAGACAATGCAGCTTACACCGGCCGAGATCCGTGAGACACTCGCGATGGTCTCCAAGCAACACCTCGATATTCGAACCATTACGCTAAGCCTCAATCTGCGAGGATGCGTCGATCCTGATGTCGATGTGTTGGCGCGCAAGATTTACGATCGACTGACGAAGGCTGCAGAGAACCTTGTGCCTACAGCTGATCAGCTTGAGCGCGAATTCGGAATCCCGATCATCAACAAGCGTATCTCGGTTACGCCTATCGCTGAGATTAGTGCAGCTGTGACGGCGGCTGATTTGACCCCTATTGCTGTTGCGATGGATAAAGCTGCTAAGGAGGTCGGCGTTGATTTCGTAGGTGGGTTTTCGGCTCTCGTACAGAAGGGTGCTTCACGTGGAGATGAAAAGCTAATGGATTCCATCCCGTGCGCGCTGGCCTCCACAGAGCGCGTTTGCTCGTCGGTAAACATCGGCTCCACACGCGCCGGTATCAATATGGATGCAGCGTTTAAGATGGCTGGCATCATCAAAAAGACTGCCGAGGCCACAGCTGACCGCAACTGCATCGGTGCGGGCAAGCTCGTGGTGTTCTGCAACGCGGTAGAGGACAATCCGTTCATGGCAGGGGCCTTCCACGGTTCGGGAGAAGCTGATGAGGTAATCAACGTTGGCGTATCAGGTCCGGGCGTGGTTCGTGCTGTACTTGCGGACTTGCCGGAAGATGCCGATATCAACACCGTGTCTGAGGCCATCAAGGCCACAGCTTTCAAGATTACACGCGCCGGCGAATTGATGGCGCGCGAAGCCTCTAAGCGCCTTGGCTACAGCAAGGGTATCTTGGATCTTTCTCTTGCACCTACGCCTGCAGAAGGTGATTCTGTGGCCGAGATCATCGAAGCAATCGGGGTGGGCCAGTGCGGAGGACCTGGTACCACGGCAGCACTTGCTATGCTCAACGATGCGGTGAAGAAAGGCGGTGTCATGGCAAGCTCGTCTGTTGGCGGTCTATCGGGCGCTTTCATTCCTGTATCTGAGGATGCAGGCATGATACGTGCTGCTGAGGATGGCGCGCTTTCTATCGAGAAGCTAGAGGCGATGACATGCGTTTGCTCGGTTGGTCTTGATATGATTGCGATTCCTAGCGATACGTCGGTGGAGACAATATTTGGCATCATCGCAGATGAGGCGGCTATCGGGATGATTAACAACAAGACCACTGCCGTGCGTCTGATCCCTGCTATCGGCAAAGGTGTTGGTGACGTGCTTGATTTTGGTGGCCTTTTAGGTAGTGCTCCTGTGATGCCAGTGAATGCTTATGCCGGAAGTGTGTTCGCCCATCGCGGCGGACGCATGCCTGCGCCTCTCAATTCACTCAAGAACTAATCTTTTGCGTTTTATTGGTGTCTCTCGTAGGGGCGTGAGTTCGATCCGTTCCTAAACTCACGCGGTATGAATGATTGCCGAGATACTTAGTCGCTCACACAGTCCTCGGCTTGCGCCTGTCGAACTTGCTTTGTAAGCACCTCGGCAATCATTTCTGTAGGTTGTATCCGGCCTCAACTCATGTCATTTCGAGCGCAGCGAGAAATCTAGATGCAAGTTTGGATGAAATGATTACCGAAAATTTGTTCTTGAAATACAGGTGAAGATCTCGTGCTCAAACACTCCTGAGCTCGCACGGAAGCTCCACTGGAGCTTCCGGCTCGTGCGGGAACAGTGCGCGATGATCTTCATCTGTATTTCGTTGTTGTATTTTATGTCATTTCGAATCGAGGACGCCAAGCGTCCGATGTGTGAGAAATCTAGATGCTGGTTGATGTAGGGGCGCAATTCATTGCGCCCTGCAACCGGATTGGTGATGTAACACGGGCGCGCGTAAAGTGCGCCCCTACGTCTACTTGCAGGTCACACCCGTTTAAATCCCGTGTTGTTTCAAGCGAAGCGAGAAATCTAGGTGCAGGTTGTAACTAGATTTCTCGTCGGCCTTCGGCCTCCTCGAAATGACATGACCAGCAGCATGAAATAACATGAAGAGCTACTAATTATGGTCTGTAATACAAAATGATCCTTCAGTTTCGCCTCAGGATGACAAATACCCATTAAACGCTTCGCCTCGAAATGACACCAATTGAAGTCGTAAATGAGCGACACACAGGTGCCAAAGGAGAGTGTGGGCATTTTGTTGCGCATTCTCTTCTTTTAGCCGAGGGGGAATCAGGCTTGCCGCGCGAAAGTATCCTGTCATACGACCCATCTGTCATACGACCCATCTGTCATACGCCCCATCTGTCATGGATTATGCAGACTCCGTGTTGTCGCTTTCGTCGATTTTCCGTTTCTTTACTTGAGATGAATTTCCTGCTAGACTGGCCATATTGAACAAAGTGTTGAATATTGCACATTGCGTTGAAAAGGTGAATATGACCTCATCTGCAACTCTTGAAAGTCAGGTTTTACTCATCGCAGAGACACCCTCATCAAAAAAGCCTTCTCCTTCAAAGGAGTCTTCATGCGCAGCTGGGCAGGCACCCGCCTCAGACAGGCGCATCTCGCGATCGCGAAAAGCGATGCGCCGCGCCTTCATCGAACTGACTAGTGAGCGCGGACGCGAAGGCTTCACCGTGAACGACCTTTGCGAGCGTGCTGATATCAATCGCGGGACCTTCTACAATCACTTTAAGGACAAAGACGAACTCGACCGTGCACTTCAGGAAGAATTCATGCGTGGTCTGGATGAGTTTCGCTCAAACATGCAAAAGATGACGCTTTTCGACCTTGCGAAGCTCAAGATCTCGAGAAAGCCCTTGCCGATACTTGTCGATCTGTTCGATTACCTTCGCGAGCAGAGCGGATATCTGTCAGTGATGCTTGGCCCGAACGGCAATGCGGAATTCAAACAGATGATGCAGGATACGATTTGTGCTGACCTCATTATGGGAATGCTTCACGAGAAGTATAGGAAGCGTCCTACTGCGTTTGTCAGCTATTACGTCTCATTTTATTCCGCGGCCTATTTGGGTGTCATTTCGAAATGGTTCGACGGCGGCATGGAGGAGTCATCCGAGGAGATGGCTCGGATCGCTATGCGACTTCTATTCATCAAACCCGGCGAGTCGATCGTCCTTTAATGAGCTTGGGAGAACAAGATGAAAACGGATAATTACATAAAGATCGATGAGAGCAAAGAGCCTACGCAGATGCGCATCACACGGGTGGAGGAGCGTGCGGCTCGCGAGCGAGAGGCGAAGGCTGGCGGCATTGCTGAGTTGCGCATCGGGATCGATGTCGGCTCGACAACTGTGAAACTTGCTGTGCTCGATGTGCACAACGATATCAAATGGTCGGTATATCAGCGCCATCACGCCGATGTTCGCGCGACCATTGTTGATGTGTTAAGGCAGGCCTCTCATCACTTTCCGACACAGGAGATGACAATCTCGATCACGGGATCGGGTGGTCTTCTGCTCTCGCAGTGGCTTGATATCAAGTTCGTTCAAGAGGTTATCGCCAGCAAAACGGCGGTCGAGACATTCATCCCAAAGACGGATGTGGCCATTGAGCTTGGTGGCGAAGATGCTAAGATCATCTATTTCGACAACGGCATCGAGCAGCGCATGAACGGTACTTGCGCAGGTGGTACCGGTGCGTTCATCGATCAGATGGCGGCATTGCTCAACACAGATGCGGGCGGTCTCAACGAACTCACGAAGAGCCATACCACCATCTATCCGATCGCCAGCCGCTGCGGAGTAT
This sequence comes from uncultured Eggerthellaceae bacterium, assembly GCA_910588945.1. Classification (GTDB taxonomy): domain Bacteria; phylum Actinomycetota; class Coriobacteriia; order Coriobacteriales; family Eggerthellaceae; genus MGBC163016. Next base: position 4,534 of record CAJUSF010000051.1, on the reverse strand, counting down.
TTGCCAAGACCGATGTGCAGCCGCTTTTGAACGAAGGGGCGAAGAAGGAAGACATCGCGGCTTCGATCTTTCAATCAGTTGTCACTCAGACGATATCGGGTCTTGCGTGCGGGCGCCCCATACGTGGTAACGTGGCTTTTCTAGGCGGACCGCTTCAGTATCTTCCTGAGCTTCGCAAGCGTTTCTATCAGACGCTCGAGCTCACAGACGAGACGATCATTGTTCCTGATAACGCGCATCTTTTTGTGGCGTGTGGAGCTGCGATTGCGGGTGCTGATGATGGTGCGAAGGTGGAGAAGCTCGACGATGTGCTTTCCCGGCTTGAAGGCTTGGGTGATATGCAGGGAAGCGAGGTTGTTCGCTTGGCGCCTCTGTTTTCAAGCGACGACGAGCTTGCCGAGTTTAGATCTCGTCACGATGCGCAGCGCGTGAAGCGTGCGAGCCTTGAGGACTACCGCGGAGTGGCTTTTCTCGGAATAGATGCTGGTTCCACCACGTTCAAAGCAGCGCTCATCGATAAGGACGGTTCGCTGCTTTGGTCGACTTATGCCTCGAACAAAGGTGACGTGCTCGGGTGCGCGAAGAAAGCCGTTGCTGAGCTATACGAGACGCTGCCGAAAGACCCGGTTACGGGAGAGGCGTTAGTGGATATCGGGCATGCCACCGTCACCGGTTACGGCGAGGGACTGCTGCTCGAAGCGCTTCAGGTAGATTCTGGAGAGATTGAGACAGTGGCGCATCTTCGCGGTGCCCAGGAGATGCTTCCCGGTGTGGAGTTCATCTTGGATATCGGCGGTCAGGATATGAAATGCCTGCGTGTGAAAGACGGCGTGATCGACCATATCATGCTGAACGAGGCATGCTCGTCCGGCTGCGGAAGCTTTATCGAGAGCTTTGCGAGCGGGTTGAACCTAGATGTGGCCGATTTCGCCAAGACCGCCATCGGGGCTGAGAGCCCGGTAGATCTGGGAAGTCGCTGCACCGTGTTCATGAATTCGCGCGTGAAGCAGGCGCAAAAGGAAGGCGCCACGGTGGGAGACATCGCGGCGGGTCTTGCGATATCGGTCATCAAGAACGCGCTTTTCAAGGTGATCAAGATTCGCGATCCTCACGATGTGGGCGAGAAGGTCATCGTTCAGGGCGGAACGTTTTTGAATGATGCCGTGCTTCGCGCCTTTGAGCAGCTTTCTGAGGTGAACGCCGTGCGTCCCGACATCGCTGGCAACATGGGCGCATATGGTGCCGCGCTGCTCGCACGCGACCGTTTCGAAGCCATAGAGTGCAAGCTTTCGAGCCAGCCGCTATCGCCTGATGTTGGGCCTAAGGTTCCTATGAGCTCGCTTTTGAGCCTTGAGGAGATCGCAGCGTTGAATCCAAGCCACAGGACGCTTCGCTGTAAGGGTTGCTCGAACAGCTGCCTTCTTACAGTGAACGAATTTGGTGTGGACGCCAACACTGGTAAGCATCGTCGTTTCATCACGGGCAACCGTTGCGAGAAGGGTGAGAGTCTGGGTATCGGTGCTGAGAAGAGTGCCGTGCCGAACCTCTTCGAGTGGAAGTCCCGACGGCTGTTCGACGCCTACGAGCCCATCCCCGCAGAAGATGCCTGCGGTACCGTGGGTATCCCGCGGGCCCTGAACATGTATGAGAACTACCCGTTCTGGTTCACCTTCTTCACGAAGCTCGGCTATCGGGTGGTGCTGTCCGACCCCTCTACGAAGAAGACTTACGAAGCTGGCATCGAGTCTATGCCGTCAGAGTCGGTATGCTATCCGGCGAAGCTGTCGCACGGCCATATCATGAATCTGCTGGCTAAGGAAGGCGACGATGCCGTGGACTTCATCTGGATGCCCTGCTCGAAGTGGGAGCGTCAGGAGGATGAGACGGCGGGCAACCATTTCAACTGCCCCATCGTGGCCAGCTACCCCGAGGCGCTTCGTCTGAACATCGACGAGCTGCAAGACGCGCCTGTGGCTTTTGTCGCCCCCTGGCTGCCCTACCATGACAAGGACAAGCTGAAAGAACGCTTGTATGCCGAGCTGACCGGCACCTTCCGCGATGAGGTTGGAGCCCACGAGTTTCCCATCACCCAGAAGCAGATCGACGACGCTGTGGACGCTGCCTGGGCCGAGGATGAGGCCTTCAAGCGCGATATTAGGCGCAAGGGCGTGGAGACACTGGCCTGGATGGAGGAGACGGGAACGCATGGCATTGTGCTTGCTGGGCGCCCGTATCATCAGGACCCGGAGATCAACCACGCCATCCCTGAGCTGCTTACGAGCTTCGGACTCGCTGTGCTCACGGAGGACTCCATCGCGCATTTGGGCCAGCTCGAGCGTCCGATACGCGTTGTGGATCAGTGGATGTATCATACGCGCCTCTATGCTGCGGCCAAGGTCGCTACGCAGCGTGATGACCTAGATCTCATCCAGCTGAATTCGTTCGGCTGCGGACTCGATGCGCTCACTACCGATCAGGTGCAGGAGGTGCTCGAGGCAGCGGGTAAGGTCTATACCGTGCTCAAAATCGATGAGGTGTCGAATCTTGGTGCGGCGCGTATCCGCGTTCGCAGTCTGCTCGCGGCTCTTAAGGACAAGCAGGATCAGCTCGATGAGCAGCGCGCCGATGCTCTGGCGGAAAAGCGCGGCTGTCCTGCTGTAAATATAAGCGAGCAGGACATCGATTCGCTTGTGCCTGAGTCTTTCACAGAGAAGGCCGATGGTGTTCGTGCCCGCGAGCAGATCGAGCAGCGTGAGGGCACATCCACCGAGTTCGCGCGCCCTCAGTTCACCGAGAAGATGAAGGAGGAGGGCTACACCATTCTCGCTCCTCAGATGGCGCCGTATCATTTTGAGTTGCTGGTGCCGATCTTCAAGCGCAACGGCTATAACGTGGAGCTTTTGCCAAGCGTGGACCATGGTGCGGTTGATGCCGGCCTGAAGTACGTAAATAACGATATCTGCTATCCGTCGATCCTCGTTACCGGTCAGATCATGGAAGCGGTTATGAGCGGAAAGTATGACACGGACAAGCTTGCGGTGCTGATCACCCAGACCGGCGGCGGTTGTCGTGCTACGAACTACATCTCGCTCATTCGCAAAGCGCTAAAATCGGTGGGGCTTGGACATATTCCTGTGATCGCGTTGTCGTTTAAGGACCTCGGCGAGGTCAACCCCGGCTTCAAGATTACGCCGGCGATGCTCTATCAGGCTATCTATGCGCTGCAATACGGCGATCTTTTGATGATGTGTCTGTATCGCACTAGGCCCTACGAGATAGAGCCGGGTAGTGCGACAAGGCTCTTCGAGCATTGGATGACGGCCTGTAAAGAGCAGCTCATGCATGGGGTGAAGATGTCGGAGTTCAAACGCACAGTGAATGCGATCGTGGATGATTTCGACGTGTTGCCGCTTCAGGGTGAGGGCACCAAGCCCAAGGTTGGTGTCGTCGGCGAGATCCTTGTGAAGTTCCATCCGACCGCCAACAACCAGATCGTCGAACAGATAGAAGCGGAAGGCTGCGAGGTTGTGGTTCCTGGACTCATTGAGTTCTTCCTGTTTGGGATCGCAGGCGGCATCTTCCAGCGTGAGATCGGTAAATCCGCGAAGAGCGCTATAGGCTCACGCATTGGGCTTGAGACTATACGTCGCCTTCGCCTTCCGGTAACGAGCGCTCTCAAACGTTCGGTGCGCTTTGAGCCGCCTGCTAACATCTATGAGATCGCAGAGTACGCCGCCGAGATCCTTTCTCTTTGCAATTCGATGGGAGAGGGTTGGCTTCTTACGGGTGAGATGGTCGAACTCATAAAGACTGGTTGCCCGAATATAGTCTGCACGCAGCCGTTTGCGTGTCTTCCGAATCATGTTGTGGGGAAGGCGGTCATTAAGGAGCTGCGTCGTAGATATCCCGAGAGCAATATCGTCGCCGTGGATTACGACCCCGGTGCTTCTGAGGTAAACCAGCTCAATCGTATCAAGTTGATGATCGCGGTTGCAAAGGCGAATTTGGCTGAAAAGGAGCGCGAAGCGAAGAAGATGCAGATCGACATTTCGTGATGACCAAGAATCAGGCCTAAAGTGTGACATCAGAACACATCTAATGCCATCCTTTTTATGTCAGTATGTCAAGGGACGGGGATGATGGCATATCAATATCTGTCTGCTCACACCTCTCCGCCTTGGTTTCGGATGGAAATGATTGTCGAGATACTTAGTCGCTCAAACAGTCCTCGGCTTACGCCTGCGGAACTCGCTTTGTAAGCACTTCGGCAATCATTTCTACAGGCTGCATTGTGTAATGCCCTGCATCATTTCAAACGTTACATTGTAGGGGCAGGATGAAATCCTGCCCCATGTTACTTGCTTTGTACTAAGGATAATCAAAGCCCGTATCGTCCCTTTTCGATTTGCTCTGAACACTAACTATTAATAGCTTCCGTAAGGAAGCATATATATAAATGCATGAAGGAGTTGACCGCTGACGCGAAGCGTCAAGGGTAAACGTCAAATACGAAAAGGGATGTAAGGGCTTTGAT
>CAJUSF010000050.1 GCA_910588945.1 uncultured Eggerthellaceae bacterium | reverse complement strand
CGAAAGAAGGTCTTTCAAAACGTGAGATCATGCGTTGTCTCAAACGATATGTATGTCGTGAGATCTATCGCGTGCTCTGCGCTGAGGAACGCCGTCGAAACCAGCAAAAAGAAGCCTCTTGACAACATAGGAGCGTCGAAGTTCGCCTGCAGATCGTATTGTCATCCGAGAAATGATTGCCGAGGTGTTTACAAAGCGAGTTCCGCAGGCGTAAGCCGAGGACTGTTTGAGCGACTAAGTATCTCGGCAAGCATTTCCATCCAAACACTAAAACGTGCGCATGAAGTACGCATGCGCACCTACAGTCGACCTGTGGCCCTTCCAAGCAAGTAATCGTGCGGTCAACCTGTGGCATTGCCTTTCAAGTCGATCCAAGCGTGAGTTTAAGAACGTCCCAAGACACACAGACGAGAAGCTGAAAAGAAGCCAAACGAGAATTCTGAATTGTGGATATTTTTTGTTTTTCAAGGAAATTTTGATAGTTTTCAACCTGAAAACAGACTGAATTTTACAGATTTAAACAACCACTTGCAAAATTGGAAAAAAAGTGAAAAACCCCTTGAACAGGGCGAATTTGAAAGTGAAAAAACCCGCAGCGCAGGGTATTTAAAATCGCTTCAAAATTCCTCCACAATTCAGGACAGAAATTCTCATTTGAAACTGGAATTTATCCAGCGTATGATGCGCATTGCTATCAGTGTCGATACGCGTCTATACGCGCGCGTACGTACGCGACAAGTAACGGGAAGAAGCGCATTACAAACGCTTTCCTCCTGATTATTGTTGTGTGCATAACGTCACTGGAAAAGGTAGGAAAACTGCAAGTTCCTAGGGGTAGGAACTTGCGATCGACGTATTTCTTCAACACGAAAGCCATAACGGCGGACGTGTCTGGAAAAGTCGATGGAAATGTTGGGGAAAAGAAAAGGTAAACCATGGGCTACAACGATTCGATGCTCAAGAAGGGAATGGAGACTCCCTTGTCGAGCAGCCAACCGCAAAGCGCAGCAGACTGCGAACTCGCATCTGCGAAACTCGTACATCAAATGTCGAATGCGCAACATGAGGAAAATGAACAACATGCGCAACAGGCTATGCATGCACAAAACACAAAGTGCATGAAACGTGCGAACCAAACACCGCACAAGCATGGTGCACCCGCGCACGCAACCGCAACCGCAACCGCATCCGCTCGCGACGCCGCTCGCCCCGCCGCCACCGGCGACAAGGCTCGCGCCGCGCGCGCCGGACGCTTCGCGCGTACAGCCACTGCTGCTGCACTCGCTGTGGTCACAACACTCGGCGGTGCTAGCGCCGCATTCGCCCAATCCAACGTCTCCATCCTGAACGACTCGGTTCAACTCACCAACTCAACCAGCGGCAACCCCACCGCTCAAAACTCCAACAACTCCACCGACAGCAACAACAGCGCCAACGGCCAACAGATCAACGTGCAAGAGCGCCTCATCGCCCCCGAGTCGGCCAACACCATCTCGGGCATCATGTCAATCATGGCCGACAGCGAGGTCTTCGAATCCGACGGCCTGATCTACCGCTTCCTGCATCCGTCCGACAGCACGATCGCAACAACGGTCGCGTTCGTTGGAATCGCGCAGGCAACCCAAGGCCTCGAAGCAATCGAAATCCCCGAAACCGTCACCAACAACGGCGTTACCTACACGGTTGCTGCCATTGGTGAGGAAGCAGCAAAAGCTGCAGTCGCTGAACTCGACGGAATTGCGCAAGAGACAACCGTCTTCGGCACCGGTGTAGGCCTTGAAAACACCACGCCAATCGAAGGCGCGCTCGGCTCGAAAATCGAGCAGATCACATTCCCCTCTACTATTAAATATATAGATGTAGATTCGCTCGCTGGTTTCGACAGCCTCAAAACCTTCGAAGTCAGCATCGAAAACGAAATCTACACCGCATACGACGGCATCCTTTATACACACGACCTTACGCAGCTCATCGCCGCGCCGTCCGCAAAAGACACCGCCGCAATCATCCCGGCTAAAACAACCGCCATTTTCGCGCCCGGCATCTGCTACGCCAACGCAATGCCCGGCTTTGCGGTCGAAGCGCCGGAAAGCGGAAACGCCATGGAGGCCAATTTCGTCACCGATGGCGAAACACTCTATCGCATCGCCGCTGGCGAAAACGTCCGTGCGAATAACCGCAATGCCAATAACACCTCGGCCGCGGTCGCTTGGCGCGCAGCCGCAGCGGGCAACGCAACTGTTATCCCGATGGATGTCGCCCTCGGCGATCGCCGCATCCCGGTCACCGCAATCGACGCCGGTTCATATGTGGCATCGGTCAATACACAGCTGCAATCCATCATCAGCCTCGCCCAAATAACAGCAATCGCCACCGCCGACTTCGTCGAGATCGAAGGCGAGCAGGTGCAGAACAACCCGGGCGCATTCGCGGAAGACACGCTAAAGAAAGCTACAGTCGCACTTCCTGCTATCAACGAGGAAGCTACCGCCATCTGGCAAGCTGCTGGTTTTATCACCTTCGCAGCTTCAAGTGAAGCGGGCACCACGGAAACAACCAACTCGACAACTACTACTAATAGTGATGGGCAAATAACAGGCGAAGGCCAACTCACCAACCCAGACAACCCAGCCAACCCAACCAACCCTGAGGAAGAGCTCCCGCAAGCTCCCTCCGGCGAAGACGAGACCACAGCATCGGCCGGTCTCACCTACACGCTCCAGCCCGACATGACGCTCGAAGTCTCATGGCAAGGCCGCGCCTCATTCGCGTCTCGCCTCGAGATCCCCTCGGCAGCCGTCATCGGCGGTGTCGCGTACCCAGTTTCGCGCATCGCGCCAAACGCTTTCGCCGGATCAGCCACGCTTGAAACGCTCGTGCTCCCGAACTCCATCAAGAGCATCGGCGAATCCGCATTCGAAAATGCCAGCCGCCTGTCCACCGTGCAGCTTTCCACCAGCCTGCGCGTCGTCGGCTACCGCGCCTTCGCGGGCACCTCGATCCAAGAGATCTGGCTGCCAGCAAGTGTTAACGCAATCGGCGGCGAAGCGTTCGCAAACTGCGAGCAGCTCCAAACCATCGTTTGCCGCGGCACCGTCGCAACAGTCGCGGATAGCGCGCTTTCTGGCAACACCGGCGTGAAAATCCTCGTCCCCGAGGAAACCGCCGACTCCGCATGGGTCGCCGCCCGTGGCCTGCTCGTGTCAGGTAACACTATCATCGCTTACGGCCTCGCGCTGCCGGACTCTCCGCTCACCATCGAGCAGGGCAAGTCCGCATCCATCTATTCGGAGAACGCCAGCGCAACTTCCACAACGGAAGAGCCAGTCGTGAATGCAGAAAGCGGCAACGTCGAAGGCGAGTCCATCTCCGCGGCAACCGAGGAAGAAAACGCTCGCATTGCGTCTGCCCTCGCGCAGATCCAGAGCGCCGGAATCACCACCGAGTACTCATATCCTGCGCAGGACATCTCCGTCACCACCGACGGAACGGTGCGCGCATACGAACCCGGAACCTGTGAAGTGGTCGCCACTCGCATGCTCTCCGGTCTCGCGCTGTCCACCGACACACGCACCGTCGACATCACGGCCGCGCCGTCAACCGCGCCCCCGGCCGACACCAACACAACCGAACCCGGCACAACCGACACCGCCGACCAACCAACCACCCCCGAACCAGACACAACCAACACAACCAACACAACCGAACCCAGCGACGAAACCAACCAACAACCCGACGCGCCCGCCGCGCCCCTCACACCGGACCAGCAAAACTACTCCAACATGACGGCGTCCGAGTTCCTGCTCGCCGCCAAGGATTCCACCGACGAAGACTTCGCCGTCCTCGTCGACACACTCTCTCGCGAAAAACTCTCCCAGCTCATCGGCCTGCTCACAACGCCGCAGCTCGACGAGCTTAAAGAAACCCTCAAAAACGCGCCGGCCAAATACGAGTCCCTCGCCCAAGCGCTCGAAACCGATGAAGCAACTCTTGCACTCATCATGCCCGAGCCCACCGACGAGTCCGCTCTCGGCCTCGATGCCAACGAAGCCGACAACCCCGACGCGCTAGCCGACGGCGATGAAGCCACCAACCCAGGCGAAGTCGTCTTTGGCTGGTCCGAAACCGAACTCACCAACAATTACGGCACCTCGCGGGTCCGCAAATCCAACGCCGACCTCACTTGGGAAATTCGCGGAGAAGGCAGCTCTAGCAGGCCGTACATGCTGCTCATCTATCCGACTGCTGGCCCAGACCACGAGGCTACGCTGCCGCAGATGAACAACATCCCATCCGGGCAGGACAACAGTCACCTTGCACCGTGGCTTGACCGCGCGAACTACAACTCCGATGCCGATTTCGAACTCATCAATCGCGTCGTCTATGTCAAAACTCTCGGTCACCTGAAGTTCTCGCTCCTTGATGGCGGCAACTCTTATATGTTTGCCGGAATGAAGAACCTCGCCGAAATTCGCGACACCGACCTCGATGCGCTTGACTTCGGCGACGCACGCAGCTTTAGCCATATGTTCGAAGGCTGCACCAATCTGCAAAGGGTGAACATCAAGAACCTCACGGCCACCGGTGTCGTTTCCTACGAAAATCCAATTCCGGAATCCGGCGCGTACTCAGCATCCGCCACGGCCGAGGCCACCAACTCTAACGCCAACGCCTACGATGCCGGCAACACATCCACACGTGATGATGGCAATGCCAACAACATCCAAGGCGTTGATCTCAGCTATATGTTTAACGGCTGTACCGAACTGCGCTACGTCGACTTCACCGCAACTCCCGGTGTTGCCATCGGATCTGCATCCGACATGCGCGGAATGTTCGCAGGCTGCATCAATCTCGGTAACGGAATCGGCAGCCAAGCTGCACCTGTAAATCTGCGAGGCCTTGGAACCGCTGCCATTACCGGTGACTGGACCGCATTTGGTTCCGAGAACACTGGCATGGCGCATATGTTTGAAGGCTGCAACTACCTTATCGGTAACGGCTCTGTCTACGGCAAGCTCTCCGTTCAGATCGGCTACGGCTGGCAGAAGGTCTTGAACGGCTTCGTTTGGAACCGCGATGTCATCGACGGCCCGGCGCAGTACGTGCTCGGCGTTGATGTCGATGTCTACGGCGGTCCCACCAATATGGAATACGTCATGCGCTGCCCGAACGTGGAAGTCAACGGCGTAACCTATCGTTATACCAACAACATCAACCTGTGCGACCATCCGGCGTATCAGAATCTCAATCTTTGGAATACCCGCCAGTACTTCATCTACCCGACCGCTCTTGAGGAATCGCTCGGTACGGTAGGCGAACAGTACGGCGCAATCATCTCCGGCGGTTGGGCCGGCCACTCCGGCGACAACAACCCGTCCGGTTCTGTGCTCTACACTATCCGCAAGCCAAACAACTCTGATGTCTACACGCTCTGCATCTATCCAGAACAGAACGGTTCGGCAGCCGAGCGCGGCTTGCTCCACAACTTTGACAACAACAACTGCATCGCTCCATGGCGTGGTGGTTACGGCGCCCTCGTCACTCAGGTCATTATCTACCCGGGTGTCGTGGCCAACTCACAAATGGAGTCCCTGTTCGAAGGTATGACCAACCTCCAGTCGGCCGACCTCACGAATCTTGTAGTTTCACCAGATAAATATCTCACACCAAGCGAAAAGCAGTCGTTCAACATGTATCGCATGTTCGCCGACTGCCCGAAGCTCAAGTCTGTGAATCTCACCAGCGGAAGTGGTGACAGCGTCCGCATCGGATCTAACTGGAACGCCACCAGCGTATCCAATGCATCACAGATGTTCTCCGGTTGCTTGGGACTTGAATCGGTTAACATTTCAAACTTTGCAACCGATGCAACCCTCGCTCAAGGTGCGAACCTTTCCAATATGTTCGCAAACTGCAACAACATTATTCGTGTAACGCTGAATAATGTGGGCACTGCGTTGAATGCCGATCTTAACCATATGTTCTATCGCACATTCAACAAGCAGCCGGCGAATCTTAACGAATGGTACAACTCATCGGGTCCTTACACTATTTCACTAACCAATGTTGGTTCTGGCGAACGAGCCAATCTCTCTTATATGTTTGCAGAGTCTGTTTACTTGCGAGAGATAACCAGAATGAGCGATGTTGGTTCCGGCGTGTTCGCTGACCTCTCGTATATGTTCCAAAACTGCGTTTCCATGAGAGAAGTCGGAAGCAGTGCAGAAGTTACAAACTTTGGTTCAGGCCAAAATGCAAATCTGCAATACACATTCTCGGGCGTTCTCACCAATGATACCTATCGTCCCGAGAACCAAAGATACTATCCAGTATTTAGATTCCGCGATATGGGAACAGGCGGCAATGCCGATCTGTCTCATATGTTCGAGGGTTCCTTCACGTTCGAAAATGGAAACAATGTAAATTACTACGATGTAACCGTGTTCATCCAATCGAGCAACTTCGCTAATTCAGTTGGCGTGGCGAACATGGCTCATATGTTTGATGGATGCTCTCGCTTGGGACAGCTTGATATGACTGCGTTCGCAGGCATGACAAATACAGTAACAAGCTCTGTGCGAAGCATGGAAAGCATGTTCCAAGGTTGTTCGAAGATTCGAACCTTTACGCGTAATTCGACCGAGATGACCAAGATCAACCCGATCTCTTACGAAATCCGCATTAATGGGTCATTTGATACAACAAACGTAACGTCGATGAACTATATGTTCGCGAACTGCACCGATTTAGCAACGGTTAGCTTCTCGGATGCTGTGTTGAATCTGGGCCTTCCTATGCAGGGAATGTTCGCTATGCCTAACCCCGCCGATGCTGGCGCTAAGGCATCTGCGCTTACAACCGTCAGCCTAAACGCGGTCAACTCGCCAGCTCAATCTGCGTCCGACCTGCGTTACCTCTTCCAGAACTGCGGCAAGCTCACCACCCTCGACATGACAGGTGTGGGCTCCACGCTCGTCTATGGCAACGCCACCTCGTTCGGTCAGCAGAACACCTTCATGTTCAAGATGTTCGACGGCTGCTCGAACCTCGTTACCTCAAACGGGCAAGCTGCATCCACTGAAGGCTTCATCCGTCTCGGCGAAGACTTCACAAAGGTACTCAACGGCTTCTTCTGGAACCGCACCAGCGCTACCGCCACGCCAGACTATGTCATGGCGCAAAGCACAACCATCAACGTGCCGGTCGGTCCAAATACCATCGAGAACCTAATGCCGTGCCCCAACATTGTTATTGGTGCGGGCGCCAACAACCAATATAAATTCACCGGCACCATTCAGCTCTCTGGCGAACTCGCTTTGCAATACGCCGAGATCTGGATCTATCGCGGCTACGTTGAGAACCTCAACTACTCGCAGCTCTCAGGTGTGTTCGGCGATGTCGGTGCCAACTACGGCTCGGTCATCTACGCAGGTGGCTACGTGGGCGACCCCGAAGTCGACAACGGCCACAAGGTCATCTGGTGTATTCGCGAAAGTGAAAACGCCAACGAATCGCGTCGTACGCTGCTCATCTATCCGAACCCGTCTAACACTCCTGTCGGTGGCACGCCCGAGCCTGTCACTATGCGCAGCTTCGACATCAACGAAGACGACGCAGCTCCGTGGACATCGCTCACCACATCAGGTGGCGTGGGCTACTCAACAGCATTCCAGCGCGTGCGCGTCTACGACAACGTGGTCGCAGGTCAAAGTCTCGCAGGAATGTTCTACGGTTGCTCCGAGCTCACAAACGTGAACCTCACCAACCTCACGGTTACCAACGCTACCACCACAATGTACGAGATGTTCTTCGGTTGCCCGAAGCTCTATCAGGCCATCCAGCGCACGCCCGACACCACTGAAAGCACCGGTTGGGATGCCGAAAGCGAAAAGGGCGTTATCTTCCCGAACGGCAACCGCTTCGACACCTCTAATGTAGTCAACTTCGTTTCCATGTTCCGCAACTGCACCGATATGAAGAAAGTGAACATGGCCGACTTTGGTAACCGCGCAAGCGGAACCGACCTCAGCTCCATGTTCGAGAACTGCTCGAATTTGGAATCGGTCACGCTCTCTAATATTGGTAACGGAAACGATGTCAAGCTCAGCCGTATGTTTGCCGACTCTGGCAAGCTAGGCGCAAGCAACAACTATCTCAACCGCACCTACACCATTACCAATGTGGGTAACGGCGATCGCGCCGATCTCACAGAGATGTTCCTAAACAACCACGCTGTTCATCGCTTGATCATCAACAATGTGGGCGCAGGAAACTCTGCAAACCTCGCATCAATGTTCGAGAACGCATATTCATTGCTTGAAGTAACTGGTACAGATGTCGGCTGTGGTCCTGCCGCGGTACTGCAGCGTATGTTTGCTAACGCAGCATCCCACGAGGATGTTGTAACTGGCACTATCGCCAATAAGAACGAGGCCGCATACAACTTCACAAACGTTGGTACCAATGGTGCGTATTTCGACTCAATGTTTGAGGGAGCCTTATCACACGATAACCTCAGAACAAACAGAACGGCCACCGCTGGCGCTACAGTTCAGTTCTACAACAACTCGGGAGTGAACAACCCGGCTCTTTCCATGGCCGATATGTTCAATGGTTGTAAGTATCTCATCTCTGCCGACCTTACCGGTCTTCCGCCAGCTGCACCTACCATCGTTCGTATGTTCCGTGGTTGCGAAGCTATTCAAGTTGTTCAAGAAGCGAAGGGAAGCACCTATCGCGGCAACTTGAATCTGCCTTCAGCCTGGGATACTTCCCTTTCAGTGAACATGATGGGCGCATTTTCCGATATGTCGGAATTGACTAACTTCACTTTCACCGGTTTCTGCACGGCTGATGCCATTAACGTGTCATACCTCTTCCAAGACGACGTTAAGCTCGAAACAGTAACTTTGAAACCAACTACGCGTACCGAAGTTGACGATGAAGGCTTGCCGACTATCGTTCCGGTGAAGCCTGGTGTCGCACAGGATATGCGCTATATGTTCGGCGGTTGCCCAAGCATCCGCAATCTTGACCTCACAGGTATCGGAACCTCTGGTGTTTACGGAACCTTCTCGTCATATGGCCCATCCGAGTCCTACATGACCGGAATGTTTGACAACCACGATTCCGAAGGCAACGCCATAGCCAACTCCAACATTGTTTCCATCAACGGCAAAGCTGCAGATGGCACGCCGGCTGTCACCATCCAGATCGGTGCCGACTTCACGAAGATCCTGAACGGTTTCTTCTGGAATCGCAGCGCGTCTACGGTGGCACCTTCCTACGTTATGTCTTCCAACGTCAACATTCGCGTTACCGGCGGCCCATCCAACATTCAAGACCTTATGCGTCGCCCGTTCGCGCAGCTCTCCGGCGTAACCTATTCATTCGACGGCAAGATTCAGCTCATGGATCAGTACGCGCTGTTGAATTCCAACGTGTGGATCACGCGCGAATATGCCAACTCAAGGCCTGAACTTGGTATCGAGTCTTGCCTTGATTACTCGCTTCTTGGCGAAGTGTTCGGCGACTACGGTCAGCCGGAATACGGTCCTGTCTATGCCGGCGGCTATGTTGGCGATCCGGATGACGGTGCTGATGGCCGTACGGTTTTGTGGGTAATCCGCAAGAAGGCCGATACGGGTCAAGGCACGCTGCTCGTTTACCCGAACGATATCGAATTCCGCAACGAATTCGCCGATGGCAGCATGACACCGCTTCTGCAAACGTTCACCGGTTATGGCCAGGCTGCTCCATGGTCTAGCGAAGCGGCAACCGACAGCCAAGCGTTCGCTGGCCAATACAGCAAGGCGCGCTTTGTTCAAAGTGAAGGCGGCGTGCGCATCAAGGCTGGCGAAGCGCTTGTCTCTATGTTCCAGGGTGCAACCTCGCTTACAGGTGTCGATCTCACCTCGCTCGAGGTTACCAACCAGACAACCAACATGACCTCCATGTTGCAAGGCTGCCGTTCGCTCGATGGCACGCTTTCAAACGAGTACGAGATAACAGCACGTACTCTTATGAACATACAAACAGGTGTTCGCTTCAATAAAGATTGGGATACCTCCAATGTTCGTGAGGCTTCCAACTTTGCCAATGGCTGCTACACATCGCCTGCTGATGGCACAGAGGCTGGCCTGATTGCTATCAATCTTGATAACTTCTGGCCGGGCGCTGTGGACGCATCCGCTGCATTCGCTGATTGCCGCCGTGTGGAAAAGGTTCGCATTCAGAACATGGGCAACGGTACAGATGGCCAGATCACCGATCTGTCGAACATGCTTCTGCGTGTCGGCTCAGCCGAATCCATCAGGAATAAGATTGCAACTTATACACAAGATTCCGATGGCCATCAGGCTACATACTTTGAGCTGAACAACATCGGCAACACGCCGCACAACTCCGATCTGTCTTTCTTTGCTCAGGACGCGAAGTACATTCGCCAGATCAACGCTGCCAACCTTGGCGCAAACAGCGATGCTAATTTGCGCTATGCGTTTGCCGGTGCATCGGCTTTGAATCGTTCGTCCATGAGCAACGTGGGTTCAGGCTATGGTGCCGATCTGTCATACATGATGTCTGATTCTGGCCTTACGGAAGCCAGTCTAATTCCAACGTATAACGGTTCGCCATTCAACGACGTTCAGGTCTATCTCAATGGTGTGGCTACAGGCAACCAGGGCACTCCGAGCGCTGCTAAAACAAAAATCGAGGCCTTCATGATGGGCTCGTTCAGCGCTACCGACAACTCTGGTGAAGCTCTCGTGGCTGCAACAGTGTGCTTTAATGCTGAGCATTCAACCGGTCTGGTCATTGACGCAGATGGTTCAAAGCGCGTTAATCGCTACGACGCTACATACGGCAAGCTTCAGTCGGCTATCTCCATGTTCTCCGGCTGCACTGGCCTCGTGCGCGCCGACCTCCAAGGTCTGCCCAACGTCGCAGGTAGCTGGGGCTCTGCATTTGCGGGCTGCACTCGTATCAAGGAAGTCCGTCAAGCAATCGACTATGGATCAGGCCTAGTCGGCAAAGAAAACACCATCACCCTCCCGATCGCCGAGCCCGGCAACTTTGCTGAAACCACCTCTGTGCGTGGCTGGCTCTCTGGCTGCACCGGCATCGAGAACTTCACCATCCAAGACATCACGCCAAGCGCTGCTATCAGCGTCGACATGTCTTCGATGTTCGCGAATTGCACCAACCTGAAATCTGTGTCGTTCCAGTCAACCGCTGTCGGCACCGATGGCGAACTGCTGCTCGGCAAGACTATCGGCTCCGCATCGAACCTGCAGTACTTCTTCCAGAACTGCTCTTCGCTGAAGGAGGTCGACCTCAACGGCATCGGCACGAGCGCTGTGGCTGGCAACGCCGGCTCCTACGGTCAGCGCGAGACCTATATGTACAAGATGTTCGACGGCTGCACAGGGTTGGTGTCAGAGACTGGTGGTGTTGCTGGCTCTGATAAGTCTAGCTCCTCTGCGTCTACTAGCACTAGTGGCGGAACAAGCAACCAGCCCGAAGAGATAACCGGACAT
>CAJUSF010000049.1 GCA_910588945.1 uncultured Eggerthellaceae bacterium | reverse complement strand
CACAACTATCCCGTCGCTAGTCATGCGTGCGCCCAAACCTCCAGCTATTGGTACCGCCTCCGCACGCACGCGGTGCGGCGTCACCTCGATGGTCTGCGCCTGGCACACCTCGCTGAAATCGTATCCATTGAACGCCAGTCCGTGCATCAGACCCTGTCCCTCTTGATCGTGAACTCCAACGCGATCTCGTATACGAAGCGACCGCTCCCGTCGCGCTCCTTGAACACAGGCGTGCCGACGTCACACGATACGATCTGTCCGCCACGCACATCGCGCACTCGCTCCCATGCAGCTGACACCAATGCCCGCTCGCATCCGAAAGCCGCATCCTGTGCCGACGTATCGGTTTCCCGGCACACGAGTACGCTTGCGGTGGCGCGTCCGCGCTCTCCTCCGGCCAGCTTCGCCTCCCGGTCGTATACGGCACGCCCCACACAGATGGGCTCGGCGCACTCGGTCACGCTCGGAGGCGCAACATACACGTCGTGCATCCCCGCGATCTCCAGGAGCTTTTTGATTGCTTTCTCCAGCTTCATCGCACGTCCAACTCCCAATGGTGCACGCGTCCGTTGGCGCCCTCGTACGCGGTGCAGCTCTCCACGAAGAGCGACAGTCCCTGGATCTCTATGCGGCTTCCCGCCGGCACCTCGTAAGCGCCCGTGCTCGTCACCGCGTCAACGAACACGCGCCCGCAAAGGCTCTCGCTCCTATGCGCATCGGCAGAAGCCTCGCGCTTCCGCTCGAAGCGCACATGGGCGATGGTCTTCGCCTCCCCAAAGCTTCCGTCAGCAGCCGGCTCCCGAACATCCATCGTGTCCGGGAGCAGCCGCCTCGGTATGGCACGCATTCCCGCCATCAGCACACCCCGTTGAACAGCAGCCTCGTACCAGCCAGCTCCCGCGTCACCGCTTCGGTCGCCAGCTCGGTTCCGGTCGTGCCCTTGTTCTCGTAGCTCGTCACCTTGTACTCGCCGATGGAAAAGCCGCCCACGCTACCGGTCCCGTACTCGGCGAACACGTCCACGCAGCGGCACACCGCGCGCATCCATGCGCGGCGCTCGTCGCAGGTGCGCGGCTCGTGCGGCCAGCACGCCCACACGGTGTGCGCCTCGGCCAAGGGGAGGTTGGCGGCGAAGGCCTCTTCCGAAAGATCGCCGCCGAACTTCTCCGCATAGAACTCGTATGTGACATCAGGCCGCATGACTATTTGGATGTCTCGTTGGTCTTGGCAGCGGTCGCCTTGGACGCCTCAGCCTTGGCCGCATCAGTCTTCGCAGTGCTCGCGTCTGCTGTCTGCTGTGCTGCAGCTTGTGTCTGTACGGGATCGTTCGCAGGTGCGCTCTGCGTCGTCGGCGTCGCAGCAGTCGTGCCCGCGATGCTCGCGTGGATGCCGTCCAGCTTCGCATCCATCAGCTCCACGATGCCGTACTTGCGGTACTTCAGCATGTAGCTGTCCAGACTCTCCAGCTCGTCGGGGCTGAAGATGCGGCTCGGCACATGCTTGTCGAACTTCACCACCGCGCTCTTCTCTACCACAAGGAAGTTCAGATCCGCGCCATCGGCTGCCTTGGTATAGCCGAACTTGTCATCGTCTCCGTTCAACAGGTCGATCTTCGTATAGAAGCGCACCTGCGGAACCTCCACGATGCGGCTGAAGCGCGTCAGCACCTTGTTCGACCGCGCCGGGTTCGCCAAGCTGAAGTCGTCCAGGATGCCCTTCAGTGTCGGCGTGATGAACAGGAAGCGGCTTCCGGTGGAAACCTGCAGCTCGTCCATCTCGTTGGTCACGCTGCGCAGGACCGCAAGCACGTCGCCCGCCTCGGCTTCGCTGAAGTCGGTCGTGGTGCTTGCCACATCCTTGTGTCCGGCGATCTGAGCAAATGTGAAGGCGTCGGCCTCGGGTGCCACCTGCACGCGCTGTAGCTCGCCCCCCGCCTGAACGAACGCATCCTCGATGCCTGTCTCCTCGATGTCCATCGCATCAGCGAACAAGCGGATGCCGCGGTCGTAGTTGAACGTCTTGGTTTCCCACTCGTAGTTGATGGCTCCGGTCTTGTAGCCCACGTTGCGCTCATAGTTGCCCAAGCCTGTCACGCTGATACGCGGCACCATGATCTCCCGTGCCCCGCGACCGGCGCGTACCATCGTCTTGTCGGAATTGAGACACGCCGACGTCGATTCCCGCTGATACACCTTGTCCAAGATGCCGGCATAATTCTTCTTGAATGCAATCGAGTTAGCCATTGCAATTACTCCTTATCCTCGTCATCGGAAAGTCCGGCCAAGCGCTCCCAACGGGCTACCGTGGCTTTAGAGGCATCGGCCCCAGTGGGCTTCAGGCCGGTGGTACCGCTCTGCTGCTCACCGTTACCCTCGCCATCGGCAGCCGCATCTCCGCCCGCGAACAGCCAGGGTTGCGCCGCCTTCAGTGCGGAAACATCGCCGTCGTAGTCGTCCAAAAGCGCACGCGCCGCGCGGGTCGAATGACACCCGGCAAGCGTCAGCTCGTGGTCGATCTCCTGGGTGGCAAGTTGCGCCTCCAGCTCTGTGATACGTGCGTCGCGTTCGGCGATCTGCGCTTCGTAGTCGACTTGCGCATCCGTTGCCGCTTGCGCGCCGTCAGCGCCGCCGGCTTCCTCGTCACCGGTCACTTCCTGCGCTTGCAGCGTGCCGCCGCCTGTGTCCTGCGGGTTCCCGTCCGCTTGTGCCGCTGCGGTCGGTTCAACCTCCGCAGCTGTCCCGCCCTGCGCGGCATCATTCTCTCCGTCCATGCATCACTCCTAACTATCACGCCACCATCCCACCCGCCGCCGCAAAGGGCAGCACTGGCCGTTTACGCAAGCACGTTGCTTGCGTCAGTTAGGAGTTTCGGGGAGTGTCACAAAGTGAAGAGGTTTGTGATATTCGGATCATCCGCTCGACGTGCTTGTGTTTGCAAGGCACGCACAGTTCAAGAAAAAGCTTCTGTTGGTCAAAAAACCGTTAGTTTGCAAATATGCAGCCCTCTCGTGAGATGAGAGGAATGACATCAGAAATGATACGGTAGATTGCACAACTGTTTATTAAAAAGGGAACTCTCGAAACGCTGCTATAAAAGCGTAGGCCTTTGTACTGCGGCAGTCACCGTACAGCGATATTCGTTGTCCTCATCATCAAACGGCCAGAATTGTGAAATTTCGTAGAAAGGCATTTTGAGCGTCAGTTTATTGTCATGTGCAAAAGCTAATAGTTTTCTATAAGCAACGCTTACGTTTTTCCAGCACCCTTTAAAACCTAAAGACGCGAAATCGCCCTTTTCTAAAGCAACTAAGTGGCCGCGTCCTTTTTGTACAATCCTGGCTTTATACGGCAACAGGAAGAACATATCGTTGTATTTAACCTCGCCATTTTGATAGGAAGCCGTCAGACCATAAGGAACCACACTTGCTCGCGGCTCAATATCTCGCAATATACTAATGGTTTCAGTGGAATCCTTAGTGACTAAGCCGTAGTCAAAAGACGCAGAAGGTTTTAAGCTCTCTGCATTACCGCAGAAATACAGCATACGTCGAGGCTCTTGCCTAACAATCGGTTTGCCATACTTCAGATCTTGTGCTTCTCGAATCATATAGTCCATTCCAGCGAGCTCGTCTAGAGAATGTTCGATTTGCTTTTTTCGCTCTTCGAGGGAAGCGCGCGTGCATGAGATTTCTTTTAGTAACTTTTGTTCATTGCGATTTGCAAGCAGTTCTTGGATTTCTGAGAGACGGAATCCAGCTTGAATGAAAACGCTTATTGCTTGAAAACGCCAAAAATCGCGAAGAGTGTAATACCGATACCCATTTTCTCCTTTTACAGAGGGATGCAAAAGACCAATCTGGTCATAATGGATGAGAGTATTCTTGGTTGTATGGCATAGTTGAGCAAACTTTCCACTTTTCATTAAGTCCATGTACAAGACCTACCTTTGAAGCTTGCTAAAAGTACTTGACTCTATGGTAGCACGATAGTTTATAATTAGATGAATCATGACTATTAGGAGGATAGTATGCCATATCTATTACTTGGTGTTGCAATCATCGGAGAAGTCTGTGGCACCACATGCATGAAGCTTTCAAACGGCTTCAAAAAACTACTTCCCACCATCGGTCTTGCCGTTGCCTACATAATTGCGTTTGGGGCACTGGGCATTGCCATGCTCGATATCCCGCTAGGCGTGGTTTATGGTCTGTGGGCAGGAGCCGGAACAGCCTTGACCGCGATAGTGGGTGCAATTATTTGGAAAGAAGGATTCTCGTCGAAAAAAATTGCGGGCATTATTTTAATTATCGTGGGTGTAGTGGTATTGGAAATGGGGATTCACTAATGAATAAATACTATTGTTTTCTCTTTGCTGCTATAGCATGCGAAGTTTTTGGAACCAATATGATGAAAGCTTCGAACGGCTTCACGCAACCTCTCGATACAGCGTTATTTGTAGTGGGCTATATCGCATGCTTCATACTCCTTACTCTTTCATTGAAAGGATTACAGCTAGGCATTGCCTATGGAATCTGGGCCGGCGTCGGTGTGGCGGCAACGGCTGTGATTGGTGTACTTGTATGGGGAGATCCTATGAACGCTGCAATCGTTGTTGGAGTCATTCTTATTGTAGTGGGGGTCGTCTTACTTGAAACCTCTCAGGGAAAGAAGGGGAGCGTATCATCAAACGATAAAGCATCTGAAAACTTGTAATCGAGCTATTGCATTTCAAAAAGCAGAGTCAGTTCCCGTTCATCTCACTTTGTGGTCTACGCAACTCAATGAATGGAACTGACTCACATCCACCCTCTATGGCTCTACGTAGTAGAAATAAAGATATCTATGCCGGATTTATCGGTCTTGTATGCTTTAAGCTCAACCTCGAAATCGCACTTATTCAAGATACCTGAGTGGTTGTAAATGTCGCTCCATGCGCGACTTACCGTGTCGGGATCCGTATCGTTCAACGATACTTTTGCATAAATCCCTTCCGGAAGAGTAAAGGTGTCCAGTTCGTCATGCAAAGCGCACTTGGAGTTCACCAGGCAACCAACAATTACATTGAATGAACTAGTGCCTTTATCGTAGGAATAATTTGCAGTAACGGATTCATATTCAGTAATATCAGCATCTGGAATTGAAGAACTTTTTCCTGCCTGATAGAAATCGCTCCAAAGGGAACCGACAGAATCGGTAATTCCGATCGATCCAACATCAGTGCGAACCATTCTTCCAGCTATAACCCTACTGGGCATTCTTACAAATTCGACGTTCATATCAACCCCGTTTTCTCATATCTTGCTCTGAAGGCCCAGAATTCAAAACTGGATGGTGGCTAACTAAGCTCTTTTTTGAGAAGTAAGAGGGTCATTGCAATATCGTCATCGACGTCTAGGGGGATTAATCATGCGAACAATCCACTTACTTCCCAAAATAGCTATGGCTTACAGCATTGCGCTCACAGCTTCCGATTTAAACCCTACGCTTGATTAAGCAATCGACATAGACACCAAATGCATCATTAGTATTGAAGGAATACCACGTAATGCCTCACCACTTTGCAAAGTGTGAGCTTTATGCGCCATCCTTTTCATGCGAAGAGGTACTCTCGTTTATATCGGAGTCGCTTCGTAACTCGTCTGTAACGCTTGGTTTGGTTGTGCATCTAGCGTTCTTTGAACCCAAGTCTTCGAGTTTTACAGTATCTCTTATCACTCCCATTGATATTTCTTTGCGCTTTTGCGGACACATCCTAAGACATGGACACGTTCTGTACTTATGTGTTTTGTAGCATTTTTGAATATCCATGATCTTCTCACGTCCACTTACAAATTAGAGCGAATTGCGTTTTTGGCCAGAAAAGAAAACGCTTGCCAAATAGCGAGAGCACTTGGCAAGCGCAAACGAATCAAGAAAGTGAATCAGTTAATCAAGCGACCGGTGGTGCTGGAGGTTTAGGTGCCCCCGGCACTGGCGGCGTGGGCGATGCTCCCGGTGCGCTGGGAGCAACATCGCCTGCGGAAGCTGCTGCATCTCCAAAGGCCTTTTTAACTTCTGTCAGATCGGCATCACACTCAAGGCATGTGTCTGTGACAGAAGGATTGTCAAAACCGCACTTTGGACATTTAATCGATGATGCAGCACTAGCTGGTCTAAAACACATAACGGTTCCTTTCCCTAAGAGATGGGGGTAGAGCCGAAACTGCAAAATACCAACAGTTCCGGCTCCTGGCCAGATTACGGAATCATGATCTGTGCGGATGAGCCGATCTCTTCCATTCTCTTAACCAAATCCTCCACTGGCCCATATTCAAGGGCTTGGCCTAAACAGTGGAGCACGCATGATGGCTTTTCACCTCGCTCCACGCGCTCGTGGCACAGATCGCACTCTTTCGTAAGACTGGGAACGTAATTGAATACCCAATCCTGCTGCTCGATCTTGAAAGGTCCGACTTTCGAGATCTTGATACCATAATTATCAAGCGGAAGGTCGTGCTCATTCTTACACGCAACTTCGCATGAATGGCAGCCAGTGCAAAAATTAATATCAACAAGAAGTCCGTTCATTGTTCCTCCTTTATTCGGCAGTATGCTGATTACTCCTCAGACTTATTCACAGGCGCGACGCGGCGCTTCGAATATGGATCAAGCGCTTCAGGACTCTCGATGTTATCCACGGCGGGATAGACCTTGCAGAGAACGTTCTTGAAAGGTGCGCCAAATCCGATCTTGCCGTTATCGAGGTTCGGGACCATGGTGTTGATGTTCGATTTCCAAACACCGTACAAATTGGGCTCAGCTCCCTCCTGCTCGGGGAACCACCAACCGTGGGTGGCATGCACGACGCCCGGTTTGACACCTGCGGTCACTTCGGCCATCAGTTTCGCCTTGCCATGGGGGTTTTCTATCCACACCCATGCGCCATCTTCCACGCCATACTTCTTCGCCGTCTCCGGATTGATCTCAAGGCGCGGCCATTTGTCGATGTTGCGAAGCGTTTCAATCTGACGATGCTCTGAATGGAAAGAGGTGAACTTGCGGCCGCCCGTCGTAAGCACGATCGGGTACTCCTCAAAGAGCTCTGGCGTGGACACCGGGCTCATGGTCGGCTCCTCGTAATAAGGCAGCGGATCGTCACCAAAGAATTTATACATGGAGCACTTGATCTCGAACTTGCCCGAGGTCGTATTAAACCCCGGTTGACCATCAGCGCGCAAGAGACCCTTCTCGTACTTCTTGTACACCGTGGGTTCTTGGTAGGTACCCATCTTCTTCAGACCCTCGAAGTCCGTATGAGCGAACGTCGCCTGATCGTCCAGATAGGTGGACATATACTCTTCCAACGTATCGGGCCATGCCGTTGGGTTGAGCTTCTTGCCGATAAGGTAGTTGATCTCTGCGTCAGAGCGGCATTCGCCCATTTGAAGGGCTTTGACGATGCATGAGCCAGACGTCTTGTTCATGCCGTACTGAGGCATCACAACGCCGTCAGCTTCGGGGAACATGGCAACCGGAAGGACCACATCTGCCAAGGCCATGATTGTCGGATTCATGAAGACGTCCGTTGCGAACGTAAAGTCCATCTTCTTGAATGCCTTCATCCAGCGATCGGGCTGAGCGGAGCACGTCGGAGATAGGAAGTTGGAACTCTGGATCCACGCGAAGCGCACCGGATAGGGCTCATCGCGCTCGATGCACTGCACGAAGTAGTCAGGCTGCACCTCGTTCATGGTCATGTCATAGGCCGGGTACAGATTGGAGCCGATTCTCATTGCCTGAATCTCAGGAGGCGTCTCTGCCTTGATCTGAGCGAGCGACACGCCAGCCTGGCTCGTTCCCTGGTAGCCTGAAGTGCTAGACACCTGCATGTCTTCGCCAGCATGGTAGTCCTCGTTCATGGACGTGCGGCCTTCACCGTCATCGGAGCCCAACATCGATCCCAACACCGTACCACCAGGTACATCAAGATTGCCTGTGATAGCACTGATTGTCAGGATAGCCTGACCCATCTGCAGACCGTTCTTGTTCTGGTCGACTGAAACGCCCCAGGTACAGGAGACTGGATGTTCAGCCATGGCTCGGGCAGTCGCACGAATGATCTCGGGATCGACATCGCAGATCTCCGCAACCTTCTCAACTGGATAATCCTTGAGCCTCTCTTTGAGGGCGTCGAATCCGAGTGTCCAGTTCTCAACGAAATCATGATCGTACAGATCCTCATCGATAATGACGCGTAGCAGACCCAACGCCAAGGCCGTATCAGTACCCGGTCGCAACTGAATGAAATACTCTGAGTGAGCAGCAAGCCAAGTAACGCGAGGGTCGATGACAATGAGCTTGGCACCCCGATGCATGAGGTCGGTCACCGCGTGGCCAAACATGCCATCTGCATTGGAAGACAGAGGCTCTTTTCCCCAAATGACAATGTACTTCGGAACCTCGAAGCGGGGATCATCGTAGCGGTCTGCGAAGCCACCGGCATAGTCCATCTCAGGAATGCCCGCACCCGCAGTGAACACGGTGATCGCGATGCGCGGCCCATAGCATGAGTACCCAGCGAACGCGTAGCAGAGATGCGGGGAGAGCAGCACGTTGAAAGCAGCCGTCGTCGACTCGATGGACGCCATGCGACCCGTACCCTCGAAGGCTACGGTAGCCTGCAGGCCATACTCCTCCACCACCTTATCGTAGTTCTCCTTGATGATATCCAACGCCTCATCCCACGAACAGCGCTCCCACGTATCCTTGCCACGATCCTCCTTCTTGCGCTTCATGGGATAGAGCAGACGATCGGGGTGATTCACGGCCTCCGGCAAGCTCAAGCACCGAACGCACAGACGACCCTGCGTGATGGGGTGATCCGGATCGCCTTCCACCTTGACGAGCTTGCCGTCCTTGACGAACAAGCGAACGCCACACGCGGTAGGATGACATCCTGGTGCAGACCAACCAGCTGATCGCACAACCTCGGTACCGTCTTCGAGAACTTCTTTCCACTCCTTCATTTCAAATCCTTCCTCTCTCTTCTCAATCCGATAAAGAAACCATCCTCTATTCGATCCAGTCAGGAGTCGCACCTCGTATGCAGGCATTCCGAGGTTTTCTTATCGAACGTGAGCTAATTCGCTTATCAAGCTGATCAATGGGGAATTGGTCGTTAATGCCCTTGCGGGAGCTCATCTTGCGTCTCACGGAACTTCTTGAAGGATCCATGCGTTGCAAGATTGATCACGATCGCGATCACGCCGAGAAGGCAAAACGCGAGAAACTGTGGAACGACCATACCCGTTTCAGGCGCAAGAACCATACGAAGTCCGTTCACGATGAATGTAATTGCGAAGAACGAGAATTGATAACAGGCGGTCGCTGCGCTCATGGAAAGGTCGATACGATCTGGTGCGACCACCAATGCGCCCATCGCGAACATATAAGGGTAGAACAAACCGAAAGCAAGACCAGCAAGAATGAATGCGATCATCACAACAACAGCATTGCCTTCTACGAAATACATGAGTAAGAAAGCAATGATCATGAGTGCGAAAGACAGAGTCGATACGCGCCCTTTCAGTGACATGAACAGCTTACCGAAGACGAATCCAGGAATGATACCGACCAATGTATAGACCATCATATAGATACCAGCGGTATCGGCACCACCGAGACCGGTCTCTTCGATGTACTCAGAGCCGAAGTAGAGGTTCAAGCCCACCATCAAGCAGAAGAGCACGCAGTTGACGATGAAGGCCCAGAAGACACCGGGTAGTTTGGATTTCTGAGCTACTTCAGCGCTGGCATGGGATTCACGAGCGTCTGCTTCTTCGGCATCAAGACGAGAGAGCGCCGGCATGAACAAGGCAATCAGGATGATGACAACAACGCCAAGAATGAACATCGTAAAGATGTTCTGCCATTCCGGAATAGCCAAAAATCCACCAGCGAGCGAGAGGGCAGCCCCTACGATGGTGTTACCGACATTCCAAATTCCCATGAATGAAGCATGCTGTGCAGGCTCGAAGAACAGGGTTGCCACATAGGCCATGAGGACAGCAGAGATTAAACCTTCGCCGACACCCATAATAGAGCGCATTACGGCGTAATATCCAACGTCGGGAACGGCGCATGCAAAGAAGCCGCTCAGCGTAAAGATCGTCGCTGCCGCTATCATCAGCGTCTTTTTCGAGATTTTTGACATCAACGCTGTTGCGACGAGCGCTGCGATACCCGCACAAAGAGCCGGTGCTGAGATGCAGTAACTGCCCAAAGCGTCATAGCCATAGGTCTCCATGATCGCGAAGATCGCAGGGTTTACTGCCATCTCAGCCATGGATATGAAGCATGTCGAGATCGCAGCGATCGTGAACATGACCTTTTTGAAACCTGTCAATTCGATTCTCATTTGAGTCTCCTCCCAAAAACCCACAACGGCGTTCCCTCAACGAGAGCACGCCGTTGCTAAAAAAGCTATGCGATTCGTACAACCATCTGCCGACGCGTATCGGCCTCTTTGATAAGTTCGTCGTAATCGCCGAGTTTCAAAGCCTGAGCACCGCATACCGTGGCGCATACTGGCTGTTGGCCTTCCTTCAACGTTCCAGCACAACTGTTGCATTGATCTGTGGGGATAGCAAAGAACGTATCCTGCCATTTTTCTTCGCCATCCTGTTCGTAATCCCACACACCAAGCTTGGCAACCTGGATCCCCATTTGGTCTACGCTGGGAAACTGTCGCTCCATCTGACAAGCGAGTTCACAGGCATGGCATCCGTAACACCAGTTACCATCGATCACGAATGCGTTGTTTTTCATTGATATCACCTAGTCTTCCTTGAACTTCTCGATGGTGCAGAGGTTTGCCTTCATGTTGGTACCAAAGCCGGATTTACCCGTTGTGTACGGGATGAGGTTGTTCACGTTCAATTCCCTCACGTCATAGAGGTTCTCCGGACCAGCTTCGGGGTAATACCATGCATGATCAGCTGTGAAAACGCCCTTCAGGGCCTCTTTTGAAACGGAGACCTTGCGCTTGCAGCGGCCTTGATAGTTCGTGAGCCAGACCCACTCACCGTCATGCACGTCAAGATCTTTCGCATCATCGGGATGAATCTCCACCAGCGGATCGGGGTTCACGCGGCGAAGACCAGGAATCGTGCGGTGCTCGCTGTGGAAGAATGCAGGGCGACGGGTGCCTGTGATGAGAATATAGGGATACTTCTCGAACTTCTCCGGATCAGAGACGGGGCCAGGTACTGGCTCCTCGAAATACGGGAGCGGATCGAGGCCCATGGACTGGAACATCGTGGAGTAGATCTCGATGCGTCCCGTTTGCGTATTGAAGCCGGGCTGTCCATCAGGGCGAAGGAGACCCTTCTCGTGCTTGTAGTATTCGAAGGGAGGATAGATGGGCTGCAAATCTTCCAGCTCTTCGAACGTGACGCCCGTGGTCTCGATGAAGTCCGTGAACAGATCCTCTACCGTCTCCCACTGGAAGTGTTCAGGGCAGAGCTTCTTGCCTACTTCCAACACGATTTCGGGATCGGACTTGCTCTCACCTTTCGGCTCGCAGACCTTGGTCATGCGTGCTGCACGCTGAGAACCGGTGGTGAGAGCGATACCGTTACGCTCCGGGAACATGCAGACCGGAAGGAACACATCAGCTAACGCCTGCGCTGTAGCATTCATGTACGGATCGATCATGCAGATGAAGTCGAGATCCTTCATAGCATTGTAGACGCGATCAGGATCGTTCGCGCAGCAGACGAGCGGGCTTGCGGACTGAATCCATGCGCCGTGCATCTGATAAGGTTCGCCCGTCTCTAGGCATTCGAGCATCGCATCACCGCTTGCAGCGGTCGAGCCATATTTATACATGGGGAACCTGTCAACGCCGATCTTCAGATTGCGATCCTCCTCCGTGAGCAAACCCGTGCTGAAGCCAGGACCCTCGTAGGTCTGGATATCAACAGGAAGGAAATTGCCACCGGGATTGTCAATCTGACCCGTGATGATGAATACGCATTGGATCGCATGAGCCTGCGGAACCGCCTCATCGTTGTTGCAATCAACAGCAAGACCCCACTGCATGGCGCATGGTTTGCTGGTTGCGATAGTGCGAGCAGCCCGAGCAATATCGTCGGGATCGAGCCAGCAGATCTCAGCGGTCTTTTCCAGCGTGTATGGCTTGCAGACCTCTTTGAGTTCGTCGAAACCATAGGTCCACTTGTCAACGAAATCATGATCATAGAGATCGTTCTCGATGATATAGTTACACAGACCCAGAGCAAGCGCACCATCAGTGCCCGGTCGCAGACGAAGACGTTGCTCAGCATGAGCAGACAACCATGTTAGGCGCGGATCGATGACGATCAGCTTCGTGCCTCGCTTCATGAGCTCGATGGTCCAATAACCCATGTTGCCATCAGAATTCGAGTTCAAGAAGTTTGCGCCCCACACCACAAGCGTCTCAGGAGCTACCCAATCAGGATTATCGTAACGATCTACGAACTGCTGAGAGTAATCAGTCAGGAAGAAGCCCCCCAGCGTGCCGGCCATACCAGAGATACGAGGAAGGTAGCAAGACTCACCTGCCTGCCAGCCGAGCACGTTCGCTGAACCATAGGCAGAAGCCAGATAGGTCTGATAATACGTAATGTCACGACCAGTGCCTTGATTGAACATGAAGGTATGAGCGCCGTACTTCTCCTTGATCTCCTTCATGTTCTTCACGATGATATCGATCGCATCATCCCATGTCGTGCGCTCCCACGCATCGGGATTGCCGCGCTGGTCACGCGGGCGCTTCAACGGGTAAAGCGCGCGATGCGGGTCGTTCATCGTCTGAGGCATTGCCAGGCAGCGCAGACAAAGGCGCCCCTCATTGAACGGACAGTCCGGGTCGCCCTCGACCTTCGTGAGGTTGCCCTCCTTGTCCGTGTGGAGGAGGACGCCGCAGCCGTTGTGACATCCAGGTGCTGACCATGCTGTGGTACGCGTGATCGTCTCATCACCTTCCGTCCACTGCGAAGGAAGCCCTTCCCCTACAGGGATAAATCCTTCTTTCATCTTTTCTCCTCTCCTAGCGTTTGGCATCAATATTCAGCAACTCGTTAAAGTGCATAGGGCAAACGAATTGTTCGAATAGAAATGCCAGTGGATGTATTCAGGCTATAGAGTGCCAAGGGTTTCGCTAAGACACGGAATGTATCGAATGGAAAAGCATTTTGATACAATGTGTTCGACTCGTTATGCTTGAAAGGGTTAAAAGTACTACTCTGAGCTGGCGTATGTTTAGGACGCAAGCTGATACATCTTGGTAGAAGCGAAGCCATCCATTAACAACGGCCTTGTATAAGGATTAAAATGGAACTCAACGCTTACATCTTCGCCGAGGACTTATCGGATTATTGGAGTTCGCACAATCTCATCTCTGATCCCAACATCAATGAGATATCACATTTCGATGTATTTCGGTCAGATAGCAGTATCGACCCTGCTGCATTAACGCTTATCAATAGTGATCAGATCAATGATCTTGAAGCTTTCGAAGGGAAGTCCCTCATCATATACGGGGCAACCGTAGCGTTGTCCAGTCTCCCTCCATGGATTGCGCAAAACGACTATTTCGTCGTGCGTGAAGATGTCGGTTTTGCGATGCTCTTTGAGGCGATTAGCCACGAATTTGCAATCTATAATTCTTGGCAGGAGACAATGCATGAGGTGTTGTCGAAAGACGGCTCGATTGATGACCTTGTTAAGGTGAGTCTCGACATCTGCAAATGCAATATCATGATCAGTGATATCAACCATCGTGTGATTAGCCACCGACAGTATAGTCCTGCTGCCCCTGAGAGTGCTTTTTCAGACCTTGTAAAAGACAGCCAATTCACAAAGCAACAACTGAAATTGATCCAGGATTCTTTCATGAACAACCCAGGGATGCGTCATCCGTTTCGTATCAAAGGGCCGCATTCGATCAAATGGATAGATGGGCCCAGAGATCTTTCATTGAACGTATCATTGCCTGAAGGCTATGTGGTTCGCATCAACATGTCGATGCCCGATCACACAACCGATATCTCAAACAAACACTACGCATTGATAAAAGAGCTCGGAAGATTCGTCAATTATGCGTATCTATTGTTTACTTATCAAATGGCTGACATGCATCATTTTGAGGCATTGGGACCAATCAAGCGTTTGCTCGAAGGCGAAAGAGTCTCAAAGCATGTACTAGCCCGAAGTGCTCATGAGATGGGCTGGAGCTTCCACGACGATCTATATGTGACAGCTGCTGTTGTTTTGTTGCATGAAGGCGATTCCTCATACACGGAGCGAAAGTTCACCATTCGTTCAGTCGCAGATCGTTTAGCCTCCTCTCTCTCATTTGCTGTACCAATTTTTCCTGATGACATATTCTGTATATTGATCAATTACACAAAGGCCTCTTATGATGCCTTTTCTGATTGTGTTGAATTTCTCGAACGCTTCGCTGAAGACAATAATGCATTGGTAGTAACAAGCCATGTGAACCAAGGGTTGCGTCATTGCAAATACGGATTCGACCATGTCAAGCCATTGATAGAATATGCACAAGAGGTGAATTTGAAAGAAGGGGTCTATACTGCTGATAATCTTTCGCTCGAGTTCGCGTATCAGACGCTTTCTTCGAACATGGATCCGTTCTTTTTGGTTCCCTATGGTTTAATCGAGCTCATCCATCGAGATAATCAAAAGGGAAGTGAACTGTATCCGGCGCTTCGAGCCTACATCGAATGTGATTGCTCTCCTGTAAAAGCTGCTAAACAATTATTCGTTGATCGATCAACTTTTTACCGAAGGTTGGAACAGATCGTAGCAACATTGAATATGGATTTAAATCATCCGAGCACCAAGTTCAAATTGATGTTGGGGTTCATGATCCTCGATAGGCAGAGCGAGCATACTTTGAAGAACATTTGATCAAAACGTTTGATTCATGATCTTGTATGTTCATGTCCTTTTATTCGAATCGTTCTTGATGCCAGCAGGTTTTGGTAAGGGCTTCCCGCATGATCCACATTTCGTAGCATCTACGGGATTATCAACCCCGCAGAAGAAACAGTGGTGTCGCCGGATTTTCTTTGATTCACCGGTGCACTTTCCGCACCTTATGCAATAGCCACAACCCATTTCCCGCCCTTCATTCATATAGGATGCTAACAAGCCATAGACATCATATGAATCTACACTATGCTTCATTGTTCAAGTCAATCTGAAACATAATGCAAAGAACGCCATGAGATTAGATGTGATTCAATCTGAGCGTTCTTCATTAGGCGATTCCCAATTGAGTTTTCATAAATGTCATTGTCTGCATGAGCTTCTAACTGGATTGGCTGTCCACTAGATTCAGGTAATGAATATGATCGTTTCAAAAATCATTTTCGCTTTTCGTAGCGAGGTGTTTTCCTGTTTGTATTATGAACCTGCTCTTTAAGTGATTATTTACGTTGATGCTGTAGTGGATTTGTCGCGCAAACAGTTTGGTGCTCATCTTCGCTCACTACGTTTAAATCGCGGCATGACGCAAAAGGATCTCAGTTCGTCTTCCATGCTCTCCGCACGGTATATTTCAGATATCGAATGTGGTCGTCGCGGTATCCGGTTCGTGAATACCTGTCGTCTTGCAAGAGGATTGGGCGTACCCGTAAGCGAGTTGCTTGACTTTGATGATGCAGATTTGGCCGATACGTCACAATAGTCACAATTTTGATACTGACATATTTATGACTGTCCGTAGCCTTTTGCTTCATGGAAGCAAAAGAATGTAAAAGACTATTAGGACAGCGAATATCGGAACTGAGGAACTTGCAAGGTTTGTCGCAGGATAAGCTGTGCATGATGATAGGTCTCGGGCACACGTATCTCGTTGATGTTGAAAATGGCAAGCGGAATATTGGGTTCGTCAACCTTTGCAGAATTGCAGATGGTTTGGGCATTACGGTAAGCCAGCTCGTGGACATCCCGGAGCTGAATGAGCTCGTTCTGAAATAGCTCTCGTTTTCAAAAAAAGGGCAAGATCGCGTACGATTCCGCCCCGTAAAACCTTTCGGTTTTCAGTATGACCATAGTCTAGCAAAAAAATCGGGGCAAGACCGCGCACGACCCTGCCCCGTAAAACCTTTCGGTTTTGATGTGGTTCTATTCTATCAACCCGAACCCCTCCGTCAAGCGCTTTATGAAGGAAATCGCGGCTTGCGCGGGGTTGTCCTCAAGAAGAACAGAATCTTTTTCGGCAACAGCGAAGAACTGTTGGAGATCGTCAAGACGCCTTGTCTTTGTGCTTCCGTTCGGCACAACCTGTGAATAGAGATAGAGGAGCGAGGCGATTTGCGATACGGGTACGGTCTGAAGCCAACGGCGTCGTGCGCGTTTCGATATGCCGATGGCGGCTACGGCATCGCTCACTTCATGGGGTGCGATTCGCTCGCCGTTCGCGCTCGGCGATAGATCGAGCAGGACCCATGAACCGTGGGCGCAGGTGTTGCGCAAAGATTTGATTGCATGAAGAACCGAGTAGTCCGCAACGCTGTTCTCGCCGATGTGCTGCTCCGCGCAATAATAGATGACGCCGAGAAGCGTTCCGAAAGACACCATCTGCAAAAACGCCCAGAGCGGCATCTGGTCCGGATTGGCATCCTGATAGGTCGATTCATGCTCATGGCGTGCCAGTTCGCTCATGACATATTTCTGGCGCTTCTTATCAAGGCCGTCCATGTACCCGGAAACGATAGAATGACCGTCTCCCTCTGTAACGGCGCACTCAGTTAATAATCTTGTTTTGCAGAAATGTTCTATATCGAGCGTCATCACAAGAAGAATCTCGCGCAGACGCTGATCCAGATCGGCAAGGTATTTGAGCTGGCTGAAGTCGAGTGCAACGTACTTATCCTTCTGTTCGCCCTTGTCATGAACATCGAACAGGCGCGCATACGCGCTCACTTTGTGCGGCTCGCACTTATCGGCCATGTACTCCCTAGCTTCGCTCTCAGTGCAAATATCGAAGGTGACGCCTTGTTTCTTCAGCTTTGCGATCTGCGCGTCGATGTAGGGTTCGGGTTGCTGGGTTGTCGGTTCGTTTTCCATGTCCTCTATTCTACCTTGGTCGGTGCCGCGCTCAGTTCAGCGGCTTTGGCTTTCGCAGTCTTTTCATCCTCGCCGTACCATTTCATGCGGTACTCGTAAGGCAACATGGTGCGGTTCAGCTCTTCCAAGTCCTGCTTCTTCTCGGTGTACACATCCGTAATGATGCTGTCGTCGAAGGCGACGCGCACGTGTCCTTCCTTGGGCAGCTTCACTCCCAAACGTCGCGCACAGTGCAGAATCGCCTTTGCTATCGTCGTCATGGATCCTTCGAGCAGGTTCTCGTGACGGCGTATGTTGCGCATCAAGGCAGCGTTGTCGCTCGATACCTCGGTCGCGGTCTTGATATAGCCTCGCGAATCGAAGTCATAGTAGGTCAGGCCGAACCCGCACAAGTCACCCAAAGTCTGGATGGCAACGCGGAATACCTCGGCTTGCTCTTTGGTGCGAAGTGCCGGAGCGAACTCCCGAATGACGTCCTCAGTCGAAGCCACCTTGCGGTAGATCGTGCAATCGTTCTTCCCGAACGGGATGGCCACGGGCTTCTTGTTCTTGCCAACCTGCTCGACGTCGAACATCGTGTCAGCCAAGAATATGCGCATCTTCGACAAGTCCACCTCGCTCACCAGCGCGTCGTAGGCGATATCCACTGCCTGGATCGCATCCAATGCGTCAGCGAACACGCTCTGACCATACGGGCTACCATCCACGCGCGTGTTGGCGACAGCTGGTTTCAAGATGGCGAAGGTGGGCGTCGGGCACTCGGTCTCGTAAGCGTCCAGAACACCGTCCACAGTTATGGTCTTGCCCTCGCCGTCGAAGTAGGTGGTCTTGATCACATAACCGGAATCGCTCAGAACGTGCATCTGAAGCTGCGTCACCCGCTTTCCCTTCGTCACTGCCTCAGTCACGAATGCGCATTCGCTTATCCCGTCATCATCCCACGAAAGCGGGATGATCTGCCGCGCGTCGTATCGTCGAATCTGGATGGCCTTCTTGCCCAAGTCCACCCACGCAGCCCACGCGCCCGTACCGAGCGCGAAAGCGCGAACCAAAGCCGCCTGACCGTACGAGAGAAAGTGTCTGCTCGCCAGGAAGTCGGCGAGCCAGTCAGTGCACTTCTGCTTCCCACAGTCGATCAGCGTCTTGTCGTTCAGCAGAAGCGATCCCCACTCCTCGCACATCCTCATAGCCGGATGGATGGATCGCCTATGCACCTTGAAGGCTCTGCCCGCCGCATCAGTGTCGTTGTAATCGTAGAAGTCGCCTTCGGCGCGCATCCAATTCCACCACGTGTTGATATGCGGCATCATCTCGTCAGCCGCGCACTCGTATCCAAGAGTGGACAAGTGCGCCTTCACGAACTCCGGTATCTCGTATTCCTCAACCACTGCACACATCCTCTCTGACTTCGCCCACAGTCAACATCTAGGCATCTTGCAGCCTTGTCACGGAATGAACGAGGTTTTTATCTACCCCGCAACCTGCGGCCACATGCCGGCGCTGCTCCGGGGCAAGCTGCAAGTCGATCTGTGCCACCCCTCACCACCTGCATGGTTCGCCCGGGGGTGCGTGTGCCACGCTGCCACAAGCAGCCCTGCAAGTCTCACGGTGCGGCAGCAGGGAGGGTGTGCGCGTCCT